>SVFN01000026.1 GCA_015056815.1 Lachnospiraceae bacterium | reverse complement strand
GAAACGGAGAAAGAGGGATTTGAACCCTCGCGCCGCGCAAACGACCTACACCCTTAGCAGGGGCGCCTCTTCAGCCACTTGAGTATTTCTCCATTGCTGAACTTCATCCTCTACCAATATGAAGTTACACGTCTTTCGTGACGCAAAAGTTATTATACTAGTACACCGCCACTTTGTCAACGCATTTTTGTATTTTTTTTATATTTTTTTCTTACTCTTCTGCAAGGTACAAGATATGGGTATATATATAGGAAGAAACACAAATTTTATGTTCATTTCATCGACAGCCGCAGTCTGTATTTACAGATGTGACTGTACCGCTGCCTGAATTCTGTTTTTCACTTCTGATGCAATTTCATTTGTTTTCATTTCTTTATACTCTTCATAATAGAGAGGCGGAAGGTAAATGAGTTTAACAGTCGTCTGCCTGATCGAATTCTCATCAAAAGGTACAAAGGAGTTTACCAGTGCACACGGTACGATCGGACATTTCGCTTTCTGCGCCGCTTTAAAGCTGCCTCCCTTAAACTCCAAAAGCTCATTTCCTTTTCTGCTCCTGGTTCCTTCTGCGAAAATCAGATAATTACGTCCTTCTTTTACTTCCTGTGCCACCTGATTGATCACCTTCAGTGACTGTTTGATATCCGAACGGTCCATATCAAGCGAGCCGGTGGCACGGATTACCTGCCTTAAGAAAAAAACATTTTTGACTTCTTTTTTATATACGAAAGCAAACGGTCTGGGACTGGAATACATAAGTGCCATAATATCAAACATTCCCTGATGGTTCGGATAATAGATAAACCCGTCTTCTTGCGGAACATTTTCAATTCCTTCTACCTCCAGGGTAACATTTCCTGCCTCAATTCCGTTTTTGGCAATATCTCTGGTGGCCAGAAAACCTTTTGTATAATCTCCCGCATACCGTTTTGCCGCCCGCTGCAGCCTGATATACAAAAGCGGCACCAGATATAGTTTTCTCAAAACCATCATTGCAATACGCATAAGCCACCTCTTTTATTATTCTTATATTTGTTTATACTGCTCGATCGCAGTCTCGTATAAGTTGTTACCTTCACTGTCGATCACAACAATAACAGGAAAATTCTCGACCTCAAGCTTACGGATCGCCTCTGTACCGAGATCATCATAAGCGATCACCTCTGAAGATTTGATCGCTTTGGACAGCAAAGCCCCTGCACCTCCGACAGCAGCAAAATATACGGCACCGTTTCTGACAATCGCCTCTCTGACTGCTTCGGAACGTTTTCCCTTACCAATCATGCCGGCAAGTCCCAGGTCCAAAAGAGCCGGCGCATATTTATCCATTCTGCTAGCTGTTGTCGGTCCTGCAGAGCCGATGGGTCTTCCCTCCCTCGCCGGAGAAGGTCCCATATAATAAATAATATTTCCGCTCATTTCCATCGGAAGCTTTTCGTTTGCCCGAAGGGCTTCATACATCCGTTTATGTGCGGCATCCCGCGCTGTATAAATCGTTCCGGTAATGTAAACGTAGTCACCGCTTTTGCAAGCCTGTGCATCCTCTCTGGTTAATGGTGCTGTCAAATATCTGTCCATGCTCTTTTACCTGTCCTTTCTGTGTATATTCTATATGGATGGCAACATTTGTCCCATCTCGATTCTCATATTATGTTCCTTCGGGTCATCATTTGAGTAAGCATATCGGTCAAAGCCGATTATCTCAAATCCTTTCTTTTTATAAAACGAAATTGCCCCGGCGTTATAACTTTGCGTTTCCAAAACTATCATTCTCGCATTGCTTTTTACGGCATCCTGCATAACCGCCTCCAACAGTTTTGTACCAATACCTGAAAGTCTGCACTCCTGATCGAAAATACAGATATTCGTTATCCTGAAACGATTATTCCAGGTTTCAAGAAAACCTTCTGTAAAGCCGATCAGTTCATCTCCTTCATATGCACCATATGCAACCGGATCATCCAGCCAGTCTGAAAGCATTTCATCCGATAACTGTTTTGTCAGCTGCGGTTCGATCGTCTTCCATTCCATGGCAAATCCATCACCTTCCGGCTCTATTGACAAATATCTGTCCGAGCTTATTACCGCCCTATATCTTTTCCCTGCAAAATCCTGATAATGTAATGTTCTGATTTCCATTTTCCCGCTTCTTTATACCCGATTATTATGATGTCTGGGTCAAAACCCGATATCCGGATTGTTCCGTGCTTCGCACTCCCACAATCCTCCCACATTCCGCACTTTCGTGGTGCATTCGCCGTGACAAATCATCTGTTTTGTCCTACCGTCATCTATACAGATATTTTCGGCCGGAACAAATCCCGCTTTATCTGAGCAGAGATACTTTACCATCTCCGCAATATCCTTCGGACTTCCGACACATCCCGCCGGCTGCTGTATCACGCCGACTCTCTCGACCACACTGTCTGTCGTATTGATCCATCCGGCTGAGATGCTGTTTACACGTGCCTTTCCCACCAGACTGACCGCCACGGCGTGTGTCAGCTCCGATATTCCTCCCTTTGCAGCGGTATAGCTTTCTGTCTGCGGCTGACTCATACGATCGTGCGAAGATAAGATATGAATGACCGATCTATTTTGGAAAAGAACGGCAGAAAAAGTTTCGCGAGATAAAACGGTGCTGTCACTCTGTCAGTTCTCACACCCAGTGAAGCGTATGTTTATCCATCAGCGTTTTCAGCGACTCCCCTACATGTTGGTGATGCACCTGTGTAGCATTAAATCCTACCGTCCGGAATGCAAGCTGCATGATAGGTCCTGCTCCAAATGCACAGATGATCGTACCGATCCCTACCGGTCCGCCCAATCGCCATCCGATAAAAGTCACCACACTGAGCATCAAAACGCTTACCGCTCCGATCGGAATCTTTCCCGCCCGCTTTGTCAGTGCCACCAGAAGGGTGTCTCTGGGACCGCAGCCCAAAGAAGCGCTCATGTATGTATACTGCGTATATGCCATAATAAACAATCCCAGGATCATAACGGGAATACCTGTCTTAAGCGAGTCACATTTGGGTATAAGCGCGATCCTGTTGAATAAATCCACGGATTTCCCTACCACAAATGCGTCAATGAACATGGCAATTCCGATCGGTTCTTTTAATGCAATATCTATTCCGAGTATACTATACGATACCCAAACGGAGGCAGTACCGTATAAAATGCCAAATGTCCTGGCCATTCCCAGACTCAGTACATCCCACGGTCCTGCACCGATATCTGCCTGTATGGTAAGATACACTCCAAATCCGTTTATGAACAGACTGATCGATGCGATCAGTATATTTAAAAGGATCACTCCACCCGTTCTGTTTTCTTTCCGTTTTATTTTTTGCATGTTTTCTCCCAGGGTCATGCCGATTTCAACTTGTCTATGACCCGCCGGACAAATCTGATTTTTTCAGACTTGTTTCCTGCTTTTTCGTTTCCTTTCCCGCAGTCTCCCAGACCATTTTATTTTTGTTTCTTTTGCGCGTTTTTCGCAATTCTGCTGATATCCAAAGATACTCAATCTCTAACTACTTGCCATGTGTCTGTTATTTCAAATATCATTTGCCGTCTCAAATCTCCTAATAAATACTGACAACCATTCCTTTTTGTTGTATCAGTGCTTTTTCATAAAAAAGTATTAATGATGTCGGGGTCAAAACTGCTTCTTCCGTTTCCTGAAGCTCTTCGATTTTCTCAAACAACTACACCCCGCTAACAATGCTGTTCGTCAGAATCCCGTTTATAATATCCTGACACTATGACGGTTAACATGGCAACAGATATTGACTGCCACAGGAAGTCCGGCAATATGTGTCGGATAAGTGTTGATGTTTACGGCCAGTGCTGTCGTGGTACCACCCAGTCCGCCGGGACCGATACCGGTTTTTTGAATCGTGGCAAGCAGTTCTTCCTCCAGATCCTTTACATACGGAATTTCGGAATGTTCATTGACGGGACGGGTCAGTGCTTTCTTTGCCAGAATGGCACATTTCTCAAAGGTTCCGCCGATTCCCACTCCCACTACCATGGGCGGGCACGCGTTAGGACCAGCGTCTTTTACCGCTGTCAGTATCGCTTCCTTGACTCCCTCGATTCCATCTGCCGGTTTCAGCATGAATACACGACTCATATTTTCACTTCCGAATCCCTTCGGTGCCACTGTGATCTTTACCTGATCTCCCGGGACAATATCATAATGAATGATGGCCGGAGTATTATCTTTGGTATTCTCACGGATCAAAGGGTCTCCTACCACGGATTTGCGCAGATAGCCGTCCACATACCCGCGTCTTACCCCCTCATTGATGGCGTCCGTGAGGTTTCCTCCCTCGAAATGCACATCCTGTCCGATTTCCATAAATATGACTGCCATTCCGGTATCCTGACAGATCGGGATCATATCTTCCCCCGCAATCCTAAGATTGTCCTGCAACTGACAAAGTACCTGTTTTCCGAGTGGCGATTTCTCGGATTCACATGCATCCTTCAATGCGTTCTCCATATCAGGCGTCAGAAAATGATTGGCCTCGATACACATCTCCTTTAATGTTTCCGTAATTTCCGATACATTTATGGTTCGCATGGTCTTTTCTCCTTTTCTTTTCAAATACCGGTATTTCTTTTTCCATAACTGTCTTTGCCCGACTCCGGCTCACCCGAAACGGGTGTCCGGCAAATCGGTATCGCCGGGCAGACACAGTTTTATTATAATATAGAGCTTGTATTTTGTCATGTAAAATCCATATACACTCTGACCTGTTCTTTATCTTTCAGGAAAACAACACGCCAAACACCGGTGAAAGTACGATCATGAAGACCGAGTAAGTGAAAGAGTTGACGGAAATCAACGTCGCTCTCTGTTCGGAGGGGATCATGCTGTTGAGCAGCACATCCGTCCTGACGCAGAGCAGACTTTCCGCAACAGCTCCTGTAAAACCACCCGCGACCATAAGATAAATATTCCCTGTAAAGACAGAAATGATGCAGATTAATACTCCGATCGCACAGCAAATGCCGACCTTTCGATAGCTTTTACCATTTACGGCTCCGTTCACTTTTGCACCAAGCGCCGAACCGAGACCCATAACAAACAATGCAGGGCCAAGCCATATCCCCTTAAGTCCGACATTTGTCAGCCTTGCCTGTAAAAAGAACAAAATCAGAACCGCTACCGCACTGGTCAGGGCACTGAACGCGATCATTCTTCTCGCCGCTCCATTTGATTTTAAAAAGACTGCACTCTCATGCGCGACTTCCTTAAACCGGCGTACTATGCCGAGCTCTTCCGACAGACCGCTTTTTACTTCTTTAAGTCCCACAGCGATCCACAGCGAAGCAAGTGTGACCGCAAGATCCGCCAGATATGCTCTGCGATATCCCAGATACAGCGCCAGTCCCGCAAGCAGTGTGGCGAAGGAACTGGTCAGCTGGTAAATGACCATATCGTTTGCAGCAAATTTATCATATTCTCTTTCGATCCCGGCCTCTTTTAACGTATCGTAGGCAAGTGCTTCCCTCGTACCAGAAGCCAGATTATAGCTGAATGCGCTTGCAACCATAGCAATGGCAACGGACAAAAAACCATCTGAGAAAATCATTAAAACAGTGGCTATAACTGCCATCACCCGCCCTGCCAGCAGGGTCTTTTTCCTTCCAAACACATCCGCAATGGCTCCGGAGGGGATTTCAAAGCTCATGCTCGCAACATGAAAAATGCTCTCTGCAAAACCAATCTGGATCGCGCTGAATCCTCTTGCTGCCAAAAGTGCCACCCACGAAGCTCCTGCGATCATGAAGCAGCCTGTGCAGTCTAATAATAATAATATTTTGATCTGTTTTCTTGTTTTTTCTGTATTCATAAAAAAATCTCCTTAATCTTTATATTGAAAAGAATAAGGAGATAATGCATTCTGATTCGGTCTGTCCCCAAATAATCTTTGGGTCAGTCTTTCCTGATACAAACTCTGAAAAAGAGCGCACTATCCCCGTAAAGGTCTGAATTGTTACCTTTCATCAGATGGATATTGCATGTTTTCCAACTCATATGTACGCTCCTTTTAAAAATAAACCATGTTACAAATCTTCATTATTTTAGCATCCGTAAAACTGACTCGTCAATAGGAAATCACAAAATGATCTGTGCATCGAAACCGTGATTCGAAACAAACCTCTCTTTACTCCCAGTTTCTGACCGCATCATTATAGTACTGTATCATGACCGGTCTGGTAAGATGATTGACTTCCACCGTTTCCCCTTCAGCAGGCTGTTCATCCTTGCCGAAGCAAAAAAGTGCAGGGATATTTTCTTCTGTCAGATATCGGGTCTCAACGGAAAGCTTCATCCGGGCAGGATCCGGTTTCTCGCCCTTTACAGCCATATTAAATCCCCAGTCTCCGAATGCCGGCACCTGTAAGTGGTAAGGCATGACCGCAAATCCCTCACTCTCAAGGGTTTTGGCAACACACCAGAAGGATTTGGCCGCATAATAGGGACTCGTAGACTGTACGTTTAATACACCATCTTCTTTCAGTACATTTCCGCACATTCGATAAAAAACATTCGAATACAGTTTTGCGAGTGCTTCATTATTCGGATCCGGCAGATCTACAATCACTGCTCCGTATTTCTGCTCACAGTTCTCCAGATACTCATAAGCATCCATATTGATCACCGTAACCCGGTCCGAGCTCAAGGATCCCTGATTCAGCTCTGTGATTACCTGATTCTCTCTGCAAAGATCTGTCATCTCACTGTCAAGGTCGATCATGGTAATGTGGGTATCCGGATATTTGAGCAGTTCTCTTGCCGCCATTCCATCACCGCCTCCAAGAACCAGAACCTCCGAGCGATCCTTTGTTACACTCATCGGAATATGTACCAGTGCCTCATGATACCGGTATTCATCCTTTGAAGAAAACTGTACATTTCCATCGATATACAGTCTTATATCATCCTTATGCCTGGTCACCACGATTTTCTGATAGGGCGACTGCTCAGACAGGATAACCGTATCCCGGTACAATCCGTTTTCAACATAATTACCGATGTTCTCCGCCGTAAGCATGCCGGACATCATGGCGACCATAAGCAGCACGGTAACCAGCTTATAATAACGGCATCCCCGGATTCTGTTCTGATACTTATAAACGATCATGGTCGCGCAGATCAGATTAAAGGTTCCCGCCATAAAGGAAGTTGCAAAAAACCCCAGCTTCGGCATAAGCAGAAGCGGAAAGGCAACCGCTCCGATCAGTCCGCCGATATAATCAAAGCTGAACAGACTTGACAGGGTGATCCGAAGATCCCTCTTATCATTTTCTATAATACGTGTCAGTATCGGTATTTCAGCACCGACCAGTGTCCCGATCAGAACGATTTCAATATACATGACAATTTCATAGGATTCCAGATACAGGTTTGACAAAAAAAGAAGGAGCGAGCTCAGACCACCGATCAAACCCACTCCTATTTCTATATTTGCAAACCAGTTAAACAGATCGCTTTTTATAAACTTTGATAAATAGGAACCGATTCCCATGGCAAACATATAAAGGCCGATAGTGATCGAATAATGCAATGTACTGTCACCCACAAGATAAGAGCTTACAGCACTGATGATCAGCTCGTATACCATCGAACAGCCCGATATGATCAGTGTTGTAAGCATCAATAATCTATAATTTTTCATTTCGCACTCCCTGTCAGGCGATCACGCCGCTGATCACCAGTCCGAGTCCGACAAACATACCAAAAACCATGATCCCTGCCGCAGTATTTCCGTTTCCGACCTCAGCGTTCAGATCATACTTCCTGTTTATCACTTTGAGTAACAAATAGCCGATCACAAGGAAGATCACTCCTGTAGCATAATAGAACAGTGTGTTAAAAATACCATCTGTCAGACCACTTTCCGCCACAATATCTGCCGGTGATGCGATCGCTGCTCTGATGATAAGGCCGATCGACGCATAGGCCCCTGCTGAAATCCAGCCGATCGCCGTATTCCCCTTTTTGATCTCCTCCGGAAACGAACAAGGAATCACAAGGTCCACAATAAAACTTCCCAAAAGCATAAGGAAAATCCCCAATACCGAATATACAACTACACTCACTAATTCCTGAAGCATAAAACGATTCCTCCATTTCTTTTACTATAATCTATAAGATTCCTTATTTACCACTGCTTAATCCACCGCCGTCAGAGCTTCTTGTCGCCGCGCTGCTCTGCCTTACACTGTTAGAATATGAATTCAGTTCATTCCCGGAATCATAAGATATCCCTCCATCGGAATATCCGGTATATGACGAAGGAGAACGGGAATAGGTTGATGAATCGGCAATGTAGCCCGTCGAATAATAAAATCTTCTAAAATAGCTGTGTGTCCTTCTTCTCCCATGATACGGCTCTTTATCCGTCGTATAAGCATACTTTCTGGACGACACCTGAACATAAACCTTATCATCATCTCCCTGGTATATGATACAATATTCCTTTTGCGTCAGGATCGCAACCGTATGATCATCCGTTTCGTTATTCTGTTGAATAGACTCCGATTTACCGTCTATCCCGTCGATAATGTTATAGGCAACCATCATCAAAAGAGCCTCCTGCGTAAATCCGTCAAAGGAAGGATCACTCTGGTATTCATAGACATCTGCCTTCTGCTTATCCTCTCCGGTAATAGAAGTGGCGTACTGGAATAAATTTGATTTTTTCAGATAACGTCCTATGGATTTCTGATTTGAGGAAAGCCCTGATACAAAGGAACCTCCAAATCCCATAAACCAGATTACCAAAAAGCAGATCACCACCAGAGGAAAGCCTTTTCCTTTCGATCCCGAGCCTGATCCGGACCGGCTGACATTCTCTCCTTCCCGCCCGAATTCCCACGGATCCAGATAATAGCCGGAGGAATATTCGACTCCGTCCTCCCAGGTTTCCATTGAAACAATCTTCTCCTCGGTACTGTCCTCGTATTCCACAAAGCGGGCCGTATCGCCCTTCTCAACATCCACATCTCCCTCGGCGGAAACCACTTCCTGCATCCCGGCATCTACCTGATGATAACCCATGGTATCTGCTAACGGGTTGACCTTTGAAAGTGAATATTCCTTGTAGGAATTATCAACGGACAGCCATCTTTCCTCTTGATTGAAATTGACTGCGATCAGCCTATATTCTTCCCATGTCTTACCGTCCGCGGGATTGCGATAAATGATCTTACCCGTTATCCGGTACAGATCCCCATCTGCCTTGATCGTCTCGCCGACGTAATATTCCCTGTTTCCCATACAACATTCAACCTTTCTGAATGCTCACATTATGCATCGATTCTTTTATATCCTGATCAGTCTTCGGTCTTCTGCCGATAAACCTCTCACACCTTCGAACCCGGATGTCCGTCGCACCGAAGGCCTCCTGCAGCAGTCCGGTTATCCGGTCGGTAACTGCTTCACCACAGGAGAAAACATCAACGGCAGCATATCCATATTCCGGCCAGGTATGTATTGAAAAGTGTGAAGTGGTAATTACAGCAAAATAGGTGATACCGATGGGCTCAAAGGTATGAATACATTCCTCCACAATCTCGGCTCCTATCTCTGATACTGCCAGCCTTGCCACAGTGCATATCTTCTCTTCACTATTAAGCATCTTTTCATCACAGCCATACAGATCTGCAAATAATTGACTTGCCATTCTTTTCCCCTGCATACTATTTGTTGGTTTTGTTTGCCGGCGTTCATGATCACCATTCGCCGCTCGCGATGAGCAGCTTCGCTGTTCCCGCTCGCTAACGCTCATTATATCATAGATCCGGAATAAAAGCTTTACTTTAATGACTATTATTGGGAAAAAAGTATCGTTTTCTGCAGCAGTGCTGCTTTTTTGTTACATCATATATTCGATGTAATCCTCCTCGCTTGCAAATAATCTGTACTCTCCGGCAACATATCCCATATAACCTGCTGTCACAAAATATCCTTTCATAATAAAAACCTCCTGTCTCATCATCTTCCGCACCGCTGCCTGCGATACTATGATTATGGCAGAAGGTTTGTCCCGTTTATGTCTCTTTTTAGAAAATTTGTTCGAATTTGATGCTATTTTCTATATAAGATCTCTATATCCCCATCCACAAAACCAATTCCAATTCCCTTGTAGCTTTTCATAACCTCCGAAAATTTACCGGTTTTCAGAATACTTCTCCGTCAAAATAACTTTGTTCATTTTAAAACAATACTGATTTCTTCGCAGAAAATGCTTTCATCCTTGCTACCAGTAATCACGCTTCCTCATCCTGCGCCCAGGAAAGTGCACAGCGGACAGCCCGCTTCCATCCCCTGATCAGCTTCGCACGTACTTCTTCCTCCATCGTAGGTGAGAACGTCCTGCCAAGCTGCCAGTTCTCTTTGATCTCTTCCTTATCTTTAAAGTAACCGGTCGCAAGTCCGGCCAGATAAGCCGCTCCCAGCGCTGTGGTCTCGATACATTTCGGTCTGCGCACGATTCCATTTACGAGATCCGCCTGAAATTTCATAAGGAAATTGTTGGCACTGGCACCGCCATCTACTTTCAATTCCTTTAACGATACTCCGGCGTCTTCTTCCATCGCCTTGATCACCTCGTACGCCTGATAAGCAATAGATTCCAACGTTGCACGGATAAAATGTTCTTTCTTACAGCCTCTGGTAATCCCGACCACTGTTCCCCTCGCATAAGGATCCCAGTAAGGTGCTCCCATTCCTGCAAATGCCGGAACAATGTAAACCCCGTTGGTATCAAACACTTCATCGGCATACTCCTCAGACTGTCTGGCATCTTTGATCATACGCATTCCGTCTCTGAGCCACTGAATACTGGCACCCGCCACAAATACACTGCCCTCAAGCGCATATTCCACATTATCGTCACATCCCGCCGCTATGGTGGTCAGCAATCCGTTTTTGGAAGTGATCGCTTCTTTTCCTGTGTTCATTAGCAGGAAACAGCCTGTTCCATATGTATTTTTGACTTCACCCTTTTCGAAACAACACTGTCCAAACAGCGCTGCCTGCTGGTCTCCGGCCGCACCGGCAATAGCGATCCGCCCTCCAAGGACACTGTCATCCGTATATCCATAGATACAACTGGAAGGTTTTACCTTAGGAAGAATCTGCTTTGGTATATCAAAACGTTCCATAATATCCTGATCCCAACACAATTTGTGGATATCAAACAACATCGTGCGGGAAGCATTGGTATAATCTGTCACATGGACCGCTCCCTTTGTCAGATTCCAGATCAGCCAGGTATCTACCGTTCCAAAAAGGATTTCTCCCTTTTTCGCGCGTTCTCTCGCTCCTTCCACATGATCCAGGATCCACGCGATCTTGGAGGCAGAAAAATATGCATCGGGAACCAGTCCCGTTTTTTTGCGGATCACTTCGTCAAATCCATCTGCTTTCAGATCATCGATCATGTCTGCAGTCCGTCTGCATTGCCAGACGATCGCATTATAGATCGGTTCTCCCGTCTTTTTATCCCAAAGGATCGTTGTCTCGCGCTGATTCGTAATGCCGATTCCGCTGATCGCTTCCGAATCTGCGCCGATGGCCGCCATTGCCTCCGTTGCCACGGAAAGCTGGGAAGACCAGATCTCCATCGGATTGTGTTCGACCCATCCGGGCTGCGGATAGATCTGTGAAAACTCCTTTTGCGCCATACTGCAGATCTTGCCTGTCTTGTCGAAAATAATACAGCGGGAGCTGGTCGTCCCCTGATCCAATGCCATTACATATTTATTCATATTCTATTACCCCTTTATTCCTTTATTGAAATCCCTCACCCGTCAGCTATGCTGACCATGCTTTTGACCCTGCTAGACGTTTTTGGTCGCTACGATATCCACACCCGTATCCGCCACATTTTGCAGTACCACATCCCCGATCCTGACCGGTGCTTCCATCTCGATCTTTGAAAGAGCTTTCACGCACTCTTTGATCTTTCCTTTCGGGATATCGGAAGCGGTCTTTACGGAAGTCACCGGATACTTCCCGCCTCTGACTCGCACAGTAGAGGTCACGATCCTGCGGGGATCCGTCAGCTCCTTTCTGGCATAGTCCGCACCGCGATTACAGGTGTTGCCCGTTATTTCCATTTCATTATCATCCTTGATCGTCACTGTCAGATTACAGCCCATCGGACAGCCGATACATATCAATTCTCTTGTTTCCATACAAATCTCCATTCTGTCATAAACCATGACTTATCCATCTGCATAAACTGCCATCATCCGTATAAAACAGTGCCGCTTCCCTTCTTAAGCATCCTCCAGACAGATCGTGATACTGTCAAAATCACCCGCTTCCAGAAGTTTTACTTTCTTCAGCTTAACCTGTTCCATCTCGCCGGGCGCCAGTACTTTTTTACGCAGACTCTGAATACAGCTGTCACCCACATAAACACAGATTTTCTTGTCCTTAAACACATTGGCAACGCGGAAACGGACAATCTGCTCCTCCTTCATGCGGTTTACGTCGATCCTTGCCGGAACGGTATAACGCACGCCGCCCTCAGCCTTCAACGGGATCTCTTTGCAGGTTTCCTTTAAGAGCCCCTTAACATAAGCCGCCGCATTTTCACCCGCCACAGCTGCCTCCATGGAAACATAATCCACAAGGTCATGTACATGAAGCACATTTCCGCAGGCAAACACACCCGGGATGTCTGTTTCCAGACTTTCATTTACGAACGGTCCATTGGTAACGGGATTCATGCCCGTCCCCAGTTTCTCGGAAAGCTCATTCTCCGGGATCAGTCCGCAGGAGAGCAGTAATGTATCGCAGGAAATATATTCTTCCGTACCTGCAACCGGCTTTCCTTTTTCATCCACCTTCGCTATGGTCACACCCTTCACTCTGTCCCTGCCATCAATATCCACTACGGTATGACTGAGCTTTAACGGAATACCATAATCATCCAGGCATTGTACAATATTACGTTTCAGGCCCCCGGAATACGGCATCAGCTCTGCTACCAGCTTCACCTTTGCTCCCTCTAAGGTCATGCGTCTCGCCATAATCAGTCCGATATCTCCGGAGCCTAAGATTACAACCTCTTTGCCCGGCATCTTTCCCTCAATATTGACATAATACTGAGCGGTACCTGCCGAATATATTCCGGCCGGACGATAGCCGGGGATATTGAGCGCTCCACGCGGTCTCTCCCTGCAGCCCATCGCCAGGATAACGCTGTCTGCCTCGATCACGAACAGTCCTTTCTCACGGTTCATGGCCGTTACCTTTTTCACACCGCTTTCTGAGGCAATATCCACGACCATTGTCTTAAGCATGTATGGTATTTCAAGCTCTTTTGCCTTCTCAATATAGCGCGCCGCATACTCGGGTCCCGTCAGCTCCTCTTTGAAGGTATGAAGCCCGAATCCATTGTGGATGCACTGATTCAGGATCCCACCCAGTTCTTTATCACGTTCCAGTATAATAAGATCATCTGCTCCTGCCTCTTTTGCGGCAATAGCGGCTGCAAGCCCGGCAGGACCTCCCCCGATGATGATAATTGAAGTTTTCATGAAAAATCCTCCTATATTCCATACCGTTTATTCTTTGTTGATCCCCGTCAGAAATCTGCTGCCACTGCCCCTCTTTGTGATCTCTGACATGTCTGTCTGCAGCTCTCTTGCCAGAATCTCCACCGTCTTAGGTGCGCAGAATCCTGACTGACAGCGTCCCATTCCTGCTCTCGTCCTGCGCTTGATACCATCTAAGGTCGTTGCTCCAAGCGGTCTGTGGATCGCCTCTAAGATCTCTCCTTCCGTCACCATTTCGCATCGGCAGATCACGTTTGCATAAGCAGGATTCTTCTGAATCAACGCATGTTTTTCCTCATCACTTGCCAGCGCCATATTCGGTATTCCCTTTCGTGTAGAAATAAAGTCTTCCTTATCTTCCTTTGGCAAGATCTCTGCCACAAGACCTGCCACATATTCTCCGATCGCAGGTGCCGCAGAAAGGCCGGGGGATTCAATACCCGCCACATCGATAAATCCGGGGGCATCCTCCACTTCTTTAATGACAAAGTCACCGCCCTGCTCATGAGCACGAAGCCCCGCAAAGGATGTGATGATCTTACGCGTGGGAACTACTTTGACACTGTTGCCCGCTTTACTTAAAACCTCCGCGAGTCCATCCTGTGTCGTATTGTTCTCCTCCTTGTCTTCAATGTCATATGCCGTGGGACCCACCAGAAGGTTGCCGTGAACGGTTGGCGTTACCAGAATGCCTTTTCCGTAGGCTCCCGGAAGCTGGAAAAGTGTCGTGGAAACATAATCCCCCACATTTTTATCCATCAGACAGTATTCACCTTTCCTGGCCGTGATCTTTAACTTATCCTCACTGACCATATTATGGAAATGATCCGCATATACGCCTGCAGCATTAATGACAACAGCCGCTTCAAAAGTCTCTTTACCTGTCGTGATCCGGTATCCGCCCTCTGTCTTTTCAATCGTCTTCACTTCTGTATTTAAATGAAACTCTACGCCGTTTACCGCCGCATTCTCCGCCAATGCGATCGTAAGTCCGAACGGACAGACGATCCCGCCGGTAGGCACATAAAGAGCCGCAACCACCTGATCGGAAAGGTTGGGTTCTAACTTCAGGCATTCTTCTCTTTCAATGATCCGCAGATCCTTAACACCGTTGGTTTTTCCTCTCTCAAGCAATGCTTCCAGCTCGCCGCGCTTGTTTTCATCAAATAAAAGAACCATGGAGCCGTTACGTTTGTACGGAAAATCCAGTTCTTTACTGAGCGGCTCCATAAGTTCGCTTCCTCTCACGTTCATTTTCTGTTTCATGGAGCCTGTCTTGGCATCATACCCCGCGTGCACGATACCGCTGTTTGCCTTACTCGTCCCCTCACAGACATCGCTCTCCCGCTCAAGTACAGCAATCCGGTACTTTTTGCGGGACAGCTCTCTTGCCACCGCGCATCCCGTAACGCCTGCCCCTATCACGACAACATCATACATAGTTAACTCTCCTCCTGTTACGTTGTTTGTAAAATCAGCCTTCTGATAAAATCATTCCCGTTTTCCATTCTCTCCGGATAAATCAGGATTAATTTCTGTTTTAAGAACGGATTCATGAATTGTATCATTTTTTCCCTGTCTGTAACGGTCTCAGATATGTGCTCGTCCTCTGTCAGGAATAAGACCAGTTTACTTCTTGCCTGAAATCGCTTTAAATAATCCATCAGTTCCTCCGGACGTTTCTGCCTTTTCGTATCCTGTTCATAGGAATCAAAGTAACTGCCTGTCTGCAAAAGTGCCAGCGATATCACCTCTGACCGGATTCCCTTCTCACTAAAGCATACAAGATTCAGCCGCACGTTCCGAAAGACCTCACTGTGCTTTTTCAGTGCAATGGAAATATCCCTGCATAACGCACGAATGGCATCCAAAGAAAATGAACAATCAATAACGATTGCCATTTCAAGGATGCCACCTCTGTAATTGCCGGGAACATTCAAAACCCTGTCAATCTGATGATGAAATTGTAAATTTTGCAAAGGGGTGAACGACATATCTGTGACTCCTTATCGTAACCATGATTTTCAGACTGAAAATGTTACTGATATTGTATCACAAAATCCCCTGTTTTTCCTTATTTTATCACAACTTTTCTAAAGTTCTTTTTCCCTCTTTTCACAATGATTCCTTCCTCGGGAATACTCTCTTTTGCAATAGTTGCCTTAACGTCTGTAACCTTCTCTCCATCGATGGAAACTCCACCCTGCTCGATCGCTCTTCTGCCTTCTGAACGGGT
Source organism: Lachnospiraceae bacterium (assembly GCA_015056815.1). Taxonomy (GTDB): domain Bacteria; phylum Bacillota; class Clostridia; order Lachnospirales; family Lachnospiraceae; genus SIG333. The sequence goes on along the minus strand of SVFN01000026.1, from coordinate 52,764 downwards.
CGCAACGAGACCGGATTTTACCAGAATATTGATCACATCACTCGATCCGTCTGTAAAATCTTCATCGCCAAGTTCAGCTGTCGGCATATCAGCAGCACTTCCGGTAGAGAACAGAGCTCTCGCACCCTCTTGTGCCTTTTTTGCTTCTTCTTCGCCATGAACCAGATTGGTCAGTTCATAAGCCAGAATCTCTTTGGCCTGATTTAACTGACTTCCTTCCCAGGTTTCCATCTGATCGATCTGCTCGAGCGGAAGGAAGGTCAGCATACGGATGCATTTGAGTACATCCGCATCCGAAACGTTTCTCCAGTACTGGTAAAACTCAAACGGTGTGGTCTTATTCGGATCCAGCCAGACAGCACCCTTTTGCGTCTTGCCCATCTTCTTTCCTTCAGAATTCAAAAGAAGGGTAATGGTCATGGCATAGGCATCCTTGCCGAGTTTACGACGGATCAGCTCCGTACCGCCCAGCATATTACTCCACTGATCGTCGCCGCCGAACTGCATATTACAGCCATATCTCTCGTAAAGAGACAGAAAATCGTAGCTTTGCATGATCATGTAATTAAACTCCAAAAAGCTTAATCCTTTTTCCATCCGTTGCTTGTAGCATTCCGCTGTCAGCATACGGTTTACCGAGAAATGTACCCCGATATCCCTGATAAACTCAATATAATTCAGATCCCGCAACCAGTCGGCATTGTTAACCATCATGGCTTTGCCTTCCCCAAACTCGATAAAACGGCTCATCTGCTTTTTAAAGCATTCACAGTTGTGATCGATCTGCTCCGTAGTCATCATAGTACGCAGATCACTTCGGCCGGAAGGGTCTCCGATCATGGCTGTACCGCCACCGATCAAAGCTATCGGTTTGTTTCCCGCCATCTGCAATCTCTTCATCAGGCACAATGCCATGAAGTGACCGACATGCAGGCTGTCGGCTGTAGGATCAAATCCGATATAAAACGTCGCTTTCCCTGTATTGATGAGCTCCTTGATCTCTTCCTCATCTGTAAGCTGTGCGAGCAGTCCTCTCGCTTTCAATTCGTCAAATACTGTCATAAAAACCTCCTACCTTCGCTTATGCATGAATATTGATTAAAAACATAAAAAACCTTCGTCCCCTGATCAAAAGGACGAAGGTTACTTTCGTGTTACCACCTTTTTTTGTCAGCTGCTCACACAACTGACCTCAGTAAGTACAAATGCTTAAGCAACACCTGACCAGATAACCGACGCTCACGGATATCTGCATCCGCTAATCAGATTCTGCCATCCCGCATGAATACTCCGGCTTATATAACGTAAAGCCACACCGTCGCAGCCTACTGAAATGAAGAATCATAAAACTCCATTCGTTTGGTACGAAGCTCCAAGAGGTATTCACAATCAGCTTCCCATACGCCTCTCATCAACCGGCAGCTTTCTGTCTGTTTCACTGAATGTTACTTATTCTTTTCACAGCTTTTGTGCAAATCAATCTTTATTTTATGTAATAGTACGGATTTTGTCAATAGCCTGTTTTATCTTTTTGCTGCTCTGAGCATAGCTGCCGTCTGTGCCTCGCTGTTCGCCTTTGCCTGCTCGGCGATTTTCTTTGCCTGAGCCTGGAATTTCTCTGTTGCTGCGATGGCTGCTTTCTGAGCCGCTACCTTCTCTGCATTCATCTTCTCTACCGCTGCTTTATTCGCTGCTGCGATCGCTGCGTTGTTGGCGATCGTCTGTGCTTTAAATTTCTCTGTTGCTGCGATCGCTGCCTTCTGGGCTGCCACCTTCTGGGCATTCATTTTCTCTACCGCCGCTTTATTCGCTGCTGCGATCGCTGCGTTATTCGCAATCGTCTGTGCCTGGAATTTCATGGTCGCATCGTATGCTGCCTTCTGGGCTGCCACCTTCTCTCCATTCATCTTTTCTACCGCTGCTTTATTCGCTGCTGCGATCGCTGCGTTGTTGGCGATCGTCTGTGCCTGGAATTTCATGGTCGCATCGTATGCTGCCTTCTGGGCTGCCACCTTCTCGCCGTTGATCTTTTCTACGGCTGCCTTATTGGCTGCTGCGATCGCTGCGTTGTTGGCGATCGTCTGTGCTTTAAATTTCTCTGTTGCTGCAATTGCCGCTTTCTGGGCTGCCACCTTCTCGCCGTTGATCTTTTCTACGGCTGCCTTATTGGCTGCTGCGATCGCTGCATTGTTGGCAATCGTCTGTGCTTTAAATTTCTCTGTTGCTGCAATCGCTGCCTTCTGGGCTGCCACCTTCTCTGCGTTGGCTTTCTCCACTGCTGCCTTATTCGCATCGGCCGCCTTCTGTGCGATGGATTTCTGATTAGCCTGTAACTCTTTTACTGCGTCATCTACTACATTTGCTTTTGCTGCCGGTGCCCCAAACACTAATGCCCCACATAAAATGAATCCCATAGCTGCAATTGATCTCTTTACATTTCTCATACGTTTTTCCTCCATTTTCTCCATGTAAAAATAAATCCCTGTTACTTAGTCACCTTACCTGCATGAAGCAATCTCTGCTTCAAGAAACTCGTAGATTAATCGTCAGTTTTCTTATCGCGCGCTACCTATTTGTCTTTAAATATAGCCTTTTATCCATTAATTGTCAATATAATATGCACTTTTTGTGATATTTTTGTGAATTTCATACAATTCACACCAATTAATTTCTGTTATATTTAAAAAAGCGTGACAGCCAGCTTCCACTTCACCGGTCTGTCACGCATATCCCGTATAGATAATATCCCTCATTGTAATGTATGGTTCGGTTTCTTCAGACTGTCTTTCCCACAAAGAAACATGCAATCAGATAGATCGCAGACACGATCAGAAACAGGGAACTGACAATATATGCCATGGTCTTATATACATATCCCAAAAAGTATCCGCTGTATAGTCCCAGAAGAAAAACAACCACTGCCGCAACAGCAAATACGATCACTGCTGCGATAAAATTGACCTCTAAAAATCCAAGCACCATTCCGGCCAAAGCTGTACGGATACCCAGCCTTGCAGATAAAAGCAATACCTTTTTCCGGTTCAGCACATCTTCCTGCCTGCGTTCCTCCACCGGCTCATTTTTGAATGCCTTTCGCAGAAGATAAAAGGCTAACAGCACAAAAATGAAGATGCTGGATACCCATGTGAATTCCTGCATTTGTGCCGAATCATAGAAATGCTCGATTCCTTTTGCAACTTCAATGCCCAAAAGAAGCATACCAAGCTGAAGCAATACAAAGATACCTGTCCCAAATAAGAGCTTGACTCCCTCCAGACGGGCAAGAACGGCGCCTTTGCAAATCAGCTCTGCATATAAATATAGTATCAATCCAAAGATCACACATAATAACACCATTCCAGCCCCTCCTGATCCGATCTTAGATCTTTTATTCTTCTTTTACCGCATCTGTCTTAATGATGAATTTTACATTTCCTTTTGCTCCTGCGGCCAGTCCCGAGAATGTCTGGTAATCTTTACCCGCATCTTTTACTGCCTTAATACGGTCAAAAAATTCCGTAACATCACCACTGCTGCTTAAGGTATCCGTGATCTTCTCTATGCCTTCCTCATTAAACCGGTTCATACCATCCGACAATTCTGTTGTACCATCTTTAAGCTTTCCGGCTCCATCCTTTAACTGACCGGCTCCATTATCCAGTCTCGTTGCACCATCCGCGATCTGCCCGATCGCATTTGCAACCTGGCCTGCTCCTGCCGCAAGAGAGGCACCGCCATTTACCAGAGCCGCAGAATTATCCGTAAGTTTCTTGGCACCTGTCTTTAACTGACTTGCTCCGTCATCAAGTTTGGAAACTCCGGAGGATAAGGTTTTTCCGCTGCTCTGCAGCTTGCCAAGACCGTTATCCAGCTCGCCAAGTCCGCTATCCAGTGCCTTTGTTCCGGCATACAGCTGCTGTATTCCGTCACTCAGGGAATTGGCACCTGCTACCAGCGCCTGAATGCTTGCCTGCTGATCCGCGCTGACTCCGGCACCCAGCTGTCCTTTCACTCCTTCCAGCGCCTGGATCATTCCAAGCAGCTGATTCAGGCTGCCTGCCGCTCCATCCAACTGTGCGATCTGCGCTTCCACACCGGCTTTCTGTCCTGTCAGCTGATCCTTCTGTGCCTGATAGCCTGCGGCTGTTTCCGCATCCCCCATCTGTGTATAAGTGGCAATGGCCGTATCACAGTTACCGATCCCTGTATCAATCTGGGATAATCCCGCCGTCGCCTGTGCTTTCAGCCCATTGATGCTATTGATCGCAGCCTGAATAGATGCCGGATCTGTTGATACGGAAAGACCTAATGCGGAAAGAGAAGTATTGGCAGAATCCACATACTGCTGCTCAGTCGCACTGACGGTCTGGCTCATGCTGCCGGTCAGTGCTCCAAGGGAAGACGCTAACTGGCTGACGCCTGCTGCCACCTGCTTTGCTCCATCTACCGCACCCGGCTTTCCATCAGAACCTTCATAGCCTGCCAGCAGTTGATCTGCACCGTTTTTTGCACTGGCAGAACCACTTTTTAACTGATCCACACCTTTCAATAAAGCCGGAACATTTTTCTTTAATTTTGAAGTACCATCTTTTAAGGAGCCGATCCCGCCTGCCAGCTGGCCGACACCGCTCGTATATTCATTGATACCGCTTGACAACTGTCCTGCTCCGTTTGTCAGTTCACTCTTCTTGGAATTTAGGGTGTTCGCTCCGTTTGCCAGTGTACTGGTTCCGTTCTTTAAAGAATCCATACCGTCCTTTAATGCTCCCGCTCCGTTTTTTAACTGATCTGAACCATCTAAGAGTTTACCTGTTGCATCGGTCAGTTCGTCCATCTTACCGGAAATATCATCAAAATCCAGATCCGCATCAATATCCACGGTATCCAGTATATCGCTCATCGCTACAGACAGAGTCATGGAAAGCTTGAAATCCTCTGCATTTGCTGTTACTTCCACATATTCCGGAATCTCGATATCCGATTCTTTTTTCTCCATCGCAAGACTGTCTTTCAACCCAGGGAATGCCAGACCTACCACGATCTGATTATTTCCCTCAGAGATCACTTTTCCGTTTTGGACAGAAACATTTGTAAAGTTATCGACCGGAAGGATCATGCCGGATACGACTGCAAAAGGTACATAGACCTCCTCCTCTTTGTCGCCCACTTTGATGGTCTGTTTTTCGCGGTTGGAATAATCCAGCCGGATCTTTACCTTACCGCTCTTGCCGGCAATCTCCTGCGGGGAAATCTCTTTGTCATTCAGAAAATAAGTGATCTTCACATCAACCGGAGCTTCTTTTGTCGTCTTTCCCTGATAATAAATATCCGAACCGTCTGCATCCCAAGTAATGCTGTTGCCGGATCCTGCTTCAAATGCTTCATCTCCTTTTACGTTCTCAATATCCTGAAGATCGGAAGCATCTTTGATGATATCTGCTCCTTCCGGATTTTTCAGCCAGTCGCTGACAATAGTCTCGGTTGGTTTTCCGGTCGCATCACTAATGACATAAACGGTTTCTTCCTTTCCGGCCTCGGTATTGTCCCTTGAAACAGAACCTGTGGACTTATCTAGCATCTTGGTTAAAAGATTTTCCTCTTCATCCGCTTTTTCCTCTTCCTGTTTTGCTTTCTCGGTCGCACGGATGTCATATACATTTACACCGGAAACAAATACGGAAGCTGCTAACACCAATGCTGCTGCCCTCATTATGTTTTTCTTATGGAGCATACTTAATATCTCTTTCTTTTTCATAATACTTTTCCTCCTTGCGATTATTTTTATTTTTAAATCCGATCGATGTATGACGGATCAGTCCATCAAAGATGATCAGCATGGACGGAAGCACCAGCATTACCGTAAACATACTGATCACGGCGCCCCTTGCCATCAGGTTGCAAAGGGAACTGATCACATCAATATCGGAGTAAAGACCGACACCGAAGGTGGCCGCGAAGAAGCTGGCCGCACTTACGAAAATGGACTGTACCGAAGCCTGGTGTGCATTGATGACGGCTGTCATTTTATCCAGTCCGCTCTTTCTCTCCACCTTATAGCGGTTCGTCATCAGGATCGCATAATCGACGGTGGAGCCTAACTGGATCGTTCCGATGACGATCGAAGCGATGAACGGGATCGTCACATTCGTGTAATAAGGAAGTCCCATGTTAATATAGATCGCAAACTCGATCACGCCTACCAGAATCACCGGAAGGGAAACGGAACGGAATACAAACAAAATAATGATAAAGATCACACCGATGGATACGGCACTGACCGTCTTAAAATCCTTATCGGTGACTGTGATCAGATCTTCCGTACAGGGCGCCTCACCGATCAGCATCCCCTTGTCATCATATTTCTTGATGACTTCCTTTAAGGCATCACACTGTGCATTGACTTCCTTGGAAGCCACTTTGTATTCGGAGGTGACTAACATCATCTGATAATTCTCATCCATCAGACTGTCTTTTAATTTATCCGGAAGCATCTCTCTCGGAAGCATGGGACCGACAAAGGCGTCTAAGCCGATCACGGATTTGACACCGTCCACATCCTTTATCTCGTGGATCATCTCGGATACTACCTTGGAAGAAATGGAGCTGTCGATCAATACGATATGTGTCGTATTCATATTGAAGTCTTCCTCCAGCTTCTCATTCGCGATCACACTCTCCAGGGTCTTTGGAAGCGTGGAATCCAGATTGTAATAAACCTGTGTGCGCTTATAACCGAAGATCGCCGGGATCCAGATGATCACAAACAATACCGCGATGATGATATAATGCTTTGCCACAAATTTGGAAATCTTAAATTCCGGAATCAGAGGTTTGTGTCTGGTCTTCTCGATGACTTTGTCAAATACCAGGATCATGGACGGAAGAATTGTAACACAGGCGATCACACCGATGAATACACCTTTTGCCATCACGATACCGAGGTCAAGCCCCAGTGTAAAACTCATAAAGCAAAGAGCGATAAACCCGGCAATGGTGGTAATACTGCTTCCGATCACAGAAGTAAAAGTAGCCGTAATGGCATTTGCCATCGCCTCATTTTTGTCCGGACAGCTCTGCTTCTCTTCCTCATAGCTGTGCCATAAGAAGATGGAGTAGTCCATCGTCACACCAAGCTGTAATACCGCAGCCAGTGCTTTGGTAATGTAAGAAATCTCTCCCATAAAAATACAGGATCCCAGGTTATATACGATCGCCATTCCGATGCTTAACAGGAAAAACAGCGGGATCACATAGGAATCCATTGTGACAGACAGCACGATGGCGGAAAGCACTACTGCGATCAGCACATAGATCGGTGTTTCCTGATTGGAAAGGTTTTTCGTATCCGTCACGATGGCGGACATTCCGCTCACAAAACATTGTCCCTTCGTTACCCGTCTGATCTCTTCGATCGCGTCCATCGTCTCATCTGCCGATATCGTCGTATCAAACAGTACCGCCATCATGGAAGCGTCCTTTTCCTCGTTGTCAAATACTTCTCTCAGATTCTCCGGCAGAAGCTCGCGGGGTGTGGAAATATCTGCCACACTGTCATACCAGAGCACTTTCTTTACATGGTCAACCTTTGCGATGTTTTCCTTTAGCTTCGCGATGTCCTTATAGGGAAGCCCCTCTGTCACGATCATGGAAAACGCGCCGGTTCCAAACTCATCTACCAGGATATCCTGCCCGACCATCGTCTCGATATCCTTGGGCAGATAGGTCAGCACATCATAATTGATCCTGGTACCGAAATATCCAATGGCGGATGGTATCAACAGTACGACTGAAATGATCAATATGATAAATCTGCATTTTACAATCCCTTTACTGAATGCGTTCATACCCTCATCTCTTTTCTTTCTTAATGATATCTATAGAAACGGTTCCCAACCGTTATCCCGTATTTACATGGATGAGTATAAAAAAAAAGACCGGATATGAAAATATCCAATCTTTTTGAATTGTTTTCGATAATTATACATTCCCATGGATCTGTATAGTATAACAAAACACTTTACCCAAAATATACAATCCGATCATACCGGATCAGTCCTTTAAAATGAGTGAAGACGGCTTAAAACAATTCCGTCACCGCATCTGACATGGAATGTGTCATCATATACTCACAGACACCGGACATCTCTTTGGGCGGAACCGTCATGCCGCTCTGAATCCACCAGATAACAATAAAACTAAAGGACTGCGCATAGTACTGGGCAATGTGCTCCAGGGAAAACCACCTCGGCATTTCCTGACTGTTGGGCTTTTTGTTATGTACATATTCTTTAAACAGGTCTTTGATACACTTTTTGGTGATATCTTCAAAGGTGACCGGTCCCTGCATCCTGCTTAACCTGACATAAAACGCCTTATCCTTTTGCAGATTTGTAAAAATAAGCGCCTGCGCCTCTGTGATCATATCATTGGCTAAAAGCATCTTCACCGGATCTAAGATCTCTGTCACGATGATCTTTTCGATCATTTCGTATTTATCCTGAAAATGATTGTAGAAAGTCGGGCGGATGACCCCCGCCTTATCCGTAATCTCTTTAATTGTTATTTTTTCGACAGCCGAATGCAAAGTCAGCTCCTTAAAGCTGTCCATCAACATCCGGTCGGTATCCGTCCTGATCTGCATGGCTTTAACAACACCATCCTATTTTCACATTTCTTACTGTTTCAGCTTCCTGCATGTTTCCTGCAATTCTTCTGTGGAAGGCTTCGTGGGATTCCACAGGATATGCTGGTTATCGTCTTTGTATCTTGGGATCAGATGCAGATGATAATGCATAACCGTCTGGCCTGCAGCCTCTCCATTGTTCTGTACTACATTCAATCCGTCACAATCCAATACTTCCATCATATGCTTTGCAAGTTTTTTGGCTAAGATCATAGCTTTCCCTGCTGTCTCATCAGGGAGTTCAAACAGATTATCCGCATGATCCTTCGGCAGAATGAGCGCATGACCTTTCGTAGCCGGTCCCATGTCCAGGATTACCTTAAAGTCTTCATCTTCATAAATCGAGTTGGTCGGAATATCTCCATTTGCCAGTTTACAAAAAATACAATCGTCCTTTTTCATAGCCGTAACTCCTTTTGTTGTTCCATATTGTTCATTAAATACCATAATGTCGGGGTCAAAACCCGATATCCGGATTGTTCCGTGCTTCGCACTCCCACAATCATACCATATCCTTTATACTATACCATATTCCGGATCGTTTCGCAAAATATGAATGAAGCCCTGCATCTTCAGATCTGTTCATCCATAAACACAAAAAGCTGATCGAGTTTACGTAAGATCTTAAAATCCCCTTTGATCCGCATGCTGCCTGACATAAATGCTCTCTGGAACGTCATCCTTCCCGCAATGATCTCATCCAGAACAGAATCGGAAAGCGTTATCTCCACATCCACTGCATCGCTGCCGGGCCTGTACTCACAGACAAATGATTTCTGATCCACAAAAATCCACAAAGGCGTAGGGCTGTCCTCGATCAAAAACTTATAGGATACCTTCGTTCCCGGCTGCGGCCTGAAATGGGATTCAAACTCATCGATGTAGCTTTCCCTCACATCTTCTCTGTCATCGGCATCCATCATATTTTTAAAATGATTGGTCAGTTCCTGAATATCCTCTCTCTGTGTCCTCACATACTGCTCATCCGAAACATACTGGGATAGCCGTTCTGTCTCCTGCGGAGTAAGATCGTCCGTCCGGTAAGTTGCCACTTTCCTCCGGATCTCCTGATTGCTGGCCGGAAAACTTGCAAACTTCTGATTGATCGCCCGGTACATATTCTCTGCTTTCTTCTCAATGATATTAATATAGTCCGGATTATTCGCAATATCATCCCTGTCTTTAATGTAGCCGCAGATACCGCTGCATACCTTGCCTCCCAGATATTCCCAGGCGGTCGTCAGGGTCAATTTGCCTTCTCTTTCTCCATAAGTCGTACTCATAACCACCGGAAGCATATAGATTCCGGAAATGCACTTTTTGTCACCATACAGCCAGCATGCATCCAGAAATGAATGCATGTAGCCACCGATCCCATACCACTCCACGGTGCTTGCCAGAATGATACCATCCACATTTTTCAGCGTGCGCGGCAGTGTTGTGATCGCATTTTTAATCTCAAACAGGTTAAACTGCTCTACCTGAACATTTAACTCCTCCAAAACATTCTTCATGATGCCGATCACATAAAGTGTAGAGTCATCCGCAGCACCCCTGCCTCCATAATATATGTTAATTTTCATGAACTATTCCTTCCTCATCTTTTTTCCTGCGATACAATAATATTGCCAGCAAAAATCCGCCGATAAAGCCTCCCAGATGCGCAGCATTATCAATATTGGTACCGGCATATCCGTAATAAAGGGAAAGCGCGACCGAGAAGAGAATCTTTGGAACCGTTATGGACTGCACCCTGCCATGATTGCGGATCAGGATCCATAAAAGAGCACCCTCGATCCCAAACACCGCCCCGCTGGCTCCTACTGAGCTTGCAAAGGAATGATGACTGTATTCTAAATACATGGAAAGAAGGTCCCCACAGATCCCCGCACCCAGATACAGGATCAGATATTTCCATCTTCCACTCATTCTCTCCACAATATCTCCCAGAATCACAAGCCACAGCATATTACTGAACAGATGCGAAGAATCCGCATGTAAAAACATAGAGGTAATGATCCGGTACCACTGTCCGTTCTGCACAATCTGCTCATATACTCTGGCTCCCTGGTCATAAAGAAATTCTCCCGTCAGGATACAGGCAAAGAACACCAGAATATTGACGACAACGATCATGTGATTGACTACGGAACCCCGGAAAAACCATTGTACAGGAGAAATCTTTGGCACATCTTCCACCTGCTGTGGAAGTTTCCTCTCCTCCCGCCTGCGGATATATGCCTCTTCCTCAAAGGGCTCTGCCAGAAAAGCGGACAGTTGCCGCCTCAGCCCATAGAATTCCTGCGCTTTTCCCTCCGGCACCACAAGTTCTCTGTTTGAGGTATCAAGAATCCAGACAAACATATTATCACCCAGACGCTTTTCAAATTCCTCCACATGTGCTGTCAGAAGAAGACTGAGCATATGGACCTCTACCGATGCACCACTGGATGCCTTCCACTGGATCGGTTTCATCATTTTTTCTAACCGCTCTTGTGTAAGATCTTCGATCCGGTCACAATCGATCACATGTATTGCATTGACAAAATTATTCTCGAGACGGAAAAAAATCCTGTAATGTTCCTGCCCGGTGTCTAACTTCGTATATAGGATATCTTCCAGAAAATACTGAATCTGTTCTATCATTTTCTTACCTGCTTTCCTTTATCAAAGGTAACATTTTAAAGCAGATAAGTCAATTTCCAGTTGCTATCGCTATATCCAACTATAACAAAACACGTTTGCTTTTTCAATAAACAACCGAAAAGAGTGTGATTTCAGCATATATACAAAAACACTGCACAGATCTTAGCCCCTTCAGGGCTATTGATAGATAAAAATCCTCTTTCCGATCCGGATCTCGTCCTGAGCGTAGATCGGGAGCATTTCATTTCCTTCTAAGCGGATCCCGTTATGATAGGTACCATTGGTACTGTTCAGATCCTGTACATAAACCGTATCTTCTTCCTCCTGATAGGAAAATCTTACATGCATCCGGCTTACAGAACGGTCAGACAGCACATAGTCCACCACTCCTTCCATCTTGCCAATGGTAAAAGGAAAATCTGTCAGCTCGATCACTTGTTTTGTGTGATCCATACTTACAAGTCGACGCTCCTCCCTGTACCGGTACTCCGCTAAAAGCATTGTCTTCTCCTCTTTGACAGGGCTCACTTCTTCCTGCGGCCAGTCGGATTCCTCCTGCGGCAGAGACAATTCATAGATTTTGTCACATTCCTCCTCGGTCTGTAAGATCTCCTTTTGCTGTTTCTTTCTCATTCGGTAATAACAGAAAGAAAAGCACCATAGCACGATCCCTGTCAGGATCATGCAGAACGCGATCTGAAATGCTGTTGTTTTGCAATAGACAGAAAATATTCTTTGCCGGCCGGCAAGCATACAATAGTCGTAGCCACCATAGCCAAGGCCTCCCAGAATGAAACACATGGCAGCATAAAATAATCCCCATTCTTTTCTGTCTCCTGACTGTTCATCTGTCTCTATATCCTGTTCCGCAAACAGCTCTTCATCCTCCGGCTCTTTATCTTCCTGGCATTCCCTTTTAAGCAGCTTCTCATTCTTTTGCTGTGTTATGGGTTCTCTTTTCTCATAAATCTGCTCTACAATCTGCAAAAAAGAACTGTTACTTTCCCGGATCTGACGATAGAACTGATAAGCGGAATACACAGCCTCCTGGTCTTCATGATCGATCTTTTCAAGCAGATATTCCGCCAGCCTTATAAGCTGCTCCTTTAATTCCAACATCTCAAAAGGATAAAAGCAGAAAAAATAACTGCCTTCTGACAGATCCAGATAAATAAATTCCGGGATCAGCAAAAGGTTGTCCGCATCCAGCAGATATTCCTGCATATGTATCAGAGCGTCCCTGATACCCAGTAAAAGCCCCTTTACCTCCTCTGCCTTCATCTGTTTTTTTTCAAAGATACAGGCTAAGGTCTGCCTGCCCGTTATATCATAATAAATATGTTTTTCTCCATTGTAAGGATGGATCTCGCAGGGCAAAAAACCTTCTATTTTGTTTTCCAGTATCATCTGGAGCTGGAAAAACGCTCCCTTGTTCTCTTCTTTTTCATTTGCCTCCTCAAACACAAGGCTGCTTTTGTTGTAATCCCGTTTGTAAACCGGTTCTCTCATGATACTTCTCCTTATCTATTCAGCCGGCCTTCGCTTTTACTCCTCCAAAAAGGTCATAACGATTTAGCCGGATTGTTTTTCCTTTTTTCTTTTCCCGGTGATTCTTCTTTTCTCTGATCTGCCAAATGCGTCAGCATACGGTGGTCCCGGATAAATCGATACGGATTTTGTTTCACTGCCTTTCCCACTGCAACCCACTCAGGATCCCTGTTTCCTGTAAAAATCCCTGTCATTCCACGAAACGGGATCTCCTGGCGGATCTTTATCGAAACCGTAATATTCTTTCCAAGAGCCTTGATCTGTAGTCCCGGATCCTGTGTAAACAGTAAACGTCCACCCAGCAGTTCTTCACAGGCTCTGCCTGCTTCCCCATGACTTTCCGATGCACTGCCCCATTCCAGTCTGCTTCCCCGCAAGGCGGCGATGTAGGCTGTCTGTGTAATGAGAAGACGGTTGTAAAGGAAATAGGATAGGGACAGACAGATCAGAATGATCGAAAGGATCATGGGAAGCACAAATGCAGCTTCCACAGTACTGCTGGCTTTTTTCCAAAAAACTTTTCTTCCGGTTCTTTGTTGCCTTTCTTTTCTTTTCATCTTTTCAGGTCCCTCCTTTATCCGGTCCATCCCTACCTGTTCTGTATCAGACAGACCCCAAAAGCCGCCAGTGTCAGAAAAGGGACAAAAGCAAGCTCTGTCTTTCGCCCACCTTTTTTACAAAAGATCAGCATGCTTCCAAAGATGGCACAAAGAGAAAAGGCGTAAAAAAGCCAGTATAAAACCATCTGCAGAGGATAATACAATCCTCCCATACAGATCACAAGGCCATCGCCAAATCCAATGGCACCGCCTGTGAGCAAAGATAATGCAAGAAAGCACAGACCCGGCAGGACACCAATCAGAATCTGCGCCGGATCCGTCTTCTGAAAAGCAATCTGATGAAAAAAGCCATAAGCGGTTCCCATTATGACAGCTCCCGGTGCGATCTCCTTCTGGCAAATATCCTTCTTGCTGCACCATAGCAAAACCGCTATAAATACATAATCCTGCATTGCTTTCATAAAATGATACCTCATTCGATCAATTTCAAGTACTCTCGATTTCTTCCAAATACGCCCCTGATCTACTGACAGCCCCATTTAACCGCATCTTGCACATGCCCTGCGGCCGCCCACCCGGGAAATGGGAACCGCCATGACCGATCGCTTCAACTCGTGGCAAAGGATCGTGCTGTGATAGCGGTTGCCATATCCGGTAATATAAACATTTCCTTCGGTCCTTTTTCCGCAATAAGGGCAGGCTCGGTATCTCTCCCCATCATAGTTTCTCATGGCTCCCACCTGTTTCTTTTCCACACAGGATAAAGAAACAGACAGCGAACTACAGTGATAATCCCGATGATAAACTTTACCTTTTTCAGTAATATATACTATCTCCTCATCAGCTTCTCTCTCCTTTAGCGCACTTTCCGCATCATATCCGGTAAACGCCCGTACCACGCAATTGGCAGTTGCCTGAAAAGAAGAAAAACCAAGATCATCAAAAAGCGGCCTGGTCTCATAGACAGCTGTCAGCACAATGCAGTCTTTGTCCGGAATCCTGCTGTCTGTAAGAGATATCCCTGCGGAACCGTTCTTTATCGGATAGTCTGTTCCCGTACCGATCTGTGCCAGGATTCTGGATCGCACATATACGCCGGATAAAGAGGACACCTCTTCCTTTGCATGTGCATACACAGCCATTTCCCTTGCGGTCTGATGCAGCACAGCCTCCAGCTGCGCATGAAATCGAAAAATATCCAAAAGAGATAAAAGCTGTAAAAAAGCAAATAAAAAAATGGGAAGCACAAACGCTGTTTCTACTGTAAGGGACGCTTTTAAGGCACTTTGCGACACTCTTTTGGAGGAAAATCGTGTTCGGAGTTTTATGACTTTTATAAGCGCTTTTATTAAAATGCAGCTTTTCCAAAAGAGCATCACAAAGTACCCCCTTTCCTTTTATCTAATAATAGTAATAGCTTCTGGTGATCTCACAGCCATAACCGTAACGGCTCTCCACCTGCGCTTCTGCTTCCACATAATCCATACATGCATCCAGCCGGAAGTTCTGGTTTCCCACTGTCTGCCGAAGATCCATCTCTATCAGATCCATCATGCGAAACACCTTATCCCGATAACCGGTCTCCAAAAGGAGTATTCCCAGATAGTCTTCATATAAGAGTCCCTGCTCTGTTTCGTTTTTCATCTGTTCATCCGAAAGATGCTCACGAAACCGCAGCATTTCCTGCAGACCAAAATGCCAGGACTGTGCTGTTTTCACAAGCGGTATCCTGCCGCCTGAAAGAAGATGTCTGATATCATACACGCTTTCTGCATATGCCCACGCAAGTAAAATGGAAATCTTAACCGGTTCCGCAAATTCCGGAGCCGCTGCGACCGCAGTCAGAGATAAGGCTAAAGCCTCTGCTTCCGCGATCTTGGCTCCATCCGAAAACAGATAGGTCATATTCGCCGCCTGCCTGATGAATAACAGCTTTTCTACTGTTTTTTTCAGATTGCCGACATCATCCGACTGTCCGCCGATCACATATTCCATCTGATAGCGTAAAAGTCCGTCCGGATCCTTTGTGGTATAGCAGTCTGCTTTTTGCAGAATATATTTATCAAATAAGATCCTGTCTGCCATTGTAACTGCCTTTCGGTTTCCGATCCCGCTTCCGCAAGGACAGTTTCTCTTCGAAACATAATTGGAAAGATTGACTGCTTGAGTGGAAAGTTCATTTTCTTCCGGCAACACAAAGGATAAGATTCCCACCATCCTTGCACTATTTACCGCATCTGCAGGATTATCCAACGGGATGTCCTCCCATTCCTCTTCGGAAATCTGTTTTTTGGGAAGTTCCATATTGTCAATCTGTGCCTGATTGTCGATCTGCCTTGCGGATACATCCATCGTTAAAAACCCTTCGTCCTTTGCCGTCTGCAGGTTCTTCCTGATCCGTTCCAGACTGTTTAGTCCATATTCCGTCTTTACATAATCGGCAGCCTGCCTTACCAGTACCTCTCCCTTATCATCCGTGGCAAGGGCAAAATCTGTAATTTCAGTGTTTACGACAGACAATGCCAGCAAATCGCGCGCATTTAAAGTCGTAATCCCGGATTTTACCCGAAAATTCCGGTTTAAATAGTCCTTTAAATGTGCTGCACAGTTTGCCGGCGTTCCCTGTCCGTTTCCATACGAGGTATCAATGAAAAGCAGATCATAGCGCTCGAGCAGCTGTCTGTTGTACTCCGCAAACACAGAATAAAGCGCTGCATCCATACTGCACTCTGTTTTCGTCCGGATCACGCTGTCTCTGGCACCGGCAACCAACAGAGTAACCAAAGTCAGCATAATGGACATCATAAATGTCAAATATATCGTGATCGATCCTCTTTTCACTCATTTACACCTTTCCGCTTTGTGATGTGATCGTCTGGAATATATTATTTACCAGAGAGATCATCTGTTCCTTGAAAATCAGCACAAGTGCGATCAGTACTACCAAAATCAGTATCATCTCCACAGTCCCGATTCCCCGATTATCCTTCGCCGCTTTTCTGAATCGTCCTTTGATTTTTCCGTTCATCTTCCTCCTCCTTTCCTGCCCGCCTGCATTGTCTGTATCTATGTGAACCCGCATAAAAGCACACTCCTTTCTGCCATTGTTTCACGGGCTGCACACCTACACCTGATAGGAGATAAATGCCGGAACCATAATGATGACCATCACGATTCCCAGCATTACGATCATGGGAAACAACAGCTTTGTCCCTGCCTTTTCTCCAAGTCTTCTGGCTTCACTTTTCTGTCTTTCAAAATTATCTCTCACTTCTTCTTCCATCAGCCGGATAAAATTTGCCGTCCCCTTCTTATGATTCTGAACAAAAAGTGCCATCAGCTTACGATACTGGTTTACCCTGCATTTCTTCCCGAACTGTTCATAAGCCTCGATCTCCGATACCCCGTTTTCCAGGGAATGGATCATGTATTTCAATTCCTCGTAAAAATAATCCTTCTGTTTTGCATGGGTGGACTCCGTTTTTTCACAGTCTTTATAAATCTGATAAAAAGAAGCCTTTGGTGTCATTCCTGCTCCCAGAAAAAGCATGAGCTTACTGACAAACTCCGGATATTTTCGTAAAAGCTGTTCCCTGCGCCTTAATGTTTCCTTATGAAGATCCTGATTTCCTGCAAAAAAAAGCACCACAGAAGTAACCAGTGACAGGAAAAAGATCCGGATCCACGACAGATTTTTTTTCTCTGCATACCTTACCTCTTTCTTACGAAAGCAATCGGGAAGAACAAATTGTTTGTGCGTCCCCTGCCTGTCCTGTTCTTCTTCGAGAAATACCTGTAACGCTTCCCACAGATCTGCCGACTCTTCCTCCGGCTTTATAAACCGCAACGGAAAGCGCAATGTCATCTCATATCTGTCATATGTCACCACTGCCTCCACCTGTGTCACAGACCCTTCTTCCTTCAATTCCCGCAGTCGCTTTGGATCCGCAGTTCCATCCGTATGAATGTAGTCATAATTGTCAAAGCTCCAGGTCAGTACAAACGGATAATTTCCATAACGCTCCGGTAAATAAAGATCCTTACAGACATGCTCTAAATCCATGTTTTCGCCTTTGATCATTGCGGGAAGTTTTTCCTGCATTTCCAGACAGACTGCTTCAAACTGTTCTTCGGTATATTTTACAGGCTCTATTTTCAGATCAAGTACCGCTTGTTCTCCCTGATACTCCGTGACCAGTTCTGCCTGCTTTACCATGCCGTCTGCCTTGTCTCTTTCAATATAAAGCCGCCCCTGTGCCTCTTTTAATATTCCCGACTGCCCCTGTGTGATGGTTGTCAAAAGTGCCAGAAGGATTCCCGCTCCCACGATCGCCAGAGACAGGGCGATCCTCTTTTCATAATAGAAACGCAGTTCCTCTTCTACCCGCAGCGGCGCAACCAACTCCTTCATATCTTCCCTGACGCGGACATCGCAGTATTTTTCCAGTGGTATCCGGCATAGTAAGAATGCTGCCATACCTCTGAATATGTTCTTTTTCTTTTTATCATTTCTCACACTAACCACCTGTCTATGATGCATTGCTGTTTACGGATCTTGTTTTGTATTTCAGTCCCTGTCCTTGTAACTTCTTTTATATAATCCCTTGTTTTATCCCATTTTTTTAGATTTCGATCGTAACGATACGCTCTCCCACATAGATCGCCGCTCCATAAAGAACAAGGCACAAAGTCATCAGCCCGATCCCAAACAGGTTGTGATAAAGACTGTCAAAAAAGTGGGGAGAAGTCACCCTGATATAAAACATGATCATCACCGGGACCACGCTCATGATCCGTTGCTCAAACTGCTTTGCCGTCAGGATCGTTTCGATCTCCTGCTGCACTTCTATTTTCTCACTGATGATATCCACTGTATTCTGAATGATACCTGCCAGATCACCGCCCTTTCTTTTGGCGATCACAAATACCTGTGCAAAATCTTTAATATCCTTTATGTGCGTGCGTACAGCAAAATCCATTATCAGATTTTCTAACACTCTGTTATTTTTCACCTGACTGTTGATGTGATGAAATTCCTTTATAATATCCGCATCCGGAGGATAAGTCATCCTAAGATCCTTCTCTCCCTCCAGAAAGGCATTCTCGATCGAATATCCAACCTGCAGAGCATTTGACACCGCCAGGATACCGTCCTTAAACTGTAACTTCAGACGCATTTTCCGTTCATCTGCCAATTTTTTCTGTTTCCGTTTCTTCCAGAAAAATCCAATGGGAAAGCCCAGAATCAGGGCCGGAAACGATTCATAAAACAAAAAGCTGACCACTGTCGTGACAAGGATTATTTCCAGTAACAACCCTATTCTTTCTTTCAGTTGGAATGTATAGCGGTTATAGTCCATCTTCTTTCTCTCCTGTGATCCCTGCCTGTATCAGTTTCTGCCTGTGACAAAGCCTGCCGCACTGTTTCAGTGCTCCTTTTACCTTTCCAGCCTCCTCTTCCCCTTCTTCCACAAATTCATACAGCTTTCTGCATTGGATCTCACCCTGTTCATATCCGGTCACTTCTACGATCTCAAGCACTTTTCTTGTCCTGTCCCGAAGTCTTGCCAGATGTACGATCAAGTCGATTCCCGATGCGATCTGCCTGCGGATTGCCGCAAGGGGCAGATCCATTCCCATTAATACCATTGTCTCCAGTCTGGAAAGCATATCCCGCGAACTGTTTGCATGTCCGGTAGATAAAGAACCGTCATGTCCTGTATTCAATGCCTGCAGCATATCAATGGCTTCACTTCCCCTGACTTCTCCGACGATGATGCGATCCGGCCGCATACGCAAAGATGCTCGTATCAGATCGCGAATACTTATCTGTTCACACCCTTTGACATTGGCATTCCTCGTCTCCATACGTACCAGATTTTCCACCTCCTGTAACTGTAATTCCGCACTGTCTTCAATGGTTATGATCCGTTCGGAAGGTGGGATAAATTGGGACAATGCATTGAGAAATGTTGTTTTTCCACTGCCTGTTCCGCCACTGATAAAGATGTTATACCCGGCAATCACCAGTTTTTTCAAAAATACAGCAGCCTCTTCGGTGATGGAGCCAAGCTCCAGCAGATTTTTCATTAGGATCGGATCACTCGGAAACCTGCGGATCGTTAAGATTGGTCCGTTTAAGGCAATGGGTGATAACACCACATTCACTCTGGCGCCGTTTTCCAGTCTGGCGTCTACGATCGGAGTGGCTTCATTGACCACACGATTACTGCCGGCTATGATCTGCTGAATAACATCTTCCAGCTTCTCTTTGCTTTCAAAGTGTCTCTCATACCTCGTAAGTTTCCCTTCCCGTTCCACAAAAATATTTTCCGGTCCGTTTACCATGATCTCCGTAACGGATTCGTCCAGGATCAGATCCTGCAAAATGTCCAGTCTCCTGATAGAAAAAAACAGTTCTTTTCCAAGCTCCCGCTTCTTTTCCAGGGGCAGATACTGCATTCTGCCGGCTGCCAGAACTTCTTCATCGATCATCTCTTCGATCTGTTCTTCTGTCAGATCCATTGAAAAATCCATCTTTTGAAGCACTCGTTCCCTGATCTGACCCTTCATCTGTCCATAATCTGTCATAAGCCATCCTCCCGGATCAGCTGTCTGACATATTCTGCCAGCTCGCTGTAAGGAAGTCGTTCGAGCTGTCTGGGAAGTTCCTTGAATACGGGGATCTGACATTTTTTGGTTTTATCCAGAATTGCTTCATGATTGGTGTAGGAAAGGATCTGCTCATACTGATCCAGCTTTGCCATCGCAATGCCGTCTTTTTTAATAATCGTGTAGATATGGTCACAAGCAGAAAGAATCTCAAACAGTCCTCTGATATGATCTGACAGATCAAACAAAATTACATCATAATCCGTCTGTTCCACTAAAGTTTCGATAAAAAGCTGCCATATCTCAATGGAAATATCCATCAGATCCAGAAAGGAGCAGGCAGGAGGGATATAGTCAAGCTGTCCGATGGACTCCGCCATGCCTTTTAGCTTCAGCAAAAAACGTTCGTTTCCTTTTGACAGATAATACAGCAGATCCGACATACCCTGTTCATATTGTTTTCCGAAAAGGCTGTGAAACCCGGAATAAGGTTCCATATTGATATACAGACACTTCCTGTCCTTTGCCAGAAGCTGTCCCAACACGATGGAAAAAGAAGTCTGCAGGCATCTTCCGACCGGAGAATATACCGCGATCAGTGTCTTGTCCGAATTTGTCTGCAGAGTAGGTAAAAGCCGGATCTGACTGCTTTCCATGCAGATCTCCAAAAGCTGTCTGCTGATGATCTTAGCCGACTGATATTTATAGATAACAGGATGGACCTGATAGTCCATCTTTTCACAGACCGTATCCATCTCTTTTTCGTTCTGCCCGCTTTTAAGTAAAACGATCTGCGGTATCGTTAACTCTGTCTTTGCTGCAAAAAACAGCCCTTCTTCTATGAGAAGTACCATGATCTCCTGTGTTTGCAGATATGTCTCCAACTTTTGCAGATCATCGAATGCCATTACCTCAAAAGGCAGGCTTTTTTGCCGGTTCATATACTCTGCCAGCCGGAAGGCATATTGTTTTTCGCAGTCACAGACTGCCATGACCTGTCTCATGCTCGTCTCATCCTTTTGTTCTGCTCTCCCTTCTCTTTGAAGTGATCTAACGACTCCATTATCATACTTAGAATATCTTACCGGTTACCTGTTAATATACGTGATTGTTTAATCGATTAAAATGAATGAATCTTAAGCTTTTCTCAAATGATTCAGATGTCACGATGTGACCATTAGAAATCCTGTAAAGGATTTGTAAGTTGGATTATAAACGACAAAATTTCGTTTGTCCAGTCTCTTTATAGAATTATTCCATTTTTGTGAATAGTGACGGATTTTTAAAAATAACATACGCCAAATAAGAGGCAAAGCCCCGGAAATCCTAGTATTGTGCCTGTCAAAACCGTCCATGGATTGATTCCAGGCACCGCTTGTATCCCAAAGAAAAAAAGAGCCTGATCCATTCCCCACAAAAGAGCAGTACACAAAATACCTCTGCCTGCAAGACGAATGAAAAAGCTCAATTTTTCTTTTAAAAACAAGATCATCAATATCAGACCAAAGACTCCGGCGATCCACGCCATCTGCTGCAACTGTTCCATATAGAACCTGCCTGTTTCCTCTTTGTTCATGATATGAAAGAAGTGCTTTTTTTATACCAGAAACCCGCGGTTATCTGCATTCTGCAGATTTTCATTGATCTGCCCGCGCCCATAAGTCAGTCCTGCATAGACCGTCTCCACATTTCCCATTACGGCAGGGGATTTGTCCATGTCGCTGACTTTTTTATAAGTATTACGCAAAGAAGTTACCATCATCTGAAGCTGACGCAAAATCTCTCTGTCTCCCGATGCATCTGCCTTTGCCAGCTGATGCAGGATAAAGGTATAAAGGCTTCTGTAATTGGATGCAAGTGGGCTTTCCGAATTGATGGAACTCATTAACTCCCGGATGGTATCCTTCGCCCTGCTGATACCGGCATGTCGAAGCTGTGTCTGTTCTCCTGCGTCCAGGGCATCTCTTACATATACCAGAAAAATATCATACAAGATTACGATCATCTCAGATCGGTTCGCCTGAGAGACTCTTCGTGTAAATTCCTGTTTTTGTTCATTCGTCATCGTTTTCTCCTGTTATCTGCAGCATATGTATCTGTGCATTTACTGTAAAAGCTGCAATACCTGCTGCGGTCTCTCATTTGCCTGTGCTACCATGCTGGTTCCCGCCTGGACCAGTACCTGTAAATTGGTATACTCTGTCATTTCTTCTGCCATATCCACATCCATGATACGTGAGTAAGCACCCGTCATTTCCTCCTGTGTGATATCCAGGCTGGAATTGGTATGCTCCAGTCTGTTCTGATAAGCACCCAGTCTCGAGCGGACAGAAGAAATATAGGAAATCGCACCGGATATTTCTCCGATCGCTGTCTGTGCATGATCATGCGTCAGTACATCGGTATGATGCAATCCCAAATGAGTCAAAGATACTTCCGGAACACGAATGGAAAGCACCTGTCCTTCATTTGCCCCGATCTGAACCCGCATCGGTCCGATATCCGTCACATCCACATCCAGATCATAAGATCCGGCTTCTTTGGCAAACATCGTGATCTCATTTCCATCCTGGTCGGAAAATGTCACTTTATCTCCATCGATCTTCACACTGGCATTATTGATAAAAGAATCCGCCCCTACAGCTGTTGTGCTGTTCAGTGACGCAGACGTGATCGTCAGTTTATCATCTACCATGGCAGCAGTCAGACTCATATTATATATTCCCGGCAAAACACTGTCTGATGCTGAAATCATTTTTACATTGGTGTTACCTGTATAGCCTTTACGGTCAAACGTACCGTCTAAAAGTGTCTGTCCGTTAAAATCCGTATCCTTCGCAATGCGGGCAATCTCATCCTTCAGCTGCTGGACCTCCTTATCGATCAGTTCCCTGTCGGAATCTGTCAACGTATCGGTACCTGCTTTCACTGCCAGCTCATTCATTCTCTGGAGCATGGAATGAACCTCTGTCAGAGCTCCGTCCGCGCTGGCTACTACAGAAACAGCATCATTACTGTTCTGATCGGACTGTTCGAGCGCCCTGATCTGCGCCCGCATCTTTTTCCCGATGGCAATGCCGGAAGGATCATCCTTCGCCTGATTGATCTTATAACCCGAAGATAATCTCTGGCTGGATACACTTAACCGGTCATCATTTTTCTTTAATGTGCCATTTGCGATAATGGCGGAAATATTATAATTTACTTTCATACGCTTTACTCCTTTCGGATATTTTTAATTTGTAAATGTCTCTAAAAATCCTTTTGCGATCTGGTAAAGGATCTGTGTGGAAACCGTTTCATCTATTTCTGTCCGCGTATAGGCAGGCCGTACTTCCTTTTCCTGATACACATATTTTACATCGGCTTCCTTGCCGGATTCCTTTAAAAGATTTCTGCATAAGTCTTCATCACGCTCTCTTAACCGCAACAAACCTTCCTGTTCATTTGTCACCACAAATCCGTCGATCCGGCCGGTCTGCTGCATGATAAACCTTGCCTGCACTCTGCCGTAATGCTCATGCTCAAAGGATGCACTGACTTCTCCCTTTTTATCCCGCTCATGAATGATACGAATATTGACACTGGTCAGTTCTCCCTCCAAGGTCATGGGGACTTCATAGTTTTCCTCTTTGGACAGCTGTGACGCAAAAGAAATCTGCTTATGCATCATAACCATGCTCCTGACATCTATGTAAGATGCATCAGACTGTTCCATGGCATCTTCGATCACTTCCTTTGCCATTACTGTCATTTCCTCATACTGTTTCATGACACTGTCGGCATCGGTAAAGCTCTCCAAAAGCCTCGAATAACTGTCCTGCATTGTTTCTTTGTGATCAAGTCGGTGAAGCCTGCGGTATAAAGCCCCCCGGTTTTTCGAAAACTCCTTTTGTGCCTGTAAATGATCCGGCGTCACACTCTGATCATTTGCCAAAAGCTCCTCCAGCACTTCACCGGAAACCTGTAAACTTTCCTGAAGCTCGAAAAGACTTTGTCCGGCAAACATCTGTGTGCTCTCTTTTGTTGAAAAAGCATCAAAGTATGCACGGATCTGTCCGGAGATCGAATTACGGTACAATGCCTCTTCTTTCAAAGATCCGGTATCCTGTGCCACTCTCCTGTCGATCCCGCCCGTCCTTCTCGTCCTCACCGCTTCCAAAAGACTTGCAAAACTCATTTCCTGTCCATTATGTACCACAGCACCCACTGCAGCACCCTTTGACTTCTCGATCTGTCTTAACATCCGGTAGATCCCGATGTAGGCTTCTTTCTCCGGACCGGTGATGGCCTGATCCTGTTCCAGATCATAAAGGAAACGGCTGTATTTCTCTGCCCGTACCATATCCGTTTCGTCTGTAGCCGACAAATACTCTCTCAACTGTGTCATAGAACTTTCCAACGGATTGATACCGTCACGGATCATCTGCAAAGTCTTAGCCGGCGTAAGCCGGGATATCACATCCTGTATCAGCGCATCTGCATTTTTGATCTGCTCCAACGATCCTCCTGTGATCTCCATACGATTATATCCCAGGATACGGACGGCACGCCTGTTTTCTTCCGTCAGAGAAAATCCCATACTATCCAGCAGATCATCTACATTCCGAAAGGCCTTTACCATCGAATCCCCCAGATCTTTTCTGGGTGCTGTCATCAGCGCTTCATAGGTCTGCCCGGCTTTTTCGTATTGTTCTTTGAACATACTTCCTGATGTATGAGCCATCCGGATAGTAACCGTCTCTTTACCGGATACAGCTCCGACGAGTGCCGCCGGCATCAGTTTTAACTGTGCAACTTTCAGATCTGTCTCCTGCCATAACCTGTATGACTCAGAAGGCTTTGGCTGCTCCTTAAACAACAGCTTTCCAAATGCTTCCTCCTCAGACCGAAGTGCTTCCACCGCCCGTTCGAGCGGGAGCGTATCCAGCCGGATCCCTTTTTTCAGAAGCTGGTAATTGGCATTCACTGTCATATGAAGTCTGATCTCTTCCATCTGTCTTTTGGCAGTCAGATAAGTTTTTTCCTGCTGCGCACTCAATGTGACCGCTATTTCTTCCTGTGAATGCAGTCCGGTAAGTGAAAGTGTCCGCTCCATTGACACCGCTGACTTTAATATTTCATCTGTAACCGCTTCCGTCTCCTTACTGATCTGCAGGGCTTTTTCCAAAAGCGTCCGATCACTTCCAAGATCAGCGGCAGCCGGTCGTAACCCGTCCGAAACAGCCCTGGCAGCTGCATCAGCTATCTGATCTGGCGTTAGTGGAAATGTAAGACGGTTCATTTCATGAAGCCTGCCGATATGATCGGCTGTAAGTTCTATGCCGTTTTCCACAATCCATGCTGCCTCTTTCATGGTATCCGCATCCGTCGTAAGTCCCGCATCCACAAGGATCTTTTCGATCTGATCCCGCAAAAGATCCACATCGCCCTGATCGGCCATTTTGCCATAATAACCATCCGAGCTTTCCGCAAAGTAACCCTGTCCCTGCCTGAGATTTCCACTTCCCCCGCAAAAAGCCGCTTTAAACAGATGATCGCTTGTCAGATCCAGATGATTTATAAGCATATATGCTTTGGCATTTTCTGAAAGCTCTCCTACCTCTGAAAGCTTTCGGATCTCTCCAAGTGTATCCTTTATATTCTGGGCGGTAGGTTCCACACCATATTTTTCAAAGCCGGCCGCAATCACCTGTGCATAAGTTTCATTTCCGGTGATCTCTTTGATCGCCTCTTTATCAATCCGGTCATTATATCCTTCGATCACGATACCAGCCTCTGCCATCACAGCTTTGATCTCATCCACCACTGTAACTGTCTCGCCGACAGGCATCTGGCCGGGATCGCATCCATCCTTTATAAGTTCTTCATAATCTTCTTTGGACAAAGTATTAGACATAACGGTCATGTAATTTTGCATAGTTGCAATGTCTTTCGCACCTATCTCACTCATCACATCTTCTGCGGTCTTTCCCTGACCTGCGTATGCGTTATCCTTAACAAAACCAGAAATGTCTAATGAAATGCCGTTTGTACTCCTTGTATCCCCGGCTCCATATGCAGTTGTTCTCGCCACTCCCGGCGGGATCGGACCTCCTTGTTCGACTCCCTGACTGAAGTATTCCGGCTTTAAGTATATATTCATAAATACCTCATATCTTTCTACTATATCAGATCCTTGTTCCTGTAACCACAACATGCGCTTGTCAGATTTATCACAAAAAAATAAAGGGCAAGTTTCACTTACCCTTTATTTCGTCAAAATCCATGATTTACTTTAGCTTTCTACTGTCAGAATACAAATAAAAGTGCTGCATATGGCGGCAGACTGACTGTGATGGAATAATCCTTTCCGCCACAGGGATCCTCTTTTGCCGAAAGCTCTGCCGGAACCTCCATCCCCTGCCCGCCAAACTGTTTCTCATCACTGTTTAAGAGTAGCTTGTATTTTTTCTTTTTGGGAACCGGGATCTTATAATTGTCTCTCTCCATCGGTGTCATATTCAATACGACCAGAATATTATTTTTACCGGACGAGCATTTACGAACATACGTATATACGCTGTTCTCTTTATCATCCGCGTTCATCCATTCAAAACCGCCCCAGTTATTGTCGATCTCATGAAGCGCGGGATACTTGTTATAGATCCCCAGAAGCTTTTTCATATAATCGTGAAGTCCCTTATGGTTCTCATCATCCAGATAATGCCACTCTAACTCCCTGGCCTCACTCCACTCACAATCCTGCCCGAAATCCTGTCCCATAAACAGAAGTTTCTTCCCTGCATGCGTAAACATATAGGTATAGCCGACTCTCAGATTCGAGAATTTATCTACATAATAACCCGGCATCTTATTTAACATCGAACATTTCAGATGTACCACTTCATCATGGGAGATCGGAAGGATATAGTTCTCACTCTCATTATAGGACATGGCAAAGGTCATGGCATAATGATCCCCTTTCCTCATAATGGGATCTAACTTCATATATTCGCAAAAATCATGCATCCAGCCCATATTCCATTTAAATTTGAATCCCAGACCATCTTCCTCCGGTTTTTTCGTCACCTTCGGCCACGCAGTAGATTCTTCTGCGATTGTGAGCACTCCCGGATTTCTCTGCTCCATGATAGAATTCAAATGACGAAGAAATTCGATCGCTTCCAGATTCTTGTTGTCACCGTATTTATTCGGAAGCCACTCTCCATCCTTCTTGCCGTAATCCAGATAAAGCATGGAAGCCACGGCATCCACACGAACACCGTCAATGTGGAACTTCTCCACCCAGAACAAAGCGTTGGCGATCAGGAAATTGCTGACTTCATTCTTGCCATAATTAAAGATTTTGGTACCCCAGTCCGGATGCTCACCTCTGCGTGGGTCCGGATGTTCATACAGACAGGTCCCGTCAAACTCGGCCAGACCAAACTCATCGCGCGGGAAATGTGCCGGAACCCAGTCAATGATCACACCGATCTTATTTTTGTGAAGCTGATTGATCAGATAAGCAAAATCCTCCGGCGTACCGTAACGAGATGTCGGTGCATAGTAACCGGTCACCTGATAACCCCAGGAACCATCAAACGGATGCTCTGCGATGCCCATGAGCTCCAGATGCGTATAATTCATATCCAGAAGATACGGTACGATACGATCCGCGAACTCTCTGTAAGTGTAAAAACCATCTCCGTCTTCCACCGGATGCTTCATCCAGGAACCGATATGACATTCATAAACCGCGATGGGCTCTTTGTTCCAGTCCTTGATCTCCCTGCTCTTCATCCAGGCAGAATCCGTCCATTTCAAGCGGGACAGATCCGTCACGATCGAAGCATTATCCGGCCTTAGCTGTGAATAATTACCATAAGGGTCTGCCTTATAAATCTTACGTCCGTCCTTTGTCGTGATCAGGAATTTGTACAGATCTCCTTCCCTGACGTCCGGGATGAACAGCGCAAAAATACCGCCGCCACCCAGACGCAGCATATTATCTTTATACATATCCCAGTCATTAAAGGAACCAACGACATTGACATATTCCGCATTCGGAGCCCAGACAGCGAAGTAGACACCCCTCTTACCGTCCACTTCTGTCAGATGTGCCCCCATTTTTTCATAAATCTCATAATGACAGCCCTGTGCAAATACATACTGGTCTGCTTCTGTCAGAAACAATGGATTTACTACCTCTACATTCTTTTTTGCCATATCCTTCTACCTGTCTTTCATAAAGTCTTTTTCCCTTAAAACGATATTATTATCTGCATCAAACCGCTTTCCCAAAAGAACCTCCGCGATATGTGATACTGATTTCTTTCCCGCATTTGCGATCGCCTCATCTACAATCTCTTTCACTTCCTGGATCGTAACGTGGTGGTCATTAGTCTGCATATCCGCAATACGGGTATAAAGCGCTAACATCCCCATCTCATCAATGGAATACTCCTGCTCTTTGGCATATTCTTTGCCGACATTTACCAGACCGTCATTATCAAGTGCCATCAGATCGATCCGGATATCAAAAATGTCCTTCAGCGCAGGGCATTCACTTACCATCTTATCGATATTGCCTCTGGTATCTTCCATAAACAAAAGAACACTCTTATAAGGCGGAAGCTCTTTGACATAATCCGACATCACCTGACAGACGTGTGGTGTCAGCTCTCCTGCTTTCTCTACGATCAGTGCACCGTTTTCCACACTGTCAAGCGTAGCCCGGATGTCCTTCTTGTCCAGAATACTACCGGTGATCTTGGCAACCTTCTTGGAAAACTGGTCATCATTCGACTGTACGATCTTAACCAGATTTTTGATCACTTCTGTAGATCCTGCCCCTGCCATACCTGAGATCAGTACATTGCCTGCCTTCGAAGCAAGAGAAATATGATCGATCGCATATATGATCTGCTTCTCGATCTGCGGACTCTGGAGATAAGCCCCGAAAAGCTCTCTTTCCTTCTCTGTCAACTCCCTTGCAGCGGGAGTATCGTCCTCTTTTACTTCTGCAGCATCTTCCGTCAGATCCGTAAACTGGATTTCCCCGGTCGTTACCAGACTGTTTAGCTGCGGCTTCGTACCAGCCGACGCCATCTCAGCAGATACCGGCTGTTGCGAAGTCTCCGGAACATATACCGGTGTCACAGATGCTGTACTATCCTGTGGATAAGCGGTTTCTGCCATGACAGGCGATTCCTGGGCGGTCGAAACTTCCGGGTATTCGGGCTCCGGCTCATGGGAAGGTGTTTCCATGACAGGTGCTGTCTCAGGTGCAGGCACTGCTCCCAAAACCGGCGGTATCACTCCCGTATCCGGAATAACCGGCATCACTAACTCCGGCTCGATCCGACTGCTTTCCTTTTGAAGATTATTCAGAAGATGCTCCTCAATACCTTTGATCTCTTCTGTGTTAAATACCTGTGTATGGATCGGCTCATCATCCGGCTCTTCTATCACAGGCTGGCGCTGTTCCTCCTGAAGGGAACTCTGTGCATCCTGGAAAAATTGATGGATAAAACCGGAATCCTCCGATTCTTCATTTTCCTTTATATCTGCTCCAAGCGCATTCTCAACCTCTGTTCCCGGCTCTTTCGTCTCGCTGAAAACATCCTCCATGGGAGAGATCAGATTCAGGTCAGATGTAACACTCGCACGCGCCATCGAATCAAAATCCTCAAACATGGAACCGGTATGTTTCAACATGCGCTGACGCATTTCTTCTTTTAATTTTTCTTCACTGGCTTTCTTCGTTTCTTCCCACTCGGCCATGATATCGGTGAAACTGAGTTGTCCGGTGATCTGCTCGCTCACCGCTTTTTCAGCGGAAGGAGCTTCTGCCTGCGTATCAGCCTGCTGCTCCGAAGCAGAGGGCTGTATGGGGGACTGCTCCTCCATGGAAACCGGCTGTTCTCCCACTGTCTCCTGCTCTGCTGCCGCCGGTTGTGTTTCTACGACTTCTTCTGTCGGCTCCTGCGTCGGAGTAAAATGCTTCTCTTGCGCAGTAGAAAGCAATTCGCCCAGATTCAGAACAGAAGCGTCGATCGTCTGGGTAACTCCGGTCACCGGTTTTAAGATCCCGCCTTCCGGTGTCTGCACGGTTTTATACGTCTGAATTGCTGCCGGTTCTTCTTTTTCGTCCAGATCTTTTGCTGTCTTTGTCAACTCACTCATATTGACTAAAGAAGCATCGATCGCCTGAGTGACACCGGTTGAAAGTCTTGGTGCTTCCGCCGGCTGTTGTGGTTCCTCCAGAGCAGAAAGCTCCTCCTGACCGGAAGGAACGCTCTCCTGCACTGCAGTCAAAACAGGCTCCTGCATTCCCGCTTCCGGCCCGACAGCATCTTCAAAAACAGTCTCCGGTATATCTGACTGTTCATCCTCTAAGGGCTGTGTAACCGTATCTTCCAGCACTGCAGCCTCTTCCTGTTTCGCTTTTTTTGCCTCCTCAGCTCTGGCAGCTGCTTCCTGTTCTTTCTCCATCAGGATCTTGGTATTGCCAAACTGGTCTGCCGTCTTGGGCTTTTCTTCCAAAGAAGCCAGCAGTTCCTCCTCAGTGATCGGGGACATTTCCTGGGAATCCCCCAGCATGGAAGCGGTCTTGCCCGTACGGATAGTCTGATTCGTCACATTTTTGAACAGATCGGGGTCTGTTGACTCTAAGATAGAATCAATGGGAAGCGCTTTTGTGGCATCCACCGCATCCATATCCTCTTCCGCCAGCATTTTGGCAAGATTCTTGGCTAACTCCTGCTGAAGATTGATGGTATTATACTCTCCTACATCGATCGGCTTGATCTGGATATCCATCTCGTCTTCTGACTTTTCCCCTTCCTGTAAAGGAGCTCCCTGAACAGGCTCGTTTTCTTCTTTTGTCTCTCTATCCGACTCTTCTGCCGGCTTTTCTTCCGATTCTGCCTCTCCCAAAACCGGCTCCGTTTCTTCTTTTCCGACAGATCCTCCTGCATCCTCTACTGCCGCCGCTCCTGCTTTGATCAGACGATCAAACAAACGCTTTGTAGCAGCTTCCTGTGCGATACGTTCTGCATCTTTGACTTCTTCTGCCGTATCCTCAAATGCTTCCGGTAATTCCTCCGGCTCTTCCCTTTCTGCCTCTTTTAGTCCGGCATTGACCTTCTTGGAAGGGATCTTGGCTGTCGGAACATTTGCCGCATTGACAGACTTGATGGAAATCGGCAGAGTCATGGCGCCGCTTTGGGACTCGCCTTCGATATTGATATTGGCAGTCTGTCCGGATGCCGGAGCGACCGCCTCCTCTTTTCTTGCCGCGATCGAAGCAGACCTTGCCTTTTTATACTGATCATACTTTTCCTGCTGCTCCGGCGTAAGCGCTGCGTGAAGCATCTTAAGCTCCATAGCCTTGATCACATAACGCCCCTCACCAAACCACAGGATCAGCTCATCACATTCTTCAATACATCTGGTTTCCAGACCAATACGGTGATACAGATAAGCCAGCTCATACGCCCATTTTTCTCTGTAATCGCGCTTCTTATAGTCTTCCAGAACAGCAATCCTCTCTTCAAGACTGACATCCTGTGCCTCATACAGACGATACTGCAGAATAAAACGTCCGGTATCCTTCGGTGCGATCTGTGCAAACTCTTTGTAGTACTCAACCGCCTGTACGATATCCTCTAATTTTATGCTAAGTTCACAAAGATTATAAATGATCTTACGATTTTCCGGACAACGTTCATCGGCAAGAAGTAAAATCTCCCTGCTTTCTTCATAACGTCGGTTGATCTTATACAGATCGCTGATCTTGCACAGCATCAAATGACTTTTCACACGGCTCCAGTCGATGGTATCCGCGATTTTTACAGCTTCTGCATACTGCCTTTTTTCGATCAGTGCGTTAATCTCCTCGGCACGCACCTTATACTCATACTTGTCCAAGTCTGTTCACCCCTATTGTATTTTAAAAAAATGGTCAGAAATCCCTATTTTTATTATTATACAATTCTATCATATGCAAACATCAATGTCAAAATTCATGGGAAAGATATTCTATCTTTTTTCGGAATTATCCGGATGCTCCCCATTTTTTTCCAAAAGAAGGTTACTCAATGACGCGAATTGCTCCAAGGTCAATGCCTCACCCCGGATCGACTCACAAAGCTCCATCTCCTGCAGGCCTTGTAAGACCATATCTTTTGACAAAACCGTCCTCTCAGTACCCGGTAAAAGAATCCCGGCATTGCCCAATCCGTTCACCAGTGTTTTTCTACGCTGATTAAAGGAAGCCCTGATCAGTGCAAACAGGAATCTTTCATCCCTTACCTCCACCGGCGGCTTATCATAGCGTATCAACCTGATAACTGCACTTCCCACATTCGGACGGGGCATAAAACAGTTAGGCGGTACATTTGCCACGATCTCCGGTTTCGCATAATACTGCACCGCTAAAGACAAAGCACCATAATCTTTGGAGCCCGGGCCGGTCTGCATCCGGTCCGCCACTTCCTTCTGAACCATGATCGTGACACTGTCTAAAGGCACTCCGCTTTCAAATAGTCCCATAATGATGGGTGTTGTAATGTAATAGGGCAGATTCGCCACCACCTTTACCGGCCTGCCATCATTTTTTTCCTGTACGATGCGATTGATATCAACCTTTAAGATATCTTCATTGATCACCGTCACATTGTCATACTCTGAAAGAGTATCCTTTAAGATCGGGATCAGATTCCGGTCAATCTCCACCGCCACGACTTCTTTTGCAGACTCACACAGATACTGTGTCATGGTACCGATCCCAGGCCCGATCTCTATCACGCAGTCCTCTTTCCCGATCTGCGCATATTTTATGATCTTGTCCAGCACATGCGGATCGATCAGAAAATTCTGACCGAATTTTTTTTGAAAACGAAATTGATATTTCTGCAAGACCGCAATGGTTCCCTGCGGATTTCCTAAATAAGCCATGATTTCTCCTTCATATCCATAAATTGTCCCATGATAAACATAGCATTTCTGACATGAACTGACTGTTTTCAGTCCATATCCCCGAGGGAATACAGCTTCTTTGCATTCTCACAGGTCTGACACACTACTTCTTCCTCCGTCAGCCCCTTAAGCTCTGCGATCGCCTTAACCACATAAGGAAGATTCAAAGAACTGTTCCTCTTCCCGCGGTTTGGCTCCGGTGCAAGATATGGACAGTCCGTCTCTAAAACGATCCTGTCCATCGGCAGATACTCCACTACCTCTTTTAACTTTTTACCGTTTTTAAATGTGACGACGCCCCCTATACCGATATAATAGCCCATATCCACATATTCTTTCGCCATTTCCACGCCATAAGAAAAACAGTGGATCACGCCCCCGTTTAATTTACCCTTAAACTGTTTCATCAGATCCAGCGTATCCTTTGCCGCTTCCCTCGAATGGATCACGACCGGAAGTTTTGTCTTCTGTGCCAGAAAAAGCTGTCTTTCAAACCAGTATTTCTGCTGTTCATGCGACGGCTCCGGGTAATGGTAATCCAGGCCGATCTCTCCGATCGCCACGATCTTCTCCTTCTGACAATTCTCGGATAGCCACCCAAAACTCTCTTCGTTCAGATCATCCGTATCACTCGGATGTACGCCGATCGCTCCGTAAATAAAATCATACTCCTCTGTCAGCAGGATCGTATCCCTGCAGCCTCTGAGACTGGCACCGACATTGACGATACAGCCGACTCCCTTTTCTTTCATGCCTTCCAAAAGCTCTTTCCTGTCTTTTTCAAATGCCTCATCATCATAGTGTGCATGTGTATCTATGATCATTCCTGTTCTCTCTTTCTGTTTTCTCATTACCATTTCATAATAATAAGAAATAAAACGGCGGTCAACTTGTTTTTTCTCTTGTTCCCGATTCCTCTTTAAACCGTTTTTGTCTGTAAACCCTATACCGGAACAGAGTATCTTAAAACCATCTAAAAAAATTTTTAAATTTTTTTAAAAAAACACTTGCAAACTGAAAGATATTATAATATAATACTCATTGTCTTGCGAAAGAAAATCAAATATAAGCGCCTTTAGCTCAGTTGGTAGAGCAGTAGACTCTTAATCTATTTGTCCAGGGTTCGAGTCCCTGAAGGCGCATTGAAGCACTGTTTTTGTAGCATATGGCTATGGGGACGGTGTTTTTTTGTTATCATTTCACACCATTTACCATCTCAGGAAAAAAACCCGGTCTGATCATACTTTTTACGGAACCGGGTTCTTTTCCTGGCTATATTCTCCTGTAATACTTCCAATGGCAAGAATATTATCATAATCTGTCGTCAGTCCATCGTTGATCTGATTTACCAGCTTATCAAAATCTAATCCTCCTTGATCCAGTTTGGCGTCGAAATTCCTGCACTCTCCTTTTAAGGCAAAAACATAGACGGTATAATGATGCGTCCCCGACGGCGGATACGGACCCACATATCCATCTGTTTCCCCTGCAG
The DNA here is from genome assembly GCA_015056815.1 of Lachnospiraceae bacterium. GTDB lineage: Bacteria > Bacillota > Clostridia > Lachnospirales > Lachnospiraceae > SIG333. Next base: position 18,257 of record SVFN01000026.1, on the reverse strand, counting down.
ACTGCCCGGCCGAAACACCTGCCTGTCTCGTCTTTCTGATCCAGTGAAGCCAGTTGTCCGCATCCTGATCCAACATAATGATCGCATATTCTCCCGCACCCTCTACCGCGTCCCACGATAGTGCCGGGGAGAGATTCCCGTTTTTGGCACCGATCTGCCTGTCCCACACGCCACCTTTCAGATTGTCAGAAGTCACCGGAAAGGACAAAGCCGTATTCAGGTCAAAAGGCTTCGTATACTGCCTGACGGAAACGGCAAAATGAAGCACCATGGAAATCACCATTGCCAGCATGGCGACCAAAACCACAACCGCCGTTTTCTTCCGCTTCTCCTTATTCGGATTCCGTCCCAAAAACATCGCGATCCATCTGATCATAAAAACAAACAACGTAAGCATACCGATAACCATGATGATGCTTAACACCTTCTTGATGATATGATAACCATCCATTATGATTCCCTCCCGGACATCTTTGTCCCGATCATGCCAAACGTAATACCAAAGGCTGTCTCCAGATTTTTCTTCATGCCGTCCTCCTTTCTGTCCCCTGCAGATTTCTTATATAATCGATCAGGGTCAGTTCTGATTTTAATTCCCCAACATTGGGATACGTATTCTTCATTTTCATGGCAGCCGCATACTCTTTTTCTGCCGCCGTCTCATCTTTTTTATACAACAGATCATAGGCATACAGCAATCTTTTTTTCGAAATCTGCGTCTTACCGGCGGTCTTTACATAGGATTTCAACTCTTTATCATAAAGTTTTTCAATCTCATCATCAGATGCGCCGTTCATAATTTTGCAAAACAATAACTCACAGTTTGCCTCCAGCCGGTAGATGGTGAGAAGATTCGGTCCTTCAAGGTATTCTTCCAACAGCTTCTGTGCCTGCTCAAACTCTCTTTTTTCAATACAGACCGATGCCTTCAAAAGCTTTTCCATTCCTTCATAGATTCCTCCCGTTTCACCGCCAAATTCATAAAGCTCTGCCGGAATTTCCGCGGGAGTCGCCCCTTCGTACATCAGTCCGTTGATCCTCAGCTGTTTATATAAAGCCTCCCTTTCCAACGGATGCCGCAGCATATTCAGAATATTATAGCCATCCGTGGCAACCGGTATCTTGACCGGAAGAAGATTGAGCACTCCCATATAAGCAGAAATCGCGCCAAGCAGCACAAACAGTATCTTCAGATAAAAGAAATCTGTCCATAAACCCAATGGTAAAAAGATCACAGCCGTAAGCAGATTAAACAGACCGCCTCCCAAATGGTACAGCACAAACGGCACCTGCAGCGGATCATCACTTGGCGGTGGCATCAACAGACACTGTCCTCCTGTCCCCGCAATATTAAATTTCTTAAACGCATATCTGCCATCCTGCTTAACCAAAGTTAGGGAACCGATGCGAAAGGAAAGGAACTGATATCCCGTCTTTAATCCCATGACCAGATGACCGCCCTCGTGTATGACCACGGTTAAGAAAAAGGCGAGATAGAAACAAAACAGCGCATAGAGCAAGCTTCCGATAAAATCGCCGCCCAGCTTTTCCACATATTTCACAATCGCCGCGCCTGCTACACCTCCTACCACCATCATGAACAGAAGATATATCATTTGAAAGAACTTTTCCTTTTTCATTCGTTGTTTCCTTTCTTATTATAGTTCATCGCACTGATCAGATAGCGGATCGTGGAGCATAACCAGACCAGTAACACACAGATCATGGCAAACAGACCGGTATCAAAGAGCATCGCGCCTATCAGGGTCACGACCCAAAGACCTAAGCAGACGGTACTGCTCATCCGGTAGGCGTCATAGCCTGCATGGTAGATCGTCAGTTTCTCCGCCTCATCGCAGCTTTGCGTCCATACTTTCAGAAATTTCATATCCAGTACGTTTCCCTGCTTTTCCGGATTTAATTTCTTCTCAAGGTCAATCACCTTGATCTGGAGAACCGTTTCCCAGACATAGCCAAGAGCCAGAATGATCGAAATCAGCCCAAACGAATGCCAGACAGGCAGCGCATTCTCTCCAAGGTAATCCCTGCCCACCACATTGGCACCAAAGAAGAATAAGTTTAAGATCAGCATCACCGAAGACAATCCCAATGGAATATTTAAACGATCCTCGATCTCATCGATCACATCTTCATCCTCTCCGTTCCATCCATCGGCCCTTTTCCGGCACTTTGAATAAACCGCAAACGCTGCTGCCGCCGCCGCGATATTGCACAGGATCGAAAGAAACGGCATGCACTGTGCCGCTGCTGTCAGAAGCGTCCGTGACAGATTCGTCCGGTCATAGGTATACTTTAAGAGCGCACTGGCTCCGCCAGCCACGAATCCCACGATCAGGGACACTGCCAGTATGATAAAAAACTTTATAGTAATCTGTTTATCACTTTGTTTTATTTCCTTTTTCATATTCCATCCTCCGTTTACATCGTTCCTTGTTCTCTAAAACAGTTTCTTGCAGACTGTTCTTTCTTCCATACGTGAGCAAAGATGTTTAATCCTCAGCCCCCTCCGTCTCCTCCTCTACATAGGTGAAGATATCTTCCACCGTTACGCCGCATTTCTTCGCGATCTTTAACGCCAGTGTGACGGAGGGTGAATAATCCCCCCTCTCGATCTGGCTGATCGTCTGGCGACTGGTTCCCACCAGTGCTCCCATCTCCTGCTGGTTGACTCCAAGTCTCGCCCTGTATTCTTTTAGATGATTTTCTAACGGCATCCCATTCCCTCCCTTCGCTATGCCTCCATCTCAACTATGCCAAAATTTCTTTGCGTTATGACAAGATTCGTTTTCAATATGACAAGTATCATTGTCATTTCTTGTTGTTATCAATATAGCACTGACAAGGAAAGTTGTCAATACTGTTTTTGGAAGTTTTTCAAAGTGTTATTTTCGATTCCGCTTTTTTCTCTACACCTCAAAATGCCGGAAATCCGCTCTAAATATGGGCATAATCGTGCAGAAAAAGGATCGGATTTTACTCCGATCCCTCTTTCAAATATGTTATGTTATGAAAAAAGCACATCAGTTAAAAAATCTGATATGCTCTCGCCGGACTATATGTGAATGCCGTGATCTAAATCGTAACAGTAAACACCGTTTAAATCTTTCAAATATATGCCCTAAATCAGATTCGCTGATGTCTCAGCATTTACGCTGATTGCGCCGAGCGGTGGCTTGCATCCGAAACAAAGCGTTTTTCTCTTGCCAGCGCTTCCCCGGCGGGCATTGTGACAAATCTGGTTCACATGATACAACCCTTACGCTTACATTAAAATACTGTTGAAAATCACTCCCGTATGACTTTCTCGAAACGGAACATTCCGTCCGGAAACTGATCATCCACCGACATTTCATTATCCCCCGGATCATGCGTATCCGGATGGTGGCTGTTATAGAACTCCATGATATGAAATCCACAGCGATTTACATAGAAGTGGATATTTCTTGTTTCAAAATAGGGGGTGACCGTCTCCCAGACCTTAACCTCTGGATGAAGCTTCTCCACCTCGCACCAAGCTGCATATCCGACGCCCTTGCTGTGTATCTTCGGAGATGTAAACAAGATCTCCAGATCACCCTTTTCCCCATCAACGCTTATGATCACGCCACCAACAGGTCTGTCATCCAGCATGATACGATAAGCCTCACCGTTATCAATCGACTGCTCTATTGTTTCACGGGAGATGATCTGCTCGTCTTCTTCAAAGTGATCATCCCTGCGTCCAAACTCTTCAAGTGCCCCATAATTAAAGGCTTCCTGATTATCCTTAATAAACTGCTCTCGGTCATTTTCTGAAAGCGATATAAGTTTTACTTTCACACTCATCCCCCTTAGTCAGTTATCCTGTAATTCCATGGTCTCTTCCGCTAGTAAATGATTCTGTAATATATTCCGATAGAAACGAATATCACTTTCCTATAAGCTTCAGGAATTTCTTATCATTCATCTGCTCGTTTGTAACATACTCCCCATCATGGAATAAGGCATAATTCGTAATCGGTGTCGGAGCATTTTGCGCTTCATCTCTGCTTTCTATATAAATGGTCCTGAACGGAATACTATTCTCTTTGGCTGTTTGTTCCAAGACCGGCACATACTTCGCATTAAACGGACACTGGCTCGTGTAATACAACACATATCCGGCTTCATCAATATGAGGATGCTTTGCGCACTCTTTGAACAACGGGGCATCAACACCATCCGCAAACGGAAGGTACCAAAGCTGAATACCATTATCAGCTTCATCGCTGACTATGAAACCCTTGTGCTTTAAAAACTTCGGATCAGCCAGAAATGGTTTTTTCTTTGCTGCACATAAAATACAAAGACCCTTCTTATTTTTTTCTTTACTATCATCAATGCAGGCAGTAAGCAAATCTGTGGAATATCCATGTCCTTTAAAGGATCCGGACACCCAAAGGCAGTCAATATACATATATCCTTCTGCCTCAATCGGAACCCATGCATTTTCTGCGGGTATATATTCGATAAAGCACTTTCCTCGCTCCACACTCTTCAGAAAAACAAGTCCCTCATCAAACCTTTGCGCAAGCCACGCTTTTTTTGAGGACACCTGAACATCCTTATTATTTGATATAGCACAGCAAATATGTTCTTCTTCGATGTTTTCTTTTGTCACTCGGATATATTCCATGACCATGCGCTCCTTTCGATAGTGTGCCAAGGAGCGTTTAAGCCCCTTGGCATAGATATATTTACTCCACAGGAAAACAAGCCTCTGTTACGTATTCATCCGGATTCTGCGTCTGAGCAGGACTCACATGATAGATATTGAACATATGTCCGTTCGCCTTATATCCGTTTGCTTTAATCCAGGATGCTACTGTAGCATACGCATCTCCCATCTGATCGTAACTGCCCTTAATGATACAGCTTGCAACCTTTACCGCAGGAAGTGTCTTGAATTTCACATGTTCCGTATCAGCGTAAGAACCGCTTACCGTCATCCATGTAATGATCTCAACATTTTCCTCCTTATACTCATCATCAAGAAATTCCGCCGCCGCAAGGCAAGGATCCGCCGGTACAAGATTCTTGCATTCTCCCATCATTGTATTCCAAAGCATACCTTCATCCTCATAATGAGGAACCACCATCTGAACCATTGCCACATATCTCTCCGGTATTGTTTTTACTGTTACATCAAAACTCATATTCTGCTCCTTCCTCAGCCTCTTTCGGGCTGTTTCCAGAAGCATCAGCTTATATTCCGTCTCTTTGGATAGCTTCGACAATTCTTTCTGCCTCTCTGACAGAAACACATCCATCTTTTCTTTATCATCGTAATTGTCAAGGATCTTGATGATGTCTGCAAGGGCAAAGCCCATATCCTTTAAGGATGTGATCCTTCCGATTGTAAAAAGCTGTTCCTCCCGATAATAACGGTATCCGGTAAATTCATCGATCTCTGCGGGTTTCAGAAGTCCGATATCATCGTAATGACGCAACATCCTGATGCTTACTCTGGATAATTTTGAAAATTCACCTATTTTAAGCATTTGTTTCTACCTCCATGGATGTTTTTCTTGAGCTCACTACAACGATAATCCCTCACATAATGTGAGAGTCAATATGTTTTTTCCATTTTTCATAAAATATAACACTGGAAGTTATCTTTTTTCCAACCAAAGCGATTTTACATTTAATGTTCCGTATAAGAACCATATCATTTTCCCTTTTCCATCCACAATAAGGTGAATGATAGTCGCCGGCATAAAGGAATAATCCATACAGATCACAAGTATTCCGACTATGCCATACCATTTCAAAGTCATTCCTTCATAAAACACACCCGCAATACTCCCCCTGACAAATTGAAATCGTGATATAAATTCAATCATCTAATGCACATATAAACTACGCCCTTTAGATATGACTCAATATATTCTTGTTCTAACCAAGGGTATCTTTGACGGCAGGCTTTTACTACTTGTCCAACATCTTCTTGTTCTTCGTTGGATTTTTTACTACCAACAGGATATGGATATTTCTGCGCATACGCACAACATACCAGATTACAGTAGTCCTTAACCTGCTTGAAGTATGAAATCAAATCCAATAACTCGTTTTCCACAATGTTTGGGAAATCATTCTGTAGCTTTTCTAACGGAGTTTCTCTATTTCTGCTGTTCCCGGTGTGATTGAAAGAAGTAAACAGATCAAGTATTATTTCAGCATGGCACGGGGGCTCTATAATTATCCTGTCGTCACAATATGCAAGCAATTTTCCGGTTGCGAGTATCTTCTCTTCTTCATTGGTCAAATTATTTAAGTCCATGTTTTATCACCACCCCTATATTCGTTTATCCTGGAGTATTATATTCATTCTAACATAATTCTTGACGAAAGCAATGGGATTATGCATAGTCAAAACGAGCCGAACAATAGTAGAGATACTATCATTCAGCTCGTCAATTATCTTAGGATATCTCGTTTACGGAAAAGCTTTCACACACTCGACTTTTCATTCTTTCAAGATCTCCTCCAACAGATACACCCTGTTAAACGGAATCGAGAAATAATATCCGTCTGTCACATCCTTTGTCATATTCATCACATCCCGTGCGATCGAGATTCCAACAGCCTCTCCCTCCTCGCGCGTCATATCCGCTTGAAATCTCGTTACAATCTCCTCTGTCACATGGATCCCCGCCATTTCGTTTTTGATAAACAGCGCATTTTTTAAGCTGATCAACGGCATGATCCCGCAAAGTACCCTTGCTCCGGTCTCCTCTTTGATCTTTTGAAGTCTGCCAACATCCTCCGGCGAAAATACCGGCTGTGTCAAAAAGAATGTGGCGCCCGCCTCCATTTTGCGGCGGATCCGCTTGATCTCCACATCCAGATTCAGACGGTTCTGGTTGATCGCACCGCCAAAAGCGATGGCATCCTTTGCAAATTCATCTTCATTCATTTCCCGTAAAATCTTCATCAGACCCACCGAGTCAAAGTTAAACACGCTTTTAACGTTCTCGCGGATCATCGTGGGTACAGGATCTCCTGTGATCAAAAGGACATTTCGCACACCGTTGATAAACGCCCCCAGAAACAGGGAACGGATCGCGATCGCATTCTTATCCCGGCAGCAGATATGCGGCATCACGCACAGACCGGTCTCCTTCGCCACCTTTGCCGCCATCAGGACGGAATCCGTCCGGGTACGTCCCGACGGTGAATCCGGAAAAGTCACCACGTCCACACCAAATCGCTCCAGCACATGTGCCGCATCCATGATCTTTCGGTCGTCTCCGTTTGGCGGAGGCGAAAGCTCCACTGCGATCAGCTTATGATGTGAGATCTCATTTTTGTAAAAAGCACCTGTCAAAACACTGCTTTTCGTCTGCTTTGTTACCTCGCCGGCAGGCCAAACCTCCTCTTTTCTCCTGCCAGGACCGGATTCCGTTTGCCGTAACGACAGCTTATCTGATAACATGCGGATATAAGAAGGATTCGTCCCACAACACCCGCCTACGATGTCCGCTCCCAGTTCTGCGATATCATAGAGTTTTTCGGCAAAATAATCCGCATTATCCTGAAAAACCACTTTTCCACGCACCAGCTTAGGATAACTGGCATTGGGCAGTGCCGTGATATAAAGATCCGGACTAAGCTGCAATGTCTTTAAGATCCTGTGCAGATGCCCGGGTCCGACTCCACAGTTAAAGCCTGCCGCATCAAGCAGACCATCTTTTGCCAGCCGATCGGCCTCTGCCATAAGAGATTTCGCACTCAGCCCGGCATTCGTAAACCCGATCTGATTGACGGAAAACTGCGTAATGATAAATAGCTTTGGGTACCTTTTTTTGATCTGTGTGATCACGTCTTTCACAATCTCAAAATCTGCAAAGGTCTCAAAGACAATGGCGTCCACTCCGGCCTCTGCCAGTGTCATGGCAATAAAAAGATATTCTTCTTTCGTTTCCTCTGCCTGCGAACTGTCATATCCCGGAATCGGACCGATATCACCCGCCAGAAAACATGTTTTTTCAGCATTCTCTTTACAAAATCCGGCAATTGCTTTATCTGCGATCGCTACAGCCGCTTTCAGATTTTTTGCGAGACTTTCTTTCTCGCAGCCAAGGGTTTTGGTATTGGACGCAAAGGTATTGGTGCGAAGCAACACCGCCCCCGCCTCCAGATACGCCCTGTGTATTTCTACCACAAGTTCCGGTGCTTCGGTATTGGCTTTTTCCGGCAGCAGATCTTCCCTTGGGAAATATGTGCCGAAAGCTCCGTCCGTGAGTAATTTGTGGTTATGTAAATATTCTTTGATGTCTGTCTGATGTCTCATATTTTTCCTTTTGTCCTTACTTTTCTGCGTTAATTTGGCTGGCTATTACTTTATATTTTTTCACTGTTTGTCAAAACCTGATAAATTCTTCATCACACAGTGCACCACATCCGGCAGATCAGCGAATTGCCCAATGCTGTATTTCGGATCCTTCACATCACCAAAGCCGTATGATGCATAGATAAACGGAATGCCCGCCTGTATGCAGGACTGATAATCTCCTTTCGTATCCCCGACATAAACAGCCTGTTTCAGTCCGTTGCGTTCGATCACAAGCCGGATATTTTCGTCCTTTAGCTTCCCGGTATTGCCAAAATTCTCTGTATCCCGAAAGAAATGCCCGAAGCCGTAATGCTCAAGAAACGCCTCGATATAGCCAACCTGACAGTTACTTACGATAAACAGCTCATACTCCTTTTGCAAAGCCTGTAAGGTCTCCTCCAGTTTCGGATACAAAACACCTCCCTTTTCTGCCAGATAGACATTCTCTCTCTCACAGCAGACATCCATCACTTCTTCCCGACGCTCTTTCTCCAGATTCGGAAAGACCAGTGCCGCGATCTCATCCATGGGTTTGCCCATCAGGGAATACATTTCGTCAAGTGTTACCAGATGATCCTTGTCTGGAAGCGGCCCGATCACCTCATTCCAGGCTTTTACAACACCTTCTGCCGAATCCCACAAAGTGCCGTCCATATCGAATATTATTCCTTTTTTCATAAAAATCTCCTCTTATTAAAAAAACTTCTTGCAAAATCTCATATCTTTATGTATAATACTTTTTGCGATGTTATTTATCGGGGTGTGGCTCAGTTTGGTTAGAGCGCCGTCTTAGGGAGGCGGAGGTCGCAAGTTCGAATCTTGTCACTCCGATTTTTTTATTGTCTTTTTTACAATAACACTCTTTATTTCAGCCTGTCTGCTTTTTTCTGTTGGATCATCCACAACTGCTTTATAAACGTTCCGATACAGATTCCCTTTCTCATTTTACTTCGTTCTGTTCCATGACATAGAAACCGTGACCGTCAGTACGAAATGCAATTGCCTATCCTTCCTCATTCACCGAAGAATAAAACTCTTCCCCGGTATCCAGACAAAACGCGGCCAGTCTCCCCCCCGGAAAGCACCCTCCGCAGTCGATCGCAATATGATTGTTATTGCGGTAAATATAACCGGGTCTCGGATTTTTGTCAATGATCTGCGTCGGAGTGTGTCCGCTGACGACATAGACATCCTCAAAATACTGCACATCATAATCCGCTCTGTCCCAGACGATCTCCTTTAGTGAATAATCGTCAATCTCTTTTTCGGGAGAGTAATTGCCAAGTCCGGCATGTACTAACAGATACTCCGTTCCATTCACAGATACCTCTTCATAGAGAGAAAAATCTTTGATAAACTCAATGATCTCCTGCTTTGTGTCCGGATCCAGCCTGCTGAATTCATCGATCGTCGGCTCGCTCCCATTGATCTGCCAGTTTAACAATTTCTCGATAAGTTCCGGATCTAACTCCTCAATGGATTCGACCGTAATCTCTTTACACAAAAATTCCAGGCATTCCAATGCCATAAGCTCATGATTTCCGACAATACAGATCACATTCGGCATTTCCATCAATGTAAGAAGCATTTTCACCGGATGATCTCCCCTGTCGATCACATCCCCCAAAATATACAAAGTATCCGTATCCTTTAATTGTATCCCGGTAAGCAATTCCATAAACTGATCATACTGACCATGAATATCTGCGATCACATAAGATGCCATTTCAAAACTCCTGTAATTTTTATAATCAATCTGTGTAAAATACAAAAAGAAATAAGCCTGTCGGATACTTCACGTGCCGGACAGACTCATATAGAATAAATCCTCATTTCGGACGATAATTCTTCAAGAACTATACCATAGATACAAATGTGTTTCAAGAAAAAAATAAATCGGATACGGTCATTCCACTGTCATACAAGCCTCATCCTTCTGTTTCGGTCGCTTATAAAACATGCAATACTCCACCTCGCCCAGATCCTCATTGACCTCCGACTCGATCATACGCAGCCCCATTTTCCAGTAAAAACGGATTGCAGACCGATTTTTCTCAAATACATGAAGCGTAAAATATTCATGCTCCTCTTTAATATGATTCAAAAGCCTCTCTCCGATCCCAAATCCTCTATACTCGGAATCTACAAAAAGCCCCATCAGATATCCGTCATCAAAGCCGACAAAACCAACCACTTTACCGTCAATCTCATACACATAGACCTGAACACGGAACAAAACACGGGAAACATAATCAAAATTGCGGTTCCAGTACGAAACATCTATAAAATCATGCACTTCCAGATTACTGTCATACCAGATCTTCATGACTTTTCTAAGATCCGGTTCATAAAACTTTCGTATGATATCCATAACATTATCCTCTTTACTGCAGAAAGGAGTCGTTACTCGGTTTTCATTTGTATACTTTTTAATTGTAACAAAAAATTCAAAATTTGTACATATTTAAATCATATTTTATTAAAAAAAGAAACAGATCTTATGTCGGTTACATAGATCTGTTTCCATGAAATTCCATTATTTTTTTATCTTCACTTTTTTTGCCTTACTCCAGTCGCCATAAATCTTTCCGCCAAGGGCATTTATCTGATATGCTCTTACACGCACATAATATGTCTTCCCTTTTTTCAGTTTCTTGAGTTTGAGACTGGTCTTTGCAGCGGTTTTTGTTTTTACCTTCTTTTTAAACTTTTTGTCGAACGCATACTGTACTTCGTATCCTTTGGCATCGCTTACCGCTTTCCACTTCACAGTACAGGTTTTTGATTTATTGTTTTTGGCAGAGGATAATACTACTTTTGCAGGCGCTGTCACAGTAGTCTTCTGTCGTGTCTGAGTCTGATCTTTTTGTGTATTGGGTCCTGTGGCCGGGTTGTCTCTATTTTCCGCCGCGTATTCGATTGGTTTAGCCACATTAAAAGTTCCTGATTCAGATGAGAAAACAACTGCTACCAGATCGAGCTTCAAAGCGGGACGAACACATAAATCTATATACGCAGGGACACCACCGTCTCCAATGATTCCTGTATCACCATTTATAACCGCCACACGCGATACTTCATCACCTGGGGTACGGAGATACCAGTAGTTCATATTTTGATATGTGCCACTTGGCATGGAGCATTTTCTGATATCTTTGGATAATGTTTTTGCCTCCTCCAAACTTAACAGCCAAAGTTTTGCTCCTTGAACACCAACATCTGTCAGATCTGTAGAAAAGATCACATCCGCCACATTCGCAAAGCTTCCGCCTTTTGCAGTCAGTCCGTCCAGATATCCTTTTATGATAGAACTACTGTAGGTACTATCTTCGCTGGTATTGAATTTGCTTACACTAATGGGATCCCTTGCAAACAATGTGACAGTTCCGGCATCCGCCGCAATGGAATCATCGGCTATAATATACCAATCTATGCCATTGAACTTTACTGTCTTCGTGGTATTCACATAGTCGGCATAGGCACCTGTAACCGGACCATTGTTATTTTCCACCGCATCCGGAACCGTAATGGCTGTGTCAGCCGTCGGCGTACCCGATACGGTAACTATCGTATCACCGGTTCTTGTTACCGTGATACCATTTTGAGTAATATCCGTAAATTCTTCAAAATGATATCCACTGAACGCTTCATAGGTCACAGTGGTCATAGCGCCGGTCAGTCCGCTCTGCGATGTAGCGGTTGGCGGATCAGCCACAGCATTCGCACCGCCGGACAGTGTCACGCTGTACTCTGCCGGTTTCAAGCTTTCCACCGCATCCGGAACCGTAATAACTGTGTCAGCTGTCGGTGTGCCGAACACAGTAATTATTTTTTCACTGGTTCTTGTTACCGTGATACCGTTTTGGGTAATATCCGTAAATTCTTCAAAATAACATCCGGCGTCTGCTTCATACTTCACGGTGGTCATAGCACCGGTCAGTCCGCTCTGCCATTTGCTATCCGATGGATAAGCAGAAGCATTTGCACCACCGAGCAGTTTCACGCTGTACCCTGCCGGTTTCAAACTGAAATTCATCGATGCAGGTGAGAAAATGACTTTTGAAAGATCAAGTTTTAAAGCGGGACGAACCCCCAGCATTATATTTACACTCTCGATTTCTTCATCTCCGCTCTCACCATTCATGCATAATGCTGTGTCAGTGTCATCGAAGGGTGAGCGGAGCCACCATGAGTTATATTTTCCACCTGTTGCCTGTGAACATTTTCTGACATCAACATTTGTAATAGCGCCTGCTTCTTCGTAACTCAGAAGATAAAGCTTGACATTCTCGGCCGTATCATATATCTCGGTGCTTTCAAATCCGTTGGTCGTCAGGGAAGGAATCGTTACAATAGCATCCGCCACGCCTGCAAAAGAACCTCCCTCTGCAGTCAGTCCGTCCAGGTAGCCTTTAACCTTAGAAGTACTGTAGATATTTCCCTCTGATCCGTCTTCATTGAATCCGCCTGCGGTAATCGGATCTTTTGAAAGAAGTGTAATCGTACCGGCGTCCGCCGCTGTAGAATCATCGGCTATGATATACCAATCGATATCATTAAACTTCACAGTTTTCGTGGTATTCACATAGTCAGCATAAGTGCCGGTGGCCGGGTTGCCGCCATTTTCCACCGCATCCGGAACCATGATAGCTGTGTCGGCCGTCGGCATACCCGATACAGTAACTATCGTATCACTGGTTCTTGTTACCGTGATACCGTTTTGGGTAATATCCGTAAATTCTTCAAAATGATATCCACTGACCGCTTCATAGGTCACGGTGGTCATAGCGCCGGTCAGTCCGCTCTGCGATGTGCCGGTTGGCGGATCAGCCACAGCATTTGCACCACCGGACAGTGTCACGCTGTACTCTGCCGGTTTCAAACTGAACGTTGCTGTTTCAGATGAAAAGGTGACCTTTGACAGATTAAGCTTTAAGGCGGGACGGACAGCGAACGTATAAAATGGTACAGCGCCGTCCGTATCGACATATCCTGTCGTTCCTATCACATAAACCGCCTTATTATCCCCATTTCCGGGCGAACGAAGCCAATAGGCATTATTATATGCATCAGAGCATTTTCTAACGTATTGATTCGTAATTGCATCTGCTTCTTCCGTACTTAGCAGATAAAGCTTGACATTCGTAGCCGTATCATATATCTCGGTACTTTCAAATCCGTTGGTCGTCAGAGAAGGAATCGTCACAATCGCATCCGCCACATCCGCAAAGGAACGGCCCTCCTCAGTCAGGTTATCAAGATATTTTTTTATTATGGAGCTGCTATAGACATTATCCGTCTCATTAAATGACTCACACCCAATCTGATCCTTCGCAAATAGTGTAAGCGTACCGGCATCAGCTGCTGTAGACTCGTCCTGAATAATGTACCAGTCCATATTGTTAAATTTCACCGTTCTGTTGGTTCCCACATAATTGGCATAAGGATCACTGTCCCACGCCTGTGCTTTCAGGCCCATCCCCGGCATAAGCGAAAACACCATAGACAAACAAACCAATAGACTCATAAAATGCTTCCATTTCTGTTTCATGTACCTTTTCCTCCTTATACTTTTTAAAAAAAACGCATTTTACACTTACGTTATAACAAAAAAACGGGTGACATACATCACCCGTAAGAACCATTTTATAAAATCAATGAATCCCTTTTCTGTCGTCATCATGGACGACCAGTCCCAATGCCTTGGCGTTTATGGCAAGCTCCAAACGGTTCTTGTAACCGGTTTTGTTCAGCATATTCTGAATATGACGCTTGACTGTATTGAGGGATATGTTATATTTCTCGGCTATTTCTTCATTTGAGCGGTTGGTAGTAAGCTCTCTTAATATCTCCAGTTCTCTTTCTGTAAGCTCTGATTTTTTGGTGTCTCCAAACTCATAATCCGGTGCACTGCAGGGGTAAACGGATTCACCGTTCATGGTACGGTCCATGATTTCCATCAGTGAACTTTCGTGATATTCCTTAAACCAGAAACTATCGATCTTTTCCCGTTTTGCTTCTTCTATCCACTTATATTCACCCGTGGATGTAGCCAGTATCACTTTTATCTTCGGGTTATTGCTTTTTATGGCTTCGGCACAGGTAAGACCGTCCAGTCCCTTTTTCATCATAACATCCAGAATAACCAGATCCACCGGGTTTGCACGGCAATAGTTTACTGCCTGCTCTGCTGTGGAGAAGGATGCCGATAGTTCATAATATACAGCGCTTTGTACCAGCATCTCAAACATAGTTCTCGCTACATATCCATCATCCGCTATAACGACTTTGTATTTGGATTTTTGTTCGGACATCATTGCCTCCTTCCTATGAAAAAATCATTTTGGTCTCTTTTTGTGGTCTGATTATAGTGACCTTTATTATAATGCTTTCCTGTACAGTTCACATCACCCGCAGGAGTCATTTTTGTAAATAAAATCCTTCCGGTTTCGTGGGCAGATTCCCCTGTCTTAAGATGATGGGCAGTGGATCCTGATAATAACAGTAAATGTTTCCTCTGTTTTTATTTCCATGGTGCCGCCGGCATTTTCTACCAGAATACGAAGTGATGCCAGTCCTCCTGTTTCTTTGACAGTTTTAAAAGGTGCTGCACCGGGCTCTATGGTATCTTTTTCCGACAGATTATCGTTTCCAGTGAGGGTAAATATGACAGTATCTTTTTTTTCTTCGGTCGTTACGGTCAGCATATCACCGTCCGCATGCTTTTTGGTATTGGTGGCACATTCATTGATAGCCGACGCCAATATGTCACGAAGCGTACCTTCTTCAGGTATCATGCCGACCAGTTTTACCCTTACATTTATGGCTTTTGCCATCACCATGGCTTCAGACAGCAGGTCAGTCTCAGTGTCATCCTCTTCATATTCTTTCAGCAGATGCAAATTTGTGAGCTTCAGGGTGCTTAAAAATTTTTCTTCATCTACAAAGTCCGGATGCTCCATATAGTGACGACTGGCGAGCAGTATGTGCCCGGTCTCGCTGTGCACCTGCCTTCTGGCATTTAAGAGTTCTTTTGATATAGTTATCTGTTCCGCTCTTCTGTTAAAGATCTCCAGACGGTTACGGATTTCCTTTAGTTTCCTGTTCTTTCCTTTCAGTTCGTCATTTATTCCGGCTTCTTCAGTTATATCGTTTGCTGTTACCTGTATATAGTTCTTTCCCTGCAAAGTGATATTCTCCTGTATAAACTGCCATGTTTTTGTTCCGTCAGAACAGATTGTATTATGCTCAAAGCCCGTGAGATCAGTCATACTCTTACCGAAACAGCTTTGGGCTATGACATTCATGGAAAGATTTGCAAAGACCACATTACCGCTCATCTCAGCAAATGCCGCGCCTGCAGGGAGCAGGTCAATGGCTTCTTTGATCGAAGTGGGAGTCAGGCTCTCCTTTCGGAGCTTTATTCTCTGTTTCGTTCCCCAGATAAGATACAGGACTGTGATGATCTCTAAAGCAAGTACCACTGGGACAGGAAGTGAGCAAAATGCCGTCGTTACCTTGGACCATGTCCTTAAATAGTCCACATCCATATAATAAAAATAATCCGGCTCCATATAATGGAACTTACCGTCCAGCATGAGATAAAATGCTCCAAAATATAATACAAAGAGTATGAATGATATTATAGTATTTATCTCTTTTTTGCCCAGCCTGTAAAATGCCATACAAAGATATCCCGCATAGAGCATGATGAGCATGGCGCCACTTACAAGTAGTTCAACAACACTTGAATTCATGGATTCCCACAAGGTCATGTCACTCACCGCCTTTCTGCCAGTCCGGTTTTTCCTGTATTGAAGCACTTATGCGGTTATGGCGCTTTTGTGCCGGCAAAACCTTTACGTTTATATACAATATGTCATCCTGTTGCTCTGTGCTTACAGGCAACGGCGCACTTTCAGTATTCAGCTTTCTATCTGTATCGGCTGCAAGCCGGAGACCCTCATCATTGTACGATATCATGAGTAACGTGGCATGGTGCATAAGCTGCTCAGCCAGAAGCTGGAAGGTATCATAGAGTGCAATAACAGTGTTTGAAGGGTAATCCGGGGTTACCTCATCCGGCATATCATGACACCGGATGTGAAATCCGCTATCGTCCACGGATGTCTTTAGTCCCACAAATTTAAGATACTTTCCCGATTCGGATATAGCAAGCAGCAACTCGTTTATATCTATGGTTTCATGCTCTGATGCCATGAGCAGTAAATTTGTTTTTCTCTTTACAAAGACATTTAGCACGGATACTTCCGCTATGTGATCTATAAAGTCTTTTGTGCCGGGTTTTATCTCATTTAGGATGTCCTCTATCTTTTTCTGATAAGGATACATCTCCTGTGCGATCTCGTGATATATATGGTGATGCAGACGCAGATACGCATTTTCTTCTTTCTGCCTGTTCTCGTACTCTATAAGGTTATTCTCGCTTTCAAGCAACTCGTTGACTTCGCTTAGTTGTTCATTTGCATGGCGGATATCGCTCTCATCTTCTATCCAGAAGGTATAGCCTCCACGGATCTTTCTACCAGATAATTTTCCGTCCGGTATAGGATATATGGGAGTCTCAAGTGCTTTGGCCAGCACATCGGGTTCGAGATTTAGGCTACAGACCGAGCGGTATACCGGTGCAAACTTTCTATCTGTGATCATTACCGTCATAGGCAGACTCGCAAAAAAACCTGCATAGTTTTCATTATTAGGTATGAGTCTTTGCCTTATGGCAAACTCAAAAATCGCTAGCATAGTGAATATATGTATCTCAGGAGCCTCGAAAGAAGGCGAAAATTCGATGTGATTTTTCAGGTTATGAGACAGGAGAAGTATCAGCCAGACTACCAGGATACCGCCCAAGTACATGAGATTTCTTTTTTGCTTCAGGCCAAAGGTCTTGATCAGCAAAATAATACCTATCAGTATAGCGACTACTATCCATGCATAGGTAATGTAAAATGTTATGCCGTAAGTATATGTTCCGCTTTTCCCGATAAAATCAGCAATATCCTGATCCGGCACAAATACAATATGATGCAGATCATTGGTTATAATGAAACCTGATAACACTACTGCGGGAATAAGAAACAACTGTTCCTCCGGTTTTGTTTTTACAAATCCTCTTTGAATACAGATACAAACCATAAGGAACAGTGAAGGTATGAATGTCATGGGGATATAGTAGGCATACCACGAAAAGCGTATTCCTGCATCCGTTTCCCCTATGCGGTATTTGTATGTGCGCAGCAACAGATAAAATATCATCAGCAATGCGACTATCACCATATAATTTCTGGCTCTTGACGGGAGCAGTCTGATATATACAGACTGAATCCAGAAAATGATCAATACAGTGTATATCACAAGTTCCATGCAAAAAAACAGTGTGACGATCTCATAATGCGGATCACCTGATGCACTTATATCGTGAATCATGTGTTCCACAGTATGTAACAGCCCAGCCAATAAAAAAAAGGTGATAAATAACAGCGTATTCCTTTTTGAATTATACATAGAAACCTGCATGATTCTCTCCTCTTTTTTATGCTCATAGTGAATCCTGAATGCCACTTTGTACCCGCTTTTTCTCTTCCATCTGCTCCAATTCTCCAAGTGTTGGTCGCGACATCTTTTTCGCAGTTGTGATCTTACGGATTCTCACACCGGCACGATCTGCGGCATGTTCTTCTACAGAGTCTGCGGTATCATATGGGACAAAAGCATTTTTTCGGTACATACTGTTTCTCCTGTTATCCCATATTTTTATCATGGAATTACCTTAAGTATAGCGCATTGTGACATCCTCCCCCGCCTAAAGAGGCGGGTGCTTCCCGTCCTCGGTGGGTTTGGTTCTCGTTCGATAGTACTACTG
>SVFN01000061.1 GCA_015056815.1 Lachnospiraceae bacterium | reverse complement strand
AACAATGGATATCTCATTGTCAGTGCAAACAAAGGTCTGGATAAGGACGAAAAGGATAAGAAGGGCAAACTTATCAGACAGGAACGTTACTCCGGATCAATGCAGAGAAGCTTCTATGTCGGCGAGAACATCACCGAAGAAGATATCAAGGCAAGCTTCAAGCACGGTGTTTTGAATCTCACCCTTCCTAAGAAGGACAAAGAGAAACTTCCCGAAAAGAAACAGATACTCATCGAGGGATGACGTTAAAATGGGCCTGCGGATTTCCCGCAGGCCCTTCTTATATTCTTCTCACCTTACCTTAATAAATATCCATGCCAGAACCACGGAAATGATCACTTCCAGAAACAGCTTGAGAAATTCCTTTCCGTCCCACTGGGGATCCACGCGCATAATATCCGGCGTTCTGCCTGTCTTAGCCTTGATCAACAAGCCGAAAATATCCGTTTTGGTAAACATCCACCAGTCAAGGACAACCGCATCAAAGATTGATACCATCCAAAAAAAGATCAGAAAGCGCAGGCCAAGCCGCCATATGCTCATACCCGAATCTGCGCCCTGTATCCCGGCATAAAAGATCGTCGCAATAAACAATGCTCCGGCTATCAGGGTCAGAAGTGCGATTTTGACAACATCCTTCCCCCTCATCTTTCGCTCGATTCCGTACTCTTCGAGGATTTTCGTGGCATACGGTGTCATAAACCAGTATGCGATCTGCGGAACCATAAAGGCACCTGGTAAACAATATACAGTTAGAATAATGATTCCAACGAACCCATATAGAAAATCAAACAGCATGACTGTCACTCGCCCTCTCTTTACATTACATCTCAATGGAATTTCGATTTCCTGACTTCATGATCTGTCTAAATCGGATTTTTTATCTGATCCGGTACAATCCAGTAGTCACATATGTTTCCGCCTGATGCCAGAGTATAATCTCTGTGCAATATGCCATGACTATACTCGGTGGTAATATAATCTATGTCACAACAGATAGGCAAAACTTCCAAAAACCATGCTTTCTCGCAAAATCATTCAGAGGGCATCTTGTAAAGTGATAATAACTACCGTCCTTATGTTTAGAATCGTCAAAATTGAAATCCCAGGTCTTGTCCTTATACTGCGGATGCGCGTCTGCCCAATCCTGCATCGCATGGAATCTGTCCTTTGCCCGCTGCAGATCCGCAGGTTTGTTAATATCTTTTCCTCCCATGAATTTTGCAACAATACCACTTCTCATAAATTTATTTACCACGGTGCGAAAGCTTTCCGGGTCGATTTTCCCGTCTGCGGCCTTCCATATTGAGAGGAAAACGAAGCACATATAGATATTACCATCAGCACCGATGTCATCACACTTTGACAGCATATCCTTATAGATTGCGGGGGCATTTTGAAGTGCCTTTTTCGTGATATCTTTACCGTACTGCTCTTTCAAATACTTCTTCATAAAAAATGTCAGCATTCTGTAATACTTCCCTGTATACTTCATCATGGTCTGTTACCTCCTTAAAAGATTTTTCCGATAAGAAAATAAATACCGCCGACGATTGCCGCCACAGGAACACTGAATGGTATCAGCTTCACAAATTTCCATTTCTTTACATTGACATTATGCCATGTATCATTTAAGTCTTCCGTTCCCGGGATAAGCCACCAGTCTGACATTGCCACCCATATCGTATCTATGACAAGCCAGTCGAAAAACTCTGCCCCAAGGAACAGAATATAAAACTGGATACAGCAGCCTAAATAGCTTCTTGTCCTGTTTACAATAAGGATCATTATCATTGGCGCAACAAACATCCACACAAACAAAAGTACAAAAGCAAATGTTTTGCCTCTCTTAATCTTATCCTTTGTAGTAAGCCCAAGCTCCACAACTCTATCCTGCATAGCCATGGGGTAAAAGAATATTCCTCCAACAGGACCTTTTCCATGAACGAGGATCGCCATATAAATTGCGTATAAGATCCACATGATCAGTACTTCTATGATCAGTTTTGCTATCATAATGAACCTCCTGAAATTCTCTCTGCACGTAAATCCATCAATTCCATCCCTCAAGGAACGCAAGGATCCTTCTAAAGCTGTCCTGTCTGGCTTCCTCACATTCCCTGGGGTATTTCTTCTCTGCAGGAAGCATGTTCTTAAAAGCCCATTTGGCATATCCGCTCAGTTCATCCAGCCCATCTGTCAGAGCGTGGCTGGCCTTATCATATATATGATGCTCCACCCTGTATGAATATCCCGCCTCCTTAAGGATCTTCACCATCCTCGTTACTGCCTCTTCGGAAGGCCATCCGTCATCATCACACACACCCAGAAGCAATACATCTGCATGCATATTCTCAACTTTTATTCTGGATTCCTCACTGACCGGATTATGATCATAGCCATATCTCATGAATCTTCTAAGTCCATACTTTTTATCCTTTATCGCTCCCAGGAAAACCCGTGGAAGTCCTTCATCGATCAGAGTCCATGGCGAATACGGCACATCCTGTCCATGCCATGTGTATACGGATCTTCCAAGTCTCTTAAAACTGTTCGTTGTCCCTTCCATAACATAATCAAAGGGCACGATCGGCATAATGCAGCTTATCTCCGGAATGAGTGAAGCCGAAAGCAGTGTATA
The DNA here is from genome assembly GCA_015056815.1 of Lachnospiraceae bacterium. GTDB lineage: Bacteria > Bacillota > Clostridia > Lachnospirales > Lachnospiraceae > SIG333. The sequence goes on along the minus strand of SVFN01000061.1, from coordinate 2,419 downwards.
TCCGGCTCCCGTAGATGCAGCCGTCATTGCTACGCTCTGTATTTTCTTTTCATCCTTCAGCCAATGAACAGCCCTTTCCGCATAATCGACCGGAATGGAAACAAGCGTATCCGGCAATCCTTCCCACATATAAAAGCCAAGAACCAGCACATTGTAGCCGGTATCCCTCAAAAACCTGCTCATTGCAACACTTAATTTCTCATCGCAAGATGCCCCTCCGGATGCGATGATTGCCCTGTCCGTCCTGTATGTCCCGGGGTAATATACACCGACAAACCCCTGTTTTTCCAAGGAGCACCTTTCCCCTTCATTTATAACCATAACTGTCACAAAACCTCTCTGGAATCAAACAATATCTGTCTTGTACTCCGTTCTACGACTCAGTTTTTCATTAATAAAGTCAATAACCTGCTGCTCTCCCCTTCGTCCCTCCGGAGTAAAAGTGAACGCAGGGTATGCATGGAACGTATCTGGCTCAATGTGGATCCTGTAATCCTTCATTCCGCTGCGCTTAAAGGCTGCCTCATAATCAGGAGCATCGCCGGACATCATCTCATCCCCGCCAAACCCAAGAAGTGTTGGTGGAAATCCGGAATAATCATCCTCTGAGGCATCCCCTGCTACATATTTGGGAATAGATCTGTCAGGATCATAGAATTCCACAAACTGCTTTTGAAGATCGCAACCCATGACAACATCCTTATCCTGCAGTACCTTCATCCTTTTCAGGCTTTCCGGCGATGTATAGAGATTAAACACCGAAAATGCAACGACCACTCCCGGCATCGGAAGCTCGTAGTTTTCATGGACTATATGCCTTCCAAGCCCCATTACCAGAACGGCTCCCGCCGAATAGCCGATCCAGGCTATTCTCTCCGTTTCATATTTTTCAAGCATTTTTCTATGCAGTTCATAGCCGAATTTTACCCCATCATACATATCATTTGCAGGGTACAGGGGATATAAGGGTATCCAAAGATCCCCGCCGATCTGATCTATAAGGTTACGGATGCTTTTCTTATTTGGCATCTGGTACCTTATATATCCGCCTCCTGCATAATAAACGATGGCCTTACAGTGGTCACTCCCCGTCTTTGAATACACAATGCAACGACAGCCGGCAATCTCACACTCCTGTTTTTCATAACCGGCCATCTCTGGGAAAGTAATGTCACGTCTTTGCTTTTTTATAGCCAGTTTTGCAAAATCCTCCCTTGTCATGACAGCTCTTTTGGCTGACGCCTTCCTCAAAACAGGTTTTAAGGCACTGTAGATAAGGCTCATGTCAAAGCCTCCTTATTAAACAGTTTTCTGTTGCGGTCTATCTCTTCTTTCGTGATCAATCCCATCTGAATAACCCGTTCCTGAACATCCTTTTCAAACAGAACTGCTTCATTATGGATACCATTTGCAATGACCACAACACATGGCAGGAATAGAATAAAACAAATAACAATACATTCAAGTATTAAGATCATATTTAAGTCCTCCTTGATTAGTCTTGACTAACATTATATAATAACACTCGTTTGGTTCTCTGTCTATAATCCAACCACAAAAAAACGGGTAGCCTCGCCGAAACGCAGCTACCCGCCTGTATTTAATCGTCTACGCCCATACCAGGTCTTCTACTTGGAGCGCTTGCCTCGGGAGGCTCTTTTTCGTGCGAAGCTCTGACTGCTTCCTGAGCCTTTTCTCGGTCATATATGGAAATGCTCCTGCCGATCTCTCGAAGAATAGGACAGGATAATTCGGATGAAGCCTCACCCATAACGGATAAAGATTCAATGGAATTAAACTCATGAAGATATGGAAACTCCACTCCTGCCACATCCGCATCCACACCGCATCGTTCAAGAACTGTATAGGCGATACTTGCCACCAAAGTCTGCTGTAACCTCATCTCCAGGTTCAGCTCATCCAGTCCGTCAAGATAGCTGCCTTCTACGGACATTGATAACTGGTCGGATACGATATCCGGAGCCATCTCCGACGCGATCCTGTTTGCCAGCTCCATGATCCTGTTCTCAAAAGGCCGGCTCGCATTCGTCTCCCCGTAAATCTTCTCCAGAGAATCGATCACATAATCCTTATGCTCTTCCTCCATCCTCCAGAGCCTGGGCTTATGCCCGATAAACCTTCTGCTATTTTGTTTTCTTTATTTAAGTCTGGCTCCGTCTTTAAATGCCTCTCCGACTCTGCCGCCTACTTTATAGTATCCATGGGTGTACGGATCAAATGCGATCGCCTCAAGTGAATCAATATCCACCTTCCCGTCCTTCATGTTGGCTTCTTCAACAGATGTTCTCAAAACCTTTCCGATAACACCGATACCCGTCTCATCACTCTGGTACTCAATGAACTCACACTCCATAGCGATAGGAAACTCATTGATGACCGGTGCATCCACAAGATCGGA
>SVFN01000025.1 GCA_015056815.1 Lachnospiraceae bacterium | reverse complement strand
ACAAAAGAAGGATCTTGGGTTTTGATAACCCTTGATCCCTCTTTGTTTTTCAGGCTATGCTTTTTTCACAGCCCCTTTTGTCACAAAAACTGCTCCGCTGCCAAACCTATCTGTTCATCCATTAATTCTATTATGTATGCCTATGTTGCAATGGCTTTTTTCTTTTGGCTATAATTTCATGCTTTTTTCCTGTTTTTTTAGCTATGAACCTCTTCCTGCCATCTCCGTCTTTGCGATTAAGTCATATGGCACAGACTACTTTTCTCTTTCCACATAAACATATCGTACCGTAAGCCAATGAATAGCCATGTATCAAAACCAACTCATCTCTTCGCCAGAAGCCATGCCAGAATGTGCATCGCCTGCTGGAATTTCCCTGCTTTGATCTTCTCTTCGATCTCATCCGGTGACAATCTGACCACATTTAAAAATTCCGTATCATCCAGATCCTGACCGGATACCTTGCGGCAGTTCTTTGCTACGAATAAATACGCATAATTGTCCGCCATGGTGGCATTGGACGGAACTTTCATAAGAGACTCCCACTCATCGGATTCATATCCGGTCTCCTCTTTTAGCTCACGTTTTGCAGCCTCCAGCGCATCCTCCGCCAGAGAAGAACCTCCCTTTCCATACTCCTTCCCGTCTTTGCGCTCGATCCCGCCTGCCACAAATTCGGTGGTCACTTCCCCGATCCCCTGTCGGTACTGTCTGACGCACAGATAGTTCCCTTCCTCATCCCAAGCCACGACCACCACGTAATCCCTGCGGCTGTAACTATAATAGGGCTCAAACACTGTCCCGTCCGGAAAGCGGTATGCCGAGCGCCTGAAATCGATCCACTCATCCTGTATGATATGCTCCGTTTTAACTTCCTCCCATGCCAGAGTTCTCTCGTCATCGGTCTGTTTCATGCTGTATCCTCCTCGTTTTCTAATAGCTCAGTTTATCATTTTTTCCGGAGGATTACAAGAAGGACTTCTATCTTGATAAGCACTATCCAAAACAGGAAAAGCAACAGCCCGAAATACCTATTGTATTTCGGGCTGCGTGGTTTGTTTCTATTAAATGATCTGCTTCTTAAATAAAGATATATTTCAAGATAAATAATACCGTCAGCACATACATGAGCGGTGTTACCTTTTTACCCTCTCCTGAGATCAGGTGAAGTAAGGTATAAGAGATCACGCCGAATGCGATACCCTCTGAGATCGAGTACATAAATGCCATGGAATAAATCGTGATGAAAGCAGGAATCGCTTCCTTTAAATCCTTCATCCAGTCAATCTTGGCAACCTGCTGCATCATCAGGAAGCCTACGATGATCAATGCCGGAGCTGTCGCAAAGGACGGGATGGCAAGGAAGATCGGCGACAAAAACAGAGACAGGATAAACAACAGTCCTGATACCAGAGAAGTCAGACCTGTTCTGCCGCCCTCCATGATACCTGCGGAAGACTCTACGAAAGTCGTGATGGTAGAAGTACCGAGGCAGGCACCTGCGGAAGTACCGACTGCATCTGCCAAAAGCACTTTGCTGATGCCGGGAAGCTTTCCGTCTTTATCCAACATATCAGCCTTGGATGCACATCCGATGATCGTTCCCAGTGTATCAAACATATCCACAAAGAGAAAAGCGAACATGATCGTTAAGAAATTCAGGGAAATGACATTGCTGAAATCCATTTTGAAAAATGTCGGTGCCAGTGAAGCCGGTGCCGAAACGATCCCGCTCGGGAAGAGGCTGTAAAATCCTGCATCGGGATTCGGTGTATAAAGTCCGATCAACTGGCAGATCATGCCAAGCCCCCAGGTGATCAGAATCCCCCAAAGGACACTTCCCTTGATATTCTTGATCATCATGACTGCGGTCACAATAATACCGATCATAGCCAATAATACTGTGATTCCCTCTGAGGTAAACGTACCGTTCGCAAGGGAAGACTTAAATGAGAACATGGTTACAAGCGTGGAACCGCCGACAACAATGTGCGCATTCTGTAATCCGATAAAGCAGATAAACAGACCGATTCCAACAGAAACTGCCACTTTTAAGGTGGCCGGGATCGCATTAAAGATCGCCTCACGCACGTTTGTCAGGGAAAGGACGATGAAAATAATACCTTCCACACAAACTGCCGCCAGAGCCTGCTGCCAGCTGTAGCCCATACCACTTACTACCGTGTAGGCGAGATACGCATTCAGTCCCATACCTGCGGAAAGGACAAAAGGCATGTTCGCAAGCAATGACATGATCAGAGTAGCAATAGCAGATGCCAACGCAGTCGCGGTAAAGACAGCACCTCTGTCCATACCTGCATCTGCCAGGATGTTAGGGTTGACAGCCAGAATGTAGGCCATCGTCATGAAGGTTGTGATACCGGCCATGACTTCGGTCCTGACGTCAGTGCCGTGCTCCTTCAGCTTGAAAAAATTCTCCATATTTCTTCTCCTCCGTTTGAAATATAAAATATTTATTAAAAATTACTCTATGAGAATATCATTTTTTCAAGGGAATATCTATATAAAATTTATATTTTTTTTATTTTCTGCACCAAAAAACAGGCATATCACCTTGCCCGCGTGATATGCCTGTCTCATTACTGTATCTGTACTTCCAGATAACCGACCAGATTATTCAGGTCGAAATCCTCCATGATCCCATGTGTAGGATCGTAATAGGTACCTTCGAAGTAGATCAGATAGTGACTGTAACGCCCCATCTTCTCCAAAAGGATCGCACAGTCGGGAAGTTTGATCTTCTCCGGATCCTCTCCCTTCGTATAATGAAGAACATCGGCATGTGGGATAAAAAGATAGTCCAGTGTCTCGATCATCTTGCCCATGTTTGCCTGCCATTCCCTGCAGTGCATGATCTCACAGGCTTCATCCAGTGTCACGCCTGCCAGCATTGCGATACAGGTCTGCCCGCACAATCCGTCAAACGGCTGTGTCACCAGCTTCATGCTGTCGATCTTGCGGATCGGATGTTCCTTACTGTAAGGACTGTTCCCATACATATTCATTTCCTGATTGGTAATGGTAAAGACAACCTCAAATGTGGAATCCTTGTATTTGTCCGCGAATTCATCCGTAACGGGAATATTGTAAACGCCGTTGCCCTTCGGCTGCAGATCGCAGGAAAACTTGTCCTTGCCCACGCGCACATTTACGGAAAGTGTCCCTTTTGTATCACAGACCTCCCATACATTAAACGGTATGGCGATCACTTTTTTCTTTTCATATTCCGAAACAGATGCCTTAAAACGATAATCCATGTATCATGCCCCTCCTGTTGTAAGTTCCGTATTTTCTTACTGTTTTTATTAGTATTCTTTGTAATTCTTTTATGAATGATCTGCTTCTAGGATACCATTTTTTACACAGAATATCTATAAAAAAAATGAAAAAGCCCTGCATTTTATCCTTTTGCTTCCCATCTGACATACAATACCTCCACCCGGTCATCCTTTACCATGTTCCGGTTTCCCTGTCCCGGTCATACACGGTCCAAATAACCACCATTCCAAACCGTTTCGAAATCATCAAAGTTCTCCGGTTAAGTATTTGTCATTGTCTCCTCATACAATATCTGTAAAGCCAAAATCTCTTTGATAACTACTCCTCAAACGGAAACCGGATTCCGTAAATCTTTCGGATCTGATCCATCTGATGCATGATCTCCAATATCTCGGAATGCGGCATTTCCTCACATTCTGTTTTTCCTTCCTCAATTGCTTTTTTACAGGCCAGAAGCTCATACTCATAGCCGGAGATCTGCGTAGGAGGAGTCAGCTCCTTTTTGATTACTCCCTCACCATCGTATACGGTGATCTTCTCAGGGTTATTGATATTCTCCACCACAATATAACCGTCTCTGCCCGTGATCAGTCCACGTCTGTCGGTTCTGGCATACAAGGTGTTGAACATGGAAGCCATTGCACCGTTTGTATAGGTCAGCATGACGGTACTCTTGCCATCCACACCCGTCGGTGTCGGGATCATGCGGGCATCGATCCCGGCAATATCGTCTCCCATCACCATACTGGAAAAATTCAAAGGATAAACGGTCAGATCCAGAAGGCAGCCGCCTGCCAGGGCAGGATCTACCATTCTCCGGTTCTGATCGATCCGGTATCCCAGATTGGAATCCACACAGACCACTTCTCCGATCTCTCCGGCATCGATCAGATCCGTTATCATCTTTCTGGAAGGCATATATCTGGTCCAGATCGCCTCCGCCAGAAGAAGACCTTTCTCGTTCGCAAGCCCGATCATTTCCTCCGCCTGTCTGCTGTTTGCCGCAAATGCCTTTTCACACAGCACATTCCGCCCGGCCGCAAGCGCTTTCATCGTCCATTCATAATGATGGGAATGCGGCGTAGCGATGTAAACCAGATCGATCTGATCATCCGCAAGCATCTCTTCATACGAACCGTACGCTTTTTCGACCGCATACTGCTTTGCGAAGGCTTCCGCCTTTTCGATGCTTCTGGATGCGATCGCATAGTTTTCAACCTCTTTCATCTGTCCGATGGTCGCCGCCATCGTTCCGGCAATACCGCCAGCCCCGAGAATCCCTACTTTCATGAAATGCCCTCCTTTTTACCTGCTATTATTTATATTTTCCCTGTCTGTTTTTTACGGATGATCGCCACTTTCAATCCATATCTTCATGAATCACATCCTGTTTATCCTACAAAACAGTATACTTTGACGCTCTTACCCTGTCAAGAAATCCAACAAGGGCGACGAATGGGCTCACGTTCCGGGGAATGGAGATGATTCCTCCGTTCCTGCAGCATCCGGCAATTCAAAGTAGACCTCACATCCCTTATCCAGGCTTCCGCGTATCGATACACTGCCGCCATGGCGGGAAATGATCTTTTTGACGGTGGCAAGACCAACCCCTTTCCCCTCGTAGTCCATTTCACTGTGCAGTCTTCCGAACACATCAAACAGCTTATCCGCACGGTCGGGATCAAAGCCGACTCCATTATCCGCAAAAGAAAAACAGACAGTCCCTTTCTTTTTATAGGAGCAGATCTCTATCACTGCCTGTTCTCTTTTTACGGTGAATTTTACGGCATTTGACAGAATATTATAAACTGCCTGACGGATCAGGAACTGATCTCCCACAACCGCCTCGATCTTGTTCATCCTGAAATCAATCCTTCTGTCCGGATTCGCCTTTTTCAGCTCCTTTACGCAATCCGTTATCAGGGCTGACATATCGATCTTCTCCGGATTCAATATGGCATATCCGGCTTTCGCATAGTCCATCATCTCCTGTATCAGATTGATCGTTTCCCGACATACGTCCTTTACCGACTGCAGATCATCCAATGATTCCGGTCTTAAGGTCTCAAAATTATCCTCTTCTATGATCTCGACATAGGCCTCTATCTCCCTGAGAGGACTCTTTAATTCATGAGAAACCGTATAACTGTAGGATTCCAGATCATCATAGGCATTTTTCAGCTCACGGGTTCTTTCATCGATCTGTGCTTCTAACATTTTATTCCAGGACTCAATTTCTTTTTCATAAGCCATCTGGTTTCGTTTCGTAACGATCACTCCCTTACAGATGATCGCTGCCATGAAACACAGGATCGTGATCTTGATACTTCCCCCGGTACCGGCTTTCACAAAAGACAGATGAAGTCCTTTCGAGGCACTGTAACTGTTATCCATAAATGTGTCAAACGCAAAAAAAAGCAGGCATGATAAGATCATCATCCCCAGATAGCGATAAACAAATATCTCGCTTTCCGTATTTTGCAGCAGAAGATGCTTCTTGCAGATATCCGTTTCGAATAACAGAAAAACCACGGAAGTCAGCATTAGTATCGTAAACAGGTAATTCAGTACATTCAGTCTCAACGTTACCCCCGGAAGAATGAATCGGTTATAAGTGACTCCCGGAATATGAGAAGGAAGTACTGAAAGCAGAATGCTGCTGATTCCTCCGTAGATCAACTCTTTCATGTATACAAGAAGCGGTTTTCGCAGATCCTCTTTTCGAATAAAGATCCCGTTAAACAGAATCCACAACGAAAAGCAGACCCCCAAGCAGACGGAGAACAATCCGGATGGATTGATCCCGCCGGCCATAGGAATCCACATCGTACCACAGACCACCGTAAGCAGACTGTACTGCCATTCAAAAGCCATTCCCGTCAAAAGCGCAAACACCAGAGACCAGATCAGGTGGATCCCATAGATCCGGTCAAGGCTGACACTGCATTTAGCAAATAATAAACTCAAAAAACCTGCCAGAATCGAAATGACGATCTTTTTTCTTACGATAACTGTCTTTTCTTCTTTCATAGTCATAATCCCAAACTGTCCCGGAAATGGATCGGCGTACTTCCCGTGTACATCCGAAAAACCCGGCTGAAGTATTCCACATCACTAAAGCCGGTATTTGCTGCCACTTCCGCAATCTTAATGTCCTCTCCGGAAAGAATTCTCTTTGCATACTCCATCTTGGAAGCATTTACATAATTATTAAATCCGATTCCCATTTCTTTTTTGAACAGCTGACTGAAATAAGAACGATTGGTATAAAGCAAGACCGCGATCTTTTGCTGACTGATCTTTTCATCCGGATGCCCCAGCACATATTCGCAGGCTGTCCGCACCATCGGATGTTTGTCCTTATACGATAAAAGATCGTAGGTTTTTCGAAACTCATCCATCCGAAAGATAAAATGAATGACCACATCCTTGGCAGAGACGGAGACCGGAAAAGGTTTCTTTTGATATTTAAGATAATCTTCCAGCAAATGCTCATCCGCAAAGATCCGTTTTGTTGTTTCCTCTAAAATCTGTGAACAGTTTTCCCAAAGGGTTCTGGCAGACATCCCCGCCTTCAATTTTTCTCTGGCAAAACTTAAAAGCTTTTTGTCAAACTCCGGAGATTTTTGCAGGATTATTTCAACGATCTCATTGATCTTAAACAATTCCACCGGATCCTGATCGAGCAAAAAATCATAAGCCCGATCAAGGACCTGCGTGATCTTTTCCTCGGAAACGGGCTTTACGATATAATCAAACGCACCATTGATGATCCCTTCCCTCGCATAGGAAAAATCTGCATACTCACTGAGCAAAATGATACAGGAGCAAAGATTTTTCTCCTTTGCTTCCTTTAACAGCTCAAGACCATCCATGACAGGCATCCGAATATCCGTAATCACGATATCATACCTGTTCTCCTGCATCATTTTAAGGCACTCCAGCCCGTTTCCGGCTTCTCCCGTGATTGCAAACTTTGAATCCGGCTTACGAAAGTAAGGCAGTCTTTTCAGTTTTCTGCGAAACACTTCCTTGTCATCTGCCACTAAAATCCGGTACATACTGTTTCCTTTCATCCATTATAGTTGCTTGCAGGTGAAGGGATGGCGATCCTGCGATATGCTCCCGGATGTCTGTCCTTTAAAAAGCTCATTCCTGCAAAAGAATGTTTTGCCTTATATATTTCTTCGCAAAGGTCCTCGGAAGTATAATATACGATCGTTTCTTCTCCACCTGTTTCCACTGCGACTTTTCCATCAGGCTTTACGATCTTGCTGTTTCCAAAATAATTGGATTTTCCGGACATTCCCACCTGGTTGGAAGCGATAAAAAACGTCTGATTCTCCAATGCCCGTACTTTATCCATCAGCTCAAAGGTATAATAGCCGTAATCATTCTCATAATCCGGATCTGCGGCATCCGCAAAGCAGGTAGCGGTCGGCATGATCAGAATCTGTGCTCCTCCAAGTGCCAGTTCTCTTGTTGATTCCGGGAACCATTTGTCATAGCAGATCAGCATCCCGATCTTCCCGATCCTCGTATCAAAAACAGGAAAATCACTTCCGCAATAATAGGAATGAAGCTCATCGTCCGGCTGATGAACCTTCCTATAGCTTCCGATATATCCCTCCGGTCCTGCCAAAACCGCAGTATTATAAAGCTTATGATCAATATCGGGATCTTTTTCCGTCATGCCGAATACCACATAGATATTCCATTTTTCAGCCGCATCAATGACCGCCCTTACAGAATCTCCCTGCGGAACCGGTTCTGCATTTTGATACTGATAGTCAAATTCATTCCCGCTTCCCGGCGCCATGTTCATGGCAGTCAGATCCGTCAGATATCCCTGCAGGCTCTGCTCCGGAAAAACGATCAGATCTGCCTCATTTTTGGCTGCCTCTTCTATATAATAAAGATACTTTTCCAGATTTTTTTTCTTATCCAGTACCACATTCATACACACTGTTGCCATCTTTACTTTCATAATTCCCGCTCCTTCCTTATTCTCTTACCGTTTCCGCCGTGATATCGCGCGAGATCATTTTGCTTAGTTTCCTTTTCTTCCGTCTGTCACACGATCGGATCATACCATAAAGGCTGCCTCATGCAGACCAGGTCCTTTCTTCTCACAACATTCGTCGGATAGACCGAGTCCGAACAATTGGAAGTATCGATCATCAGATACCCCAACTCTGCCTGATCCTCTGACAAAATAACCTCATTTCTGGGGAATGCGAACGTATCCGGCATGAAGATGCCGCTTCGTCCGAAGTAGTCTTTTGCATCACCTTTTGCATAGTTGGAAAAGATCAGATAGCAGTTATTCTCTCCGGCTCTCGTTCTCCACAAATGCCAGTGGATCCGGCTGTAGCCCATAGGGATCGGATAATTCTGCCACTGCACTGTTGCCTCCAATCCATACGGCTTTGGTCCCGTCGCCGCGCAGGGACATGCGATCAGATCGCATCCCCGGAGCGCCAGAATCCTGCCGCTTTCCGGAAAGACGGAATCAGTTCCGATCATGATCCCGATCCTGCCGATGGGGGTATTGTAATGTTCAAAGCCTTCTCCGGCCTTTGCCCAGAGTTTGTCCTTTCCGGAAAGATGCACCTGGTCATAGATACCAAGGATCCCTTCGGGTCCGATCAAAGCAGCTGAATTATGATAACTTTCCCCTTCCTTTGTTGCCAGTCCCACAACTGCATAGATCCGGTATTTCATCGCTGCATCGATCAGTTCATCATAAACAGGGCTGTTCTTTTCCAGTGCATTTTCTTTGATCTCTTCACAGTTCTCCCCTCCGTTTAGTGCTCTCTCCGGAAAGACGATCAGTTCCGCTCCCTGCGCTGAGGCCTCTTTCATGGATTCTTTTATTTCGTCCAGCCGTCCTCTTGTGTCCTGATCCGTTTGCTTCATCTGAGAAACAGCGACTTTTGACTGCTTTCCTCCCGGAAGCGGATCATATCCGTATAATCCGAAAAAATCCAGAGGATTCCACAGGTAGCTGTTGGAAGCGATCTCTTTATAGCACTCCGGGCGCCGGTCGTTTAATTTATGGGTATCCTTTCGAAAGCTCTTATCCCTCGCTTTCTCCAGATCGATCTCTCCATAAACGATCTCGTCTTTTTCTTTCGCATAAGAAATGATAGACCCATCCGGATCGATCAGACAGCTTCCGCCGGAAAACTGTACCGTCCGCTCCAGACCGACGCGATTGCTTTCCAGAACATAACAGCCATTATCAAAGGCTCTGGTGATCCAGTAGGGAGCAGGTGTCTTTTCTGCCAGCCAGTTACTGATATGTACGATCACGTCCGCTCCGGCAAGAGCCTCCAGCCTGGCCGTCTCGATAAAATGGATATCCATACAGATCAGCATTCCGATCCTTCCGATCGGTGTATCAAATACCTGATGATCCAGATCTCCCTGTTTGCTCCACTTGGGTTCGGAAATGTAGCCATGCGTTTTACGGTGTTTTCCGATATAGCCCTGCGGTCCCACCAATACTGCTGTATTGTAATAAAGATTCGTTTCCGGCTCTACCTCCGGCATTCCAAACACAATATAACAATCGTATTCTTTTGCAGTTTTCTCAAAAAGAGAAACGGTATCTCCCGGAACAGGCTCCACCATGTCTTTCACGTCTTTTCTGTCGTAAAAACAATAGCCTGTCGTTGCCATCTCCGGCAGTGCAATGAGCTTTGCCCCATTTTCGGCGGCTTCCTTTACCAGTTTTAATTGATGTGCGATGTTTCTGCCCTTCTCATAAAGGATCGGTTCACAGTTGATCGCACAGGCTTTGTATTTCATAGACTCACTCCTTTCGGATCAATATTCATACAAATACTGATCCACTTCCCAGTCTGTAACGGATGTGCAATAGTTTCTCCACTCCCGGCGTTTTGTCCGGATCAGAAGATCAGAAATATAGGATCCGACTGCATCCTTTACAAGCTCATCCTTTTCAAATTCATTGATCGCTTCTTCCAGTGTCAGAGGCAGTCTTTCCACCTGATATTTTGCCAATTCCGAAGGTGACAATAAGCTCAGATTTTCTGTGACAGCCTCCGGTGGCAGGGTCTGATTTTTGATCCCGTCAAGCCCTGCCTTTAAACAGCCTGCCAGAAGAAGATAGGGATTTGCCGCCGCATCGGGACTTCGAAGCTCTATGCGGGTCGCCGTTCCCCTGGCGTCCGGGATCCGGATCAGCGGACTTCTGTTGTGCTCCGACCAGGCAATGTAAGAGGGCGCTTCGCTGCCCATAGCCAATCGCTTATATGAGTTCACCAGCGGATTTGCCAACAATGTGAGTCCTTTGATATGCTTCATGATCCCACCGATAAAATACATCGCCTCATCCGACAATCCATTACCGTTTTTATTCGTCCTGTCATAAAAGATATTCTGCCCGTCCTTTACCAGAGACATATTGATATGCATTCCGGAACCGGGTTGATCGTCTTTTGGCATCGGCATAAAAGTCGCATAAAGGTGATTTACCTTTGCAACCGCTTTTACCGCAAGCTTAAAAGTAATGATATTATCAGCTGCAGTGAGCGCATCTGCGTATTTAAAATCGATCTCCTGCTGTCCATGTCCTACTTCATGATGAGATGTCTCGATCACAAATCCCATCTTTTTTAAGCACAGGCATATTTTTCTCCGGACATTTCCTCCCAGATCCATGGGTTCCAGATCAAAATAGCCGGACCGGTCATGTGTTAAAAGCGTAGGGCACCCTTCCTCATCCGTATGAAACAGATAAAACTCACATTCCGAACCTACCTGGAACGTATACCCTTCCTCCTCCGCCTCCTCGACTGCTTTTTTCAAAATACCTCTGGAATCCCCTTCATAAGGATAGCCATCCGGTCTGTACACGTCACAGATCACTCTTGCAACCTGTGATGTATCCGGTCTCCAGGGGAGAAGTGAAAAGGTATTAAGATCCGGTCTCAGATACATGTCCGACTCTTCTACTCTGCCGTATCCATCCACGGAAGAACCGTCAAACATGACTTTATTATTAAGTGCATGCTCCAGATAATCCTCATCAACCGCTACATTTTTCAAATGTCCCAATATATCAGTAAACTGAAGTCGGACAAATTCCACATCCTTTTCTTTTACATTCCGCAGTACTTCATCCATTGTTAATTCCTGCATAGCACATGTCCCCTTTCCGAAAGATCTTCTGCCTTAAAGATATTTCTTCTGTACTTTGGCAACCAGCGAATAATTGGTATCGCACATATTTCCCACATACATCTCGCCCACCTGACCGAGTGCATCATAAGCATCAAGCTCATCCCAGCCATACTCATCCACCATCCAGTGCACCAGCTCTGTGTAGGCGATCCTGGCTGCATCCTCCATTGGTCTGGCACTTCCTACGACCATGATATAATCTTTATTCTCAATCCTTGGCCAGTTGATCTTTTTATTCTTTATCACATGAAACTTCACGGTAAGCTTACCCGCGATCTCCAGGGCGGTACCGATCAGCTCACCGTCTCCTTGTTTGGCATGGCAGTCTCCTGTATAAAACATGGCTCCCTCCACAGCCACCGGAAGATATAAGGTGTTTCCAGGGCAAGTGTCATGACAATCCATGTTTCCACCCTGATTAAACGGTGTCAAAGCTGACAATGCTTCGTATTCCGGTGCAGTCGCGATCGTCCCCATAAAAGGTTCCCATGGATAATGCATTTTGGGATTGGTATCACATTTAAAAGTTCCATCCTCTTGAAGTCTGTAAATCCAGACTTTTTCCTCCAGAGGTTTGTTCAAAAGATGCGTCGCATTGGTCGCAACCAGTCCGCCGAATTCCTTGATATTGCAGCTGACGGCCCAATCTCTGTCCGGCTGGATATCAATGATCTCAACCGCAAGAGTATCTCCGGGCTCTGCTCCTTCAATGTAGATCGGTCCCGTCTGGGGATTTAAATATCCCTTCATAAAATCACTGGGTACACTGTCAACACTGTTGATCTTTCCTTCTGCAAAATCCTGCGTATGGATCAGAATCTCTTCATCCTGCGGTACTTTGCAGATCGGGTCAATATATTTGCTGAATACATATGTAAAATTTCCATCCTGTCTGATCTCTATCATAATAGACCTCCTTTTTCGTCTCTTTTACGGACAAATGATATAATACCTAACATTCTCCGGAATTATTTTGTGGATACTGTTTTCTATACTGTCAGATACTTCTTCATGACTTCGTCGTCCAATATCTCCTGTCGGGTCAGATCTGCAATGATCGATCCTTTGTCCATTACATAACCTCTTTCTGTAATCTGCTGGATTAATCCTTTATGCTGTTCCACCATCAAAACCGCGATCCCCAACTCTTTACTGATCTTTTTTACGATCTCGCCGATCTCTGCAACGATGTTTGGTTGAACACCTTCACTCGGCTCATCCAGCAAAAGAATCCTGGGATTTCCCACAAGCACCCTGCCAATGGAAAGCATGGCCTGCTCGCCGCCGCTCATAGTTCCCGCAAGCTGCTTCTTGCGCTGCTCTAACTTTGGGAAATAGCGGTAAACCAGATCAAAATTTCCTTTCTTTGAACCGTCAGGCTTTATCATTTTCCCGATAGTAAGATTTTCTTCAACCGTCAGTTGCGGAAAGACACCATGCCCCTGCGGAACATATCCCATCCCTTCGCGGGCTCTGTCATAGGACTTTTGCATGGTAACATCCGTCTCCTCAAAAAGGATTGACCCCTGCTGTGCCTTTAAAAGCCCGATGATCGTCTTCATAAAGGTACTTTTGCCTACTCCGTTTCTTCCGATGATCGATACGATCTCTCCATCATTCACGCTGATCCCTACATCACGCAATATCATAACTTTTCCATAACCGGACATAATTCCATTCGCACTTAACATTTCAATCCCTCGCCTTCTTTTCTCAGACGTTTCCCAGATAGATTTCCTTTACACCTTCATTTGTCTTGATATCTTCTACGGATCCCTCTGCGAATTTTCTTCCAAAATGCATCACGGTAACTTTTTTGGCAATCTCCGATACAAAATCCATATCATGATCGATAAAGATCGTCGTAAGTCCCTGTTCGTTGAGTCTCTTAACCAACATAGCCGTAAAGTGGGTTTCTTCCGTGCCCATGCCTGCTGCCGGCTCATCCAGTAAAAGCAGCTCCGGTTCCGAAGCAAGCGCCATGGCGATCTCCAGCCACTGCTGCTGTCCATGAGACAGATTTCTTACCTCCGGGTTTCCCAGCTCCCTGATATTTACCAGGTCGATCAACTCATCGATCCTCTTGTCTATCCCACCTGCTTTGGCATAATTGCCAATCGCAATGCGAAGGTTTTCCCGCAGGGTCAGTTCTTCATAAACACCAGGCGTCTGCATTTTAATACTGACACCTTCCCGCATCCGCTTAAACGAGGAAAGACTCGTGATATCCTTATCCTTAAACCGGATCCTTCCGGAAGAGACGGGATAAAGACCGGTGATCATTTTAAATACCGTACTCTTTCCCGCTCCGTTTGGGCCGATCAGGCAATGAAGCTCTCCCGGATAAATCGCAAGGTTAAAATCTTCCACAGCCTGAATTCCTCCAAACTGCTTTGACACATTGATCAATTCCAATAGTGGTTTTTCTGACATCTCAAACACCTCACTTCTTTATCTTCTGATCGATCTTTTGAAACACTGTATAAAGAAGACCATCCGGAACGATCAGGATCACCAAGATCAGGAACAATCCCAGGAAAACTAATGTATACTGACTCCCGGTTGCCGATAATCTTCTGGAAATAAAATAGTAAATAAAGGTAAAGATCATTGCTGCTGTCGCATTCTTTCTCCCGCCTGCGGCCACTAACACCACCGGGATCGTAGAAGAGGCAAGCGACATACTGTCCGGAGTGATATAATTTCCCCATGATGCGTAAAGGACGCCTCCCAGTCCGGCTATCATACCGCCAACACCAAATACCATGCTCTGCGTCAGGTTGATATTGTACCCTAACAGCTCACTCCTCTCACGGTTCTCGCGGATCGCGATCAGGGAATAACCTTCTTTGGTTTTTAAAAATCTTCTGAGAAACAAATAGATAAAAATCATGATAAAGAGTACAAAATAATACATTCCGTTTGTGGTAAGCTTTTTTGTTCCAAGCTGGATCGACGGAACACCGCTCAGACCGTTATAGCCTCCAAGGGATACCCCTCCGATCTTCCACTGTTCTCCGGACGTCTGCCCCATAAAAGTCGTAAGTGCAATGGTAATGCACATGGTGATCAGTCCGACAAAAACATCATTGATCCCGCCATAAAACATAAAGTAACCGATCATTGCCGCGACCAGGCCGGAAATGATCACTGCCACGAGAGCAACCGGAACCGACCATTCATTTTTGCCGATCATCTGCATGATGATCCCGTATGCATAACCGCCAATCCCGAAAAAAGCACCCTGCCCGAAGCTGAAGATCCCGGTATAGCCCCACACCAGTGTTACGCTGAGCGTCAATATGATGCAGGTAAGATAATAGGTATAACTGCTTGCCTTATAGGCTCCCACCAGAAACGGGATAATAAGCAGATAGATCAAGGCAGCGCCGGCGGTAATATTTTCTGCCGATATAGATTTTATTATTTTTGATCTCATACGCTTCGCCTCCTCATCTTAACCTTTTCAAGCAGACCGGAAAAACCGGATGAACAGATCCTGATAAACAGGATCGCTACGATCAACAGACTGATACGTCCCATAAAGGTTCCGAAATATGCTGCCACAAAGCTGTTTACCGCTCCAAGCAGTCCGCCGGAAAGCAATGTCCCTGCCAGAGGATTGGTGCCTCCTACGATCACGGTCACAAAGCTCTGCATCATGAAATTATCTCCAAAGGTGGGAGAGATCGTCATGGTAGGAGCATATAATCCTCCTGCCAGCCCTGCAAGTGCAGATCCGATGGCAAAGGTAAAAGCATACATCCTATTGGAATTGATCCCAAGAGATGCCGCGATATCTTCCTTCTGCATCGTCGCCCTGGCGTGAAGTCCGAAAGTGGTCTTGTTAAAGAACAAAAACACAAGGATCAGCAAGGCCAGAGAGATGATAAATAACAGGATCCGATAGATCGAAAACTTATCGGAACCGACCACGATCGAAGAAAACGGTGTGGAAACTCCGGCCAGCGCGGATCCGAAAATCAGCTGTGTTCCCTGCTGCATGATCATGCTGATACCGTATGTGGCAACCACGGAATCCAGTGTCCTTTCATATAAATGTTTCATGATCAGCCGATCCAGAATAAATCCCCAGATCCCCACACCTGCCATTGCGCACAATATGGAAATAGGAAGCGGTACTCCCGCTGTCGCCATGAGTGTGGTGATATATGCACCCATCATCATAAACTCGCCATGTGCCAGATTAATGATACCCATCATTCCAAAGATGATGGCAAGCCCCATGGCTGAAAGGACTAAAAATGAAAAACTGTCAAAAAACTGATATAGCATGCTTAACATATCGAAATCCCCTCCTTACGGAAGCTTTTTGAGAAAATCCTGTTTTCCAAAAAGCTTCCTTTCAGGTTTACATTTATTTATTCATTTCCATCAAGCGGTGTGAACTGTTTGTTAGGTGCATCCTTTGAGATATCTAATCCCATGGTTGCAGACAGCCAGTCAGGTTTTACCTGTTCAAACGTATCCTCCACAGAAATATTGTGAGACTCATCACATTTGAGAAGAAGGATATCTCTCACTGCATGGTGTGTTGCTCCATCGATCGTTACAAGTCCGGAAGGGCCGTCATAGCTGATACCGGATTCCAGTGCTTTGATGACTTCTTCAACCTCTGTCGTCTTTGCCTGTTCCACTGCTTTTGCCCAAATCATGATACCGGTATACTCCGCTTCTGCCTCCATACCGATGTAAGGCTCATCCGGATATTTTTCATGCCATTTTTCTTTAAATGCATTGGATACGTCATTATCCAGCTCCTCGACATAAGAGGCAGTCACATACATATTTGCAAGAGCCGGAGGATCAAATCGAAGATGCTCATAGCCCTGTGCCACATTGACGGTAGATGCCATCGGAAGTCCTTCGATACCGGATTTATTCCACTGCTCATAGAAGGAGGACTGTGCCGATCCGACTAAAAGCGTTACCAGATAATCCGGCTTGGCCGCTACGATATTGGCAATAGTACTTGAAAACTGTGAAGTCTCCAGGGGGATGAACTCTTCTCCAACTACCTCACCACCGTCTTCTTCGATGGTCTTTTTAAACCAGTCAGCGGAAATCTGCCCGAAATTGTAATCGGCAGCGATGATGTAGGCTTTACCGCCAAACTCTTCTGTCATCGCCTCCGTCAGCGGTACAATCTGGTGCTCCGGAACATCTCCCGTGCAAAATACATTATGGCTGGCAACACCGCCTTCATACTGATTGTTATAGAATAAAAGGGCGTTGTTTTCTTCAATGATGGGACGGATCGCTTCTCTGGAAGCAGAGGAATAACATCCCATGATCGCTGCCACTTCATCTTCTAAGATCAATTTCTTCGCCATGTCCTGATAGACTGTATTATCTGACTGGCAGTCCAGGCTTATCAGCTCGATCTTTTTGCCAAGGACTCCTCCATTTGCATTCAGCTCTTCCACCGCGAGTTCCGCCGCATGTGCTTTCTGGACTCCGACTAAGGAGAATTCTCCGGAGGTATCTTCCAGCTGCCCCAGTTTGATCGTGTCACTGCCGGAGCCTTTTGCGGTCGCCGTAGCGTCTGCACATCCTGTCAGCAGACCTGCTGATAATGCTGCCACCATCCATAATGCCATTAATTTTTTCTTCATAATAACTCCTCCTTCTTGTTTTAACTAACAAAAAAAGCCGGTGTGCATTTTACACATCAGCTCCTTTGCCGCTATCCATCCCACAAAACAAAAACGGCGCTGTCAGATTTCTGAATCAGCGCCTTTGCTTGTCTTGTTTGATGTTGAAGTTATTATATCCCTGCTTTTTCCGGATTACCATAGAAAAAATTTACTTCCGACAGGAAAATTTTTAGGTATTTCTCTGTCGGTTTCGTTTAATACTTTCTTATAATATCATAAATGGCAATAGTTAAGCAAGGAGTTTTTTGTTTTTACAGGGTTTACGAAAGAAAGAGTTCCGCTTGCGAAACTCTTTCTCAGATCTTTTAATTGTTTCCTTATATTATATGTGGATTCGGACTTTTGACCCTGATATCATATTACTGTACTGCGGCAAATCCTTTCTCAAGATCTGCAATGATATCGTCAATATGCTCTGTTCCGATGGAAAGACGGATCGTATTCTTGCTGATACCCTGTTCTGCCAGCTCCTCATCATTAAGCTGGGAGTGCGTGGTAGATGCCGGATGAATCACCAGACTCTTCACATCTGCCACATTCGCCAGTAAGGAGAAAATCTCCAGATGATCGATAAACTTCCATGCCGCTTCCTGTCCGCCCTTGATATCAAAGGTAAAGATAGATGCTCCGCCATTGGGGAAATACTTCTCATACAGCGCATGATCCGGATGATCCGGAAGAGACGGATGACTCACTTTCTCCACCAACGGATGCTTGCTTAAAAATTCCACAACCTTCTTTGTATTCTCCGCATGTCTTTCCAGCCTTAAGGAAAGGGTTTCCACACCCTGTAAAAGAAGGAATGCGTTAAACGGAGAGATCGTCGCTCCCGTATCACGAAGCAGGATCGCACGGATAAAGGTCACAAAAGCTGCCGGTCCTACTGCATCATAGAAGGATACGCCGTGATAGCTGGGGTTCGGAGCTGCGATATTCGGATATTTGCCGCTTGCTTTCCAGTCAAACTTGCCGGATTCTACAATAATACCGCCCAGTGTCGTACCGTGACCTCCGATGAATTTCGTTGCGGAATGAACCACAATGTCCGCGCCATGCTCGATGGGACGGATCAGATACGGTGTGCCGAAAGTATTATCGATCACAACCGGAAGTCCGTGCTTATGAGCCAGCTCACTCACTGCATCAATATCCGGGATATCACTGTTTGGATTGCCCAGAGTCTCCAAAAATACCGCTCTCGTATTTTCTTTGATCGCTGCTTCCACTTCCTGCAGATTATGAACATCCACAAAGGTCGTCTCAATACCGTACTGCGGAAGCGTATGTGCTAACAGATTATATGTACCGCCATAGATGGTCTTCTGTGCCACGATATGTCCGCCGTTTGCTGCCAGCGCTTCGATCGCATAGGTGATCGCTGCCGCGCCGGATGCCAGTGCCAATGCAGCACTTCCTCCCTCTAATGCAGCGATTCTCTTCTCCAATACTTCCTGTGTGGAATTGGTCAGTCTCCCGTAAATATTACCGGCATCTGCCAGTCCGAAACGGTCGGCTGCGTGTTTGCTGTTATGAAATACATAAGAGGTGGTCTGATAGATCGGCACTGCCCGTGAATCCGTTGCCGGGTCTGCCTGCTCCTGCCCTACGTGTAATTGTAATGTTTCAAATCTATATTCGCTCATAATCATAATCTCCTATTCTCTGTTTAATTTTGTGATAAATCGTTTTCTTTCCTTTTTCAGAATAACCTGACTTCTATGATTCAGACTCCCAGACAAAACAGCGTCCTGCTTACTTTTGGTGCATACATCGACAGAAATCCACCAAAGCCATGCCGAATGTCTGAGAGCTCTGCATTCGACAACAAATCATCTTCTTTTTTCTGCCTGTCAGTATCTCTGTCATAAAGACGCCTCCTTTTCTTTGCTTGATAAACGTATCTTATCACTCAATACCTAGTATGTCAATAGGATTTATATATTTCAAAGATATGCGTCTCTGATCGCGAGCGATAACTTTTTCTTATCTCACTTTTCCCGGTCTGCCTCCACACTTATGCGGATCAGACTTACCTGATATTTTTCCCTCCACGGTATCGCTCTATATATTCCGCATTGATCTGTCGGATCTCACGTCTCCCGTCAATATAATCCTGATAAATATCCCAGGGCGAACCTCCGCCAAGCCAGCAGGAGGAACAATTCTCACATCCTCCCTGGCAATCCATGGACTCTCTGATGATCGCTTCCCGTTCTTCTTTTGTCGTATCTTTGATCAAAATCGATTTGTGTTCCAAAGGCTTTCCCTCCTTATCTGCTCAGATCCTTTACGATCTCTCCTGCGATCAAAAGTCCGGCAACCGCCGGAACAAATGCTGTACTGCCCGGAATATCCCTGCGTTCGGTACACTTATGTTTTGCCCCGGGAGGACAGATACAATGCGTTTTACAGCTTATAGACATATCCTCCAGCGGTCTGATCGGCTGCTCGTCCGAATAGACTACTTTCAGGCTCCTGATCTTTCGCTTCCTGCACTCACGCCGCATCACCCTGGCAAGCGGGCAGGTCCTGGTCTCATAAATGTCCGCCACCTGAAAACGCCCTGCATCCAGTTTATTCCCCGCGCCCATTGCACTGATGATGGGAATCCCTTCCTTTTGCGCCCGCATGATCAGTTCTATCTTTGCCGTCACAGTATCCACCGCGTCCACAATATAATCATACTCCCGAAACGGAAATTCATCCGCATTCTCCGGCAGGAAAAAACATTTACGGACCGTGATCTTTGCATCCGGATTGATCTCAAGCATCCGTTCACGCATAACCTCTGCTTTGTATTGACCTACGGTCTTTCTGGTGGCAATGATCTGACGGTTCAGATTGGTAAGACAAACCTTATCATCATCAATCAGATCAAAAAAAGAGATTCCGCTGCGCACAAGCGCTTCACATACATATCCGCCGACACCGCCGATCCCAAAGACGGCTACCTTCTTTTTATAAAGGGATTCCATCCCGTCAGCGCCCAGCAAAAGCTGGGTTCTGGAAAACTGATTCAACAATACTTTCACATCCCTGTCTTCTATTTTTCATTGAATGGACTTAAAAATCAATACATAATATCATCCTATTTCTATAATGTCAATAGGGCTAATAGGATATAGGCGTAAAAAACTGCTTCTCTTTCCATACGAAAACACCTGCAGCCGGTCTGTGCCGGGCCACAGGTGTATAAATCTCATATAATCGTATAGGTTGCAATATAAGTGGTGTGCTCCGGCAGATTGCCTCCCGGATTTTCCACGCTAAGGACCGGATTTCTGCCCTCAGAGCGAAGCTGAGCTTCAAAATGATACAACGCGATCCCGAGATCAATTCTTTGCATATCAAAATCCGGTGTCACATAGCCTTTGCTCTGCTTTTCATAAAAGTGTGCCTTGTTGCCGTCGATCACGATCCGCCACGGCTGTTTATTGACAGCCGAGGGTGCGACCCGGACTGCCTCCAGCGCATTTTTCAATCCAAGCTCTTTCGCCTTTTCTTCATGAAGCGGGGTATCAAAACTTCCCTGAAAGAAAAGATCCGCAAAATCCATGCGGACATTGGCCTTAACGCCAATACGCATCATATTCTCCTTTACGGACATTTTATTCGCCGCCACTCCCAAAGGACTGATACACGGCATCACTTCGCCTTCTGAAAGTCCGGAGGCTTTCTCAAACTTTTCTCTCGGCATGGTGCCTCCGATCCATACTGTTCCAAGTCCCAGTTCATGCGCGCGCATGAGAAGCTTTTGAAAACTATAACCGTATGCTTCATCCAGATGCTCCTGCTTCTTTGCCACTGCTGTAACATAGCATTTCTCACCCGAAAGCACCGGGCTGGAAAGGTCATGCTCTTTTGCATCCAAAAAGACAAAACGGATCCGGATCTTGTAGGGATTGGTAATACTTTCCGCAAATGTTTGCAGTTCTTTTAATACAGCCTCCCCGGGCAGATTCCCGTCAAAGGTGCGTACACTCCTTCTTGTTTTTGCCAGTTCCAAAAATTCACCCATTTTGATTACCTCTTTCTTTTCTTATCACTTTTCTTGTTTTACGGAATCGATAAATTCAAAGACATTCCGAAAATACTGCTCTGGATCCACATACATTGCCTGTCCGTGTCCGGCACCCTCTACCACATACAGTCCTTTCTGTGTCGGACATGCTTCGTATAGTTCATATACCATATCTGTATGGACAAAATTATCTTTTGAACCATGGATAAAATAAATCGGTACGTTTGTCTTTCTTACCTGCCCGATCGCACTGGCCTCCCCGAATGTATAACCTGCCCGGATCCTTGAGATGGCACTGGCAGTATAAAGGATGGGAAATTCCGGTATATGGAACAGATATTTCGCTTCATCCGAAAACACATCCCAGACAGAAGTATATCCACAGTCATCTATGATCGCTTTCACGTTGTCAGGCAGCTGTTCTCCGGAGGTCATCATGACGGTGGCTCCACCCATGGAAACACCATGCAGCACAATCTCTGCCGCGGGGTCTTTTTCCAGAATCTGATCGATCCAGAGAATCACATCTTCTTTGTCAAGCCATCCCATTCCGATATACGTTCCTTCGCTTTCCCCATGGGCTCTCATATCCGGCATCAGGATATTATATCCCTGCTCAGCATAAAACCGGGCATAATTATAAGTATGTGCCCGTTTGCCGGAATAGCCATGTATCGCGATCGCCCATTTATGGCTGTTCTTATCCGTCGTGACCAGATCGGCATACAGCGCCAGCCCATCCTTTGAACGGATCGTCATAATCTCTTTCTCAGCCTGTGCAAACCATTTATCTGTAAGCTCTCCCTGTTCTTTTGCGATCTCATCCACCTTTTTGCTGATCTCATCCGATGTAACCGGTGTGGGAGCCACATCAACACCGGAAGCATTGGAACGGAGTAACGCAAAAGAAACCAGGTAATTGCCCGCCAGCAGATCGATCACGATTAAGAGCAGCAGAACCGTCATCAGTACTCTTTTGATCCATTTTTTCAAACGTATCTGATTCATTTTTGTTTTCTCTCCTTCCTATTTCTATTTTATACCATTGTATTTTGTCAAATATATTGTGTCAAGGCCAAACCAGTGGTTTATAAAAACTTTAGATTTCCGATCCTGTAAAAACTGTTTCAAAAAGAAGCCCCGTTCCACTGCATAGTGATCCGGGGCTGTTCTTCCTCATTCTTTCTGTTTTTTCATTTCCTGTTTTTTTCCTCTGCTGAAAGCGTTTCATTCATACTACCTGTACGATACCCTCGCAGATCCAACGTCACATAGGAAAAGCCGATCTTTTGAAACTCTGTATATACTTTAAGCCGCACATCCTCTGCCAGTAAACGTTCAAATTCCGGCGGCTCCAGCTCGATCCGGGCGATCCTGCCATGAATCCTGACACGAAGCTGATGAAATCCCAGATCCAGCAAAAGCTGCTCTGCCTTATCCACCATGCCCAGTTTTTCCTTCGTGATCTCCTCCCCGTATGGAAAACGACTGGAAAGACAGGCAAAGGACTGCTTTTCCCAGGTGGGAAGCCCCAACTCTTTGGAAAGTATACGGATCTCTTCCTTGGAAAAACCGATAGAACGCAGTGGGCTTTTTATCCCTAACTCCGCGATCGCTACAAGTCCCGGACGATAATCTCCGTTATCATCTACATTCGAGCCCTCCACGACTTCGTTCAGTCCTTCCTTTTCTGCAATCCCTCGAATCTTCTCAAAAAGCTCTCGCTTACACAGATAACAGCGGTTCTTCGGATTGTGGGAAAATCCCTCAATGGATAACTCCTCTGACTCAACCACCTGCTGCCTGATCCCATATTCCTCACAAAATGCTGTTGCTTCTTGTAATTCCCTGACCGGAAACGAACAGGAGGACGCGGTGACTGCGACCACTTTATCACTCCCAAGAGCCTCTTTTGCCGCATACAACAGAAATGTGGAATCCACACCACTCGAAAACGCAACCGCTACACTTTCCAGAGACCGCAGATAATCTTTTAATTGTTCGTATTTCTTCCTTAAAGATTCTTTTTTGTTTTCCATAAAGCCATTACTCCTTATTTTAAAATCCGTAAGAAAATCCCAAAACTATGCTTTCCCCACATCCCGTTTCTTTGATCTTTTCCATCCGGTATTAACAGACAAATCCTTCCCTGCTGTGGGAATCCCTGTTACTGTTAGTTCCATGATATAGCCGGATACCGGATCCGGACATTACCGGTCACTGATCGCCGGTAATCGGAAATCCTGATCGTAGTCCTCCAGAAAATGATGTTTCCGGTTCTGTTTGTCTTTATATTCAATCACCGTATTCAGATTCACATTGTACATACTTTTAAAGATATTGCCCTCCACGAAGGGATTGATCTGCTTCATGTTTTTGATCATCTGTTTGATCTCCATACGCTTGGAAGCAGACGAACCATCCTCCCGGCAGGAAGAACAGGTATCTGTAAAATGACAGGCACACTGGATAAAATGCAGATGATTATGATCCCGCCAGCGCATGATGTCGTTCTCGCGGATAAAGTACAGGGGACGTATCAGCTCCATTCCTTCAAAATTCGTGCTGTGCAGCTTCGGCATCATCGTCTGGATCTGAGCGCCGTAGAGCATCCCCATCAGGATCGTCTCAATGACATCATCATAATGATGCCCCAGCGCGATCTTATTGCAGCCCAGTTCCTTTGCCTTACTGTAAAGATAACCGCGCCGCATCCTCGCGCACAGATAGCAGGGCGAATTTTCCACATCATAAACAGCATCAAAAATCTTTGTTTCAAAAATCGTGACCGGTACTCCTAACATCCTGGCATTTTTCTCGATCACCAGACGGTTCACTTCATTATATCCCGGATCCATGACCAAAAATACCAGCTCGAACGGAAATTTGTTATGGCGCTTTAATTCCTGGAAAAGCTTTGCCATCAGCATGGAATCCTTCCCACCGGAGATACAGACCGCCACCTTATCACCTGGTTTTAACAGCTCATATTCCCGGATTGCCTTCGTAAAAGGGGTAAACAGGCATTTGTGAAAGGTTTTCTGTATACTCTTTTCCGCTTCTCTTTGCCTGTCTTCATAATCTTCTCTGTAACCGGAAGTCAGCCAGCCCGCATAACCGTCCTTCAGACTGACCGCATCATAGCCGAAAGATCTTAACTTACAGGCTGCCTCCATGCTCTGCATTCCCTTCATGCAGTAAAGCACATAGGAAACCTGCTTATCCAGCTCGCCGCTTTCTGCCAGCGCTCCGATCTCATGCAGATTTACAGCCTGTGGGATGGAACCATAGCGGAAAGATACTTCATCCCTCACATCGCATAGCCTGTAAAGCGAGGGATGAAGATCCGCAAGCTCCTCCACTGTGATCTCTGCTGTTTCATTCTTTTCAAATAGCATTTCAAAACTCCTGTCTTTTGGATGTGACCTCTACCCTGATCTTATTTCGTAATTTTCTGTTTCTTTCCTTTGATGCCTGCTTTTTTTAGAAGTTTCGTATATGCCTGCAGCTGTTTCTTAGGTACCCTGACTTTCGCCCTGGCATGAATCCCCTTGAACGCATTCGCACCGACACTCTTTTTCGTAAGCTTTGCCGTTTTGATCGTGATATTTTTTAACTTCTTACATCCGTAAAAAGCATTCTTTCCTATGCTCTTGATGTTCTTACCGAGGATCAGCTTCGTAAGCTTATCGCAGCCCTTTGCGCAGTTTGGCGCGATCGCCGTCACAGTAAAGGTCACCCCTGCCAGCTTCACCTTGTCCGTCGCTGCGATCTTCTTGCAGTTTTTGTCATACGGTTTCATGTAAGTCACCGTTCCGCCTGCGACTTTGCCGCCCTTTTTGACCACTTTTGTGATCTTATACTTACCGCCGGAGGCTTTATCCGCGATCATCGCATTGACAATGAGTTTGTCCGGCGTCAGCTTCTCTGCGATATAGTAGGGAGCTCCATCCTCATCCGTCAGGATCGGATTATCCCCGGATTCTGTGTCTTTTTCCTTTGGCTCTGTCCCGCTTTCCGTTATACTGGTTTTTTTCTTACAGGTAAAATACACATAGGCTACCAGCATATCATGATTTACATAACTGCTGTCCGTCAGTGTATCATGCTCCGGATCCAAGGCCTTCGCAGTGGATTCCATAAACACTTTTCCGCCCTGACTGTTACGATACTTGTAGTCTGCGATCAGATAAATCTGATAACGATAGGTCTCCCCCTCCTCATAGGTCGTAAAGTCTTCCCGTTTGTCGTTCGCTATGTTATCATCCTCGATCGTAGTAAGATCCGTAATGTGCTCCACACCATCGCCGCCGAAATTGACTCCTTCCGTTTGGATCTGATAATTCAGTAAGGCAAGCTCCTGATTCATGTCCTTCGGATCACCGGCCAGGGGTTCTTCAAAACCGAATACCACCTGATCCAGATATTCATCACAGGGATCGATCAATACTCCTGTCGAGTCCAGATCGCAGTCGATAAAGTCATCACTGTCTCCAGACGAAACCGGCGCACTGTCATAAAATGTCTTTCTTCCACAATAAGACGCTCCATAATAGTTCAGACCGTTTACATTAAATACTATACGGCTCGTATCCACATCATAATCTGTTCTGTTATATGCATCTGAAACATTCACCGGATAAGCCACGCCGGACTTGGGACGGATCCTGAGAACCGGCCGGTATTCCGCATTGCTTTCAAAGGTTTCCCTGTCATAATCATAATCCGTGCCGTTTCCGATAATATTCCATACCAGTTCAAGTGTAAAATCTTTATAATCCAGCTTTTCATGATGCGTTTTCCCACCGGGTACCGGCGTTAACCATTCCTCCGGTATGGAAATATCATATACAGTCTTTGGCACAATCACCTGCGTCACCGCGCTATGTGTGCCGTCCGAGGCAGTCAGATAAGTCGTACCGGCCTTTCCGCTCTTTAGCACGCCCTGACTGTCCACTGTCACGATGGAAGAGGTCTCACTCTGATAGCTCAGACTGCCGGGTACAGAGTTCTCGGGTGTGAATACCCCGTAAACCTCCATCAGTCTACTGCTGTCCTCGCCCTCCATGATAAGGAAGCCGTCTGTCAGATCCATCGGCGTATGGTACTTTAACTCATAATCATCGGTATAAAGCTTCAGACCTGTTGCGGGACGCTCGACGGTAAGGCTCACCGTCGCGGTCGCACTCTTTCCATAGTTGTCAACTGCGGTCACTGCAAACGTATATTTCCCCTCCACAAAGCGTTCTGTCAGATGGTTATTGTCAAACGCAAACAAGGTTGCTACTGACATCGTGTTTGTATCGGTCTTTTTCATACGCGCGGTAGGATTGGTACCGGAGGGCCAGCTTACATTCTGCCATTTATAATATTTGACCGGTCCCCATCCGGTGCCCGACAACTCTGCAGTAAGGACCGGGGCTTCCTGCCCGTTCTCCTTGATCGTCCACAGATCCGACGAAGTGCTCAGGCTGATATTCCTGTTTCCTTCTCTGATGCCAAGATCGAGCATCTGATCGCTATAATAATCCTGACCGTTTAAGGTATAGCCGATGCTGTACCAGCCAATGTTCGATGGCTCGGAAAGATCCACGCTGTGACTATTCACATCTTTGTCGGCACTCAGCTTTTGAGCATCTTTTGCCCAGAAAAGTCCGTTCAGGCTATCTGCATCACAGGAAAGGGTAACCTTTTTATCTGCCGCAAACGCATCCACCAGAACGCAGTGCGAACTGTCGGCAGGTATATCCGCTGTGATATCCGGGAAACATACGACCTGCGCCTCATGCGTTACAGAACCCAGTTTCCTTGTCCCTTTATACAGCGTAACGGTATAAAGGATGTTCTGAGCGCCGCGCCATGCATCCGTAAGCTGTAAGGTATCTGCCCCGTTCTCCTTTGTAATGTCAGTCATCTGACCGTCTTTTTTCTTATATTGGAATTTTGTAACATAACGGCTGATCATGCCCTTATGGATCATGGCATCCAGTTTTTTCTTCGTGCCATCCCCTGTGGGTGTCAAAACAAGCTGGTTCTGATACTGCTCATCCGTTTCGTTTTCCCAGTCGAAGCCGATACTAAGCTCCGGCATCGTATAGTCAGGGGCAACGATCTTTACCTGCGCAACCGTATTATCTTTATAAAGGATCTCATGCTCGCCTGTTCCGTTATTCCATGCCTCACTGTCCAGAATACGCACATAATAGGTATTCCCCACCTTTAACTGCGCCAGCTCCTCCGCCTTTAAGGAACAAAGATCGATAAACTCGTCACCGTCATATTCCCTTGCCGTACAGATTCCGATCGAGTCGGGAGTCAGTCGGAAATCCGCGACAAGATCTCCATAATGATACTTCTTTATCACGTCATAATCGTGCAGCTTATAGCGCGGATAATAATAATTGTGCTGGAAACGGAAGATCATGGGAGAAGTCTTGTCCCATTCATAGACCGTTCCATAAGGGATCGGAACATAAAAGCCCTGTTCTTCATCATATCGAAGCATCGTTCCCGTCTGATTCTGTTTCGGAGTTACGGTAACACGTTTATGCGTATCCTTTGTAAGCTCTTTCGTCATTTGCTGATCATTTAGAACACCGGTACCGTCCACCTTTACCTGTGTAAGAGCGGCATCGAATGCCCGGATCGGGATACCGATCTTGCCGTAAGTTATATTTCCCTTGGAATGTTCGCTGTAATATTCCGGATAATCCATCTTGTGCGTGTTAAAAACGCCTCCGTAGATCTTCAGATCGGCTCCTTCGCTCACATCAAATACATCTGCTCCGCCCATACCCCAGAATTCACCGTCATAAACCGTCATTTTACTGTCTTTGCTAAGATTGATTGCCGCATTCCGGCCTTTTCTGCCCCGGAAAACTCCTCCGTTTAAAACCGCCTCACCATTATGGATATAAATCGCAGTGCCGGCGATCTGACGCCAATAATATCCATTATCCCCAAAAAACTCGGCCAGCCAGAATTTATCTGAATTGCCTGCCGACAATTCTCCGCCATTGACTGTCAGCTTTCCACCGTCTACATAGATCAGAAAACGCTTGGAAGAATCTGTATGTTCCCCTTTATTGTCAAACACCGAAAAATCATTCTGGGTATAACTGATCAACCCCTTGCCGACACTGTCATTGATCACAAGCTCTGCACCATCTTCCACCTGAAACAGTGTACAGTATCCATCCGTCATATAATAGTTGTTCGTCGCAAGGACCGGATCCAATGTCGAATTATAATTAAACTCTGCCTTTTTGCCATTAAGATCCAGCACCTTGATCCCTTTTCCAACCGTTATATAAGGAGTTTTATACGAATATATCTCCTTCTGAAAGCCTGCCGCAAGATTGATCTGTACATTTCCCGTCTTGCACATTGCTGCTGCAAGCTCATCCGCGTTTGAAACAGATACCGTCTCAAACTCAGGCTCTGCCAAAGCCTTTTTCGGCAATACCCAAAACGAAAAAGCCAGAGTAAGCAGCATGCATAAAAACAGCATCTGTCCCGGCTTTTGTTTCCTCTGTCGATACCCCTTTGTCTTCATAACCATTTCCCCTTCCGTATGTTTTACTTTTTTCGCTCTCTTACCCTTTCATTCTCCCACCATAGCTTACTTCCTGACGCAGAATGTCGTTGCTATTACTATATCCAACTATAACAAAACGCCCTCTTTTTTTCAACCTTCCGCCCCGTCAAATCATGGTTCGGACATTTTCTGTTGTTACGATTCAATTCCCAACCAGCTGGTCACGGAATCGTAACATGTTTGGCAGGTATTTTGTAAATTTATGCTTATTGCAGTAAATGATCAAGTAACGCAAAAAAAGCATATACCGGTACCGACCGGACAGTGTCTGAAATCCCGAAATTTCGATAGGAAAGACGTATCTTATCTACCGGTGAATATTTTTCACAATAATTTTTCAAACTGGTCGATCGGATATGCCTACCGGATTTAATTTCAATCGGTATAATGTCCCCTTCGTTATCCAGCAATACATCAATTTCCATGGAAGCATCCGGTTTATAATAAAATGTCTCCCATCCCGCCGAATTCATCTGCTGGATCACATAATTTTCAGTAAGTATTCCCTTGAACATATTGTCTGATTCCGGTAGCAGATCCCGGTACGATACTCCTGCTTCATATGCCAGCAACCCGACATCCGACAGATAAATTTTAAATATATTTTCATCGGTATAAGTCCTAAGCGGTGACTGTGGCAGTTCCACCTTCGCAACTTTGTAAATCAGCATCGAACTTCTTAACCAGTCAAGAGGCAGATAAAAATCCCTCTTATTTGCATGAGGACGCACCTCTTTGTATTTAAATTTAGGATTTTCTTTCGCTAATTGTCTTGGAATGGAATGATATACCTCTTCAATCTTAATCCCTTCTGCCACACTGAGAGTGTATTTTTTCATATCTGCAGTATATGCCAGAAGTATGTTTGCCTGTAGCTGCCTGTCAAAATCCATCACATTTTTCGTAACCGAAAAATCGGCAACACATTGTGGCATACCTCCTACATACAGATAATGGCGATATAATTCCAAAGCCTTATTATGAAACGCCTCCGGCATAGGGGACATCTTCATCGTATGATCCTTGATCTTTGTAATAAGCTTATCTTCCCCCATCGCAATAAGAAACTCTTCAAAATCCATTGGATACATCTTTTCGATCCGCACCTTTCCTACCGGAAAAGACGTTTCGAAACGGTTCAGTTTGACCCCTAAAAGACTTCCGGCTCCAATAACCCTGTAGTTATAATCTGCCTCGCAAAAATACTTTAAAGCTGTGATCGCCCGCTCTGATTTCTGAATCTCATCAAAAAAAAGCAGGGTATCTTTCCCTATTTTTTCTCCGGTCAATATCTCCAGATTCTCCAAAATCGTTTCGGGCTCAAGACTCTCCTCAAATACAGAATCCAGACCTTTCATGGATTCAAAATTTAAATATTTATAGTTTTCATATCTGTTCTTACAGAATTCTTTTATGATCCAAGTCTTTCCAACCTGACGTGCTCCTACCACTAAAAGCGGTTCTTTTATCTGCTGCTCTTCCCACTGTTCCAATGTTTGATAAAATTTTCGGTACATAAGGACACCCCCTCTTGCTTTCTCTATTCTGATTATATTCCGTCCTATTTCCATTGTCACGTAAAAAAGTTGAAAACATTCAACTTTTTTATACTTTTTTCTTGAATGTTTTCAACTTTTTTAAATATGTTTTTCACTTTTAAACGTAATCAAACGGCTTCTTCTTAATCAATAAAATCAAGTTTTTTAATTGTCATTTGCAAATGATCATAATTAGATTCAGATACTTATCTATTCTCCCATCATTATTCTGTCTGCATAATTTTTTATTACTGGTTTACTAACGCTTTTTTGTTGAGTTTGTAGAGGAGCGTCCTTCAGCTTTTCTTTCTCCCTTATGTTTTCACTCATTCTTCCTTCAAAACAGAAAAGACTATAGCATAACAGGGAGTCTGCGTCAATCGGATTTCAGTCACGAGTTTTCGAGTTTTCGTTTTTCCCTTCTAATCTATGATATCATTCTGGAATCTCGACAGATGTTCATACGGCAGGATCAGCCGCCCCTTGTAAAATCCGCACCCATCGTTCACAAGCTGATCGCTCACCGCGGCAAACATATTGACATCGACCTTCGTCAGATCCAGTTTCTGCAAAAGGATACCCCTTTCATGCGCATCATCAAAAAACGGGTTCTCTCCCTTGGGGATCTCATCTCTTCGGATATGATCCTCTTTCTGGCTTTTTTCATATTCCGAGTGATTCGCGACACCAATCTCTGCGTAATCATCCATTTCCTTCGTCCGCAATTGTATTTCCACATGACATCTGGAAAGATTATCGTAAAAGGAAATGTGGAGGGAACGATATCCGTACTGATTCGGGCTTTCGATATAATCTCTGTAGTAGGGTCGGACATTTTCCGTAAGTTTTTGCGAAACAGGATACCCTTCCCGCCCGCTGCTCTCAGCACTGAAGCCTCTCTCCTCCAGAAATTCCGGGAGATGACACGCGATCTCATACAGATAGCGAAGCTCCTCCGTCCCCCTGTCCTGGCCTGCTTTTATATGACATTTGGGAAGTGATAGCACGATCCGGTATGCGATCAGATCCCGCACCACACCGATCCTGTTCTTGATCAGCGTCTCCGACGGATAGCCATGGTTTTTTCTGTGATAGTCATAGATATAGTCCACAATATTTCCATTGATCTTTTCTTCCAGGCGGATCAACGACTTGATCCTTCCTTTAAAGGTGAACGCCAGAAACGGATACTCCTTTGCCATATATTTATAAAATTCCCGTATTCTCTGGGACTGGGAAGTCAGAAAGTCATTATGCTCCAAAAGCTCGATCTGTTGTAATAACAGATTGCTGTGAACCAGATCCACCCCGTTATGCTCCCGTATGGCAGACTCCTTCAGATCCCCGGAAAAACTGTGCAGGATCTTTAGGACCGTATTTCCTTCATATAAATAATCATTCAGTGTGATCATCTTTATCCTTTCTCAGCCGGTGATCAGCAGATGTTCTCCGGCCACATCATCATATACTTCACAGTTTTTTTGTGAGACATCATATACATGGACAATGTCCGAAAGCTCCTCTGTCGTCTCAAATTCCCGGATCAGATCCGGACAGTCCGCCAGCTTTTGGGGTGAATACCGGATCGTTTTGTCATTGTGAAACACTGCCGTATATAGAATCTGCGCTTCTACCAGATCCTGAAAGATGTGACTGCCATAGGACAATTCCGGATGGTAGCCCGCTTCTGTCTCCTCGACCTCACAGATGATCTCATAAGCACTGATATCGGAAAACGCTGTGGGAACCCCAAGCTCCGGCGATGTCGTCCCCACCCGCCCCGGCACGATCAACATCATATGCTTCTTCTCATCGCGATAACGCCAGTTGATCTTTCCGACCAGCTTTGCCACAGAATACTTCATCTTATACGGCATGTTGTAATATTTGACCGGATCTACATATACGATCAGATCCAGACGCGTGGCCTTGCAGATTCCCATAGAGGCGCCTCTGCTTTCCAAAAAGACCCGCTCTTTTGGGATATCGGCAGGGATCACCATTTGGGAAGCCCCCTTTTGGACCTGGAGCGGACGGCACTGCAAAAGATCGATGGAATACTCCCCGCTCTCTGACAGATTTATGGTAAATTCCGTATCGACCGGGTACTGATATTCTTCTTCAATACAGCGAAGCATCCTCCTCATCTGCTCCATCAGCGTCTGATTGGAAACCAGCCCCTTGCAGGAAATAAACCGGATATCCCGATCTCTCCCCATTTCCCGCAGCCGTCTTTCCGCATCAAAATCATGCTCTAAGAGAAGGTTCGAAAGGTACTTCGGAAGATCCGGCAGGATCTGTTCCAGGGAAAGCTTCTTAAGAGTCTGTTCTGACATATCGATCACTTCCGCCTTCCCCTGGGAAAATTTGTGCTTATCTGCCGAGGATGAATAAGAGGTTTTTTCCGGCATATCCAGGTTGACGATCCTTGGGTAAGAGCCTTCCGTCCGGTCTACCGCAGATGTCCCCAGTCCCATGACCAGTCGCAGCATCCCAGCCTTTGGATCCGTATCCTTCATGATCTTATACGGGCTGTATGAATACCCTACTCCCGCTGCACAGGGCATGTAATGGGAACCATAATAAGAGCCCGACACGCGCTGTACCAAAAGCGCCATCTGTTCATCGCGCTTGTCAAGCCCCCGCCTCTTACGATAATCAAGAGCGGACAGACTCATGGAGCTTGCATAAACGATCTTGATCGCCTGCTCAAATTCTTCCACACGCTCCTCAAGACTCCCCCTGTTTACACAGAATACCGATTCATATTTCCCCGCAAACGCATTGCCGAAGCCATCCTCTAAGATACTGCTGGAACGGATGATATACGGATCCTGCCCGTAATATTCTATGATCCTGACAAACTGCTGCCGCATCGGCTCCGAAAATGTCCCGCCTAAGATCCTTTCGGCGAACTCTTTTGCAAGCGTAAAATACCCCGCCTCCGTCCTCTGTCTGATCCTCAGATCCCACAGATCGTTATCCACGATATATGTATAGTACAGATCCGATCCGACATAAAAAGAATCATGTGGCTCCAGCACTTCATCGATCTGCGGCTCTTTGTTTCGTATGATCGCCCTTGCCAGAAGCATACCGCAGGCTTTTCCGCCGATCATCCCGGTACCGACCATATGATCTCTTACATCAAAATAATCTTTCGGCGTAAAATGCTTTTTGACCATTTCCCGCATTTTCTCATCCCGGGTCATCATGATATTACACATTCTGGAACACTCTTTCGTGATATCCAGCCCATTTTCATTAAGCGTTTTCACTCGGTTAAAAAACTGATCCCAGGAATCCGAATACTGTTCCCCCGCCGACCGCTGTGCCTGCCCCAGCGTCTGATAGAACCGGCTCGCCTGTACACCGTCTAAAATCGGACGAAAGCTGCCATTCTTTGGATCATAGATATGGGGAAGAAACATGGTCTGTGAATGTCGGTTCCAGACCTTTTCCGGCCGAACATAGACATTCTTTTTGTCAGAATACACATCCAAAAAGAGCTGAGTCGTGTTTAAGATCTTATTGATCGCTTCCACGGAATGCTTTCCCCGTATGATCGGAAAAAAGGCAACCGTATCCAGTACAAACAGAAACGGGCAGGTCACCCGGAAAAAATTCCCCATCATAAGATCGGTCGCCCAGGCCGTCTGAAGCTCTGAAAGACAGTCAAACACATAGAAAGCATCCTTACCTTCCCGCTCGATCACATTGTGGATATCCACGGTAAAGTTCTCAAACCTGTGGGACAGAGGGACATTCACCGTCTTAACCTCAGGACGGTCTTCCAGTAAGGCTTCATGCGAAGCAAACCGGAAATAGATAATATTGCGTTTATCCTCGATCGCCTGTCTGACATACGGCTCCATAAACAGTTTAAACTGCGAAAGCTCGGAAACACGCCATACCACATTGTCGCCAAGCCGGATGTGATCTAACGCCAGATCCATCTGTGAAATACCGCTTTTTACCTTGTCAAATGCTGCCATAATAACCCCTCCTGTTTCGTATCCTACGAAAAAAGGCGCTCCATCCCGTTCGGATGAAACGCCTTTGTTTCTCTGATCTATGCATTTATCATAACATTTGCGTGCTGCAAAAGCAATAAAAACCGTGAAGTGAACAAATGGATCTTATTTCTCATACAAAAATTCTTCCGGCAATGTCACATGAAAATCCTTTGCCAGATCCCGGAAATTGTCCGCTGTAATGGTCTGAAGCTTATCCGGTCTCATAGAGAGCATTTTCACCAGGATCTCCGCTGATTTTTCTGCCGTATGCATCAGTCCGAAGGTCAGATCAAAGTCCTCACCCGCGGCAAACATACCATGATGCGCCCAGATAGCCAGATCATATTTTTTCATCAGCTCGCTTGTGGCAACCGCGATCTCTCTCCCGCCGGGAACCATCCATGGCACCACACCTACACCGTCTGGGAAAACGACCGGACATTCCGTCGCCATCTCCCACAGCTCCCTCGTAAACACTTTATCCTCCAGCGGAAGCACAAAGGTAAGGGCAATGATATTGGTGGTATGAGCATGGTAGATCACTCTGTAATTCTCATTTTTCAAACGCTTGACTTCATGGTTCATCAGATGCGACGGCAGCTCGGAAGTCGGTCGCCCTCCGTTCACCAGTCCCCACACGATCCTGTAATTCTCTCCGGCCTCATCCAGCTCGATCATACAAATGGAATCCTCCGGCTTTAAGATCACATTCCGGAAATATTTACCGCTGCCCGTCACAAGAAAATATTCCTTTGAAAGCTCAGGCACCGTAGTCCCGATCGACTGCCATTCTCCGCAAGTAAAATGTTCACGGACACTCTCTACTTCCTCCGGTCTGACACGGTAAGACAGATTACCGCCATTTCTTTCATGCCATCCCTGCTCCCATCCGTCGTTTGCCATCCTGATAAATCCCTGCACAAATTCTGCCTCTAAAAACCGCATTTTAAATCCTCCCTGTCTTCTCCTTTGGTCATACTCTCAAAGAGAGCACTTCCTTCTCATATTTCTCCACTTCGTCATAGAAATGCAGATCATCCACAACACCGCACTGTCTTAAATACTCTTCCCAGATTTCCCCTAACGGCAGCAATTTACATGCCTCCTGCATCGCCATCAGCTTCGAGAGCTGATTGGTATCCTGAAGGCTTTTCAACATCTCATTCGGAGTACAAAGAGCTGACAAAAGTGCTTTCTGCCAGGAACGGAAGCCTGTCGCCCATGCAAAGATCCGGTTGATGCTCGCGTCAAAATAATCCAACGCCATATAAATGCGCTCCAATCCGCCGCAACGCACGATCTCCTTCGCCATCTCCTTCGTCTCGTCATCAAACAAAACCACATGATCGGAATCCCACCGCACCGGTCGGGTGATATGCAGCGCAAATTCCGGATAAAAACACATCATGGCCGGAATTTTATCCGACACCATCTCCGTCGGGTGATAATGACCGTTATCCATAAGGGGCATGACACCTTCATGCGTCGCTGCAAAGCTTAAGGTAAATTCCGCTGAACCTGCCGTGTAAGACTCCACCCCGATTCCGAACACCTTGGATTCCACACAGGGTTTTACCAGATTTTTATCATAAGGCACAGACAGGATCTGTTCCAGAGAATCCTTATAGCGCAGACGGGGACCCATGCGGTCTGCCGGAATATCCTTATATCCATCTCCGATCCATATATTCATGACACAGGGGATTCCCGTTTCTTTTGCAAAGTATTCCGCGATCCGGATACATGCTTTTCCGTGATCGATCCAGAATTTACGTGTCTCTTCATCAGGGCTTGTCAGTGTCAGTCCATCCTTTACCTTATCATGGGAAAAATAGGTGGGATTAAAATCAATTCCCACTTTATGTTTTTTGGCAAGCTCCACCCATTTCGCAAAATGCTTTGGCTCCAGTTTATCCCTGTCTGCAAACTCTCCCTCTTCGAAAATAGCATAGCTGGCATGGACATTGATCTTTTTGGTACCGGGTGTCAGCTCAAATACTTTTTCCATATCCGCAAACAGTTCCTCAGCTGTCCTTGCTTTCCCCGGATAATTTCCCGTCGTCTGGATCCCGCCGCTCAAAGGACCGTCATGATCAAAGCCCTTCACATCATCTCCCTGCCAACAGTGAAGTGCCACCGGGATTTTCTTCAGTGTTTCCATCGCAGCATCTGTATCCACACCATATGCCGCATATTTCGCTTTTGCAGCCTCATATCCGTTCATAATCTCTTTTCCTTTCCTTCCTATCTGAATTTTTTTACTAAGGAAATACGGTTTCCATCAGTATTTCCAATGCTATTCCATTATAAAAAATATCCCTTTTCTCCATTCTTTTGCAACATGGCATCGAAATGATTTTCATGGTTCATATTTTTGCACCGGGAAGCTATCGTAAATACAGCTTCTTGCCGCTGTCAGGTTTTCAAGTTCTCCTGCCGCGATCATCTGTACCGCGATATTACCGATAGCGGTTGCCTCCACAGGTCCCGCATAAACCGGCTTCTGACAGGCTGCTGCCGTCAGTCTGTTCAGATAATCCGCACTGCAGCCACCTCCCACGATATGAACGCCTTCAAATGCAAATCCCGTGATCTTTTGAATTTCTTTCATGGTATCCGCGTAACATTTTGCAAGACTGCGGTAAATGACCTGTGCCACCTCCCCGATTCCTTCCGGTACCTGCTGTCCGCTTTCCCGGCATGCCGCCTGTATCTCTTTTGTCATACTCTCCGGTGCCAGAAAACGGGAATCATTTGCATTTACCAAAGAAGTGATCCCGCTTTTTTCCGCCTGCTTTACCAGTTCACCGAAATCAAGCTCCGGATCAAGCTCCCTGCGCACGGAATTGATCATCCACATCCCCATGATATTTTTCAGGTAGCGGAAACGATATTCATAACCACCCTCGTTTGTCAGATTGTGTTCCATGCTCTCTCTGCTGCAATCCGCCTGCCTAAGCTCTGTTCCCATGAGGGACCATGTCCCTGAACTGATATACAGCACATGCCCGCTCCTGCCCGGCACAGCCACCACGGCAGATGCCGTATCATGCGTTGCCGGCAGCACTACCTGACAATCAAATCCGACCTCCTTTTGCACTTCCTCCCTCAGCTGCCCTACGAAAGTGCCGGGTGTGTGTATCTTAGTAAAAAGCTTCCCCGGATATCCCAAAAGGTCCAATAACTCCCGGTCCCAGTCCTTCGTTTCGGGATTCACAAGCTGCGTGGTGGTGGCATTTGTATATTCCGTTACCTTTTTACCTGTCAGAAGAAAATGGAAAAAATCCGGTATGAGTAACAGGGTGTCTGCTTTCTCAAACTCCTGCTCTCTTTTCTTTTTTTCTGCCATAAGCTGATAGATCGTATTAAAGATCTGTTTCTGGATCCCGGTTCTTTCATAGAGCTTATCCTGAGGGATTGTCCGGTAAACCTCCAGATCCATACCCTTGGTGCGATGATCTCTGTAACCGTAAACATCACCGATCACCTGATCCCGGCTATCCAACAGGGCAAAATCCACCGCCCAGGTATCAATCCCCATACTATATGGAATCTTCCCCGCCTCTTTGCATTTTTTCATCCCGGTCAGTATCTCCCGGTACAGCGCCTGCCAATCCCAGATCAGATGGGAATCCTTTTGTTTCATTCCATTCGGGAAACGATAAATTTCCTCCATTACCATCACACCATTTTCCAGATGTGATAAAATATGTCTGCCGCTGGACGCGCCGATATCCACTGCCAGATAATATTTCATTTTCCGCAACCCCTTTCAACTACTGAAAAAACGCCGATCGAATCCACATTTCCTTAAATCACAGACTCATATTTCCTTCCAGCTTCTCATAATCGATCACTTTTTCTGTCCCGTCACGAAGCTCGATCCTGACAGGTCCGTATCCGCCATAACACTGTTCATCCGTATAAACAACTCTCCCAACCGGGAACAGTTCTTCCTCTGTAAAATCCTCAAGACTCTCTTTCGTGATGACCTGCGAGATCAGGATACAGGGTTCATAGTGATTCTGTCCCCTACGTTCCGTCTGTGCGTACACGATCACAGAACATTCCGAATCCGGATTGGTATTTCTGCTTTGCACAGTCTGCAAGCCGCTCCAGCCGTCATAGATCGTCATGGCAAGCTGTTTGGGGACTCCCATATGATCATGTCCTTTTAATATGACAGCCCTTGCAAAAACCTCTTTTTCCGTTCCGTTTTCTGCCGCACCGGACTTTCCACAAGTAACGATATACGGCTTTCTGCCGGTTTTTTCTATGATCTCTGTCCCGTTGTCCGCAAATCCGTAGGCTCCCAGTGTCAAAGACATCGGTTTTTTATAAAGCCGAAGCTTATCCGCCCTCATAATTCCGTACGGCACTGCAAAATCAGCCAGATTGATGGCATGGATCCAGTGACTTTCCGTTTCCAGCTCATAATCAAAAAACTGTCTCCGGTACAAAACTCCATCCTTCTGCCCTGCATAAAATGTCACATTGGCGACGCTGTAATGTTCGGTGCGCTCATCATACAAAACATACTGCTGAGCCTCCACGCTTTCACAGGGTGCTGACTCCCAGGGATACTTTGTGTTATAACACAGCTTGGAATAATTCCACATACCATGCCTGTCATTTTTCTGTTTTACCACCTTACCGGTGCGAAGAATGGTCTCTCCGTTTGCCTGATGATTGCAAAAGCAAAGAGCAGGCCCGTCAAGTGTGGTGGTAAATACCTCTTTCTCATCCAGCTTTTCCCAGATTCCGTTATTTTCCTTTGCCTGCCAGAAAGGATGTTCCTTTGGAAAATGCAGACACAAAAACGCTTTTCCCAGCCAGAAAGGAGATTCCGCACAGGAATAATGCTGTACAAGAGGTGGAAACTGACCGTAAAATCCCAGTGTAGGGATTCCTTTAAACAAAAAGTCGTCTCTATCAAAAAACTGAAGGAGAGAACCGGAAGCAATCCTTCTGGCAAGTCCAGGATCGACAGTCGGATCTTTTAAAAATAAATTTCCTTCAAAAGCACTTGTGGCAGCGTTGCGGTAAATATTACTGCGTCCCCACATATTGGTAAAACCGTCCCGGTCAAAAAACTGCGGGTATGATTTCATAAGTTCATTGGAATATTCTTCTATTTTACCGGCAAGGTACGGTTCCTGCTCATAGCCATACCACTGACACCACAATGGTCCGTACATCTGAAATGCCCAACAGGAATAATAATCAAAGCTGTGACCGTCCCGATACCAGCCGTCTCCCACATAATAAGCAAGAATGGAATGCGCATGCTCCCGCATGATATCCTTATCTATTTCGTATCCTTCCATATATAAAAATGCCAGATCCAGCATATTAAAGAGACGCCAGTTCTGCGGAACCGTGTTTCCCTCCGCATACCCTCTTAGAAAATCAGCGATCACATCCTTCTCCTGCTTCGTGTATGTATCCCAGATCTCCTCCTTGCACAGCCACAGACAGATCACAAGTGCACAGGTCTCCACCGTCTGCTGATAGGTTTTCATGGGATCATCCGTTGCCGCCAGACGACAGAGTTCCTCATAGGTGCCGACACTCTGTTCATCTCCTTTTGTGCAGGAGCGCAATACATGACTTTTATAATAATCCCTGACCTTGTAACCACAGACAGTCAGCTCCGGATCATCATGAATCAGTGGTGCCGCGATAAAGAAAGAACGGGCCAGACCCTCAAAATATTCTGCTTTCTTTTCACTGATATTGTCATCGCTGTGTGGATATGTGATCTTCGTTTCCTTTCGGGGCATTACCACAGCATCTTCAAAATGAGCGATATTTTGAAAAATACCTTTTAACAGACAGGTGCCCGCCTCTATCCAGTGATCTCGGGTGAGTCCGGTGTAAGGACTTCTTGTAAAATCCAATTCTGTTTTTAAAAAATCCATAGGAGCTCCTTTCTTTCTGAGCTTTGTTTCTATTTTCTCTTAGTCTTTTTCCGTCATTGACAATCCATATAAATTACGATATGTGTCCTTGCTGCTATTTCTGTGAACGACAACTGTATTTTGTCGTTCACTATAGAGAAACACTGAATCAATCAGTGTTTCATTAGCATTTCTATCCGGAATCTACAGCATGTCTCTCCTGCGTCTGTGTTCTTAACAGCCGTCCATATCATACGATATACATCCTCCGCATTGCCCTCATGATTGCTGTGAATCTCCTTTTGCACAGAGATTTTTGCCTCCGGCTGCTCCACAATGATCCGACAGGCAGATTTTTCTGACCGCAATATGATCTGACTGCCCTCTATTTCAGGCCTGCACTGTGTCACAAGATTTTCCTCCACCACACAGCCTGTTGTCTCAAATACATCCTCTATCACAAGGTGCTCTGTCTCTCTGTCATAATGCAGATTTCTGACATATTTTTTCAATGCTGCATTGTCATAAGCCTTTTCTGCCCGAAACCGGAACATTCCCGCACCATCATATTCAAATCCGCTGCAACGGTATTCCTTCCCTTCCTTCTGTCCCATTCCGTCTACGATCGGCACATTATGTCCGAAGGAATTGTTGCACAAAATCTCATATCGGCCTTCTGAGAAATACTGTTTCGTATATTCCCCTGCCCCCAGATCAGAAAGAAACATTTCCCCCCCGATCATATAGAAAAAACTCCCGATGTCATTATGATTATGCGGCTCATCATTGTGGCCGCCCTTACACGCCATACCACCGCCTGATGTGCCATGACAGATTCCCCACTGAGCTTTCGGAAGAACGATACACCAATTTGTATTCTCTGACTTGTTACAATCGCCATTGTCCCTGCTTAGGCAGCTTTCCCGCTCTGCTGCACTCATGTCATCACTTTTTGCGGTAAACTTTGTATGATCCCTGCCTTTACAGTCCGCCTTATGCATTGTCTCTTTCTGATTTTCAATTACGGTTATGTACTCCTCTGTCCACTTTAAATCCCGCAATATCATCAGAAAGCGGAAACAGGGGTCAGCGTCAAAATCCGCTGATACCGACAAAGGCGGAAGCTGTACCGTATCATAGACAGACGCCAGCTTACAGGTCAGACCCATCCGGTACTTATCATGACTATACCCATCCGAGAAGCTCAAAGTCATACCGGAAGGGAAATAGCATTTTTGCTGAAATTCGGCTATACGCCGGCATTTCTCCGAAGATGCCCAGTCAGACGTTTCGCTGCTCTGTCT
This sequence comes from Lachnospiraceae bacterium, assembly GCA_015056815.1. Classification (GTDB taxonomy): domain Bacteria; phylum Bacillota; class Clostridia; order Lachnospirales; family Lachnospiraceae; genus SIG333. The sequence continues at coordinate 29,087 of SVFN01000025.1, read as the reverse complement.
GTCAGACAGTCCATCTTCGTATTCTTCAGCGGATATTCCATCCAAAAGCCTCTTTCTCTGCCAGACATCCACTCCGATCTCATTTATCTGCCTTTCATACACATCCCAAAAGCCGATATAGAAATAAAAACCGTAGGTGAAATAGCTCAGGCCCTCATAGCAGGTGCCGTCATCCCCGAAGCCGTCGATAAAATACTTCAGATTATCCTTTACTCTGTCCGTGATCTCTCTGCAGGTCTCCTTCTCCCATCCCAGCAGGTAACATGCCGCAATCCCTATGCTCCCGTTACACACTGCATTCCAGTTCATATCCGACTGCTCCCACTTATCATAGGGACGTTTACCCAGATAGGGATTTATAACCCGACGCATGACGTTGTCATAAATCAGTTTATGAATATGATCCGGAAGCTCATCCTGTAAATAGTAGGACAATTCCGAAAGCGCCTCTGCTGTCTCGGATGCGAACAGATCCACATAAATCCGCCAGTTTTCATCCTCCCTGCGGTTCACATGAGCAGGCAGCGCCCAACATTCTTCTTCACAGATCTGCAAAATGATCTCCTCAAGCTTTTCCAGATATCTGCTTCTGTCACCCTGTGCAAAAATGGAAAGGCACCCAAAGACTGCCAGATATTTCCTCCTGGCAAAATAGGCGTCCTCATAGATCAGTCTGTTTCCTGTCGTCTCAAACCTCGCAAAATCCTCCTCCGTAAGCACAGGCATTTCCTTCCCATATAACTCCTCACCGCACTGTTCTAACCGCTTTAAATAGTTCTCCCGCCATTCTGTCAGTTCTTTTTGTCCTGTCATAATACCCTCTTTTCTGCTAAAGTTTAAGAAAACTCCGGATCGGTTTCCGGAGTTTTCTCTATATTTCATTCTTCATACCTCAACGCTTCCTTTCCCTTCCCGTGCAGGATCGGATATCTCTTTCTTCCGATCATCCGACTCTGCTTACGCGCCAGGTGAAGATGTCTCCGTCAGTGTTTTATCTCTGCTTGCCAGATATTGTTCAAAAACAGGATGAAGCATCCACGAATCCAAAAGCGCTGCAAGACCGACTCCGATGGCAAGCATACCGGAAAAAACAAATATACTGATCGCAGCCACACATCCGCTGATCGTGATCATCAACAACGTCCAGCCAAAATTTTTCACAGAAAGGTAAAACGCCATCCCGAATATATTTCCCGTGGAACTGTCAAATCTGGCCAAAACCGCAAATACATAATGAAGCACCATCAGGAACAGATAAGCAAATACATACAGCATGATTGAGATCACCTTCGCCATGGATGACTCCTGTGCATGGAAGAACCAAAGATTCCATGCAAGTGCTCCACCCATACCGAGGCAGAGCATCCAGATGATAGTCCCCTGCAAAAGGTTTGCCCGGAAGGATTTTACAAACTGCTTTATGAGATATCCTTCCTCCCCTTTCACGATCTTTAAGGCACAATAGAACAATGCCGTCGTCGACGCACCAATGGTGATGACCGGCAGAGAGAAGACTGCCCACAGAAGCGTGAGCAGAATCGCGTCCGCCAGTCGTCCCAGATATTTCCAAACCGGATTTTCCCAATTAAAAATTCCTGATGCCATATTCAGACCTCACAATACTTTTTGCAGTATCCGGGCTTTTCAGTCCGGAATCTTGCAGGCTGTATGTCCTGCAAACTCAGTCGATGATCCTGTGTTACGATAATCTGTTCTACCCCTTCAGACCGGTCGCTGCGACACCTTCCACAAAGTATCTTTGCAGGATCATGAATACAACGATGACCGGTATCAGTGACAGGACAGAACCTGCCATGATCAGGCCGTAATCGGAAGAATACTGTCCGATAAACATTTTCAGTCCCAGCTGGATCGTCTTTTTCTGTTCGCTTCTTAAGTAGATCAACGGTCCCAGATAGTCATTCCAGGTTGCCACAAACGTAAAGATCGTCAGGGTTGACAGTGCCGGCTTTGACAAGGGAAGCATGATCCTTGAATAGATCCGGTATTCACTTAAACCGTCGATCCTCGCTGCCTCACACAGCTCATCCGGTATTCCCTCGTAAAACTGCTTCATCATAAACACACCGAACGCCGAAAAGGCCTGCAGGCAGATGATCGCCAGAAGCTTATCGTTCAATCCCATCTTTCTCATAAGAATAAACTGAGGAACCATGTATACCTGCCACGGCATGGCTATGGTTGTAATGTAGGCAATGAACAAAATGTTTTTATACTTGAACTGCAACTTTGAGAATGCATAAGCCGCAAAAGAACTCGTCACAAGCTGCAGGATCGTTACCACGATCGTGAGGAATACCGTATTTTGTACAAATTTGGAAAAAGGTATCCTCGTCCAGATATCCGTATAATTGGACACCTTCGGCACATCCGGTATCCACTGAAACGGATTCATTTTGAAAACTTCCGCATCACTTTTGATCGATGCGGAGAGCATCCACAAAAACGGGATGATCATGAGTGCCGCAATGATCAACAGGATCACATAGACAATGATCTTGGATAGTACCTGTTTTTTATGCATTGATTTCATACTAATCTCCTTACTGTTTTTCGTCCTTTATCAGTCTGCAAGCTTTTTCTGTCCACGGAACTGGATCAATGTAACAGCCAGTACCAGTACGAACAGAACCATGGATACAGCACTGGAATATCCCAGATCCCAGTTCACAAATGCCTGCTGGTAAATATAGTAGACAAGAACAGTTGCATTCAGTGTCAGCTCACCGCTTCCGCCTCCTGCGAGCATGATCGCGATGTCATATACCTTGAAGCAGTTGATCGTCAGCATGACAACGACGAAAAAAGTCGTAGCGCTAAGCTGTGGCCAGGTAACATACCGGAATCTCTGCCAGGTCGTAGCACCGTCAAGGCTGGCCGCCTCATACAATTCACCGGGAATTCCCTGAAGCCCTGCCAGGTAGATGACCATGTAATATCCCATATACTTCCATACGCTGAACAGGATCATGGACAGCAGTACCAGTCCTCCCGAAAACCATTTGGGCAGGCTGGACTGCGGTATATGAAATACGGTATACAAAATATTATTGATCGGTCCCTTAGAGGGATGGAACAGCATCTTCCAGACCGCCGTCACCGCCACTAAGGATGCGACATACGGGAAGAAAGATAACGTTCGGAAAATCCCTCTTCCGAATACTTTCTGATTCAATACAACTGCCAGTGCCAGTGAAAATACCATTGTAAGAGGTACTGTCCCGATACAGTAAATGATGGTATTTTTTAATGCCGCCTTAAAAAAGGTATCCGAACCCAGCTTCTTAAAATTGTCAAAAGCTGCCCACGCGATCGGGTTCGAACCGTCCCATTTCATAAATGCAAGAAGGAAAGCAAACACCATCGGCACCAGCGTAAATACCGCAAAACCGATAAAGTTCGGTGCGATAAAGGAATATGCCACCATATTCCGTTTTGTCTCTCTGCTAAAGCGTTTTCCGGAACGGTAAAAAGCAATATCCTTTCTGAGCCGTTCCATTTCCCTTATATATTTTTTCTTTTGTTTCTCATCCGTTTCAGTCCCTATCTGTTTAATGACTGAATCAAGCTTTTCCTGATAAGTATCAATGTTTTGTGCTGTTATCTTTGCCATATTGATCTTTCGCGAAACGCTTCCTCCTTTTTTTCTTCATATCCGTCCCATCATCATCCCCGGATTTTACGGACACCGCTGATTGAAAGTTTCCAATAAAGAAGGCTGGAAATACTCCAGCCTTCTTAAAACTATATTACTTTGATACGAGAGGAGCTATTTCTTCATTCATTTTTGAAATACCGTCATCAACGGAAATCTCACCACCCATGATCATGGAATGATAAGTATCAAGAACACTGTTGATCTCGGATACGTTCTCTGCATAAGGAACCTCTAAGTACAGGTTGGAAACATTCAATGCCTCAATGGAATTCTCATCCTGCGGGAATCCGTCAAGAGACTTGATCGTATTGACTACTTCATCTGTCATGATCGCCGGGAAGTTACCGGTGGAAGCCATAACCTCCGCACCTTCCTTACCGCTTGCCCATCTTACGAAATCCCATGCCTGATCCGGAATATCTGTAGCGCTTGTTACGGAAAGACCTGTGATCGTACCAAGAGTAGAACCAGCCTCAACACCGTCTGCATGCGGATATTTCACAATACCCCAGTTGCCGCACAGAGAGCTGTCGTACTCACCGCTTGCAAGATTGGAGATCAGTGTGGAGATATACCAGGAACCCATGTTCATCATAGCAGTATCACCGCTTGAGAATGCTGCGGAATAATGAAGCTCTTCTGTCTTCAGATCAGAGTAGCTGCGGCAAACGCCGTCTTTTTCCTGATTTAATACCATTTCATAATACGGTTTCATGAACGAATACTCGCCATCAATGATAGAATGCTTGCCGTCCAGACATCCGATCAGACCGACTGTGGATCTCCAGGTATGATAGTGAGAACCATATACCTGCGAACCGAAGGTCGTATCCGTTACGCTTCTTGCAAGTTTATCATACTCTTCCCAGGTCATATCATTGGAAGGATACTCCACACCTGCTTTATCAAAGATATCTTTATTGTAATACAGTACCCAGAAGTCATTACGGAAAGGAAGCTCATAAAGCTTGCCATCCACCGTAACCTGGTCTGTCGCACCGTTGTAAAGGCTCAGGTCAACTCCGTCTGCCGAAATCTTATCATCCAGTGCAACGATCGCATTCTTCTGCACCAGAGTAGCATATCCCGGTACATCCTTGATCGTTACGACGTCAAAATCACTTCCGTCGCCGGAAAGCTCGGTTGCAAGAACCGTCATATAATCACTGGATCCAAGATCCACCATATCGATCGTAACATTCGGATTTGCTTCCATATAAGCGTCTGCCATGGCTGTCCAGTAAGGAGTAGACTCTTTATCCCAGATCGCCCAGGTAAGGGTCGTTTTATCGGAAGAAGCGTCTGCTGTCTCATCCGTCTTCTCCGGTTCGGCATCGGAAGTATCCGCCGCCTCATCAGCACCACTGTCAGCCGCTTCCGTTGCCGGAGCTTCTGTTGCCGGAGCTGTTTCGGAACTGCCTGTATCTCCTCCGCAGCCTGCAAGTGATGCTACCATTGTAGTAGCCAGTAACACGCTCAAAAGTTTCTTTTTCAAAATAAATTCCTCCTTTATTGCTTTTTTTTCTTATTTTACTTGTTTTCTCCAAAAACGGAAATGGATTTTTTTTCAAATTTCATACAGATTTTCACTCTGCACCACGATACTGTTTTTGAAAATCATAAGATATTACAGTTTTTCAGATATATTTTACAGTCTCCTTTTGACTTCTTACTATATTATTTAAAAATTTAGTGCTATAATTTTATTGTTTGATGTCAGGAATTCAAAGGAGGGAATTTTTTGCAAACCAGACAGTTTCAATCGATCCGGCGGCAGATTTTATACATTACTTACATCTTCACTTTTATCATCGGCCTTGTCATCGCCATTGTGGGATATGTTTTTTTTCAGAGCAGTCTGCAAAAAAACCTGATCAATTCCTCTCAGGCCAATTTATCTTACCTGAAGGATTACATAGATTCCAAGCTTAACAATATCGACCAGCTTGTGATTTACTGCAGTTATAATTCCGCTATCACTTCCTATGTGGAATCCGATGCCTACCTGGCCTCCCAAAGACTGTCCGCCTATAATGTATTAAGCGAATACTGTCAGAATAATGCTTCTTCCAAGTATTTGCACAGGGTTGTTATCACCGGACCGCGCGAAAGCTACATTCAGACCGTCAATGCGATTTATTCCACGACAAGCGATATCGCGTCCGAGCTTCCCGGACAGGCCTTTTTTGAAGAACTTGTTTCTTCCCCCATGAATTACGGATACGGCCTGATCAACGATCCTTTTTATATCGCCCGCGAGAAAAAGGTTCTCCCTCTCTTAAAGCCCATCACCCACAAGTTCAACGCCAATGTAGGCGGTTATATGTTTCTTGAGATCTCCGATGAGCTTTTTACGGATGCTTTGCAAAACTATTATCATGATGATCCCGGAAGACTGATCTTATCGCTGGGATCACATGATTATATCTATGAGGACGGTCTTTTAAGAAACTTCGAAGAGGAATTTACAGTATATCAGAAAGCGAACGATCCCTCGGACGATTCCTCTTATTCGTTAGAATACAGAAAAGACAGTCAGGGGCAGAAATACATTGCCGTCACCCAGAAGCTGTCGCATACAGGCTGCAGTGTCTGCCATCTGATCCCCAGAAAGCAGTTTTTGTCCGGTCTTGGCAATTTTATCCCTTTGAGCCTGTTTATTTTTGCAGTGCTCATACTTCTTACCGTGATCATGAACCGGCTGTTAAACCGTACCATCACGGCGCCTGTATACGAGATCCAAAACCGCCTGACACAGATTTCCACGGGTGATTTTTCAAGAGATACTTCTATTGAATGGAACCATGAGCTGGGTGACATCGGTAAGAAGGTGAATGATCTGGCAGAAAACATCAAGCGTCTGCTTGACTCCGCCTTAGAATCCGAAAAAGAAAAAAGGGATCTGGAATACAAAATCCTGCAAAGTCAGGTAAATCCGCATTTTTTGTATAATACCTTAAATTCCATCAAATGGATGGCGATCACGCAGGGTGCCACCGGTATTTCCGAAATGACCACGGCACTTTCCAGGCTGTTGAAGAGTATTGCAAAAGGAACAAGGCTGTTTATCCCTCTCAGGGATGAGATCAGTCTGCTGCAGGATTATTTTACCATTCAGCAATACCGTTACGGCGGTACACTCCAGATGGATATTCTGCTTCCGCAGGAGCTTGAGAACTTTCTGATCCTGAAATTTACGCTCCAGCCTCTGGTCGAAAATGCCATTTTTCACGGGATCGAACCCACCGGACGCGCCGGTACGATCCGGATCACGGTTTCCTGCGTCAACGACAGCGACATCCAGATCGAGGTACGTGATAATGGTGTGGGAATGTCACAGGAGACGATCGAACATATTCTGAATCATGAAAATGCCGCCGGCTCGGATTTTTTCCGGGATTTCGGCGTCAGCAACATCCAGAAGCGCTTAAAATATGAGTACGGCAGCGATTACGGTATCCGGATCGACAGTGTGCCCGGGGAATACACCGGCATGATTGTTGTGATCCCCATGCAGACTTTGGAAGACCGGGAATCACAAACAGACAATATATCAAGGGAGAAATGATCATGTATAAATTACTGATAGCAGACGATGAACCATTGGTGCAGGTTGGGATCAAATCCATGCTCCCATGGGATTCCATGCAGATCAAAATCATCGGCATTGCCTCTAACGGACAGGCTGCCTGTGAGATCATCGAAAAAGATATGCCGGATATTATCATTACCGACATCAAAATGCCGATCATGTCAGGGCTGGAACTGGCTAAATACTGTAATGAACATTATGCAAAGCCCCCGGCCTTTATCATTCTGACAAGTTATGAGGATTTTTCTCTTGCAAGGGAAGCCCTCTCCTGCCACGTGCATGATTATCTGGTAAAGCTGGAGCTGACACCGGAGCTGTTGAAGACTTCCATTGAAAAACTGTTGGCAGAACTTTCCGCAAATGCCGCTAAAGAAGCGTCCGATGATGCGACGGATTCCATCTATTACTATCAGGAGAAATTTTACATCCAGCTTTTAAACAATCTGTTTGAAAGCAGAGAACAGTTTTTCCTGCAGTCCCAGAAGTTAAACATCTCCTTTACCGAGCATGGTTACCTGACCTGCTACTGTGAGATCGTAAACAGAAATCTGGGGCAGATGACGGATGAACAGCAGATCAATCTCTATCATTCCTCTTTTCAGATGGCGAAAGAGCTGCTCTTTCAGTATCAGAAAAGTCATGTCATCATGCTGGATCTGTATCACCTTGCCATTGTATTCTGTTTTGAAAAAGAGGAGAAACTGGAAGATATCATCCATAGTCTGACAGACATCACAAAAAAGATCAATGATACACTCTACAAATATTACAGAAGCACTCTCAGCTGCGGTTTTGGAACCTATGTGACGGATCCTCTTGCGATCTCGGAATCTTATCAGTACTCCAGAGATGCTTTTTCCCGCACAACACCCGATAAACAGATCCTGTTTTTCGACACGGACGTCCCTTCGGATACGGTATTGAATTCCTTCAATTTTTCTTTGTTTAAAGATACCTTAAGTATTGCCTTTGAGGAATATGATTCTGCGATCTTAAAGAAAACCTTCGACGATATTGTCTCTTTATTTAAAGCGAATCCCAGCCACTATCTCCAGGCGATCGATTTCGCAAGCAATATTCTCTATCTGGCGATCTCTCTTCTGCCAAACGGAGAAACCAAGATAGCCTCCATATTTGCCGACAGTCCGGATAATTATCTGATGATCTACAAAATGAATAACATGGAACAGATCCTGGGATGGCTTTCTTATTTTCAGACATCTCTGTGTGAATATCTGGATGAAAAGAAAAAGGAGACACGTAAACCGATTGTCGGACAGGCAAAGCGATACATCAAAAACCATATGGACAGTAAGCTTTCCCTGCAGGAGGTGGCTGCCGCTTTATGCATCAGCCCCAATTACTTAAGCCAGCTGTTTAAAAAATATAATGAGACCGGCTTTAACGACTATGTCACACAGTGTAAGATCGAGGAGGCGAAGCGCTATCTGAACAGCGGTGAATACTGTATCTATGAAATTGCGGAGAAACTCGGCTTTGAGAGTTCTTTCTATTTCAGCAAAGTATTTAAAAAAGTGGAGGGTGTATCACCCTCCGACTTCCAAAAAAACAAACTGCCCTGAAAGATACCTACCAGTACTGTTCCCAGTCCTTTGACATACGGGTAAGCGCTTCTAAGTAGAAATAGTCTCCCCAGATGTTACATTCATCCACACCATAATGATTACAGGTGTTGTAGGGTGAATGGTTGGAATAAGTACTGTGAAGTACCAGCCCGTTTGAGCTGTTCAAATCTTTCACTGCATAATGCTCATATACGGACTTTAAGATCTTAGAAGCAATATCCCGATAATATTCTGCTTCTTCTTTGTCCAGATATTTACTCATCTCCAGCATACCGCATACCGCGATCAGAGCAGAGGAAGAATCCCTTGGCTCCGTCGAGCCTTCCCCGAACTCCAGATCCCAGTAAGGAACCAGATCCTTCGGAAGATGCTCCAGAAAATATGCTGTGACCTTTTTAAATTTTTCAATATAGTCTTCACGCTTCGTATAACGGTAAGCACACGCCATTCCGTAAACACCCCACGCCTGACCCCGCGCCCATGCCGAGCCGTCCCGATATCCCTGGCAGGTAGCACCATGATCGGGTGCGCCTGTTTTCATATCAAAGAAAAAGGTGTGCCAGGTGGAGTAATCCTCCCGGATCACATTCGCAACTGCCGTATGAATATGCTTCTCGGCTATTGTGCGGAATTTTTCATCGCCTGTCTCCTGCGTTGCCCAGTAGAGAAGCGGAAGGTTCAAAAGGCAGTCTATGATCAGTCTGTAATTTTCCTTTGCATCCATCGGTCCCCAGGCCTGAATAAATTCCCCGACAGGATGATATCTTTTGATCAGCTGCTCTGCTGCCAGGATCGCTGCTTTCCTGGCCGTTTCGGATCCCGTCAGCTTATAGGCCGCCACACAGGAGGGCGTATAGAGAAATCCCATATCATGATGATCCACTTCGATATGATTTTCTATCCTCTTTAGGAAAGACTGTACCTGTATTTCGGCAGCTTTCCTGAGCCTTTCTGCCTCTTTTGTTTTTCCCTGTGACACAACATCCTCATAACAAAGCCACAGCTCTCCCGTCCAGAAACCGTTTGTCCAGTCTACATTGTCGATGGGAGCATAAAAATCATCCACGCTGTAAGCATTCGGAAAACGGTCCGTAAACTGCTCCAGATTTTTCAATACCATCTGCTCAGAAAAAGCAAAGGCATCTTTTATCTCTTTGTCTGAAATTTTTTCATACGAATTCCAGTCTATCATAACATCCTCCGAACAGAACCCGTCCGATTACAATTCGACAGCATTCCTGCAATTTTATGAACGGTGTTCTGAATCTTTTCCATTATTTTTTAATATCCCGTCCAAACACCTGAAATTGTGTCAGTGCCGGAAACGGTGACGGCTCATCGGATTTGATCAGTTCTTTTAATAAAAGCCATTCTATCTGCTTCTTTTCCAGTCTGATCTCCTGCCCTTTATCTGTCTTGATGAGCTGATATTTCTGAATATCACCGTCGGAGTATTCAATTGTCACCTGCTTCCACCAGTTATCATGGGGGAAGTCTGCTCTCTCATAAATCACGATCTTATCAATCTCCACGGTTCTTCCGAATTCCAGTTTCCAGCAGGCATCCTCCCTGCGGTTGATGCCCCAGGAAGCATAAGGCCACTCTCCATGAGAGTGATTCGCCACGATACCATCTATGGCATTGCGTGCCGCAAACACTGCTTCTCCCCTGGTCTCCACATTTGCAGTTGCATGCGGATAGCAGTGGGTATCTCCATGCTGGTCATTGACATTCAACGCCAGATTGCGGTACTGATAAATCTCTTCCTGCGCAGCAATTCTTGCGAACAGATAATGCCGTTCCCCCGTAAACGCCTTAGGCGGATAACTGATGTGCTTCTCTCCAAACGGCACCGTAAAGTGCAGATCCTGCGTCAGATATACCAGGCTGGATCCCAGACTTTCATCCACCTGAACCCAGAAATAACCCGGTTCTTTTTCGATCTCCAGGACGATCGTATCGCCTTCCTGATACGGTGTCGTGTTTACCAGACCCACCTCGGTGTCCCCGTGCTCCACATACCTCGTATCACCGTTTGCATCCTGTATTTTCCAAGTCAGCATATTTTCCTCCTGCCTTACTGACCGATACGGAACTTGCCTTTCCGATCGGTTTCCCATATACCTATCCTGACAAAAATCCCTCACGCTCATCCTAATCCAGATGGAACAAAAGTGAAAGATCCTTGCTTACCGGACTGTTATCCGGATTTGTTTCCATGATATCTGCCATAAAATCCCACCATTTACGGTTGATCGGCGTATCGGCACCCTGATTCCAAAGCTTTTCATCCTCAATCTCAATATAACCGTAAAGGATATTGGTCTCTCTGTCCAGAAAAATGGAATAATTCTTCCCGCCATGTGCATGGATCATATCTTTCATGCCATCCCATAGCTCATTGTGGCGCTTCTCATATTCCTCCGCCATACCCGGATACAGCTTCATTTTAAACCCTTTATACATAAAAATAACGTCTCCTTTATAAATACCGGCTTTTGTTCCTATCTCTGTATCCTTCCTGACGCATCTCCGCCGGCAAGAGTTTCAACCTCTTTTCTTGTGACATAGTTGAAATCTCCCGGAATCGTATGCTTCAAGGCGGAAGCTGCCACACCGAATTCCAGTGCAGACTTAAAATCCTTACCGTCCGTCAATCCGCAGATTACGCCTGCCGCAAAGGAGTCTCCGCCGCCTACACGATCCACGATGGGTGTGATCCTATACTCTCTTGAATGATAAAATTCCTTTGTCTCCTTTGAATAAATACATGCAGACCAGCCATTATCCGATGCAGAATGACTTACCCTCAAAGAGGACACACAGTACTCAAAACCGAACGCTTCCACCATCTGTTCAAATATGGACTGATAGCCTGCCAATGCCAGCTCGCCGCTTGTCACATCCGTCTTTTCCGGTTTAAACCCTAACACCAGCTCCGCATCCTCTTCATTTCCAATGCAGACATCGACATATTTCATAAGCCCTGTCATAACTTTTTGAGCCTTTTCACTGCTCCAGAGTTTCTTGCGGAAATTCAGATCCACCGAAACCTTTACACCATGCTTTTTTGCCGCGATCAGAGCCGTCTCTGTCAGCTTCGCCGCAGAATCGGAAATAGCGGGAGTGATTCCCGTAAAATGAAACCAGTCCGCATCCCGAAAGATCTCATCAAAATCAAATTCTTCCTTCCCTGCCGTGGCGATAGAAGAATGTGCCCTGTCATAGATTACCTTAGAGGGCCGCACGCAAGACCCGGACTCTAAATAATAAATGCCAAGTCTTTCACCGCATCTTGCTATATATTTTGTACCTACATTATTCTTACGCAATGCCGCCACTGCACATTCACCGATCTCATTATCCGGCACAGCAGTGACATATTCCGTCTCATGACCATAATTGGCCAGAGATACCGCTACATTCGCCTCCCCGCCGCCATAATTTACATCAAACTCATCCGCCTGAAGAAATCTTTCATGGTTCGGTGTGGACAAACGAAGCATGATCTCACCCATTGTCACTATCTTAGACATTTTTATTCCTTTCTGTTTTAAAAATTTGAAATCCGGTAACTTTTACCGTGGAAACGCTTCAAACAACGTTTCCCTGATATTCTACTTCTGACATACGCAAATTGCAAAACCGCCGATTTCGTCTTTCAGGCAGACTGCTTTCTTATTGCCTTTTTCATCACATAGGAACGTATCTTCATGAAAAGTAATGCCCCTTTTTTCCAAATGATAGACAGCCCTCTCCAGATAGTTGGTCTGCACTGCAATATACCCCACAGTACCTATCCCTTTTTTCTTCATAAAATGAATCGCATCGGATGCAGATACAGCATGACCCTCATCCTTTTTCTCAAACCCGAAAGCCTTTACAAGGCTGTCTGCCATCAGTTCTGCCGCTTTATCGTCCGGTGTGTTGATCCCGATCCGGCATACCCTAAACCCCAGCATTTTTGTAACTGCCTGCTCTGTCAGTTCTTTTATTTTATCAAAATCTCCCGCTTTGATCAGGTCTTTTTTGACCATCCAGCTTCCGCCACAGGCAATGACTTTGGAAAAATCCAGATACTGATTTAAATTATCCGCATTGATTCCCCCGGTAGGCATAAATTTCACTCCGCCATAAGGCGCACTCATAGCTTTGATCATGCCAATCCCGCCTGCTGCCTCTGCCGGGAAAAACTTCACTACCTCAAGTCCCAGAGAAAGTGCCGTCTCCACATCTGAGGGAGTGGAGGTCCCGGGTACTACCGGAACCCCCTTTTCGATACAATATGCAACAACCTGTGGATTCAAGCCGGGACTCACAATAAATTCAGCCCCTGCCTCCACAGCCTCATCCACCTGTTTTTGCGTGAGCACTGTTCCCGCACCCACAAGCATATCGGGATAATTCTTTGCAATAATGCGGATCGTATCCTTTGCCGCCGCAGTACGGAATGTAACTTCGGCGCAGTCGATCCCGCCCTCGGACAATGCTTTCGCCAAAGGTGCAGCGTCCTTTGCATCATCCAAAGCGATCACGGGAACGATCCCTATTTTACTGATTTTATCTATTACCTTGTTCATACTTTCTCCTGTCTGCGCGCTTTTGATCCGTTACGGCTGTTTTCCAATATAAGCCAAGATACCGCCATCCACATAAAGTACATGGCCATTGACGAAATCAGACGCATCGGATGCAAGGAAAACTGCCGGTCCCTGTAAATCTTCCGTGTTGCCCCAGCGTGCCGCAGGTGTCTTGGCAATGATAAACTGATCAAACGGATGTCTGCTTCCATCCGGCTGTTTCTCACGCAAAGGAGCTGTCTGCGGCGTAGCAATATACCCGGGTCCGATACCGTTACACTGGATATTGAACTCACCGTACTCGGAAGCAATATTCCTGGTCAACATCTTCAGACCGCCCTTTGCAGCCGCATAAGCGGATACTGTCTCACGCCCCAATTCACTCATCATCGAACAAATGTTGATGATCTTGCCATGTCCCTTTTTGATCATGGACGGGATGACCGCCTTGGATACGATAAACGGAGCATTCAGATCCACATCAATGACCTGTCTGAACTCATCTGCTGTCATATCGCACATCGGAATTCTCTTGATGATGCCGGCGTTGTTTACCAGGATATCGATCACGCCGATCTCCTTCTCAATCTTTGCCACGAATTCCTGCACTGCCTTCTCATCCGTCACATCACACACATATCCGTGTGCCTCGATCCCTTTCTCCTTATAGGAGGCAAGACCTTTATCCACCAACTCCTGATTGATATCGTTAAATACGATCGTAGCGCCCGCCTCGGCATATGCACTCGCAATGGCAAACCCGATCCCGTAAGATGCCCCTGTTACCAATGCAATCTTACCTTCCAGTGAAAATTTTTTCAAAAAATCGCTCATATCTGTCTCCATCCTTTTCATATTTTCTGTAATGACACTTTTTCTATATTCACAGGCAAAACAATTACCGTTTTCAAACTATGCATGCCGATTTACACTGTTTTATATTCCGTATCATTCTTTCACATTGATTTTTATAGCAGATCCGTCATGGCTACTTCATCCATATCATTAAATGCCTGATTTTCACCGACCATACCCCAGATAAAAGTATAGGATCGTGTTCCGCTGCCTGCATGGATCGACCAGCTCGGAGAAATGACAGCCTGTTCATTTCTCATAACAATATGGCGTGTCTCAGTAGGCTCTCCCATGTAATGCATTACGAAAGCATCTTCCGGGAGCTCAAAATACAGATAAACCTCCATTCTTCTGTCATGCGTATGACATGGCATACTGTTCCATACACTTCCGGGCTTTAGCTGTGTCATACCCATAACGAGCTGGCAGCTCTCAACCTGTCCCGGAAGGATATATTTACAGATCACTCTGTGATTAGACTCTTCCAAAGATCCAAGCTCTACCTTATTCTCATCTTTCACGATGACAACACCATCCGCAGCCTCACCCTCCGGCTTGATCAGGACAGTAGGATATGTTTTATGTGCCGGTGCGCTGTTGATATAAAATTTTGCAGGCTTTGTGCTATCGGCGCTCTTAAAGGTGATATCCTTCGCACCCATTCCGATATATATGCCTTCTTTAAACCCAACCTCATACTCTTTTCCATCGATCACAATGATACCGGGCTCTCCGATGTTGATCACACCCATTTCCCTTCTCTGGAGGAAATACTCTGCCCTGAGCTCATCTCCGGCCGTCAGTACGATCGGCTCCACCGGAACAGCCGAACCGAAAATGATACGGTCAATGTGGCTGTATACCAGCTTGATCTCGCCCTCCTTAAATAAATCGTCGACTAAGAATTCCTCTCTCAGTCTCTCCGTTGTGTAGTGCTTTACATCCTTTGGTGATGATGCTGTTCTAAGTTCCATTTTTCATCCTTTCCGCGGATTTACTGTCACTCAACGATATGTTTTGCATAAAATTGAGCAATCCTGTTTTTCCGCAACCTTTTTTCACACATTGTTGCTGTTTACAGTCCATAGAAATCCGAAAGCAAATACGCATAGCTTTTGCAGACAACCATTTTGTCTTACCCCTGACTGAACTATAAATCATTATGTTATTACTATTTTACTCTTTTATATTCACAATTTCTTTGCAAATACCGAAAAAAAAATTGCAAAAATTGTACAATTCTTCTATAATGAATGAAAAATAAAAGGGCATGACCTATTCAGGATTTGCAAACTGATATACTCACAATCGTTTTTGCTGTGCCATCAACAGTTTTCCGTTTTTTGAAGGCAGCATCCATGAAAATCCGAGTATATACGCATTTCAGTCATGCTTATAATCCTGCTTTATCATATACGAAAGATTGGAGATTTTATGGAGCAATTATATTCCTGTAAAGAAGCGATGAATCAGTGCAGCGACAATCATCAGTTTTCTGTCGCCCATTTATATAAAGATGAAAAAGTGATGGAAATGCATCTGCATGACTGTTATGAGATTTATTATTCCATCTCCGGTGGCAGGCAGTTTCTGATCGATAATAAATTTTACACCATCAATCCGGGAGATATTTTTGTCATCAACCAGTACGAGAGTCATATGCTCACCCAGATCGACCAGATGATCCATGAGCGGATCGTGCTGTTTGTCTATCCCGATTACACCAAACAGCTTTCCACGAAGGACACCAACCTGGACGCTTTTTTTTCCAATCGTCCCAAGAACTTCTCGCATAAGCTCTCACTAAACGAAAAGCAGCAGAAGCGGTTTCTCTACTATATTAATAAGATTACCAATGCGCATGGCTATGGGCATGACATCATCGAACAGTCTGCCTTTATGGAGTTATTGGTCCTGCTCAATCAGATTTCCAGCAGGGCACATTCTGAGGAAACTGTAGTGGATTATGCCTACAGTCAGCAGATCAATGACATTTTATCTTATATCAATCAGAATATTTCCTCCCAGATCACACTGGAACAGCTCACGACAGAATTTTTCTTAAGTGAAAGCTATATCTGCCGCATTTTTAAGTCTGCCACGGGAACTACCATCAACCGGTACATCAATTCTCGACGCATCAGCGTCGCAAAGGCGCTTTTGGATGAGGGAATCAGTGTTTCCGAGGTCTATGAGCGCAGCGGTTTTAACGATTACAGTAATTTTTTTAAAGCCTTCACCAAAGCGGTAGGTATGTCACCCAAAAAATATGCCCAATGCAGCCTGAGCTGAAGCATACCGTCTCCAAAAGCCTCTGCCCGATCGCCGTCACAGGGCATTGACCCATCATCACTCGTAGCGCAGTGCCTCGATGGATGTGACCTTTCCTGCTGACACTGTTCCATTGTGTAATCCGCAAAATAAGCATCCTCTGTCAACTCCTTATATACCTCTTCCTGATACATCCAGTATTTCAATTTTTCATAGTTCAAATAAAATAACCGGACGATCGAGCGATATCTGTCTGTATTCTCTACATCCAGACATTTCGCCTCCCATACCGGTTTGACCAGCTTATCATGTATTTTCATCAGTTTACTCCATTTTGCTTACGTTCTTTAAACAGTTTTTTCAACAAAACTATCTAATCACAGGCAAAATCTTTTGTATATCCGAAAATCATATTTATTTACAGTTACTTCCTCTAAAGCCTTAAAATCAACGTTTTCCTAAAGTCCGATATTTCTGTCCACATATGCCTCCGCCTCGCTTTCATGGGAGGCGATGATAACAGTGGTTCCCTCATCTGCGATCCGGCGCAATAACTGCAAAACCCTTTCCACATTATCATGATCAAGGTTTGCGGTGGGCTCATCCAGGATCACCACCTCCGGATTTTGCGCAAGCGCCCTCACGATGGAGGCTCTCCTGACTTCACCACCGGATAAATGAGCGGGATATTCCGCTGTCAATTCCCTTATTCCTGCCTGTTTAAGAAGCTTTTCCACATACTCCCCTTTCTCCTTTGTGTTTTTCTCCCCTGTATGTCTGCCGATCAGATCAGGCAGATTAATATTCTCATAAACCGTGAGATAGGGGATCAGACTGTCTTCCTGTGTCACAATACCCACCTGCGAGCTTCTAAGCTTCGCCTTTTTTTCATCATTAAAGCCTGTCAGCTCCTGTTCTCCGTAAAAGACACGGCCTTCGGTGGGCGCCATCAGACCGGAAATGATATTTAAAAGTGTACTTTTGCCACTCCCACTGTGTCCCTTTATCAGCCAGAAGCTTCCGGATGGGATCGTCGCATTTACATCATCCAGAACCGTCTGTACCCTGCTGCCCCGGATATATTCTTTTTTGATATGCTCCAGTCTGATCTCCATTTTGTCCTCCTGTAATATTCTCATATCTGGTTCTTATCAGATCTGTCAGGTTTTGAAGGATCACTCACATTCAATAATGTCCTCGCCGCAGACACTTCCCGCCGTCCTCCATGCACTGAACGGCCCCGTGCACACCGTCAGCAGGATTCCTGCAGCAAATACCGGCAACGCTGTGCGAAAGCCGGGGATCGCAAAGGGAAAACCTATCTTCAATACGATCCACTGTGTCAGCAAAGAAAAAGATAATATTCCGAAAAATGCCCCGGATATGGCACCGATGCCGGAGGTAAGCAGAGTCTCTCCAAACAGAAAGCCTTTGACCATTCTACGGCTCATCCCCATGATACGCAAAGACATCAGTTCTTTTTTGCGCTCGTTTATGGTAACGTAATAAATCACATAAAGAATGACAAAGCCCAGGATAAGCAGTGTTCCGATCAAAATGACATACAAGATGTAGGCACTTTTTAACTCCTGGGAAAGCTTTCCCACCACGGAATCGGAGGTAATGACCTCAATGCCCTCGATCCGGGATAGTCTTGCCACCACAGCACTCTTTTTTTCCTTTTCAGCCACCTTTACCATGACCGCTGAGATACTCTCTGTGTCGATATCCCCGAGGATCCCCTGTCCGGCTTCTTTTGCCGCCTGCATTAACCCCGGTATCTCGCTTCTATCGATATAGATACTCACATCCATGGAAGAACCGCTCTCTGCCAAGGAAGCCGCCACCGGAACGATCCGGTGAAACATCTGAAAGGTGTTATCCTCCCGGACGTTGATCCTTCCACCCACGATAACGGCACCTTTTTTTAGCTTCTCTACATCCTTCCCCTCCATCCAGGGAGTCAGGGTGAAATCGGATTCCGGATCCATCCCCACGATCTGCACCGCCTGATCACAACAGGATGCCTCCATGGTCAGTAAAAAGGTCTGAGGGGATGCTTTCTCTACTCCCTCTGTTTTCCGGATCTGATCCAGTACCGTATTATCCATGTAAAAAAAGCTTTTCTCCGTTGTGAGAAGGATCCCTTCCAGGTCTTTTCCGCTTCCCTCTGGTACCACGATCAGATCTGCACCCATACGGTCGGCCACACTTTTGCTTCCCTTTTTCATACCGAGAGTCATGAGACTTCCGAATACGATAACCAGGGAAAGGATGAAAGCAGTAAGGATCAATGCAAAGCTCCTTTTCCTCCTTGCTTTCATACTTTTAAAAATCAGCTTATAATAACGCTTCATGCTCCTGTCCTCTTTTTATTTCCCGTTCTTTCCATATATAAGATACAAGTCCGTAAAGTGCCAGCGCCGTCAGGATGCTTCCGGCGATCACCAGAAGCGGTCTCGTATACACATAGCAGTGCATCGTATGCATTTTGCAAACGGGAGCGATCACATCCGGTAAAAGTACGATCAAAAAGGCAAGGATCGGACGCGCGATCACGAATACAGAAGTGATCCTTTTGTCCACCGGAAAGAAAAAGAAAAGTGAGATCACTGCTGTCAGGGATGCCAATACCACTGCAAAGCTCCTGGTGGTATGGCAGGGAGCAGCCATTCCACCCATATCACCGCATACATGTGCAAATGTGAAAACACCTATTACAATCAGCAAAGAAAGAACTGTACTCAAACTATTTATTACTCTATTTTCTCTCATGATCAAACTCTCCTCTCAAAATCCATTTTCCACTTATTCTCTAATTATTTTCCGTAAATTCCTTTGTGTCCGGATTATAGGTAATGGAATCCGGCACACCCTCCAGATCCGGAAATACCTTGGCTGTAAATTCATCAATATCCAGAGAGGTATCCAGATCTCCCGTTTCCTGCAGATCCTTAAAGGAAGCCGTAAATGTATCTCTGCCAAGGGTTACGGAAGGCTCATAATTAAGGCTTGCAAGAATCTCTCCATAGCTCTTGATATCCTCATCACTCTCGGAAGGCATATATCCGTTCTCAACCTGCAGTCTCGCTGCCTCCTCCGGACATGCCTGTACAAAGGCCGCCGCTTTCTGGATGGCTCTCGCATATGCCGCCGCACCTTCCGGATTGTTGGCGATCAGATCCTGAGAGACATATGCCTGGCAGCAGTACTCCTTTGAAAATACTTCATCTTCTCCGATATCGAGAATCTTATCAAAGTCATAATTTTTCTCCGCATTGTAAGCCACCGGATCATGAATACCGATTGCATCCACTGCACCATTATCGAGAGCAATGGGCAGATCTGTCATGGCGTATGCCACAAACTCAATGTCCGCATCAGCACCGTTTACCGTAAATCCCAAGCTGTGAAGCTTTCTTTTTAACTGAATCGGTGCGGAATCCGCCAGGGAGGCAACACCGATGGTCTTACCCTTTAAATCCTCCAGGCTGTTGATCCCGGAACCGCTTTTTACATAAAATTTGGTACAGCCTCTGTGCAGACCGGTCACAAAGGAAATCGCCAGACCGTTGGAAATGGGCTGCATCAGCGTACCGGTCAGACCGTAACCGGCGTTGATCTCCCCACTTGTGATCTGCTCTGTTACCGTATCAACGTTGGAAACCACGATTTCATGCTTCTGACCGATCGCCGCAAACTCCTCATCAAAATAACCGTTGATGATCGCGATGTGCACCGGCGCCAGACACAGACTTTCCTTATTATTTAATATTTTTACAGTTTCCGGTTCTCCGGAAACCTCCGATGACTGGCTTTGGGAGGTACTCTCTGTATCAGCCGAGGAAGCTGTCTGCTCAGTATTTCCACAGGCGGTCAGAACAAAAATGGTGAGTAGTGTCGCTAAGATCAGATTTCTTTTTTTTCTGTTTAACATATTTTTTTCTCCTTTTTCCTTTTATTATCTATTCTATTTACAGGTAATACTCAGGCTCTTTATTTTCACCTGCATAATTTAAGATCTCCAGTATTTTCGTGCGGTACTTCAAAAAGTCATGATTTCCCCTGGCGCGGGGTCTTCCCAGCTTTATATCTATGACCTGCTCGATCTTCGCAGGCCGCGGTGTCATGATCACGACCTGATCCGAGAGGTAAACCGCCTCATCTACATCATGTGTCACCATGATCATGGTCATATTATGTTCCTTCCAGATCCGCAAAATCTCATCCTGCATATTCATTCGTGTGAATGCATCCAAAGCTCCTAACGGTTCATCCAAAAGAAGCACCTTCGGATGTCCCACAAGCGCCCGCGCAAGGGAAGCTCTCTGATTCATACCGCCGGAAAGCTGATGGGGATATGCCCGCTCAAAGCCTTTCAGTCCCACCATTTCAATATATTTTGATACCTCCTCCTTATTTGTCTTATAGATGCCTCTTGCTCTCAGACCGAAGGAAATATTCTTTTCGATCGTCAGCCATGGATACAGATTTGCCTGCTGAAAAGCAAAGCCTCTCTCATGTCCCGGCTTACTGACAGGCTCGCCATCCAAAAGAACCTTTCCCTCATCCGCAAGGTTTAATCCCGCGATCGCTCTGAGCAGTGTCGTTTTTCCGCATCCCGAGGGTCCGATCAGCGAAATGAACGAACCTGCCTTTACCTCAAAATTTACATCCTTTAAGGCAGTCAGTGTCGTGCCGTCCGGATTTTCAAAATGCTTTCCCACATTTTCTATTTTTATCTCGCCTACCATTTAATCACTCCCTTCTGCCAGATCAAAAGTCTGTCCTTTAACAGGAACAGAAGCTTGATGATCAGGTTACACAAAACAGCCAGTAAGATCAGTCCGGCATAAACGTTTGCATAAAGCATCATGCTTTTCTGCCAGTTTAAATACCATCCGATCCCGGATTTACAGCCGAGCATCTCCGCCGTCACCAGCGTAACAAAGGAGCCTGTGGTAGCATAAAACAGTCCTAAAAAGATACTTGGCATTGCTGCCGGCACACCGACACGAAACACCTTATATAATCTGCCTGCCCCCAATGTATCCGCCACCTCAAAATAAGTCTGCTGCACATTCTGGATACCACTGCTGGTCATTACCGTAACCGGAAACCACACGGCAAGGGCGATCATAAACACCGCTGCCTGATAAGAAGTAGAAAACAGCGACAATACAAGCGGCGACCATGAGGTTGCGGGAATCGGACCGATCATCTTTGTCAGCGGATTTACCCAGTAGGCAATGTGTTTATTGAACCCGATCAGGATTCCTGTAATAAAGCCTAACACTGCGCCGATTCCAAATCCAATAATCAGAAGCTTTCCGGATGACAAGATACATTCCACCATCAAAGCCCTGTCGTTGATAAAGACTCCGAACACTCTGTCGAGAGACGGAAAGAAAAGCACCGGCAATAGCGCAAACTTACTGCAGACAATGTTTACAATATTCAGCACCAGTATCCCGCCTGCAATCAACGGTCCGTTTTTCTCCAGAAACTTTGAAAGTCCCTTATGAAAAAAGGAAAGGATACAGAGTAAAAGAAATATCCCGCCGAGTATATACAGGAATAATAAAAACCATGCTTTCTCTGTCTGTGGCTGGAGCGCCGAATCCGGTATGACCAGATCCGGAACGATCGCCAATGCTATGGAAAAAATACTGCTCCATTTCCTGACCTGTTTCCCAATCATAAAAATCCTCCCATCATACATAAACCACTTAAAGCAGTCATCCATCTCTTTGTGCCTATCGGGTTTCGTATTTTTGTATCGTTATCATAGCAAATGATAAATAAATTGAAAATTACTGTGAATTTATCATTTGCTATTACTTTTACTTATCAATTAAAAAATTTTCCATACTTTATCCTTCGGATCGGGAGATTTTCCGTAACTTTGCATAGGAAATCTATTCGTTCCCATCTGAAGATGGCTATAGAGAAAAGAAAGCAATGATGAAACCCGTTTTTTAATTATAATAAATTCAAATTGTTTCTAAACTTTTCATAAACAGAATTGTATTTCTTATTTGATATGCTATAATTCAATCCATGAATAAGCATACTATTTTTATAGGAATAAAAGGAATATATTGTGAACACTGTGTTCACACCATCACCAAAGCACTCCGGGCGCTTCCGGATGTCGAAACGGTGGATATCCGGAATAACGTAGCCAGAGTTTCCTGCGATGCTCCTCTGGAAAAAGAGATTCTCATAAAAACGATACGGGACATCGGATATGAGACGGATGCCGGACAGATCAGCGAAAAGAGAAGGGATGTGGTTCCCCATATTTCATGGGTACAATTCATTCTCACCGTACTGGCGTTTGTTCTCGCCGCCGCTTTGTGCAGATGGCTTCTGGGTTTTGATATTTTTACTCTGATCCCGACCATTGACAGCAATATCACGTACGCCATGCTGATCGTGACGGGCGCACTGACCAGTCTCCACTGTGTCTGTATGTGTGGGGCGCTTAACCTATCTGCCTCCGCCGAGAGCAATTCCGTGAAAAATTTCAAGCGACCGCTTCTATATAATATGGGAAGAGTTATTTCTTACACCGCCGTGGGCGGCATCGTGGGTACGCTGGGAAGCGTCATTCATGTAAGCACAGCGCTTTCCGGCATATTTGTGATGGGCGCGGCCATATTTATGCTTCTGTTTTCCCTGAACATGCTGGGTCTTGTGGACTTTTACCTTCCCCACTTTATCAGGCTTCCCATGCCAAAGGGAAAAAACTTTGCTTTTACCGTAGGTCTTTTAAACGGATTTATGCCCTGCGGTCCTCTGCAGTCCATGCAGCTTTATGCCCTCGCCACGGGAAGCGGACTTTTGGGTGCTCTGTCCATGTTTTTATTTGCCATCGGCACGGTGCCGCTTATGCTGTTGTTTGGAGTCTCCTCCAATCTGCTTACCGGAAAGACCAGAGCGAGATTCCGGAATATATCTGCGGTTCTTGTATTATTGCTTTCCATTACCATGGCAAACAGGGGACTTTCCATTCTCGGCATACGCGCGACACCGGCGGTTTACGATCAATATGAATCATATCTCGCCGCCACCATTGAGGGGGATGTGCAGAAGGTGTCCTTCCATCTCTCCTACAGTGATTATGCTGATGTGGTACTGCAAAAGGGTATTCCGGTGGAAATGGATATCATTGTGGATGAGGGATATCTGACCGGCTGCAATGAGACGGTGATTAGTCCCGCCTTTGATTTTCAAAAAAAGCTTTCGACGGGCGACAACATCATCACCTTCACTCCGGCAGAAACCGGTGACTACACCTATTCCTGCTGGATGAACATGATCGAAAATAAAATCAAGGTGATCGATGATAAGCAATACTTTGCAGCCGTTCAGAACAGCACATAAATACCACACCTTTAACGGATCTACTAATTTCAGGAAGCACTGATCGATTCAGCGTTTTCCTAATACAAATTTCAACAGGGAGGAATTCATATGTTTAAAAAATGGAACTGGAAAATTGCGTTGATCGGGATGGGAATCTTACTTTCGGGATGCGGCAGTACAGAGGCACAGACCCAGTCGGCTGTACAGACTGAACAGGAAAACACACAGAGCGCGGAACAGAATGTGTCTGAAACAGACGCTACTAAAAATGATACCGGAGAAGCGGCAGAAGAAACCGCCACGGAGACTGCGGATGTGGCAGCTTCAGAAAATGAATCCGCCGGTAGTACATCTTCCGAAGACTATGTTTCGGTGACTCCGGATGGAGACAATAATCTAATCATCAGTAAAGCAGACATCACAGAAACGGCGACCTACTATAATTATCAATCCGGTGATACCAATGTCCAATTAATCGGTATCGCCTCCGAAGACGGAGAAAAGCATCTCGCCTTCAACACCTGTCAGAGCTGCAGTCCGTCGCCGAGAGCCTTTTACAAGCAAGAGGGCGATAAACTGATCTGCCAGAATTGTGGTTTCGATTTTACTGCCGAGGATGTGGGCGCCGTCGCCGGAGGCTGCAATCCCATGCCCATCGAAGAGCTGACAGAAAATGATGACAGCTTTATCGTACCCGCCGATTATCTGGACACTTTCGCGTCAAATTAAATACAAATAAATGGCAATAAAAAGGGGAGGCGCTTTCAAAGTGTCTCCCTAAAAAAATCCTTCACTGCCCAGATGTTCTTCATCGATATACCGGGCAAATCCGGTCTTCATATGCTTAAAGCCCCAGTGCTTATAAAGCTCCACCCATTTAGGATGCGTATAAAAAATGACATTACAGCCTTCCACCTGCTTCAACAGCTCCTGCATGATGATAGGACCCAGCCCTCTTTTGCAATAATCGGGGTGAAGTGCCAGATTATAAAACGCCGCCTGACAGATTCCGTCCGAGATTGCCCTTCCCATGCCGACGATCTTTTTTCCTTCTCGCAAAAAGACCATCGCATAGCTGTTCTCGAATACCTTTTTCTGTGTGATGACATCAAAGGTGCTAAGCCCGTAGTCATTTAAAATCTTCGTCACCTGCTCAAAATCTATTCCCTCTGTTGTTGTGATGATCTCTATATTTTCCGGTTTCATATGTCTGATCCTTTTGATATGTTTTCCTATATCTTAAACGATGTCTCAAAGGCTTTAAAATATATAAAACTGATTGCCCGTTATCAAAATGATTTATCATAATCCTCCGGGCTCAGGCAGACAGGCCAGGTTATCTGTTTAAACCGCCAATCAAGTATGAAAGCATTGCTTCCATACTTTTAGATCATGACTATAATAATCTACGCATCTGATACCACACAACATCCCCGTGTACTGATTTTGAAATCCCTTCATTTACAAACCCGAATTTCTCATAATAGTGTATCAGTTTTTCCTTACAGGTCAGAACGAGCCCCTTTCTTCCTTCCTTTTTTGCCTTCTCGATAAAAAACTCCAAAAGAACAGCAGCATAACCCTGATTTTGAAAATCGGGATGCGTGTCAACGCCGAAGATCATCTGCCACGCCCCGTTTTCCCTATGCATTCCGGCATGACTGTACATCTCATCCGCCAGATCCTCCTCATCCGTCACCATGCCGTTTACCATGCTGATAAGCATACCGTCCATCTCCAGCAACGCAAAATGCCCCGGATAGCTTTTTAAACGCTTTTCAAAATCCTCTCTTGTCGCAGCCTCCTTTTCTGGAAAACACAGTGCCTCTAATTCCGTAATCCGATCGATGTCATCCATTATCGCTTTTCTGATCGTATGATTCTCTTTCATTTCATTTTCTCCTCTTATAAATTGTCACAAAACCCTGTCAGCCTTTAAACTGACCACCTTTGCAATGGACGATCCGGCATGGCAAATGCGCCCAAACCGACTGCTCAACCGACAGAAATCACTCATACAACTATTATCATTTTCATTTTTTATGAGTCTTTTTTCAATGAAACAGGAGACAGAGAACTTTCCCCTGTCTCCTGTTTCATTAATTATTATCATAAATATCTTCCGTAAAGGTGAGGCTGCCCCGATATCCGGCGTAGGTACGGTTAAACACCAGCCGTTCATTCATAGGAAATGCCGCCAGGATAAACTGGATTTCCTTCTCCAGCGCAATCTCCCTCTCATTGCTGCTGCCCACCAACAGCGTAATCTCCTTTTCCTCATTACGGATTGCTTCGTTGATCTCATACTGATCCGTCAGAAACAGTACCTTCGGCGGAACGGCGTATTCCAGATCCTCAATCTGTCTAATGATCCTCTCCTTATCCTCCGGTCTGAAAATAGGCTCCGAGATAATCACCAGAACAGGAGTAAAGCTGTAATCATTTGCAAGATAACGGGTGATCCCCACTGCATTGTTGGCATCCGCCACCACAGCAAACCTTTTCCAGCTCACAACACCGATGGATTGCTCCAGATAATGATAGACATAATCCTCCTCTGCATCGATCACTCTGTCCACAAGCTTTTTATCAAGGGAAAGTGCCTCCCCCACTTTTCTTACAAATTCCGTGGTATCCGTTGCCCCTATGAAAAGACCGGGAATACGGATGTATGGCACACCGAATTTTTTCTCGAATTTCTCAGCCGGTCCCTTGAACAGCCATGGGTTCACGATGATATTCAACGCCGCACCGGAACATTTCTTCACATCCTCAATGCCCTGATGCTTTGTAAAAAAGGTATTGACCTTCAGCCCCAGAAGAGAAAGGATACGGTCAATTTCCTCCAAAGCACCGCTCCAGAAAGGATCATGATAGGGAATGATACCAAATAGATTGACTAACTTCTCATCCTTCGCCACACCTGGCTCAATGACCTGATCGATCAGGGTGTTCCAGATAACCTCATATCCCAGATTACTGTCGCCCGCAAATCCGGGTGTATCGATAGGATATACCTGATGCCCTTTTTCATGAAATTCCTCTGTGACACTTGCAATATCGTCGCCGATAATTCCGGCAGTACAACCGGTCAGCACGAAATAAGCATCCGCGTCCATAATATCGATGGCTCCCTGAATAGTAGTCTTTAACTTATTGATACCGCCAAAAACAACCTCTTTTTCAAGCATATTGCTGGAAGGAATGGAAACACTGCTCACAAAGCAGGAGCTTTTATGTCCGGACTGTCCCTGATCCGCCGCTGTAGTCTGCATACAACAGCCCGGTCCGGAATGCAGGATTGGACATACTCCTTCCATTGCTCCCAAAACTGAATTGATACCCGCAAGCACACAACCGCCCTTCGGGTTTTCCATGATCTGAGACATTTAATTTCCCCCTTCCGTGATATATTTGAACGCATTTTCCTGATACCACGAAGCTTTATATGGAAGCTTCGCATGCTTTGCCAGCTTTTTGTTAAAGCCGGGATTCTGCAACTGGTCAGCGATCTTATTCCCTAAAAACAGCAGTCCGTCGTAACCCATGGTTGGCCTCTTCCCGTCCAGTACATGGGTGGTCGGGATGCCAAGCTTCGCCGCCCATTCCGGGACACCGATAAAAGCGTCCGGTTTTAATCTGTTCACCAGATTCACCTGCTCAAAGGGCTGCATATTCGCAATATCTACTACAAAATCCTTATGTATCCCGTTCAGATATTCCATATCGACCTGCGCGTCATCATCATAGGTCGGCGTTTCAAGTCCGACAAGCTCCATTCCGAAATCATCGATGAGCGCTGCCGCCGCAAAGGAACGTCCGGTACCACCACAGATAAACACTCTCGTTCCCTCAAGTCTTTCCCGAAGCTTTGCCACTAACGGTTCGATCCTCTCATGCTCCTTCGCTATAATGTCCTCTACCTCTTTTTCCTTCCCCAGTACCTTTGCGATCCCTCTGTACCATTTATCTGTATTGCGGATTCCGATCGGCATCACCGTATGAGAATATGGGATCTCATAATCCTCCCACAGTGTTTTCATAAATTCATCCGCAAACACCTTACAAATGGAAGTGGAAGCCTCTGCCGCCGGAATCGTCTTAATCTTTTCCAACGAGCTGTAGAAAGGAATATAATTTACCTCTGCCCCCAAAAGCCTGAGCATTCTCTCCATTTCCTTCTGATCCGCATAGCTGACCGTAGTCGGTGCAAACAGATTTACCAGACCTTTTTTCTTCTCTATCTTCTGCTGTTTCAAAATATATTTATTGATGGAAATAAACGCGGCATCAAATCCGGAAGCACATATTTTGGACTTGAATCCCTCACAGTGAATGGGAACCATGATCGTATCCGGATACTGATTTTGCAGATCGGAGGCGATGGCGTCAATATCGTCGCCGATAATACCGGAAGCACAGGACGCATAAATAAACGCCAGCTTCGGATGGTATCTGTCCACAGCCTTTTTTACAGCTTCCCGCAATTTTTCCTCTCCGCCGAACACGACACTTTTCTGGTCAATGTTGGTCACGATCAGTCTCGGATTTTTGATATTTTTGATTCCTCTGTGAGCCTGACCGACACGATACATATCCACCGCCATGATCGAACAGCCAACACAGCCCTGTGGGGAATGTGAGATAAACACGGAATCCTCTAAGGACATCAGGGCAGCCATGCTGTTGATCTGCTGACACTGAAGTCCCTGCGCAAAGCTTCTGTCTGCTCTTTTTAGGCACCCCTTCTTAAAATTTTCCTCCACTTCTTTACCGGTAGTTCCCAGATCATTGATCCTATCCGCTTTACTCTCTCTGACACCGGAATACTGTACACCTGACATATAGAACACATCCTTTCCATAGGAAAACACTTACTAAATGTTTTCTTAGAATAATTGCCCGTGCTCCCTTCCTGACAGAAACACGGGCAATAATACCACATTCGCATCATTTTATTTTCTTATGATATGCTATCATATCATGTATTTTCAGGTTTTAGTATTTCATAAAAGTTATCATCGGTGATAATAGAAATTTATACCGGAAATATTCACAGACTGATCACTCCCTGCAGTGACATCCTCCCCCGCCTAAAGAGGCGGGTGCTTCCCGTCCTCGGTGGGTTTGGTTCTCGTTCGATAGTACTACTG
>SVFN01000001.1 GCA_015056815.1 Lachnospiraceae bacterium | reverse complement strand
TAAATTCATAAAATCGATCCGGATTTTTCCGGTTTATTCTTTTCTATAATATGATATCAGGTGCAAATTCCTTGCTTTAAATCTGCGGATCCGTTTCACACCCTTCCAGCTGTTTACAGACTGCAATATACGCATGAATGAAATCTTCGGCATCTTCAAAGATAAACTCCGTTTCCATAGACTTAGCGGCATACTCATGTTTTCTCGCTCTTTCACTAAGGCAATTCATTCCTATGGTCGCCATAGTGCTTTTGATCGTATGTGCTTCGATCTCATAGGCTTCGATTTCCCCGGTTGCAAGGCTCTTACGCATTTTCTCCACCCGCTTATCACATTCCGATACGACATCGTGCACAATTTCCTCCAAAAACGCTTCATCTCCCGCGCAATGGGAAAGTGCCGTATCATAATCCAGCCCTTCTATGGCAGTCATCCTGTTTTTTATCGTAGTTTTCGTTTCATCCGGATCCGGCTGGAAATCGAATTCCATCGCAAAAGAATCCTCTTTCCCTTTTTCAGAAGTTTCTATTATCTTATCCGCGGGAAGAAGCTCTTTTACGGTCCGTTCCAGCCTCGAGACATCCAGCGGTTTCGTCAGATAATCCGTAAATCCTTCCTGCAGGTACATCTGCCGGCTTCCCGCTATCGCATTCGCCGTCAGGACAACTATTTTGGTATCCCTGTTCAAAGAAGTCTTATCCCTGCGTATGATATGAAGTGTCTCGATCCCGTCGGGCTTTGGCATCATATGGTCGAGAAGGATCAGATCATATTTCTTCTCCCTGCAAAGCTCGATCGCACGGGTTCCTGTATCGCAAAGATCCGGAATAATGCCGCTGCCTTTGAGAAACAACTTGACGATCGTAAGGTTGGAGCGATTATCATCCACTGCAAGTATCTTCGCCTGCGGAGCCGCGAAGCTGCAGCGCTCCACCCCGGCGACATCATGGCCGGCAGTCTGCTTCATAAAATCAATCCCAAGCAGTTCGTTTCCGTAATATTTTACCGGAAGCTTCACCCAAAATTCCGAGCCGATTCCATACTCACTTTCAACGCCCAGTGTCCCCTGCATGGAATCCACGATACTCTTAACGATCGCAAGGCCAAGCCCGGTACCCTCGATATTTGCATTCTTCTTCACGTCAGCTCTGGAAAATGCTTCAAAAAGATGTTCCTTGTCTTCTTTGCGGATTCCCTTTCCGGTATCTTTTACTGCCAGTTCAAGCACATAGCCTTCCTGTGTATAATTTCCGCCCAGTTTCAGTGTGACTTTTCCTTTATCCGTATACTTGATCGCATTATTGAGCAGATTTACCAGAATCTGCCTGATCCTGAATTCATCACTTATCACTCCGTCCGGTATCTCATCTGTGATTTCGGTCTTAATCTCCAGTGCTTTTTCATCTGCTCTTTCTGACACAAGAGAGATCACATCACGCAACATTTCGGACATTCTGAAACGTGCTTCTATGATTTCCAGCTTTCCGGCCTCTATCTTGGAAAAATCCAGGACATCGTTTACCAGCATAAGGAGCATCTTTCCGGAGGCTTTGATGCTATGCGCATACTCATCAATCACTTTATCCGTATTTTCTCTGAGGATCATCTCATTCATGCCCAGTATGGCATTGATCGGTGTCCGAATCTCATGCGACATGCTGGCAAGGAATCTGGTCTTTGCCTCCGACACATTGATCGCGTGCTGTCTTTCCAAATTGACCTTTCTTAAGTCATCCACCTGCTGTATCACAATAAATGTAAGTAAAAAACCAAGCCCCACAACCATAGGCACTGACGTATCGCTCGGCTTGATCAGCAGAATCAGAAGCTCCACGATCGCACAGACCAGAAATCCCATAAATCCGGTAAAAGTATATCGATATTCACCGGCATTACCTTTGACAGCGTCAAAGCTCAAAAGCACAATGGCGTAGACCGCCATCAATGCAAGAATGAAATTCACAATATTCCGGGCATGGTAAAACGGCAGCAATCCCAGGAAATGCAAAAAAGGCCATATCACAGCATTTAATCCTGTCAGAAGCATAGCGAAAGACATACTTGTTTTATATCGTCCGCGCAGAACAGAATTCAGATATACCCCCGGTGCAAGCGGGATCATGAGAGAAAACATATAATTCAGGATTCCGCTCACATAATTCATTCCAAAAACAAACGGAAACAAGGATGAATCCGTGACAAGCCAGGATGAGATGGCAAAAATTCCGATAGCGCCGTACAGCATATCTATTTTCAGTTTATACCAAAAATGCAAGCCCACACTGATTATGATCACTGCAATGGAAAAGATCAGAATGATCGATGACAAAAACAGAGAAAGTCCTCCTTTTTGCATCAGATAACTGAATGCCCCGTAGCGTGTACTGATAAACGTTTCGGGAACGATCTGTTCTCCTTCCAGTTTTGATCTTAGAACGATCCTGATCTGAGCTCCCGAATCGGATGCCTTTAACGGGACCATCATATAAAAGCGTTTCACGGAACCGCCCGGGATCGGCACATCTCTCTTTTCGATGAAATCCTTTCTGAGTTCGCCGTTTATATAAACTGCCGCATCTTTACGTGTATCAAAGAAAAGAAACTCATTGTCGCTGATCCTGTCGAAAAGATTGGCATATATCGTAAAATCCTGCTCCTTTTCTTTCCATTTTCTCTCATGATCTTTAGGATCTATTTCATTTCCTTCGCAATCCGTAACCTTCCAGTCTTCCATCATCCGAAAGGGTTCTTGGTACACAAGATTCCGTCTGTCTGGCATTCCGTAATAGAGAAAAACAAAAGCATTGAAAACCAGTAAAATACACAGTATCACTTTTACTGTCATAACGCTCGTCTCTATAAGCGTTTGTCTGCCTGTTTTCTTCATGTGCCTTCCTCCCTGCTATCTGCCTGTTATTCTTTTGTTAATCAGACAACCTGTCAATAATGACTTCTTTGCACACGGTTTCCGTCTGGCACCATTCACAGGCAAAACGACTGTAAATAGTAACAGACGCCTTTATCCAAGCTGCCCCGCAAGATGTCCCGTAGACCATGCGATCTGAAGATTGAATCCTCCGGTCAGGGCGTCCAGATCCAGCATTTCTCCGGCAAAATATAATCCCTTCACTTTTCTGGACTCCATCGTGGAAGGATTGATTTCTTTAACGCTTACGCCGCCCTGCGTGATGATCGCCTCGCTAAAATCACCGGTACCTTCTATAGAAAGAGACAGTTTTTTAATAAGTTCTCCAAACGCAATTCTCTCCTTCTTTGTGATATCTCCCGCTTTTTTCTCCGGCTCGATCCCGGATAATCTCACCATGACAGGGATCAGTTTTGCCGGGAACAGAGAACCCAGTATATTTTTAAACTGCTTCGCATGATTGGTTTCAAATTCCCGTAACAGTCGTTTATCCAGTTGCTCATGGCTCAACGCCGGTTTTAGATCGATCGATAATGTAAGATTCTTTTTACCGCACTGCTTCGTTATATAGCTGCTTGCGGAGAGCACCAGCGGTCCACTGACTCCATAATGGGTAAAAAGCATCTCTCCGAATGTGCGATATATTTGTTTTTGATCCTGCCGGACTGTCAATTCCACATTCCGAAGCGATAACCCCATAAGCTCTTTGCACCATGTTTCTTTGACCCTTAGCGGCACTAAAGCAGGGTAGAGTGCTGTCACCTTATGACCACACTCTTGTGCCAGTTTTATTCCCAGACCGGATGCCCCTGTCAGCGGATAAGAAACCCCTCCGGTGGCAAGGATCACATAATCCGCCAAAATCTTTCCTACTTTGCCCGACTGCTCTTTTATACAGATCCCACAGATTTTTCCTGCCGGTCCTTTTTGCTTCTTTGACTTCGCTGCCCATTTATCCGTTTTACCTACCGTTTGTTCTGCTTTCATACTTTCCTTTGCCGGAACTGTTTTTGATAGGCTCCCACCGGAATCTTTCATTTCTTCTATGATAAGAGAAGACAACTCTGTCCTAAGCATTACATTAACACCAAGCCGTCTCATTTCATATTGTAAAGCGCTGATGATGTCTGAGGAATGATCGGAAATTGGAAACACCCGCTCTGCACGTTCCACTTTGAGTCTCACGCCCAACTGTTCAAAAAACTCCATGACTGCCCGGGAATCAAAATCATAAAACGCACTATATAAAAATTTCGGATTGCTCACGACATTGTCAAAGAGTTTTTCGGTCTCACAGGCATTCGTGACATTACATCTTCCTTTGCCCGTGATAAAAAGCTTCTTTCCAAGCTTCTCATTATGCTCGATCAAAGTTACTTCATGACCGTTTCCCGCCGCTGTTATCGCCGCCATCATTCCCGCGGCACCGCCGCCGACTATGATTACTTTACTCATCATTCATCTCCGCTGATTCATCCAAGAGAGATTCGTCATCAATGATATCGATCTCATCGTTCATATTTACCTGATAATTATCCCACACTTCTTCTATTTTTTTTAGATTATCCACAACCTGTTCGGGGCGTTTTACGCACATGGCAACAACCAGTGCATTGATCACGCTTAAGGGGGCCACCAGCGAATCTACGATCGAGACCATGTCGCTTCTGGCTAACAGATTGCAGGATGAGTAGAGATTCATAGGAGAATGTGCAGTGTCTGTGATCGTCACAACCTTTGCATTCCGGTCTGCCGCAAATTCCATCACTTTTAAGGTCCTCATGGAATACCTCGGAAAGCTGATGCCGATCACACAATCATTCTCGTCGATCCGATACATCTGTTCAAAGATTTCGGAAATCGAGGTCGTACGGATCAGATTCACATCATCCCGGATCATATTCAGATAAAAGCTCAGGAAATCCGCCAGGGGTTCACAGCTTCGCAGTCCGATGATATAAACATGCTTTGCCTCTAAGATCATGTCTACGGCAGTCTCAAATGCAATCGCATCCAGATTTTGAATCGTGTCTGCAATCTTCTCCATATCAGAGCCCAGCACCGAAGCCAGGATCTCTGACTGGCTGCTGGCAGCATACTTAACGTTGATCTTCTCGACGCCGGATAACTTGCTCTTGACCCACATTTCCAAAGCTTTCTGGAACTCCGGATATCCCTCATAACCGATGCTGGAAGCAAAACGGACAACCGTCGATTCACTGACACCGACCACCTGTCCCAGCTTCGCTGCTGTCATAAAGACAGCCTGGTCATAATTGTCAATAATATAAGAAGCGATCGCTTTATGTCCTTTGCTCATTTTTGAAAAACGCTCATTGATCCTGGTGATAATGTCGTTATTCTGATATTCCATGTTTATTCCTCACTCTATCGTAGTTTCATTCCCATCCGTCCGGAATATTTCTTAAACCGGAATCATTCTTTTCACTCTTCAAAATCCAGTGCCTTATATGCCTGATAACTGTCCTGCAAAAGATCCAGGGTCTGTTCGTCTGTCAGATCATAGTCGCCGGTGATCACCATGCAGGCAGCGCCATGAATAAAGATCCACATTTTCATAAAAAGATTCTCGGGATGACCGACTCTGTCTTTCTGCGCTTTCTGAATCTCTTTTAAGAGGGCTCCGTCATTACCGTTGATCAATTCATAGAGT
This sequence comes from Lachnospiraceae bacterium, assembly GCA_015056815.1. Lineage (GTDB taxonomy): Bacteria > Bacillota > Clostridia > Lachnospirales > Lachnospiraceae > SIG333. The sequence continues at coordinate 284,214 of SVFN01000001.1, read as the reverse complement.
CCTCTGTTATTGCGTTTGGGTCCTAAAAATAACAGCTGAAACAGTTTCGGTTCTATTTTGGCAAACTGTATGTAGGCCATACCCAGATTGATAAAAGGAGTTTCGTCCCGGGATTGATAAGAGCGATAAAAATCAGAAAAAAAAGTGATCGCCATCTCGTAGACATCATCATACAATTCTTCCATCCCTCTATAAATCCGGAAAATAGGCTGGGTAGAGCATTTTGCATGATCTGCCAGTCTTCGTGTGGTGACATTCTCCATTCCTTCTTCTCTTGTCATTTGAAACGCTGTATCCAAAAGCATTTGTTTCGTAATGCTCTCTTTTCTCGCCATGGTATGATACCCTCTCATTCGTAACTTGTATGCGATAACAATTGTTATTCTAGACTATCCCATTTAAATTGTCAAGCATAGCACATGTAATGGAATGAAGGCTCTTTCAGGGAATTGTAGATTATCGCCTGCCCCACATGCTCAGTATCGGCATCTCCCGGCAAAACAGCGTGTTTGCAGTCTGCGGATTCCCGGATGTATGAGGAGCGGATTCTGTGAAGCAATATAAGAAAAAAGCACACTCTATAAACAATCATAGAGTGTGCTTATAAAATACATTATGAAGATAAATCTTTAAACAGGATAAGCGCCGTTCTTAGTGTCAGCCTGAGAAAGATCCACTTTTTCCTGCTGTGCCTTACGATACTTGAAGAAGTCGGTTGCCACCTGTGGGAACAGAGCATAGGATAATACGTCCTCGTCCTGCTGTTTCCACTGTTTCATCTCTTCTTCCAACTTATCCATTTCGTTTTCTACATAAGCACCGGAACGCTCTGTACGAATCTTCTCGCCCGGGATAACTTTGTTGATCACGTCTTTATTCATCGGTTTAACAGTCTGACCATATTTACCACGAAGCATATCCTTGGTCTGATCTGTAGCCATCTTGTATCTTTCACCCATCAGTACGTTAAATACAGCCTGTGTACCTACGATCTGTGAAGAAGGTGTTACAAGAGGCGGCTCACCCAGGTCTTTACGAACTTCAGGGATCTCCTTTAATACATCATAGTATCTGTCTTCTGCATTCTGCTCTTTCAACTGTGATACCATGTTCGATAACATACCACCCGGTACCTGATACAGAAGGGTCTTGATATCAACGCCCATAACCTTCGGATTAAGAAGACCCGAAGCAAGGCACTCATCTCTGTAAGGTCTGAAGTAATCAGCAATCTCTGCCAGTAAGTTCTGATCAAATCCGGTATCATACTCTGTTCCCTTGAAGGTCTCAACCATAACCTCTGTTGCAGGCTGTGAAGTACCGAGTGCGAAAGGACTCATCGCACAGTCAATCACATCAACGCCGGCCTCAACTGCCTTTAAGTACGTCATGGAAGCAACACCTGAGGTGTAGTGTGTATGAAGCTGGATCGGAAGCTTCGTAGCGCTCTTCATGGCTTTGATCATCTCTGTTGCTTTGTACGGAACCAGAAGACCTGCCATATCCTTGATACAGATACTGTCTGCACCCATCTCCTCGATCTTCTTAGCCATGTTCATCCAGTAATCCAGTGTATAAGCATCGCCTAATGTGTAAGAAAGTGCTACCTGAGCATGTCCTCTGCCCTCACGCTGTTTGATCTCGTTGGTCGCGTCTACAGCAGCCTGTAAGTTACGGATATCGTTCAGACAGTCAAAAATACGGATGATGTCAATACCGTTTGCGATTGATTTCTCAACGAAAGCATATACAACGTCATCAGCGTAAGGTCTGTAACCCAAGATGTTCTGACCTCTGAAAAGCATCTGTAACGGTGTGTTGGGACAGCCGTCTTTAATCTTTCTCAGTCTTTCCCACGGATCTTCCTTTAAGAAACGAAGGGAAGCATCAAATGTAGCACCACCCCAACACTCGATGGAATGATAGCCAACCTTATCAAGTTTGTCTAAAATCGGAAGCATCAGATCGGTAGGCATTCTTGTTGCGATCAATGACTGATGCGCATCACGTAAGATTGTCTCTGTGATCTTGATCGGTTTCTTTGCTGCTTTTTCAGGCTTTTTCGCAGATTCTGCTTTTTTAGCAGGCTCTTTTACTTCTACTTTTCTGGCTGTATCCTGCTTTTTTGCATTATCCGGTTTTTTAGCCGAATCATTTTTCTTTGCCATTCTATTTTCCTCCATACTATTTTATTATCACCGTGATATGATCCGCACACTGCATTCGGCAGTGTTACGGATCATTCCATATTTCATTTAAAAATCAGCATATCCTTAGAATACTCCGAATACTGCCATGAAGGTACCTGCTGCAACTGCCGTACCGATAACACCTGCCACGTTCGGTCCCATAGCATGCATCAGAAGGAAGTTGGTAGGATCAGCCTGCGCACCGACTTTCTGGGAAACACGTGCAGCCATCGGCACTGCGGAAACTCCGGCAGAACCGATCAGCGGATTCACCTTGCCGCCGGTTACTACGCACATCAGTTTACCAAACAGAACTCCGGCAGCCGTACCAAATGCGAACGCGATCAGACCCAATACTACAATCTTGATCGTATCCAGATTCAGAAATGCTTCTGCGCTGGTCGTAGCGCCTACGGATGTACCGAGGATAATAACAACGATGTACATCAGAGCATTGGAAGCCGTCTCCTGTAACTGACGTACCACACCGCTCTCTCTGAACAGATTACCTAACATCAGCATACCAACCAGGGGAGCTGTGGTAGGAAGCAGTAAACATACTACGATCGTAACAACGATCGGGAACAGTACTTTCTCTAATTTGGAAACCGGACGAAGCTGTTCCATTTTGATCTTTCTCTCTTTTTCGGTCGTAAACAGCTTCATGATCGGCGGCTGAATGATCGGCACCAGTGACATATATGAATATGCTGCCACCGCGATCGGTCCCAAAAGTGCAGTCTGTCCAAGCTTACCTGCAAGGAAGATCGAGGTCGGGCCGTCGGCACCACCGATAATGGAGATAGCCGCTGCAGCCTTATCATTGAAGCCCATACCGATCGCTCCAAAATAAGCAGCAAAGATACCAAACTGTGCAGCAGCACCAAGTAAAAAGCTCTTAGGGTTCGCGATCAGGGGACCGAAGTCCGTCATAGCACCAACGCCCATGAAAATCAGAGAAGGCAGGATCGCCCACTCATCCAATACATAAAAATAATACAGCAAGCCGCCGCCTGAACCGCCCTCATTAAAAGGAGCCATGATATCAGGATAAATATTTACCAGCAGCATACCAAATGCAATCGGTACAAGAAGAAGGGGTTCAAATTCATGTCTGATGGCAAGATAAAGGAACACGCAGGCTACTGCGATCATTGCCACATTGCCGAATGTCAAACTGAAGAACGCCGTCTGATGTAACAAATTGCTGAGTGTATTTGTTATATAATCCATCAGTAATTGACCTCCTGTTAGTTACAGTAATCTTTGTTAATTAGTTCAATGTTGCCAAAACAGCGCCAGCCTCAACTGCATCACCGACTGCTACATCAATACTTGCTACTGTTCCGTCTTCAGGAGCAACTACCGGGATCTCCATCTTCATAGCCTCTACTACGACTACCGGATCCCCTTTCTTCACGCTCTGTCCAACGCTTGCTTCGATCTTGAATACTTTACCTGCTGCACCGGCCTCTACCTTGATGCTGCCTGCTCCGCCTGCTGCTTTCGGTGCTGCCTTGGGAGCTGCCTTCGGTGCTGCTTTGGGAGCTGCCTTTGCTGCAGGTGCTGCGCCTGTAGATGCACCTTCTTCTACTACTACATCATATACGTTGCCATTTACGGTAATGGTATAATTTTTCATTTTAATTTCCTCCTGATAATCTTAGGCTCTCTGCCATTTATTTGTTTTAGCTCTTCTAATGCTTCTGACTACAAAACCGTCTGTGCTTGCCGCACCCTCGCTTGCTGCGATCGCAGCCGCAATTACCGCTACCAGCTCGGTATCATCAGAAAGCTCTTCGTTCTCAATGATCTGTGCAATGGTATTATCCACTGCTTTTTCCTTCGTCTCGGAAACATCTCCTTTTTTGGAGAATGCTTTCTGGATCTTCGGAATAAAATTAAACAAGGAAATGATCAAAGCGATCAGGATCAGAATGGCAAATACCGTACCCATACCAAGTAAGGTATTCAGTCCCGCATTCTTCATGTTCTCGCCTGTGGTATGCTCTACGTTGACAACAAAGCTCTTCATACCCTCTTTTTTATCTATGATCAGTTCCACTTCTGCTTCACGGGGTACACCCTTCGGATTCATATTGGTTCCGTTGATGTCAACCGTAATGATCGCCTCATCACCATCAAATTTAATATGATGATCCAGCGTCTCGTTATAATCACCCAATTCATCCAGCGCATTTTCCCAGCTGTCGAAAATAGCAGCAGTTCTTTCATCCTGCTGTGAATAATATTCAACTGCCTCCGGTCCCTGATTATATGCCTCCATGACGCTGTTGATAATCTGGTCTGCCTGACTGTATGCATCCATCTCCGTGATAAAGCCTTCCTCAGCCTTATCTTCACTTCCACATGCTGTCAGACCAAGAATGCAGGTGATCATACCTAATATCAGTAAATATTTTTTCATATTAAGTATCATCCTTTCCTAGACTGTTCCATGTTTTTTCGTCGGACGGTCTTCTCTCTTCGTGAAAAGAACCTCAAAAGCTCCGATCACATATTTTCTGGTATCTGCCGCACTGATGATCTGATCTACATATCCTCTCTTAGCTGCGCCTGCCGCAGAAGTCTGAAGTGCTGCATATTCTTTTGCCTTATCGGCGATCACATCCGCGCTCTGTCCGTCGTACATAATCTGTGCTGCGTTCTTGGCATCCATAGCTCCGATCTCAGCACTGTCCCATGCGATAGTAAGGTCTGCACCGATCGCTTTGGAGTTCATGGCGATGGAAGCACTTCCGAGTGCCTTGCCGATGATCACATTTACTTTGGGAACGGTTGCATTTGCAAATGCATAAGTAAGTTTCGCAGCTGCCTGTGCGATTCTCTTCTCCGCACATTTGTCTGCCTTATATCCCGCCACATTGGTCAGGGAAAGAACCGGGATATTGAAAGCATCACAGAAGTTTACCATATCCGCTGCTTTCTCACAGCCGGCCGGTGTCAGGATCGCGCCGAATTTCTCAGCAGCTTTTCCATCCTCACCGATCACCTCAGCGCGGTTTGCAACCACACCTACCGTGTTGCCGTTTAAACGGATGAAGCCTGTTACCATATCTTTTGCATACTCTGCTTTTACTTCAAAGAAAGCATTGTCATCCGCGATTTCGGATAATGCAATGGAAGTATCGCCTACGCAGTTTGCAATCACATCACTTGCGCGGTTGAGATCATCTGAACATTCATCCAGGAAAGCTTCATCTTCATTGTTGGCCGGAAGAAGGCTTACTAACTCCCTGATCTGGGAAAGGATCGTATCTTCATCGGAAGCCGCATCTACGATGCCGCTCTCTTTGCACTGATAGTCAGCGGCTGCCGTATCGCATTTCTCAGCATAATTGCCATCCAGGGCATTCGGAGAATTCACAAATAATTTAGCCTTTTTGCTCTCCATAAATGTAAAATCAGTCAAAGTAGGGATCAGGGCAAGACCGCCGCCACAGTTGCCAAAGATTGCTGTGATCTGCGGAATCACTCCGGATGCCAGAGTCTGCTTCATATAGATACGTCCGAACGCACTTAAAGCATCTGTTGCCTCCTGTAATCTTAATCCTGCAGAATCGATCAGTCCGATCACCGGTGCTCCCGTCTTAAGTGCAAGATTATAGAGGTTTACAATCTTCTTCGCATGCATCTCACCAACGGAACCGTTCATTACGGAAGCGTCCTGGCTGTAGACGTACACAAGATTGCCATCAATCACTCCATAGCCGGTGATCACACCGTCTGCCGGAGTCTCAGTTGGTTTCATGTTGAAATCCGTAGCTCTCGCAGTAACCTGCGCGCCGATCTCAACGAAACTGTTGTCGTCGAGCAAAGCTGCAATTCTTTGACTCGCCTGTGAAGAATTACTCATTTTTCAGACCTCCATTTTATATTAATAAAAAGAATAACTGTTTTTGCGGACATACTTAGGCGTAATTCCGCATCTTCGAAATTATAACACAGTTTTTTGGGTAAGACTAGCATTATTTTACTTTTTTTACAGATTTGTAAAAATTTGTGTGACTGTTTTTCCGTTTGTACTATTTATTCGGCCAGCATCTCACGCAGTGGTTTGTAATAGTGGTAAGCGAATTGAAGCTTGTCGTAGGAAAAAGCCTGTTGTAAGCTGTCGGAAGAACGCCATAGCGCCTCCAGTCCCTCTTGTGCATAGGTATTGATCTGCTTAAGGTCATGTTTGCCGGCCTTTTGCAGCTCATAAATATTGATGATCCTCTTTTCATACTTTTTCGCAAGTTCCACTTCCCTGCGGATCTGTCCTTCTTCATCTGTCCGGTCATAATTCATGACGGCTACGCCGTCACATCCCCGGGCGATCAGTATTTCCAGAATTTCTTGATTTGTTGCATCATAAAAAGACGGAATACAGACCAGATAGGAAATTCCATGCTCCTTCGCATATTCATAGCCTTCACAGATCCCTTCCAGATATCCTTCCATCAGCTTCTGACGTGCTTCCCCTTTTTGTTCCCATTCTTCCAGAAGATAAGGCTCCACATCGATCATCAGACCATCGATCCTCTCATCTTTTCCCCGCTCCAGATTAAAGACTGCCACCCGTTTCAGCCATTTAACGATGTGCTTCCCATCGGTTTCATATGCCCATTCCGGTGCCCCCGCGAGCGCATAGACATGTTTGTTTCTTTTCTTTAATTCCTTTACAAATTCCCCGGTAATCTCTTCCTTAAACGCTTCTTTGGAAAATTGCTGATACAAACTACCGGAATCACTCTTTTCCATGCACTCAAACAGCATTTCCCAATCGTCTTTTCTCTCTGCGATCTCAGGCTCCCAGCTGAACAGGCCATACCCTTCTTCCTGTATTTGTCCGGCGCCCGCTATAAGCCAGTTGATCACATACACGATCGCGATCCCGATCATAAGGATCCCGATCGCCGAAGTGATCTCACCCCTGTGATTCTTCCTTTCTTCCATACTTTTCCCCCTGCCGCAAAATACATCTTCCTGTATACTGCATCCATTCTTTTTCACACATTTTTAACCGATACTGTTTTCTTTCAGTTTTTTCTCAACTTCCCAATACGGAAGAGGCTGATAAAAACGATACCCCTGTATCACATCACACTCCATCATCCGCAGACTCTCCACCTGTTCATCATTTTCAACACCTTCCGCAAGAACACTGATTCCCAGAGAATGTCCCACCTGGATCATAGCTTCGATCAGTACTTTACCTTCTTTAAATTCCAGCATATCGATCAATGTCTTGTCCAGCTTCAAAACGTCCATGGGAATTTCCTTAAAATCAAATAAAGAAGTAAAGCCCTGCCCGAAATCGTCCAAAGAAAGACTCATGCCCAGTTCTTTGACGGCATCAATATTCTGTTTTACGATCTCCATGTTTTTGATCATGGCACTCTCGGTAATCTCAAAGATCAAAAGGCTTCTGTCAAAATCATACCGGTCAAGTATTTCCATACATCTTGGCAAAAAATCACTCGTGGAGATCGTATCCCTCGAAAAATTACAGGAGACAAAAAAATGATCCTGCCCATGTCGATGAAGTCTCGCAAGAAACGCACAGACTTTCTCAAAGGTATAATAATCCAGCCGTCCGATCATGCCCTCTTTTTCCAGAAGCGGTACGAATCTGCCCGGAAGCAAAAAACCGAGTTCCGGATGCTCCCATCTTGAAAGAGCTTCTCCTCCCACGATCCTGCCGGTACGTGCCTCTACATAAAACTGAATATAAAGCTGAAATTCTTCATACCCCAAAGCCCTTGGCACATCTGCCTGCAGTTTGCGGTCCAGTTCGATCTTTTCCAGAAATTCCTCTGTACAGATCCGGCAGTCTTCTCCTGCTTTATAGGCAGCTCTGGCTCCCTGCTCCGCCCTGAAAAGGATCTCACTTAATTCCGCATCCGAGCGTGACAGTCTGTATACGCCCACATTCACCTGACTGACAAATGGCTTCTTATAGTCCTTTGCGTAATTTTTCATCTTCTCAAAAGCGGATTCAAACCATGTCTCCGCCGCTTCTTCCCCGGGTGCCATATGAAATACTACGAACCCTCCGTCCGCCACGCGGGCGATCAGATCCGATGCGGAAGCATTGCGGCTCAACACTCTTGCAATATATTGCAAAAATTCATCTGTCTCCGCCCGGCTTGACATACGATTCATATGATCTGCATCCACATAAAAATAACAGGCACTGTATAAAATTCGATTTTCTTCCGTGATCATCTGTGAAAATCTTGCCGCCAGATAATCTTTATTACCGATCCCTGTCAGAATGTCGGTTTCTTTTTCTTCGATGATGCGTTTCATCTGTTTCCGGTGATTTTTAAAAAAACGGATATGTTCTGCGATCAGCAGAACAACTACAGTCAAGAACAAAAACAAAACGGGTTTTGCCCAGACCGGGCTTGACGGTGTGATCTCTTTTTGGGCGATCGTGATCAAAGTACCCTCAATCTTTTGTTGATCCAGCGCCGTCACATACTCCCCAAGCTGCTCTGCCAGTTTCTTTGGAGCCGCTTTTGTCACAGCCATCCGGTAACTGACCGGCTTCCCGTCATAGACAGTATCCAGTACGACAACTTCCCCATCCTGTTCATGATGAAACTGCTCCGCTTCGGTACAGCCTGAAATAATGTCGACCTGTATATCATCCGCCAGTTCTTCCCGCATGTCCCTGTCCTTTGTCCCGTAATAGCGCAGATCATAATCATATTCTTCTGCAAATTCCCGTAAAAGATCCGGAAACAGTCCCTCAAACTCTCCGTTTTCTTCATTGTAGTATTCTATTGGATAGCAGTCCGGATTCCCGGCTACAAAAAGAATCTGATTTTCTTCCAAAACAAGTATTCTCCTATCTCACTATTCGCTCTGTTCCAAGCAGTTTTCGGTCATGATTTTCTGCCATTTGTCTGTATGCCTGTATTACTCAGGTTTATCTTCTTACGTTCGATCTGTCCCCATTGATTTTTCTTCTTGCGATAGCCGATCAGTGCCGTCGTACGTACCCACGCCATCACAAACCGCAGGAATGATATTTCGATCACGCAGAGCACCGCTGCCTTAAGCGCATCACGAAAACTCAGCTGCAGATCAATCGTATGGACCCTTGAGAAGAAAGCCGTCAGTGACAGGATCGCGGAATATGCCACATATATGCCAAGATACATCAGCATAAAAGGCAGATTCAGCATTCCCGTGGCGCACGCCAGAATCATGGTTAATGTTCCAAACACTTCGATATAGGGCGAAAGAAGCTCGTAAATCAGAAAGTAAAAATAGGAAACATAACTGACAAAGCCGTATTTGGGATTGGCAAGGATCTGTCTGTGTTTCATCATGCTCTGATAAAGTCCTATATGCCACCTTCTTCTTTGTTTCCGAAGATCCGAAAGTTTTTCCGGCGCCTGCGTCCAGCAGATCGCGTCTGTGGCATACCGGATCCGGTAGGGAATATTACATTCCCTGCAATAGGTATGAAGTTTTACGACCAGCTCCATATCCTCTCCCATAGTCGTGGCATCATATCCTCCTGCCGCGATCACGACATCTTTTTTGAAGAGCCCGAATGCACCTGAAATAATGATACTTCCGTTAAATTTGTCAAAAAAGATCCTCGCTGCCAGAAAGGAACGGTCATACTCCAAAACCTGCATGGCCGGAAGGATCTTTTTGGGCATATGATACTGTACAACCTGCCCGTCCACGATCTTTGCATCATTGCAGGGACGTACCGCACCGCCTACCGCCACGATCTTTTCATCTTCCAGAACCGGTCTTACGATTTTTTTCAGAGAATCTCTCTGTAATACCGAATCCGCGTCCATGCATAAAAAATACGGATATCTGGCTGCATTGATCCCCATGTTCAAAGCATCTGCTTTGCCGCCGTTTTTCTTGCGGATCAACGTGATCGGCACCTTATATTCCCTTGTCTCAAAGATCGTTTCCACCGGCTGACATTTCAGTTTTCTTTGAACCGGCCGGCTGATGTGCTTCATATGAAAGGTTTCCCTTACAACATCTGATGTATTATCCGTAGAGCCATCATCTACCACCACGATCTCATATAATTTATAATCCAATGCCAGTAGAGAATGGATCGTAGACTCAATCGTAATACCTTCGTTGTGCGCCGGGACCACGATGGATACCGGAACATAATATTCTCCCTGCAGTTCGTTTTTCAAAAGATTGCGCCGTTTTGTTCCATTCAGCTCAATGCTCCCCATCGTTACAGACAGAAACAAAAAACTGGCATATCCGACCATATAGAAAACAAAAAAGATTCCCACACAATTAAAGAACGCCTGCATAAATTCTTTCATAATGCGTCCTCCTGTCTCATGATACCCTCCTGCATTTTTGCTTCATCAACTGCTTCTTCTTCCATTCTCTTTTCTTCCAGACGATACATCACCATTTCTCTTGCGAAACGGTCAGTACCACCCACGATTCCGATCAGGTCACTGTAATCCAGCTGATGTGCCGTCAGGCTTTCTGCTGCATTATAACGAATGTACCAGTTGGTACTGTGAACCGCTCCCGTAAGTGTATCGATCACATCTTCACCGTCGTAAAAAGCAAGTGCCGATACTGCCGCTGCCGCATATTCCCATTTAAGCGGATCAGGATCCTTTACAAAAGCGATCAGGCTGTCCTTCGCTTTCTCATAATAATACTTTCCAAAATACCGGATTGCCGACATGCGGAGCTCTTTATCCCGTTTTTCATCGATAAGGATCTCATAAAATTTCTCCCGGCATCCGTCTGAACAAAACCGGATGTAATTCATCACCGGAAGCTGTACCCTGGGAGAAACCTCCTCAAAATGCTTCAAAAAACATCCGATGAGTTCTCCATGCTCTCCCTTATAGGAAAGAAGAATATCTGTCATCACTTTATCATGAAGCACTCCGTCTCTCAGATCCAAAAGTCTCAGTGCTTTGAAAACGCCCTCGGGTGTTCCGATATTACACAGTGCCTGCAGTGCATTTACCCTGCAATACAGACTGTCTTTTTTCATATAATTTACGAGTATTTCTTCTGTGGCTTTATCGATATATCCGTTTTCCAGTCTCTGCAGTCTTGACAGCACATAGGCAAAATAGGCCGCCTGCATGCTTTCCCGTTCTTTGTAAACAACCGCCAGTCTGATCAGCGTGGGCTGTATCCTGATCCCGTATTCCGAAAACCCTTCCTTATACGGCTCTTCCTGCAAATTTTTCATTGCATGGTAGAATGCGATCAGATAGCTGACATTGGAAAGTTTTGTCCTCATATATTCAAAATGGCCGGTTTCTATCGCCTGTCCTTGTTTGAGCCGATCGATCTGTATACAGATTTTTTTCCGCAGTATCTGTTCTCTTTTTTCGGCTCTTCTGTCTTTGCCTTTCATGATGATATTATAAATGATATTATAGATCAGCATACTCAGACATACGATCCCGTAGCCGTATAGCAGCACTTCGCTTCCCAATGTGCTCACCTCTTTTCGGAGTTTTTCTATCCCTGTGGTTTCCAATATTCCCGGAGTATATAATAGGAACGTTTCAGCCGCTCGTGACTTTTCACCTTTTCTCCCCAGCCCTGCATAAGCACCGGGGACATCCTGATCCGGTATCCGGACTGTTTTTTATCCGCAAGCCCCAGCCATATCCTGTCGATTTGGAGATTTTCAATCCCGTATTTTTCATAATAATCATCATGTATCATCATTTCCGACGGATTTGAAAAATTGAGAAGCTCCCAGGCAATCCTGACCTCCACACTGTTATCCTTCTCATCAAACATGAAATCCGACAGGGAATCAAAGTCTTCGCTGTCCGGGTTGGAATTACCATAACGAAGACGCCCGGTCTCGTATTTTTCACCGGTAGGCTCCTCGCTGTCCGGGTCGGTCAATACCGCTTCCAGGATCAATGGCAGATAGATGTTTGTAAACTCGCAGTCCCTTTTTGCCGGAATTTCCACATAAGGATTGGTGGCATAATACTCCTTGCCGTAACGGGCATACAACGTTTCATAACGTTTTTGAACCAATAGTCTGCTGTCTTCTTTTCCGTCGATTACAAGCAGAAAATCGCATTCTCTTTCAAAATCTATATCAAAATTTTCACAATACGTGCTTCCGCTTTTCGGAGTGGTATCAAACGGGATATAAAGAACGTCTTTCTCCGGATTCAGATCTTTCTTACGGATCAGCAGATACAGATACCTCTCATCATATTTCATAAAAAGACTCATCTTATCCTGTTTCAATACCAGATCTCTTTTTTTCCATTCCGAGATATCACCATCCACCTGACAGATCGTTTTTTCCTCCCCCGGGTCAAATGCCAGAAGTCCAAAATACTGCTCGTTGGTCTGATAATCGCTCCAGAAGGGGGTCTTGTTTAAATCAATGGCATGCATGGTGTTCCAGGTCCTCTTAAACCATTCATCCTGCCAGGTAAACACACAGCTTCCGGCGCAGCCTGCTTCCATGATGTCCTTATAGCACTCGACCAGCGCCTGTCCCTGCTCCTCCTCCGTCATATGTCCCTGGTTACGGTTTGTATTTTTGTCCACCTGCGCCATTCCGCGCCCGGTAGTCACGCCATATTCCGAGATCACTACCGGAAGGGAATGATAACGGTTTAACGCCCGCAAATAGGCGAGATACGTATTGTACCTGCCACTATTGTCATAGTAATCCGCATGATACAGATATTTCTCGATGCGCGGGGCACTTCTCTGCGCCATGTGGCAATCGATGGAGTGTTTCCTGGCAATACTCATCCGTTCCTCAATCTCTTTCCCGGTATATTTTTCCAGTTCCTTCATCACTTCCAGATAATCCGGGTAATAAGAATAAACATGATAAGATGCAAACATGCCGCTCACCACTTTGTCGGAACAGCCGATATGCTCCGGATCCACACTTGCCACCTTATGTCTGTACACGATCACCGGAGCGGAATAGGAAAAGGGATCTGTAGTCGGCCAGTTTGAAAAAGCAAGCAGTCTCTGTGCCTTGTACTTATGACTTTCATATTTCAGCATTCTGTCTCCGACTTTGCATAACATCGTTTCAAAAGGCGATGCATCTTTTTTTGTATAAAGATACTCTCCCCGAAAGGAAGTATCCTCTTCATGCACCTGATTCGTGTAAGTGACCAGACTCGGCTCCCATTCAACCCCTACAATATATCCGATCACCCATGGTGAAATATCCCGGCGGTACTGACCGGCTCCCACGCCATCATACCCTAATGAAATATCGCATCTCCCATGTATGATATCCACTACTGTCCTGCAGTCATGTAAAAGCGAATCATACAGGTCTTCGTAAGCATCTCTGTGGGAGTTGGCAATATAATCGTTGATCCAGACACCGTGCAACAGATACAAAGGCTCTTTTCTTCCGTTATTATACTGATAAAACGCCTCATAAAAAGCGTCATTCGGGATCGTATAAATACGGATGCAATTTGCCCCCATCTCCTGAATATCCGCAAACCAGCGCAGATAAGTCTCCTCATCAATGGCAAAATCCGTCGCCCACTTTCCCGGAATCCCCATACCCATGTCCACACCTCTGATCTCAAAAGGCTCATAGGCTCCGTTTCGCTCCATGCAGATACTTTTTCCTTCTGTTTTCATAAACGTGCGAACCCTTGCATTCGGCTGAAGATCCACATAGATCCCGTATTCATAATAGAGTTTGTTCCACACAAATGCCAGAAGTACCACGGTACAGACCGCAATAATGAATTTCTTCATACCATTCCTTCTTAATGATTATATACTTTATTTCTGGAGGGATGTCCATACTGCCTGAGTGAATCAATATGGCGATCCATCCATTGCCCTCTCTTTATCAGCCATCGTTTCATTTTTTTAACCGCTTCTTCATAGCTTTGTACATTTCTCTCTTTGGGCAAAAGAGGTTTCCATTCTTCGATCTCCCTCGCCCAGCGTGCGTTATTCCGTTCCAGCGCCGGTCCCAGGTACGCAATGGTATCATCCATGTACTTCACCAGATACTCTTCACTCAGATAGCTTTCCCTCAACTGTCGGTATCTTTCTATCACCTTTTCCACAAAGGCTTCATCCTTGAAAAGCATAAAAAACCATGCCTGCCCAACTGCACCAAACCCGTGGATCGAGGTTTTGCGTTCCTGATAGTTGTCACAGGAATTATTAAAGTCCCAGACACAGAGCCGATATTTTTCCCCTACTTCCTTATAAATGTATGTCGAATATTTGCAGGCATCCGAATTACCGGTAAATTCATTGATCAGATAATAATCAATAAAATTATCCACATCAATATAGTTCCAGTAAGCGTATTCATCTGTATTGTAATCAAAGGAAAACAGCGCTTTTTCGAAAGCGGAATAATCCAGTTCGATGTCTTTTGCCAGTTGTGGCGTCAACGTCTGTCTGCCCGGATAACGGATTGCTACATCCGTACCGATATTAAGCATGCGCTCATTATAGGTGTAAATGTCACGCACCGATTCATATTCTTCCTCAGTAGGACGGTCGATCCTCAATAGATACCCGGTCTTTCTGTGATTTTTAACATCCATCTTCAGGTGAAGACGCCCTTCTTCTCCTTCCGAGATCTCTTCCGTCATCAGATAGATCCCCTGATACTCCCCATTCAGGATAAGCTCGCAAAACCGTACATTCGGCGCGTAATTCATAATCTCTCCCGAAATGTTATACCACATATAATTGCGGATCAGTGTTTTATCCAGAATCGGTCCGTTGAGCACCCACTCATGATGAGAGCTCATTCCCATGACCTTCTGCGGATTGGCATTTCCCGATTTATCCAGGAATTTCAAAGCATAAGAATGTTTCGGAAATCTTCTGGAAGAATTTCCCCTGATATGTGTCCGGCATGCAGTCGTAAATACCGGCAGATCAGTCGGATGATTGTTTCTGTTCTCCTGATCGATCACGCTTAAGTTTACCTGTATGGTGTTCTGACCATCCGGAGCATCCGAATATATGGCTTGTCCAAAGGCGTCTCTTTGATTAAACAATGGAGTCCCCGGTATTATTTGTCCTCCTGTGTCCATTATGACAAGCGGAAGATGCGTGCACAGTGTCGAACCGTCACAGTCACATCCTGTGTCATATCCGGATACCATATGCTGATGAACTCTGCCCTTTTTTTCCCGAATCTCGGCAGGTGTAGCTAAGATCGATGCATAGATGATCACGCAGACCATACACAGGCCGATCACTTTGTACTTCACACATATCCCTCCTGTTAGCTGTTCTGGTATATCTCATTCCCTAACTGCTGATATCATCATTCTGTGTCACAATATTAAAATATGAGATATGACCGATTTCATAAATCTCCTCAGTAATATTCCGTCCGGCGGCACGTTCTTTCTCAAGATATTTCTTCTTCAGTTCATAAATAAATTCCACATCCGCCTCCGTCGTATTCTTCACACGAAGACTGACATTTCTTCCATAATGCTGGAAAATCAATGCTTCGATACGTGCTTCGTTGCTTCTTACCGAGCGAATGATCAGAAGCACCCTGTTGTCATTGCGTATCTTACCAAATACCAACATCAGAACAAACACGAATCCACTTCCGATACTCGCCACGATATAGTCTCCGGCACCGCAGCAGATCCCTGCCACAATGCACCAGAAAATATACATGGTATCCCTCGAATCCTTGATCGCAGTACGAAACCGTACGATAGACAATGCACCTACCATACCAAGGGACATTGCCAGATTATTGCCGATCACGATCATGACTGTTGTCGTCAGCACTGTCAGCATGACAAGGGTAACATTAAATTTCTTGCTGTAGATGCTTCCGTCATGGGATAAATGATAGGAAATAAAGATAAAACAGGCGACAATGGCTGAGACCGCCAGTCTGGTAACGATCACCTCTACCGACAGATCATTTGCCGAACGAAACATTTCAAAAAGCTGTTCTTTCATGTTAAAACTTCCTCCTTGTTAATAACAATAATGTAACCCTGCGCTTCGTGCCAGGCAGTATTTGCTGACAGAATATTCCGAACGGTCTGCCATATTTACCAGTTCCTTGATATAACTGAGCAGAAATCCATTGTACTTTACTTCCAGCACCGCATTGAAAGGATCCATCACCGGATATTGCACAAGATCCGGATCAAAGATATCAAATGCTGCTTCCGTAGCAATGATCTGACTGTCAATGGTAATACGGATACGGTTTTCCTTCGCAATATATGCTTTTCGCAGATATTCGACCACTGCCCGCGGTCTGTAACATTTGGTATGCATCAGACCATAGCATTCTGCCGCAAAAGGTTCGCTGTATTTTAAAAGAGGTTCATAATGTCCTCTTATCAGTTCTTTTGCATCCTCCCGGTCCACTCGCAGAGATCGCTTTTTCTGATAGGCGCCTTCTTTCTGTTTCATCTCCAGCATGGCAAAATCATTACCCGGATCATAATTTCTCAGTCGGATCTTGCGCCGAAGCTCCAGTCCGTCGATCTTATCCGTATAATCCGTATCATTCATTGTATCAAAGTACAGAGAACGTATGCGATATCCCTGCGCTCCGTTATGTTTGTCTTCAAGCATGACCTTTTCCAGTGTTCCGGTCAGTTTCAGACAATCGACCGCATTCATCAGAAATTTTTTTTCCTGCCTTAGTACTTCATTCAAATTTGTCACCCCGTCCGGTATCATTTCGTTAAAAATCGATCAAAAAGCATTCCATTACAGACCGTAAGCAATACTCATAATCCCATTTTTTCACTTCTTTTTGTGCATAATATTTTACCCTGTCATAGAGGCTTCCGTTCACATAATACTCCTCATATCCGATGAACTGCCCTGCTTTTACAGGAGCTTTTATCTGACAGGGCAGTTTATGACAAGATTCCACTTTATCCTTCTTAGAGAGAAGCAGTTCGATCTTTTTCGCCTCTTGTTTAACGCTGACTATATCGGTCACTCCATTTTCAACACGTATCCTTACAGCCGGAGTTTTGTGATAGATATCACTTTTTTCATAATGTTGTAGTCCGTATTCCATCAGTTTTTTCGTATCCGACCATTTCCAGCTTTTATTCGGAGGCCATCCGCAGCCCAATACGACAGAGACAAAGGTTTTATCCCCCTGTTTCAGTGCTCCGACAAAGCAGTAACCGGCCTGTGCGGTAAAGCCTGTTTTCACACCGATCGCCCCTTCCATCATATCGAGAAATCGGTCTTTATTCGAGATCTGAAGCGTTCTCTTCTTATCTATATCGGTAAAAGTATAGTTTTTTGTACCCACAATCTTCAAAAAATCTTTATTTTTGATCGCATAAGATGTGATCACAGCAAGATCCCTCGCCGTCGTGGCATGTGTTCTTCCATCATATGTGGCATCCAGCCCGTTTGGCGTGATAAACCAGGTGTCCTTACACCCCAGTTTTGCCGCTTTTTGATTCATTAGTTTTGCAAATTCTTCCACACTCCCACCAATCTGCTCCGCAATGGCAACTGCAGAGTCATTATGGGATTCCAGCATCAGGGAATATACCAAATCCTCCAAACGGTATTTTTCTCCTTTTTTCATTCCAAGCCGTACCTTCGGCATAGATGCAGCATAAGCTGATACTTCTATGACTGTATCCGGATTCCCATACTCCAATGCCAGAATACAGGTCATGATCTTCGTCGTAGAGGCCATAGGCAATACTTCATAGCCGTTTTTTTCCCAGAGCACGCGGTTATTGTCCGCATCCAGAAGAAGCGCCGCTTTTGCATGAAGTTCACTCTCTTTTGCTGATACAGCTCGGGCAGAAAGCGTTCCAAAAAGGAAGATCACTGTCAGGAAAACGATTGCCTTTCTTCTTATTTTCCGATTCATAAACTATTCTCAACAACTCATTTTTATCATTTTATGAACCTCCCTTCGGAACTATTCAGGACTTCGCAGGATCCGGAAACGTGCTCCTGCCGCAAGCACGCAAAAAGAATGAGTGCATTTAAGTCATGCACTCATTCCCTGCTTCATGCTTAAACATTCAGCTGAATCTGTACTTCCTGTTCTGCTTCCTGTCTGAACTCCTCAACTCTGTCCGGATTCAGCTCCGGAAGTTCTTCCAGACTCCTGACTCCAAAACTTCTCAAAAACTGTTCTGTCGTCCCAAAAAGGATCGGTCTGCCGGGAGCGTCCAGCCTGCCCACTTCCATGACCAGTTCATATTCCAGAAGTTTATTCACCGCAAAATCACAGCTTACTCCTCGTATCTTTTCAATCTCTGATTTTGTCACGGGCTGTTTGTAAGCGATGATCGAGAGCGTCTCCAACACAGAATCCGATAGCACCAGCTTTTTGTGCGTCTTGGCGATCTTGATCAGGTATTCGTACATATCTGCCTTGGTACACATCTGGAAAGCTCCGTCCAGTTCGATCAGATTGATCCCCCTGTCTTCTTTTGCATAGTCTTCCTGCAGTTCTTTCAAAAGAGCCTTCGTTTTCTTCGCGTTCTGTCCGATCACTTCTGCGAGGCGCTCCACCTCCACAGATTCTCCCATCGTAAACAGGATCGCCTCTAAAACCGCTTTTTGTTTCTTTTTGTCCATCTGCTTCGTCCTTTTTAAGATTATTCGAGTTGTTGCTGATTATAGCATAATTTCCCTCTTTTGTGAAGTCGGGCAGTCATTCTTATTTCTTCCAAACCATCCGCAGCGACAGGTTCATCTGCGGGTATTTGTGCCATTCAGAATAACAAAAACGCAACAGAATCCGACCCTCTGTCAATCTCCGTTGCGCTTTCTATTATCATCCTGCACTGACTGCGACCGGTGCATCCCATGAAACATTTTCGTTTGCAGTAATCTCTATATCATCAAAGGTATGATTCTGTATGATGCTGATCCGTCCGATCTTGATAAACTCCAACACCAGAAGGAACGTCACGATCACTTCTGCCTTGCTGTGCTGCTTCTCCAAAAGTTCTTTGAAGCTCAGCTTTTTGTGATTCTGTATATAAGCTCCGATATAACCGGCCTTCGCCTCCATATCGATCTCTTCTTTTACGATCTGTCCGAATTTGGAACGGATCGGATCGATCTTGTCCGTCTGCTTACGGACAATACTTTTAAAAATCTCATGCAGCTTCGCCAGATCCATATCTCCTACCAGTTCTTCATAATCGATCGGCTCTCTGTAGTCCATGACTTCCTTTGGCATCGTGGTTTCTTTAAACCAGATACGGTCAGCATCCACCTGCCTGTCCTTGAGTTCATAAGACATATATTTATACATTTTGTATTCCAGTAATTTCTGGACGAGCTCTGCTCTCGGATCTTCCTCTTCACCTTCTTCATTGACTTCACGAGGAAGGAGCATCTTACATTTGATATCGATCAGTGTAGCCGCCATCACCAGGAACTCACTCATGACATTCATATCTTCCGTCTCCATCCGGCGGATATAATCCAGATATTGCTCCGTTATGACAACGATCGGAATGTCATAAATATCCACTTTATTCTTTTCGATCAGATGCAACAACAGATCCAAAGGTCCCTCAAAGACCTCCAGCTTTACTTCCAATGCCATAACCAAACCACCTGTGTATTTATTTCAAAACCTTTTCTATCATACAACATCTTGTGGTTGGTTGCAAGCCTTTTCTTTTTATTGTATGCCTGTGTG
This sequence comes from Lachnospiraceae bacterium, assembly GCA_015056815.1. Lineage (GTDB taxonomy): Bacteria > Bacillota > Clostridia > Lachnospirales > Lachnospiraceae > SIG333. The sequence continues at coordinate 264,342 of SVFN01000001.1, read as the reverse complement.
TTACTATTCACAGCCGTTTTGCCTGTGAAAGTAACGCCTGTGTCCTATTCGATCCCGTATCTTGATTTCATTTCGTCTGACAATTCCGTATTCTCAAGAATCTTATTCGCTTTTTCGATCAGCTCATTCACCGTATATCTTTTATAGTAACCGGCTTTCAATTTTTGATTCTCGCCTTTTGCACAGGTCACAAAAGTATCCCGTTTCTTATCATGTCCGAAACAGTTCATAATACATGCCGTCTCCACGCCGCTTTCCAGATCGACAACATCCGTAAGTCTGTCCATCTGGACTGTAAACAGACTATGTTCTTCATCAAAATCAAATACCGCTGTCCCATCAAAATTATAATATACCGACAAATCCGTCTTCTTTCGGAACTCTCCACTGTTCCTGTCGTAATAGCAGAACCCGCCGTCACTATACAATACCATAAGAACATCCTCTGCAAAGACCATTCCAATCGGCATGACCCCCGGGCATCTGATCGTGTTTAATGTCTTTCCCTGTTTGTTTTTCAAAAGGATTGTCTTACCATCCGAAACCGCAAAAATTCCTTCCGCACTGTTTTGGGAAAAGCAGCAGGCACCTGTCCATCCCTCCGGCATATCGACACCGTTTACCTTTTGCCCATCGACATCCCAGACATATTCGTTTTCCCCTTTTATATACACCGCATTTTCTTCTTCGTAATACACCGGTACATGCTCTGCGTAACCGATTCTTTCCGTCAATTCTGTCTGTATACTCTTTTCGGTATCCAGATCCTTGATCGCCAGAATATCCTGATCTTCGTCATTATGGTAACTGTAAATCAGTTTTCCCGATTTCAGACTGCATGTATTTTCAAGCTTTGCTACTGCTTCAAACAAAGCTTCATCCTGCAGTTCATTCTCCCAAGCATCTGCGATGATCAGATGGAACTTCTGACCATCATCATATCCCAGATAGATACGATCTTTGTATTCGCCAAGAATCTTGTACTTATAAGCCCGTTCCCCCGTCAGTCTGTATGGAACCGCACTTGTATTTCGCTCCATTCCAAACAGGTACAAAGCAGGACCGTCCTCCTCATCCGTCAGAACCGCCAGATGATCATCGGTCAGACTGCTTTCTTTTATACTGTCGTTCATCAACGTATTTTCCGCGATCGCTGTCCATGCATCATCATAAACATTCAGACCGTAATAGATCACTTCCGAACCATGATGCTGTCTTGCATATACTCCATTGCTGATCACAATCTGTCGCAGTTCATCCGCAAAATACTTTTTATAATACACCGCATCTTCATCAACATCCGGAGCCGGAGTTGCCATTCCACCACTTTGTGTAATGTAATTCGGCTTTCCATCCCCATCCTTGTCACTGACATCCAGCACAGAATCATTTACATTATTCCGGTACTTCTCTTTGCCCGTCAGCGGATCATACACAGCTATCACATTACCGCTATAGTAGGCAACAGAGGCATCTCCCAGTCTTTCAAATCCACTTTTGATCGTCACCCCGTTGCACACAAAATCCTGCGTCCATTTTTCTGTAAGATCTGACACATTGATGCACTGTAATGTTACATGATCGGTAGAAAGAAGATCCATGGAACCATAGGACATGCTTCCTTTCATATCCAGTACATTGCTCGCTGTCATGAGTGTATCATTATCGATCCATTCAATATCCTTGACCTGTTTTTCCATAAGCTCAGACATTTTCAGATCATTCGAGGCAAGATCAAGAATTCCAAAGGCATAGATCCCATAGTCTTCCAACCCGCGAAAAGCAATCTTCTTTCCATCCGGAGAAAGTTTGCTTTCCAGAACATCAAATTCTTTGTAACCATCTTTTACAGGAAGACCAATCTCCTTTTTCACTTTTCCCGACAGCGGATCAAATTCCAGAAATTTATTATAGACCGTTCCAAAATATACAGTAGTATCTGTACACATAAAGCTATCGCTATCCTGAAACATATCGTCCTCAATCGTGTATTTCCAGCTCGTCCTGGCAGTATCCATATCATAGCAGTTCAGAGTATGCGATGACCATAACAGAAAATGACTGTCTTTTAAAAACTTCATCCCCTCAACAGGATCTGGCATATCCTCCAGATCCAATATCTTCTCATGGGTCTTCGTGTTCCAGACCCCTAACACATTTCCACTATCCAGGATCGCAATATAATTTCCGTCAGAGCTTACCTCAAAATCAGATACCACATTCGGCATTGTATAATTCCAGGCGGCATTGATATTATTTCCGCTGTCACCCACGTAGGCAAGAGTTGCATCTGTCAATGCCTTCACCGCCTCTGCCGTTACCGGTCTGTCATCCTTCTCATCCTTTGGCAGTGCTTCCAACGCAAGCTGCAGCGCACTGATCCTTTGTTCCTTTTCCAAAAGATTTTCGGATTCGTTCGCCAGATATCTGGACTGGTTCTTAAGGGATTCCTGATAGTTTTTATGAATCTTTGTCCTGCTGTCATACATATAGGCGCTAAATCCAAGCAGGATGGTTAAGATAACAGCAAACACCGCCGTCAGCTGCTTCATCCTGTACTGTCTGTGACGATTCATAAGTTCATCATATGCACAGCCAATCAGCCCGCTTGCAAGTCGTGGGAGCTCTAGTTTTTTTGCTTTCTTTAACGGCATTCTGTAGTCACAGGAAAGTGGTTCGATCGGTACTCTGACTACCTGCTCATTACCGTTTTCATCCGTAACTGTCTGCTCGTCATACAAAAGGATCTCCGGAATCACCTCACAGGGCTCTCCATCAACCAGCACAGTAAATATTTCTCTCTTGGTATGATTCTTCAGAAAACATTCGATCTCTCTGGGTACCCAGGCCGACTGTTTCGTATTGGTAGAACAGATCACAATCAGATAATCGGAAGCGGCCAATGCATTCGCTATGTTATCGCTCAGATCACTGGTAATCGGCAGTTCATCCTTATCGCGAAAGATTCTGCTTATCCGCTTCATTCCCTTCTTCTTTTGTATCTTTCGGGGAATGTGGTAGTGCTCCAGTCCTTTGTGTATCGCTTCTGCAACCCGGTTATCTTCGGATGCATGCTTGTACGATATAAATGCATTATAATGATCGCTCATGCTTCTGCCTCCCTGTAAAGCTGATCAAAGAGCCTCCCGCTTATAATATATATATCATGCGGATCATCTTCCCTGACTGCAATATAGTCCCCCGGAACACCGGAATAGTATTTTTCCTCATCCCACATCGTAAACAGCTTCACATATTCCGTAAGCACTCTTGCATAGATCCTGACCTGTCCGGTACTGATCACAGATCTGGCATACTTCATTACATTCTTTTTTTCTCCCGTAAAGATATCCCTGACACAGGGGGCATACTCAAAGGTCTTGTCAAAAGGTTCGTCCACATACCGGTAACTGCTCTCCAGTTTTTCCCTGGTAATCGGGTAAACCTCTCCTTCGATCCCGATCATCAGATACTTATCTGCATCCAGCCGGATATTGATATCACCTTCAAGTGTACGGATCTCCACCATTGTCTGAAGCGGAAATACCTTTGTAAGTTCCACACATCCCACCTTCTGCGGTTTCTTCTCATATCGTTTCATTATGGATGTGTCCAGTATCGTATCCCTTGCATAGATGATCTGATACCGGTTAAAGTACTGATTCATCCGTTCGACAAACTCTTCATGAACCATATCTTCCAGGCTGCTTTGCCTGTCTTCATAAAGCTTTGTCAGTTTCTCCGGGCGCACGGTACCGCCCGCTTTCGTAAAATGTCCTCCTCCGCCTCCAAGGCCTTCTGCCAGAAAGGCAGCCAGCTCATTGGCATGCACTTCTTTGATACAGCTTCTGACGGAATATTTGATCTCCTGCCGGCTCACAAAATACGCAAGGCAGATATCCACGCCAGCCGTTTCCATAGAAAAATCACTGATCACTCCCAATATATTCGGATCACACTTCTCTGCCTTGATCAGAAGATATTTATGTTTGACATAATACTCATACTCAAGGATTGCCTTACCTGTTATCTTAAGTTCATCCAATGAAATATTGGAATTGCTCATCTGTGTGATCATGCTCTTATTGATCACCAGAGAATCTCTCATATCACGGTCAAGCGGATGCGAAACCTCCGAAAATCTGTTGGTATCCGTATACAGTCCATAGTAAAGAGCCGTTGAAAGGAGCATGTCATTTTCGAATCGCATTCCTTCCGCACGAAGCATATCCCAAAGGATCGTTGCACAGCTTCCGATATTGCTTCTGATCACCGCAGGTCCACTCAGCTCCACTGTGGTCTGATGGTGATCAATCACTACGACGTTCTGCGCTTCGGTACGGGTAACATTCTGCTGACCGTACTGACAATCCACCGTTATCAGAAGCTGGGGGATCTTTTCAAAATCAGGCTCATAGCTTACCGGTATCCTTAACTTCTCCACCATCAGCAGCAGATTGCTTTTGTTTATCCGGTTACGTCCTCTGTAAATAAACTTCGGGTGCTTCCCTTTCTCTGTCAGATACCGGTAAAGAGCATACCCGGATGCCAGTGCATCCGCATCCGGATTATCATGGCACTGGATCACGATATCCTCATATTTTGTCAGATCACTTAACTGCATAAACCGTTTTCTTCCTTTCTTAAATTGTCCGATTTGATCACCACATCCACCAGTTCCGCCGGATTCAGAAAGCGTAAAGGGATCGTGTGACTGCCAAGTCCTCTGCTGATGATCATCCTGCAGTTTCCCTTCTCAAAAAAACCCCCATCATATTTCGGAAACAGATGTAAAGATGGAGAGATCACGCCACCCAGAAACGGAAGCCTCGCAATCCCGCCATGTACATGTCCGGAAAGAACCAGATCAACTCCCGTCTGCGCATAAACATCAAAGAATTCCGGATTGTGAGCCAGCAGGATGTGATAATTCCCGTCACCGGTTAACGGTTCCCGAAACAGCGCTTCGATCTCTTCTTTCTCCGGGGTATTCGTATGAAAACGCCTGTAAAACTTCCGATCCAGTTCCAGACCATGTATCCGGATCTTTTCTCCCCGGCTTTCGGTTCTGTTTATCATTCTGCTGATTCCTGCTTTTTGCAGCGCCTTTTCGTAGTCCTCATGCATGGAGCCGTATTTATCCGGATACAGCTGCATTCGCTGCTCATGATTCCCGTTTGCATAATAGATCCTGTATTTTTCTGCCAGCTTCTGCATAAAGTTTGCCGCCTTATCAACAGATTGTCCCGGATTCGCCGTAGGGATATCTCCCCCGCAAAGGATAAACTGCGGTTGCAGTTCATCGATTGCACGCAAAAGAGTGCTATTCTCTGTCCCGTACACTTTGTTATGCAGATCGGACACAAATACAAAATGAACAGTCTTATCGATCTTGTCGGTATTCACTTCATATCTGCGTACGACAAAACGGTTCGAATCCACAACAATATTTACGATGCATGCCGCAAACAGGCACAGGATGATCGCAATCAATATTTTCATAGTCTGTATACTCCATAGGCACAAGTTGAGAGACAAAAGACTTTTCCAAATTCATTCAGAGCCTGCCTCCTGTCTCCCATTTTCAGAATCTATTCCGTTTGTTCTGTCATTTTGCTTCTTTTCTCATCCTGTCGAGACTTAGAAAGCTTTGTTTTCATGAAAGGGTTTCCCTGTAATTTATGATTAGATTATAATCGGATTCCATCGCATTTTCAATCGTAAATTTTGACGGTTGTCTCTTATTGTTTGCCTCTTATTCCTGCCGATCGAAAAATCCGATCCTCCTGTCCCTGCAGATGACCTTGTATTTATGTTTATGACCCGCCCCATATGGAGCGCGAAGTGGTGCGAATGCGCCACGAAAGTGCGGAATGCGGGAGGATTGCGGGAGTGCGAAGCACGGGACGCTCCGGATATCGGGTCTTGACCTCGGCATCATGTTTATAAAAGGTAACAGAAGGTGATCTTCTTTATATAATCCCGAATACCGGCTTCTTCAACATTCTCATCAAAAAGGATCTTTGTCTTGCCGATGGTCTTATCCTCCAGCATATAAACGGCATAGCCTGCCACATCTCCTTTTCGCACCGGTGCTTCCACACTTTCCGGAAGATCAAACGTCTTTTTCACCTTTGACAGGTCCGCTCCGGTAATATCCATATAGTAAAAACCCTCTTCATATTCCAGCGAAGCATGATCTTTTACGCCGCCACTGACCGTAATCGGTACTAAAGAATCTTTGTTGTCGTCATGATACACCTGACAGACGCTAAACCCATAATTCAGAAGTTTCATGGCATCCTGTACTCTTCCTTTGGAATCCGGCGCCGCCATGATCACTGCGATCAGATCGATCCCATTCTTTCTTGCAGTTGCGGACAGACAGAATTTTGCCGCAGAAGTGGAACCGGTCTTTAATCCGGTCGCGTATTCATACCGTCTTAGCAGTTTATTGGTACTGGATAATGTAAATTGCGATACTCCTTTTGAAGTTTCATGTGTGATTTCCTCCATCCAGATCTTTGTATAGTCATAGATCTGCGGATACTTCGTAATCAATTCTCTGGACATGATCGCTACATCTTTCGCTGTCGTCACATGTCCGTCAGAATCTGTCAGTCCGCAGCAATCCTCAAATCTGGTATGCTCCATATGTAAGTGTGCGGCTTTTTCATTCATCATTGCCACAAATGCTTCTTCACTTCCGGCAATGTGTTCAGCTATAGCAACTGCTGCATCATTTCCGCTGGCAACTGCTATACATTTGATCAGGGTATCCACCGTCTGAACTTCACCTTCTTCCAGAAATACCTGACTTCCTCCCATGGATTTGGCATAGGCACTGGTGACTACCTGATCTTGCAGATGGATTTTTCCTTTTTCCAAGGCCTCAAAAGTCAAAAGCAATGTCATGATCTTGGTAATACTGGCCGGTTTGCGTATCTCCTCACTGTTTTTCTCGTAAATGACCTGTCCGCTCCCTGCCTCCATCAGGATCACACTTGGTGCCGATAAGATCAACTCCGGTTTGTTTCCACCAACGCCTTCCCCGGATGCATCATCACGCTCCTCTTCTTCTTTTGTGATCTTCTCTTCATTTTTTTCATTTATTGCAGGTTCCGTTTTCTCAGTCGTACATACCGCAGTCAGATTCTTTATCACTTCCGGCAATACATCCTCTGTCCTCTGTCCCTGTATTGCAGATTCTGTCCCACTTACCGCAGCCGGTGTCGTTTCTTTGTTTTTTGCAAATGTAATAACATTTTTCCCCGGTACCTTAGGCGGGAAGAGCAAAACAGTACACGAGAGCAAAATTGCTCCCGCCATCCGGGCAGTTTGCCCTTTGTGAGGTATTGTCCCTATTTTTCTTTTATATTTTATCCCGTTTGAATTATTTTTGTAACGATATGCTTTCATGATCTGCCAATCCAGTGATTCTTATCCTATATTTATGCAAAACCCTGGCAGAGTAGAACGTTCGGGATCCGTTCCTGTTCTCTGTTTATTTGCGCTCTACAGCTTTTAATACAATAAAAAACTCTGCATTCCTTTCATGGTGATGCAGAGTTTTCTCTGAATTCTTCTTATATGTATCACTTTTTCGCGTATTACCATCTGGCTCTGAATTCACGTACACGCTCTTTGATCTCTTCTTTATAGTCTGCCGGCGATTTATCCATGGCCAATAACAGATGATAGAAGAAATCAAACATATAAACCGAAATCACTACTGTAGAGATCACAATTCCGATCTTCCTTGGGACCATTTCCAGATAACGTACGATCGTCGGATTTAAATGTCTTACAACTGCGATCGCATAAAAGCCCCAGGCGATCGAACTTTCCAGACAGATGATCCCTCTGAAGTTGAAAGGCTTTTCCTTATAATCCCACCAGACCTGATGTAAGAAATGCTGCATCAGAATCCCCACAAAAAACTCAAAACATGTCGCAGATATCACACCAGCCAGATACAGTGCAAAAATATTATCGGAAAACGGATGCAACAGAATATACCCGAATGTAGCACCAAATCCATAAATCGGACAAAACGGACCTTTGCTGAATCCTCTGTTAACCGGCCTGCGTTCACAAAAAGACATATACAAAGACTCTACACCCCACCCCATCATGCTATATACGATAAAGCATTCTATAAATGTCAGAAAATCATAACTCATGATCGTCTCTGAAAAGATATACATTTCACCACCCCTATCTTATGTATCCCCAACCGGGCTTTAAACCCCGCTTCAGGAATTGTATCATCCATCCCCTCATTATATGCGGATAAACTTTTGTTCCATTATACTATATATTTATCTGCATGGAAACTATTTATTATCTTAAAATTTTTTTACAATTCTTTTACATTTTGTATCCGGACTGACAATCAACCGCTTTGCAGCATAATGTGTACAAAGAAAGTCCATGGCAAACGCCATGGACTTATATCTTTTAGTTATATTTGCGTTTTCTTGCAGCTTCAGATTTCTTTTTACGCTTTACGCTAGGTTTCTCATAATGCTCTCTCTTGCGGATCTCCTGCTGGATACCTGCCTTAGCACAGCTTCTCTTGAAACGACGCAATGCGCTGTCTAAAGTCTCGTTTTCTTTTACGATTACGTTTGACATAAACCTACACCTAACCTCCCTTCAGTCCCTCTCGTTCTTGACTGCTGGGTATATTTTATTCGTGTGCAATCAACACACACGCTTATTATACGGATATTTCACTCTCTTGTCAACTGTTTTTTTTCATTTTGTGGTAGGAATATCCATTTTTTTTAAATCAGATCTGATTCTCTAATATCTCGCGGACTTTTGCGATCGCATCCGGAATACCTGCCGGATTTTTACCGCCGGCCTGCGCCATATTCGGGCGTCCGCCACCGCCGCCGCCAACCAAAGCTGCGATTCCCTTGATCAGGTTGCCTGCATGGGCTCCCTTCGCCATCGCAGCATCTGTTGCCATCGCTACCAGATTTACTTTTCCGTCTTTGCCGGACGCAAGCACGATCACACCTTCCCCCAGCTTCTCTTTCATCTGATCTCCAAGCTCACGAAGACCGTTCATATCAACGCCTTCTACAGAAGCCGCAAGCAATTTCACTCCCTTTACTTCCACAACCTGATCGGTCACATCACCCAGTGCTTCTTTGGCAGCTTTGCTCTTTAAGGATTCATTTTCGGAAGAAAGCGCCTTGAGCTGCTCCTGCAGATGTTTGATCCTGTCTGTAAGCATCTCAGGAGATGTTTTCAAAAGTGTACATACTTCCGTTATCTTTTCTTCCTGCTTTTTGTAATATGCGAAAACATTGTCACCGGTCACAGCCTCGATCCTGCGTACTCCGGCAGCCACACCGCTTTCCGAAAGGATCTTAAAGCTTCTGATCTTGCCTGTATTTGTCACATGTGTACCACCACAGAGTTCCTTCGAGAAATCACCCATGGACACCACTCTTACAGAATCTCCGTATTTCTCACCAAACAGTGCCATTGCTCCGGTTGCTTTCGCTTCCTCGATTCCCATTACTTTCGTATTTACCGGTAAATCTTGTGCAATCTTTTCATTTACGATCTCTTCGATCTTTGCAAGATCATCTGCTTTCACAGCCTCCCCGTAGGAGAAATCAAATCGGGTTCTTTCTGTATCCTGATAAGACCCCTGCTGTCTGACATCTTTTCCAAGCACTTGCTGCAAAGCAGACTGTAACAGATGCGTTGCGGAATGATTCATACAGGTTGCCTGTCTGGAAGCCTCACATACACAAAGAGTCACCTTCTCACCCTTTTTAAAACTTCCCTTTGTCACTTTGCCGACATGACCGACTCTGCCCTTCGGCAGCTTGACCGTTTCAAACACTTCGAATTTACTGTCTCCGGCCGTAATATATCCGACGTCACCTTTCTGCCCTCCCATCGTCGCGTAAAAACTGGTCCTGTCCGTAACGATCGTGCCTTCTGCACCACAGTCAAGTTCCTCTGTCAGCGCTTCGGTATCTGCAACTGCGATCACACAGCCTTCTTCCTTCAATGTCTCATATCCGGTAAACTCGGTCACTTCGTCATCGGAAAGAGCGTCAAATACAGAGTTTTCCGCACTCTTCTGAGAGAAGTTTGCGTTTTCTCTCGCACGATTCTTCTGTTCTTCCATCGCTTCCGAAAAGCCTGTCTCATCCACACTAAGTCCCTCTTCCTGCGCCATCTCCAGTGTGAGCTCATAGGGGAAACCAAAGGTGTCGTACAGATAAAATGCGGACTTGCCGTCAATCTTTCCGGATGCTTTCTGTTCCTTCAATATTTTCTTAAATTCGCGCATTCCATTCTCAAGTGTCGACTCAAACCGCTCAATTTCTTTTTTCAGTTCTGACAAAATAAACTCTCTGTTCTCTGTCAGATTCGGATAGCTCTCGGCAAATACATCATCAATATAGATTGCTGCGGATGACAGGATCGCATCACGACTAAGTCCCAGTACTCTGGCATGTCTGATCGCGCGTCGAATCAGACGGCGAAGCACATATCCGGGACCACCATTGGAAGGCAGCAGTTTTGCCTCATCTCCGATCAGCATGACAGAGGTCCGCAGGTGATCGGCCACAATACGCATGGAACGTGTATATTTTTCATCCTCATCATATTTCCTGCCGCTCTCTTTTTCAATATTGGCGATCACTCCGGTAAAGAGATCTGTTTTGTATACATCATCAATTCCATTTAAAAACATCAGGTTTCTCTCAAGTCCCCAGCCGGTATCCACATTTTTCTTTGCAAGTGGAAGGAGCGTACCGTCCTTTTGCTTATCATACTGCATAAACACATCATTACCGATCTCTGTATACTTACCGCAATGACATCCCGGTCTGCAATCCGGTCCGCAGGGCTTCGCATCCGATACATAAAACATCTCGGAATCCGGTCCGCAGGGACCGTATTCAAGTCCCCACCAGTTGTCCTCCTTTGGCAGGAAGAATACATTTTCAGGCTTAAATCCCGACTCGATTCTGTATTTTGCTCCTTCTTCGTCTCTGGGGGCATTCTCATCACCTTCAAACACTGTTGCCGCGAGATGATCCCTGTCAAACTGAAAGACCTCGGTCAACAGTTCGAAGCTCCACTGACATCTCTCTTTTTTGAAATAATCTCCCAGACTCCAGGAGCCCATCATCTCAAAGAATGTCAAATGACTCTTATCGCCGACTCCATCGATATCATTGGTGCGCACGCAGCCCTGTACATTGCAAAGTCGCGTACCAAGCGGATGCTTCTTACCTAAAAGATATGGCATGATCGGCTGCATGCCTGCCACATTGAACATCGCTCCGGTAGATCCATCTGAAACGAGTGACACCGCTCCCACATCCACATGTCCTCTTTTTACATAAAAATCAATCCATTCTTTTCTCAGCTCTTTTGATGTGATATTTCTCATAATCATGACCTTTCCTGTCGTGTAAAATATTTATAGTATGTGAATAAAGTAATTGCCTGATGAGCCCGCTCATTGCAGCATTCATTCCATGATCCGATATACCGTAAACGAATGTTTCATTCGTTTACGACAAGTGATAAAGATTCAGAACAGGGCAAAATATACCACTGTTCTGTATTATTTTAAAATGTGAACTTATCTGCAAAATAAGCATCCAGATCTGCAATCGCCACACGCTCCTGCTCCATGGAATCACGGAAACGTACCGTCACGCACTGATCTGTCTCAGAGTCAAAATCGTAAGTGATGCAGAACGGAGTACCGATTTCATCCTGTCTGCGATAGCGTTTTCCGATATTCCCTCTGTCATCAAACTCACAGTTATATTTTTTGGAAAGCTGTGTGAACACCTTCTCCGCTCCTTCGTTCAATTTCTTCGAAAGTGGAAGCACACCGATCTTCACCGGTGCGATCGCCGGATGGAAATGAAGCACGGTACGCATATCCGGTTTGTCCTCTGTACCGATATTCTCCTCATCATAAGCTGCACAAAGAAACGCCAGTACTACACGATCTGCTCCCAGTGAGGGCTCGATCACGTAAGGAATGTATTTTTCATTCTTCGTATCATCAAAATAGGTCATATCCTGCCCGGAAGTATTCTGATGCTGCGTCAGATCGTAATCGGTACGGTCTGCGATCCCCCACAGCTCACCCCAACCGATGGAAGGGAATAAGAACTCAATATCCGTCGTACCCTTGCTGTAGAAACAAAGTTCCTCCGGAGCATGGTCACGCAGTCTCATTTCCTCTTCTTTAATGCCAAGGCTTAAGAGCCAGTCACGGCAGAAGCCTCTCCAGTATTCGAACCACTCCAGATCGGTACCCGGCTCACAGAAGAACTCTAATTCCATCTGTTCAAACTCTCTGGTCCGGAAGGTAAAGTTACCCGGTGTGATCTCATTACGGAAGCTCTTTCCGATCTGTCCGATACCAAACGGAAGTTTTTTACGGGAAGTACGCTGTACATTTTTGAAATTCACAAAGATTCCCTGTGCAGTTTCCGGTCTTAAATAGACAGTATTTTTTGCATCCTCCGTCACGCCCTGGAACGTCTTGAACATCAGGTTAAACTGACGGATGTCGGTAAAATTATGTTTGCCACAGGTCGGACAGGGAATGTTCTTTTCTTCAATAAACGCCTTCATCTCTTCCTGAGAAAATGCATCGATCGGCTTTCCCAGATCGATCCCGTTTTCGGAAGCAAAATCTTCAATGATCTTATCTGCGCGAAAACGCTCGTGACACTCTTTACAATCCATAAGCGGATCCGCAAAGCCTCCAAGATGTCCGCTGGCTACCCATGTCTGCGGATTCATCAGGATCGCACAATCCACACCTACATTATAAGGATTCTCCATGATGAATTTCTGCCACCATGCTTTTTTTACATTGTTCTTAAGCTCAACACCGAGATTGCCATAATCCCATGTGTTGGCAAGTCCTCCGTAAATTTCGGAACCGGGATATACAAATCCCCTGCTCTTGGAAAGAGCTACGATTTTTTCTAATGTTTTCTCCATAATCTCTCCTGCCTTATCTTTTATAGTTTCAGTCATCATGACTATTGGGTTACTGATCATTCATATACGATAAATGCTTTTTCCTGCTCTTTGGGGACTGTCACTGTCTTTTTATCCTTAAGGGCAAGACCTTCACTGTAGTACAGAATCTTTCCCGGTATCCTGACATCCTGCGCTTCATCCGTAACTACCATCTTGCAGGAACTGTTTTCTAACAGCTTCCCGGAGCTGATCGTTGCGCCTGTCTGTGCATCTGTCAGGTCGGGGATCTCTATGCCGAGTGCCTGTGCCTGTGCCGCCGTTCCCACAAAGAATTCTCTGGAATTAAACTTTGCATAATCATCGCTGTCTGCAAAATCAAGCTCCAGTCTGACCTTGTCTTTTGTCGGCTCAAATGTGGCAACCGTCACTTTGTCGGCTCCTGCCTCCTTATTGTATGCCGCCACCTCTTCATCGATCATCTTTTTCAACTCATCCGCATTATAATAGGACTGTGTAAAATCCTCGATCAGCGTTGTTTTGACCGTACCGTCCTTTTCAACGGATACTGTGTTCGTATCCACCGGTGCCTCTTTTGCACAGGCAGTAAGCATTAGAAGAATGATCACCATACCGGCGGTTTTTTTGATCTTTCCCATCATCCGCACTTTCCTCTCATTTCCTGCTAACGGATCCTCTCATCCATCTTCTCTTTACATACGTTTTTTATTATAGCGAAAGAATCTTATATTTTCAACCTGCAATTTTTCAGAATTTCAAGACTTTTCAAATTTGGTGCCAGAAAATGCTCCCTGTAATAATCCGCGCAATGGGACAATTCCTCCAGAACCGCCTCTGAAACAGTGAATGTATACAGTTTATCCAAAGACATCTTTTGTACGAAATCAATGGTATATCTCGTATCGTTTAAGAGATTCATATGTCCCGGGATCCCCGGGAATTCTCCGTTTACCACGATTGCCTTCATTTCAAATATGTACCGGATCAGTTCCTTGGGAATCTTCGTATCGACCAGTGCCCGGATTGACTGATACAGCAGCTTCAACAGTTCCGCCTCGTCATTGTTTTCCCTGCTGTAAAAATCCGCGACATCCAGAAAATACATGCCGTATAGAGCCGCCTCATAATCCGTCCGCATTTTCTCAAAATAATTGGAAATATGTCCCTCCATCAGGTTGTAGGCCGTCCTGCCCGCAAAAAGCCGGAACGTGCCAAAAGAGAAAGGATTGGTAACCGCAAGAAACCTGCTGTTGGGACGTCTTGCTCCCTTCACAAATGCGGTGATCTTTCCTCTCTCTTTTGTCAGAATCTTTATTCTTCTGTCATACTCGCCGGAAGGTGCTGCAAACAGCACCATTCCTGTCACTTCTACAAACTCCTGCACTTTACTTCCTCATTTCGCACCGTCCGGTCGTCTGCCTTCTTCCCGGAATTCTTCTCCTCATCGGAAGCCTTCCCGACACATGCCAGATAATCCTCCACTTTCCCGGTAGCCAGAAACTGCTCCCACGCCTGTCTCTCCTTCATCTTCCGACCTCCTTAAACATACATAAAGATAAGTGTTTCCCACCATATTCAAACAGCTCTCTCTGGTAAAGTCTGTTCCTTCTTTATGTTGTCATGTTCCGGAAGAAACTATACCGGTATTTCTTAGCAAAAACCGGCAGTCGGTTGCTACTTTTCTATCTCATCCTGTCTATATCCAAAATTCTTCAGTAAAAAGTCACTGTCCCTCCAGTCCTTTTTTACTTTGACCCAAAGCTGCAGATTGGCTTTGCACTGCAGCAAATCCTCAATGCCCCAGCGTGCGTTGGATCCGATCTTTTTTAACATGCTTCCGCCTTTTCCGATGATGATCCCCTTGTGGGAATCTCTTTCACAGACGATCGTCGCATCGATATCGACAATGTTTTTCCGATACTTCATGGAGTCAACTGACACTGCGATTCCATGCGGTATCTCATCATCCAGTGCATGAAGCGCCTGCTCTCTGATCAACTCCGCCACGATCGCACGCTCCGGCTGATCGGTAATGGTATCCTCATCATAAAACATGGGGCCATAGGGCAGATACTGATAAATGCATTTCAACAGTTCTTCTTTATTTTTACCGCTTTTGGCCGATACCGGAACCACTTCCGCAAAATCGTATTCTGTGCGGTAGGTATCAATACACTGCAGCAATTCCTCATTTTTGACCGTATCGATCTTGTTGACCACCAGGATCACAGGTGTGTTCACACGCTTCAGACGTTCTATGATATGACGCTCTCCGGCACCGATAAAGGTCGTAGGCTCCACCAGCCATAAGATGACATCCACCTCTTTTAAGGTATGCTCCGCCACACTTACCATGTAATTGCCCAGTTTGTTTTTAGCCTTGTGGATCCCGGGTGTATCCAGAAAAACAATCTGGCCCCGGTCGTCCGTAAAGACCGTCTGTATCCGGTTTCTTGTGGTTTGCGGTTTGTTGGAAGTGATCGCGATCTTTTGACCGATCAGCTGGTTCATTAATGTGGATTTGCCTACATTCGGTCTTCCGATCAGTGTTGCGAATCCTGTTTTTGTGGTATGATTCTCCATATTTCTCGTTCGCTTTCTTTGATTTTATTCCTTATCAGACTCTGCAGCCGACTCCTGTCCGGCATTTTCTTCCGTCATCGTCTCATTTTGCTCTGTTGAGTCGGTTGTAACAGCCATACCGTTTGCTTCCGCCTTTTTTCGCATGGCATCGATCTTCGCCTGGCGCTTTGCCTCGCGCTTCAACTGACGTTTGCTCGGATTGGCGCTTTTCTTTTTGCGGATCTTCTTCACGATCAGTACAAGGATAAAGATAATGACTGCCCAGATGATCAACTGTGGAATGTGTACCACAAACCAGATAAAGAAATTCAGCAATCCTCTTCCGACACTGTAAAGACTGTTCATAAATCCGGTCTTCATCTGCGTCCATGCCGATTTATCTTCTACGACCGGTGTGTATCTGACCACTTCGGTCACTTCCAGTTTCAGTGTGGAATAATCCACCTGGTCGTCATAAGTACGAAGCTGCGATTCCATGCTCTGTACCTGATAACGGATCTCTGTCAGACGGTTCTCGATCGTTAAGATCACATCCATATCCTCTGCCTGTGCAAGAAGCTCTAACAGTCTGTCCTGTTCTGTCTGAAGAGCTTTCTTATGACTTTCAATATCCACATAAGTCAATGTCACATCATCCATGGATTCCTGTTTATGTGTGACATTGGTTCCACCCTCGACCATCGTAATAAACAAATCCATCTGATCTTTCGGAATTCGGAATGAAAAAGAAGCATGCTTCTGCTTTTGCTGCGTTCCGGAATTGCCGTAATAATTATCTTCCCAGATATTGCTGGTCTCAATATAACCGCCCAGTGTATTCGTCTTAGCTGTCACATTTGCCACCAGTTCATCAAACTGTTCCGTTTCGACACTCATATCGATCGTGCGGATCAGCTTACGGTTGCTTTTTTTCGTGGAGGCTTTGGTATCTGCCCCCTCTTCAACAGTCACGCTCCCACTGTCTGCCCCGGCAGCTTCTGTCGCCTCCTCACTGTAGACATCATCGGAAGCCTCATAGGAAGCGTCGTCATAATCGTATTCCCCATAAGAATCCGCACCGTTACCTGACGCTTTCTGTGACTCATACGCCGGCGCTGTTGCCGCCGAATCATAATCCGCGCCATTCCCACAGCCCGCCGCCGCAGCTGCTATCAAAATCGCCAATGCTATCGCCTTTGTTCTTTTCCCCATCTTCCTCATAATCCATTCTCCTTATTGTAAGTTTATAAGCTGCATAAGAAAACCGTTTTTCGTTTTCTGCTTATTATACAATCCGTTTTGTAAATATGTTGCAGGAAATCTTGTTTTTTTATCATTTTTTATCTATTCCTGAAAGAGCATTTCAACATGGTCAAACAACTGCTCATTTTCTTTCAGGCGCTTCTCATTTCCCACCACACAAAGATAGCCATCCCCGATAAAGGCATCAATGTATTCCGACAAAGAACGAAGCGTATCCGCGTCAATATTTAAGATCTCATCCCGTTCCTTCTGTTCATCCTCCAGAGTATAATTGGACATATAGGCCGCCAGAGAGCGTGCTCCCTTCGCCTGCGGTGTCAGAGGTGTGTCCTTGTCACTGATCGTGCCGATAACAAACTGTGTCAGTGTTCTCTCATCCACATCATAATTCTTCACAAATTCCGCCGCATGTTCAAACACATCTATCGTTTTTTCCAGATTCGGATCTCTGTAAGAGACAAAATAACATTCCCCTGTCTTTGAAAAACTGCTCATACATCCGTAAGCACCGCCCTTTACGCGCACCTGAAGCCAAAGGTATTCGTATCCCATCATGACTTTGAGAACACGTAATGCTCCTGTATAAGGAAGTCCTTTTTGGATGTAATTGCCGGCTCTGCAGACATACTGCACCTGGGATGCCGACATGAAGCCATCTTTTGAGGCCACAGGCGTGATCTTTAATTCCCGCTTCGGCTCATCTGTGGTATACATCTTGGCCGTAAATTCTGACAGACATTCCTCCGATGTAAGAAGAGCCTCCCTGCCTCCGGTAAAGTCCAGCATGAAATTCTCCTTGCGAAAGATCCTATGCACACATTCTTTCAGTTTTGCAAGGATCTCTTCATATTGTGCATCGAAATCACGCTCCAGTCTTTCCAATACTCTGTAAAAATACATGCCGGCCAGACGCTCCTGAATGCAGGCCGTCTCTGAAAAGCCGGATTGTGCATGAAGTGCCGCTACAATATGTCCGCTTCCCTGTAGTGCTGACTGTACTCTGCTCTTGTTTTCAGCAATGATCTCCCTAAGACGCTTTTTGTCCTCAAGCTTTGAAGTAAACAGAATTTCTTCCAGCAGGTCAAATGCATCTTTCACATGTTCATCGAATGCTTTGATCTTAACCTCATAGTTCATGTGATATTCCGACAGGTTTTTGGAATCCACATAAATACTCACACTGCTGCTCATCCCGCCTGTCATCAGATTTACCTGATCGTACAGATCTCCATAACTGTAGTTCTTTGTATCCACATAGCCAAGAACCGTTTTGAGAATGGACAGATACGGCAGTAATTCCTCGTCAATATTTTGCAATGCAAACATACACCGGATATAGGACACACCATTGGTAAAGATATCATGATATAAAACCTTTGTCTCTCCCTTGAGGCGTTCTTCATTGATATACCCTTGTGCCTCTTTTGTCAGATCTGCCCGTTTTAAAAGCGGGATCTTTTGCAGATCCTCTTCGGAATCTTCCGACTCCTGATATGCTTTCAGCTCTTTGGTATGTTTTACGATCTGCGCGATCTGTTCTTCGGAAAGACTGTTTTTATAGGCTGTCAGTTTCTTCTCCAGCTCTTTTTCCTGTTTGGTCACAAGTCCTTTTACCGGAATCACTGTCAGAATTGCCTTATGTGGATTCCCGATCAGGTATTTTCGGATCAGCTCCTCAAAATATCCCTCTTCCACTTTGCTTCGCAAAGCAGCAAACGTTGCATTCGACTCAATATGCATAAACGGTTCATTTTCATCGTAAAGCCAGCTGTCATAAGCCTGAAGTCCATACATCAGCCCTTTCGGATAGCTTCCGAAATCTGCCTCTTTGTATTTAAACTCGTAATAATTGATACCGGCTAAAAGAGAAACCCGGTTAATCCCGTTTTGCGCAAGATCCTCCAGTGTTTTTTCTATGATCTGCTTAAACCGTTCTTCCTCTTCTTTATCGGCTCCCTTTGCCGTAACCGAAAAATAGGGCTGGAAAATCCCGTTTTCGTAACTGCTGTATACTTCACTTCCTATCCCGGCATCGATCAGTGCTTTTTTTAAAGGTGCCCCCGGTGCAGATGAGATAACATAATCCAGAATCTGAAAAGCAATATACAGCTCTTTGTCCAGATTGTTACCGATAACAGTATTGTACGTCAGATACGTGTTTTTCTTCTCACTTTCACTGTCTGAGATCGGATATTCCTTTGTGACCCTGACAGGTGCTTCAAAGCTCTTTTGTTCTTCGACCCTGCTGTCTATTTCCAACCGGTCATAATCTTTAAGATACGCTTCGTCGATCCAGCGGAGTTTTTCCTCCATATCCATATTGCCATAAAGATAGATATAGCTGTTGGAGGGATGATAAAAACGTCTGTGGAAATCCAGAAAAGCCTCGTAGGTCAGCTCCGGTATCACTTCCGGATCTCCGCCGGACTCCACACCGTAGGTCGTATCCGGAAACAATGTATTCATGATCTCCCGCTCCACAACGTCATCCGGAGAAGAAAAAGCCCCTTTCATTTCATTGTAAACAACTCCGTTGACCGTTAACGGGCTTTGCAGATCCTCACATTCATAATGCCAGCCTTCCTGCTCGAAAATCTTCTTTTCTTTATAGATTTTCGGATGAAATACCGCATCCAGATAAACATCCATCAGATTCTGCAGATCTTTGTCGTTACAGCTTGCTACCGGGTAAACGGTCTTGTCCGGATATGTCATCGCATTTAAAAATGTATTCAAAGAACCTTTTACCAGCTCGACAAAAGGATCCTTTACCGGAAATTTTTCTGAGCCGCACAGAACAGAATGCTCAATGATATGCGCAACACCTGTGCTGTCTTTCGGCGGTGTTCTGAATCCCACACAGAACACTTTATTATCATCATCATTTTGAAGGACACACACTCTTGCCCCTGTTTTTTTATGGCGCAGAAGAAATCCCTCTGAATTCAGATCTCCAATCTTGCGCTCTTCGATCATTTGATATGCTTCTATATTTTTCAAACTCATAATCTGCTCCTAATCTTTTTTGTTTTGATGTGTCCGTGCCGAACGCTTCGTAACGTTCTGCACAGATCACGTTCAGATAGCCAGGGACATCAGTTTACGCTTGGAGAAATAAATCTCCTGTATGATATAGTCATTATCCTTCTCCCAAAGACTCTGTTCCTCCATGAAATCATCGAAAGAATATTTCCTGCTGATGTATTCCTCCTGCTCTCTGCCTTTTTTATCTACTTTTTTAACAAAATATCCCACTTTGATCTTAGCGCCCAGCTGATGATAGACATAATAGCTTTTCGATCCCTTCTTGATGGCTAGAAGATGATCGCAGATAAGTGTCTCTATTGGCGTTTCCTCCATTATGCACCGGTAGATGGCACTCTTTAAACGTGCCGGTGTGTCATAGTGTTCGCCGACTTCTTCATAATTCATTCTGGCGCCGATATATACATGTGAAATATCCTGTATGACGTATTTAAAGTCATTCTCCCTTAATTTAATCATAGTGTTTCTCTCCTACACCTGCCCGGTTTCAATCTCTTCGATCTGATCTCCGCATGCTCTGACCGCTTCTGTGATCTGTTCCGGTGTCATTCCGCTTTCATTCGCAAGCTCTTCCACAGTGACTTTACGGCGGAGTTCTTCATACAGTTTTTTCGCCGCCTGTGCCACATCATTGACTTTCGCAAGCACCTGCTCATCCAGCTCTTTTGAATTTTCCTCTTCCTGCAAAAACTTTTCCATCGCATCCATCAGAAACTTTCCGACAAACCCGTCTGCCTCCGCCGGATCCTCCAGAACAGTCAGCATTGGGATCACCGAAAGAAGGGCTACATTTCCCTCTCCGATCAAATCTTCCAGATAAACACCCTGTCCGGTATAAAGCCTGGCAATCTCTGCCACGTCCGGCAGATAAATCTCTATCAGCCTCTGTTTTGCTTCTTCGCTTTCTGCCATGGCCGCCAGTATGATCTCTGTTTTTTCCTCCGGATCAACCTGCGCTTTTTCTTTGATCTCCTCCAGATACCTGTCCAGAAAATACTGATCCTCATCCGAAAGAAGGATCTGCGGCTCTTCTCCTTCTCCAACAGTGATATGCTGACCTTTCAGATACTGATAAACCAGCTCCAGTTTGTCTTCTTTTTCCACCAGCTCCGGGAATTCTTCCCGCACCTGTTCTTTCGCAAGATACATTCCCTGCTTTCTCGCTGTCTTAACAATTTCTTCCAGTTGTCTCCGGAATATGATCTCCTGATTCATATATTATTTTCTCCTATAATCGTGTCGTGGACAAAACCCGCTATCCGGATCGTTCCATGCTTCGCACTCCCGCAATTCTCCCACATTCCTGCTTTTTGCGATATTCCGGGATAACATCTGACTCCATCGGTCATTCCGGTCATGTACATGTACCGCTCTCAGGAACGGGTAATATGCTGATGACTGTACAGATGGTCATTGCAGTACTCATAATTCCCGTCGCATTTGGAGCAGAACCGGAATTCCAGCTCCGGATACTCATCCTGAGTGCGTCCGCAGATCGCACACTTATGCTTGGAAATCTGTGCCACGGGCACCATCTTGCGTTTATACTCTCTCTGTCTCCGGATCTGTTTCGGCGTTCGAAAATTTTTGCGTGTTCCAATAAAGAAAATGACAAAGTTCAAAACCGAAAAAACAATGGATATAACATTGGCCAGATAATAAAACCAAAGGGATCCGCTTCCGATCCCCAGCCTGATCATCATAATCACACTTTGGAATACATCCACTCCCAGAATGGCTGCGTATGCCACTCCCAGCCATTTTACCTTAACAGGGATGATAAACATCAGTAACACCTGCGCTTCCGGAAATGTCATGGCGTACGCCAGAAACATGGACATACAGATATAATAGGTACTGATATTCATCGCACAGATTTCCATCATCGCTTTCAGATCCGCTCCGTTAAAATTCAGGGCAACGATTCCAAACAGTAAAAATGCCCCGAGAATCGTCAGGATCATACCCAGAAACAGATAAAAGCAATACGTAAATGTGCCCCACGCGCGCTCCAGGCTCATTCCGATCGAGTAATAAAAAAACAGCATGATCACCGTAAAGACACTGAATCCCTCCGGTGGTATCAGGATCCATGAAACCAGCCGCCAGATCTGCCCGTGGCAGACAGCATAACCGTCTAATGTCAGATACTGAAGCATGTCCGGCACTGTCCACTGGATCACATACCCGATGATATAACATATGATCAGATAGAGTGTAATATTACTGATGGCATACTTGCCATATTTTTGCTCCATTTTGCGAAGCCACAAGCCCATAACAAGCTCTCCTTTCCTGCTTTTCCCCAAAATCATTTCCTTTTATTCTATCACGAACCCTTTTCAAAGTAAATAAAAAATCCCCTCATCTGTACCGATGAGGGGATTCATTGCGAGGCTCGTGACTGAAGAGTAACGATTCCATACCTCTTCCGATTCCCAGCCGTTTTCTTTCACGACCGTTTCAGTGCTTATTTAAATGTACTTAACGTCTCTCCCAGGTAAACCGTCACTTCGTTCAGATCCTGTGTGGAGTCTGCCAGCGTCGTAATCGTGGCATTCAGCTCCTCAGTCGTCGCAGAGGTTTCCTCCGCACTGGCTGCATTTTCTTCCGAAATTGCGGATAAGGACTCCATCGCATCCGACACAACGGTTCTGGCGTCAACACAGGCTGCCAGTTTTTCATGAATCTCATTGATTTTTTCCAGAGTCATGGAAATATTCTGCAATAATACATTGATCGCGGAAGTAGTCTCTGTCACTACCACTTTCTGATCCTCCGTCAGCTTATGAATCTCTTCAGAGCGGACGACTGTCGTCTTGGCAGATTCCAGCAGGGCAGTCATCTCACCCTTGATGGCATTCGCAGACTCGGAAGAATCCACTGCCAGCTTGCCGATCTCCTCTGCCACTACCGCAAAGCCTCTGCCGGCTTCCCCTGCCCTTGCCGCCTCAATGGAAGCATTCAGTGCAAGAAGATTAGTCTGTGATGCGATATCATTAATGGAAGAAACCTTCTCATTGATAACGTCCACTGCCTTATTCGTATTACCGATCTGCTCGGAGATCTGTACGATCCCTTCTTCCACAGATCTGCTGGATTTATTCAGTTCCGTCATCTTCTTCTCAGACTGTCTGGAGGCTTCCGCCATCTGATTGGCGACTTCCATCAGTTTGTTTGCAATGTCCCCGACATCCTGAAGTGCAATTCCGATGCGGTCCACACTCTCTGTTGCCGACTGGATATCCGTTGCCTGCTGGGTGGCACCTGTTGCGATCTCTCCGACCGCCTGATTGATCCCTTCGACCGCCTGTGTCAGCTGATTGGTCATATCTACCAAAACCACTGTCTCCGTGCTGACCGTCTCGGAAGATCCGCGCACATTTCCGATAATTGTCTCAATCTCTCCCAATAACAGATTGACTCCGTTTGTCAGTGTCCCGACTTCGTCCACGCTCTTATTGGAAAGCCTTACCGTCAGATCCCCTTCCTTCTTCTGAATACTTTCAATAATCGCATCCACTTCTTTCGCGGATCGTACGATCGGTCTTGAAATGCCGATTCCAAGAGCGACGGCTACGCCGATGGATACCACGCAAAGAATGATAGTCAGTATGACAAACGTCTTCTGCAGACTCTTGGTCCCTACATCATAGGAAGCTTTCGGCGTTACCAGCGCTGCGGTCCATCCGTTGCAGGCAACTTCCGCAGAAGTAATATAACTTTTTATCTGATTGTAATCCACAAAGACGGAATCATCCGACATCGCCTGTGTATATGCACCGGACAGAACAGTGTTCACATTTTTTGCCTCTCCGCCCGCCAGTGCGAACTTACTGTTCGGATGTGTCACGATCGTCCCGTCAGATGACGCGATAAAGACATATTCTCCATTGGAAAGCTCCGGGATAAAATCGGTCAGTTTGCTCAGATCCAGATCCGCACCGATGACGCCGCCTTCCACGCTTCCAGCGACACTGATGCAGAGAGAACCCGTAATCTGATCGACATAAGGCTCCGTATAATACACATCCGATGCCGCCTTGGCACCGATAAACCACGGGCGCTCCGTTGCGATAAAATCATCCGGTGCCTCATAGTACCCGAATACCATATCATTATTATCTGTTACATAATACAGTTCCTTCACCGTATCATTGTTATCAACCAGTTTGGCAAAGAAAGGCCTTAACTCCTGAATGTCTCCGGCATGCGATTCCACTTCGGCTCCTGCCGTCTTTAACACGGAAGCGTTGCTTTGGAACCAGTTGTCCACCATCTCCGCATAATAATAGGCGGCGTTCACATATCTCGCATCTGCCGCATCCTCAAATTTAGACTTCGCTGTCCGCATGCTGAAAAAAGCATTGATGATCAGAATTACCAGAGTCATCATAGAAATGATCACTGTCAATCGTGTTTGTAAACTCTTCTTTAACATACAATATCCTCCTTCTCAAGTTCTTTCCCGGTCATTCCATATCCCTCTTTCTTTGCCGGTTAATATGCGTCTATTTTATCATTTTTGACTGATTTTTACAACGCTTTAAGTTCAAATCCTTTATTTTGTTGTTAATATTCATAATTTTTTACAATTTCAGTCTTTTTTCTGTTACCGTCATTTTTTTCTCTCAACTGCCTTTTTCATCTGCTTTTGATATTTTTTCTCAGATCTCAGGGCTATCCTCTCTGTTTTTATCATATATCACGACATTTTACGGTATTTTGGAACATATTTCATGTTTTTTTGCGTTGCGAAAAAAAAGGTG
The DNA here is from genome assembly GCA_015056815.1 of Lachnospiraceae bacterium. Taxonomy (GTDB): domain Bacteria; phylum Bacillota; class Clostridia; order Lachnospirales; family Lachnospiraceae; genus SIG333. Next base: position 239,683 of record SVFN01000001.1, on the reverse strand, counting down.
CTGTCGTATAATATAATTTGTGTCATAAGACGAAAGGACAGGTGAAACTTAATGGAACAGGCGCTTTGCACGCTTGGAATCGATATCGGTTCCACGACAGTCAAAATAGCGATATTAGATTCGGAGCACAACGTATTGTTTTCCGATTATAAGAGACACTTTGCAAATATAAAAGAAACGCTGGCAGACCTCTTTAAAGAAGCATACTCTGAGCTTGGAGAGATCCGCATATGCCCTATGATCACCGGAAGCGGCGGTCTGGCTCTTGCCAATCATCTGGGAGTTCCCTTTGTACAGGAGGTGATTGCAGTCTCCACCGCCCTGACAGACTATGCTCCCCAGACAGATGTAGCGATCGAGCTTGGCGGCGAAGATGCCAAGATCATTTATTTTGAAGACGGTAATGTGGAACAGCGTATGAACGGAATCTGTGCCGGCGGTACGGGTTCTTTTATCGACCAGATGGCTTCTCTTTTGCAGACAGACGCATCCGGTCTGAATGAATATGCCAAAGGTTATCAGTCTTTATATACGATTGCGGCAAGATGCGGCGTATTCGCCAAATCCGATATCCAGCCCCTGATCAACGACGGCGCCACGAAGGAGGATCTTGCTGCCTCCATTTTTCAGGCTGTGGTCAATCAGACGATATCCGGTCTGGCTTGCGGTAAGCCGATCCGTGGGCATGTTGCCTTTTTAGGCGGCCCGCTTCATTTCCTTTCCGAATTAAAGACAGCCTTTATCCGTACTCTGAAACTCGACGATGATCATACCATAGCGCCGGATCATTCCCATCTGTTTGCTGCTATCGGTTCTGCCTTAAATGCAAAACCCGAAGTTTCTTTTACCATGCAGCAGATGGTTGATAAACTTTCCGGAGATATCAGGCTGGAATTTGAAGTGGCCCGAATGGAACCTTTGTTTGCTACTCAGACAGAGTACGAGCTTTTCAGATCCCGCCATGCTGCGCATAAGGTCAAGACCAAGGATCTTTCCAAGTATCACGGCAAGTGTTATCTCGGGATCGATGCCGGTTCCACTACAACAAAAGTGGCTTTAGTCGGTGAAGACGGTAATCTGCTGTATTCCTTTTACAGTAACAACAACGGAAGTCCGTTAAAAACCTGCATCAGCGCGATACAGGATATTTATTCCAGACTTCCGCAGGGGGCTTATATTGCCCACTCCTGCTCCACCGGTTACGGAGAAGCTCTGATGAAGGCTGCTTTCCTTCTGGACGAAGGAGAAGTGGAGACGGTCGCCCATTATTATGCGGCTGCATTCTTCTCTCCTGACGTGGATTGTATCCTGGATATCGGCGGTCAGGACATGAAATGTATCAAGATCAAGAATCACACCGTAGACAGCGTACAGCTTAATGAAGCCTGCTCTTCCGGCTGTGGATCCTTTATCGAGACTTTTGCAAAATCCCTGAATTACAGCGTGCAGGATTTTGCAAAAGAAGCACTCTTTGCCAAACACCCGATCGATCTGGGTACCCGCTGTACCGTATTTATGAACTCCAAAGTGAAACAGGCTCAGAAGGAAGGGGCAAGTGTTGCCGATATTTCCTCCGGACTTGCTTATTCTGTCATAAAAAACGCTCTGTTCAAGGTCATCAAAGTTTCGGATGCTTCAGAGCTTGGCAAAAAGATCGTCGTGCAGGGCGGTACATTTTACAACGATGCAGTGCTTCGCTCTTTTGAAAAAATTGCAGGCTGTGAAGCAGTACGTCCTAACATTGCAGGTATCATGGGCGCTTTCGGTGCTGCTCTCATTGCGCGGGAACGTTATCACGAAAAGCAGGAAGCAGACAATGATGCCCCTGAAACCACCATGCTTTCGATCGAGAAGATCAACCGTCTGGAGTTCACCACACGCATGGCCAAATGTAAAGGCTGTACCAACAACTGTCGTCTGACTGTCAACCAGTTTACCGGCGGTCGTCAATATATTTCCGGCAATCGCTGTGAACGCGGTATCGGTAAGGAAAAGAACAAGAATCATATTCCGAACCTGTTTGAATATAAACTTGATCGTATCTTCCGCTATGAAGCGCTTTCCGAAGAAGCGGCTTTCAGGGGCACCATCGGTATTCCTCGGGTATTAAATATGTATGAAAATTATCCATTCTGGTTCACATTTTTTACAGAGCTTGGATTTCGTGTGGTATTATCCCCCAGCTCTACTCATAAGATCTATGAGCTTGGGATCGAATCCATTCCCAGTGAATCCGAATGTTATCCGGCCAAACTGGCACATGGACATGTCACTTGGCTGATCCGTCAGGGCATCAAAGAGATTTTTTATCCTGCCCTGTTTTATGAGCGTGAGGAAGTGGAGGGTGCTACCAATCATTACAACTGCCCGATCGTTACCTCTTATTCGGAAAATATCAAAAATAATGTGGAACAGATCGGCCGTGGCGAGGTCATTTTCCGCAATCCCTTTATGTCCTTTGCTTCCCCTGAGCTGATCGAAGGGGTACTTTTGAAAGAGTTCCCGGATATTCCGGCTCATGACATTCATTATGCCGTAAGCAAAGGCTGGGACGAAATGGAATCTGCCAGACAGGATATCCGCAAAAAAGGGGAGGAAGTCCTCTCCTACCTGAAAGAAACGGGCCGACATGGCATTGTTCTTGCCGGTCGTCCCTATCATATCGATCCCGAGATCAATCATGGTATTCCGGAGCTGATCACCTCATATGGACTGGCAGTTCTGACCGAAGACAGTATTTCGCATCTGGGTCGTCCCGAGAGACCTTTGATTGTTTCCGACCAGTGGATGTATCACTCCAGACTTTACGCTGCTGCTGCTTTTGTCCGAACTACAGATGCCCTGGATCTGATTCAGTTAAATTCATTTGGCTGTGGCCTGGATGCCGTTACGACCGATCAGGTGGCCGATATCTTAAACGGAAGTGATAAGATCTACACCTGCTTAAAGATTGATGAAGTCAACAACTTAGGCGCTGCCCGTATCCGTGTCCGTTCCCTTCTTGCCGCGATCCGCGTCAAGGAACGCAAGCATGAGGAACGCGTGGTTCACAGCACCGCTTTAAACCGGGTATTATTTACCAAAGAAATGAAAAAGGAGTACACGATCCTGTGTCCCCAGATGTCTCCGATCCATTTTGAACTTCTGCAGACAGCGTTCTGTTCCTGCGGATACAATCTGGAGGTACTCCCCAATGACAACAGGCATGCTGTCGATGTGGGACTGAAATATGTCAATAATGATGCCTGCTATCCTTCCCTGATCGTCGTCGGACAGATCATGGATGCCTTGCTTTCCGGCAAATACGATACGAATAAGGTCGCTGTCATCATGACCCAGACCGGCGGCGGCTGCCGTGCGACCAACTATATCGGCTTTATCCGGCGTGCTCTTGCCAAAGCAGGACTTGGCCATATTCCGGTCATTTCCTTAAATCTTGGCAGCATCGAGACCAATCCGGGCTTTTCCATAGATGCAAGGCTTTTAATGAGACTCTTGTATGCTGCTGTGTTCGGAGATATCTTTATGAAATGTATCTACCGTATGCGGCCCTACGAAAAAGAAAAAGGAGCTACAGAAAAGCTTCATCGTGAGTGGGCAGACAAATGTCATGCATATTTATCCGGCGGATATTTATCCTTCCCGAAGTTTAAACGTATGTGTGTTCATATGATTCGCGATTTCGACCGAATCGAGCTGACGGGCGTCAAAAAGCCAAGAGTTGGTATTGTCGGGGAGATTTTGGTCAAATTCCTTCCGGCGGCCAACAACCATATTGTAGACCTTCTGGAAGCGGAAGGTGCTGAGGCTGTCTGTCCGGATCTGTTGGATTTTATGATGTATTGCTTCTACAATCAGATTTATAAAGCCGATCAGCTTGGAATGTCGCAGAAGGTTAAGCGTCTGTGCAAGGTTGGCATACGTGCGATCGAGTATGTCCGCAGCTCTGCCAATAAGGCCTTTGAGAAGAGTGAACACTTCGAACCTACGACAAGCATCTATCAGATCGCAGAATATGCAAAGGATATCGTATCTATCGGCAATCAGACCGGCGAAGGCTGGTTTTTGACCGGCGAGATGTTAGAGCTGATCCATAACGGGACGAACAATATCGTCTGTGCACAGCCCTTTGGCTGTCTGCCAAACCATGTAGTCGGCAAAGGCGTCATCAAGGAATTACGCCGGCAATATCCTCTCAGCAATGTGGTGGCGATCGACTACGATCCCGGAGCCAGCGAAGTGAATCAGTTGAACCGCATCAAGCTGATGCTCTCCACCGCGCAGAAAAATTTAAAGAAAGAATTATAAGAAAAACATCCGGTCTGATCTCTCCCAAATGTGATCATCAGATCGGATGTTTTTTATTGACTTTTTCATTAACATATTTCTTAATTGATCTCCGGCTGCTCCTCATTGAGAATGGAGAAAGCAATATTGGTGGCGTGGTCAGCCACACGCTCCAGACCAGACACAACATCAGAAAACAGCATACCGGCTTCCGGTGAGCATTCCTGCTTCGTGAGCCTGTCCACATGCTTCTGCTGCAGTTCTCTTTCTTTCTCATCAATCGCTTCTTCAAGATTCATGATATCATGCAGATGCTCTTCACTTTCTCTGCTGAAAGTCTCTACCGCAAACAGCAGAATAGTATTGACCATGTCTAGCATCTCGCCCATTTCCCTTTGTGCCTCTTTGCTGAAGGAAATATTCTGTTCGATACGGCGCTTCGCACAGTCCGCCACATTCTCCGCATGGTCACCGATACGCTCGATATCGTTTGCCACATGGAACAAGGCTCCCAAACTCTTTAAGTCTTCAATAGGCAGAGTCATCTGATTGATCTTTACCAGATAATCTGTAATGGATTTGTTTAAGAAATTGATATTTTTCTCAACTTCATATACTTCATTGATATCTTCTTCGTCCAAAGTAATCAGACAGTTCATGGAACGGTTCAGATTTTCACTTGCCAAAGATGCCATACGTTCCAGTTCTTTGATACCATCCACCACTGCCGTCGCAGGATTAAAGACAACATGCTCACCGATGTACTTAAGCTGAAAGCTCTCTCTGTAGCCCACCTGCTCTGTCTCTCCGGGAACAAGCAAATGTGTCAGTTTCACGATCGGTCCGATAAACGGTGTCATAATGATCACTTCTATTATTTTGAAGAACAGATGTGCCATTGCCACAATACGTCCGTTATCATTGCCTGCCACTACCCGAAGTGCAGATATTACCTGGCTCATACCGAATTTCAGTAAGATATACATCATGATCGTGCCGAATACATTAAACAGAACATGTATCATAGCTGCACGCTTGGCATCTTTCTTGCCGGCAAGCGAAGCCAACATCGCGCTGGAAGTACATCCTATATTACTTCCCAGAGTCAGGAAGAAACACATTTCCAGACTGATCAGTCCCTGGTTCGCCATCAATACCATGATACTGACAGTAACAGACGAACTCTGGATCACTATGGTAAGCACCGTACCTATCAGGATCGCCAGAAGCGGACTGTGAAGACTGGATAAAATATTGACCAGCGTCTCTGAATCCTGCATACCGGACATCGCCTCTTTCATGGATGCCAGGCCCATAAAAAGCACACCGAAACCAATGATAATATCTGCAATCTTTACCAGATTCTGGCGTTTCTTGCCAAAAAGCACCAGTAAAACACCGGTCAGTAAAAATACCGGTGCAATCTTTTCCAGTTTAAAGGATACTAATAATGCGGTAACTGTCGTTCCGATATTGGAACCGAAAATAACCCCGGCTGCTTGATACAGGTTCATCAGCCCTGAGTTGACAAAGCTGACCACCATAACCGTACATGCATTTGAAGACTGAATGATTGCCGTAAATAAAAATCCGACCAGAATACCCGTAAAGCGATTGGTAGTGAAAATTTCCAAAATGCGTCTGAGTCTTGCGCCTGCAGCCTTTTCGATGCTGTCGCTCATCAGATTCATGCCCAGCAGAAAAAGACCAAGGCCCCCTGCCATCGTTAAAATAACTGAAGCTCCCACTTTTCTTCTCTCTTTCGTTTTAAAGATGTCTTATAGCAACATACATAATTATTGTATGCCAAATAGCCCTAACTTTCAATCCTAAAATATTGTTTCCCTTGTAAAACATTTTCAGAAATGGCATCTTTTAGTTGAGCAAAATCACGAAACCTTTGTTCTTTTCTCACAAAATGTAACAGCGATACTCTAACCGCTCTGCCATAGATATCACGGTTAAAATCATACAAAAAGGTCTCAAGCCCCAGCGCATATCCGTCGCCCACCGTCGGCTTGTTTCCGATATTGGTGATCCCATGGAATATTTTTCCATCTATCCACACATCTGAAAAATAGACTCCATTGGGCGGCAGGATCTTCTGTTTCGGAACCACCAGATTAATCGTCGGAAAACCGATCGTACGTCCCAGTGCATTTCCATGCAGCACTTCACCGCTTACAGAAAACGGCTCTCCCAAAAGTGCCTGTGCTTCTTCCATATCCGCCTTCAACACAGCCTGTCTCACCCTTGTGGAGCTGATCTCTTTCCCCTGATACTGTATTTTCTCTACAATCCTGACTTCACAGTCACATTCCGCAGCGACCCTTTTTAGAAGCGCAGCATTTCCCGCTCCTTTTTTTCCAAAAGAAATATCCGCTCCCGCCACTATAAAATGTGCATTCATCTTACCAGAAAGATATTCTCTTACATAATCCTCCGGTTCCACAGCAGCTGTAAGCTCATTGAAGGGGTACTCCACCAGATAATCCACTCCCAGTCGTTGAAAGCAATCCTGTTTTTCTTCGAGCGTTGTAAGCTCCTTTACCCGGTTTCCCCCAAAAAAGACTGAGGGCGTCGGATCAAACGTAAAGACCGCGGTCTTGTAACCATCTTCCCGACATGCCCTCATTTCCTGCAGCAGCAGCTTGTGGCCTCTGTGTATCCCGTCAAATTTGCCGATCGCCACCGCTGTTTTTTCCTTTATATGAAAATCTGTCGTATTTCTTATGATCTCCATGGTGTCTCCTATGCCAAAAACATTTTCACCGGGGTATACTGATGATTCTCAGCGTCATAGCCATAGATTCCGCAGAACCCTCCATCCGAATTATAGACCCTTACCTGTGGCTTCCTGGTATCCGGACGCTTTACACATTGCCCGGGCCGGAAGGGATTCCCGTTATCGATCAGTTTGCGGTAAGGCTCGGCAACTGTTACCTTGGGCAGATGCTGAAACATCTCTTCCACCGGTACGATATGCTGTAAAAGCACTCCCTCATCCCGTATCCGCTCAACTTCCGACAGCTTCAGGGCATCTTCACACCGGAAACGTTCCACCTTCGTACGAAGAAGGCTGCTCATAGCACCGCCACATCCCAATTTCTCGCCGATATCATGACAGATCGTACGAACATAGGTGCCTTTTGAGCATACCACACGAAATGATAATTCCGGCAATTCCATTGACAGGATCTCGATATCGTAAATCTCTATCCTGCATTTCCTGCGTTCTACCTCGATCCCTTCCCTGGCAAATTCATATAATTTTCTTCCATTTACCTTTTTAGCGGAATACATCGGCGGAAGCTGTTCACTCACACCCAAAAAAGAGGCTATCGTTTCCTGCACAGCCTCTTTTGTTACTGTCACATCGCACTGGCTCAATACATTTCCGGACATATCCTGTGTATCCGTCACAATGCCAAGCCTCATTTCCGCCACATATTCTTTGCGCTTATCCGTCAGCATATCACAAAGTTTCGTGGCGTTCCCGAGACATACAGGCAACACTCCCTCTGCATCGGGGTCTAAGGTTCCCGTATGTCCGATCTTTTTCTGACCGCAGATCCCCCGCAGCTTCGCTACGACATCATGCGATGTAAATCCTTTTTCTTTATAAATATTAAGTACACCGTTAATCATGGTATGCACCTTTTCTGCCTTTATAATTGCAATCCGATCTGCTCCGATAGATTGTTGACAACATCATGGAAGGTTCCCGTCATATTACAGCCTGCCGCCCGCACATGACCGCCGCCGCCAAAGAAAACGGCAACCTTTGACACATCCACACCGCCTTTTGAACGAAGGCTTACTTTGTACTGCAATGTATCCGTTTCATACATAAAGATCGCCACTTCTACACCTTTGGTAATCCTCAGCTGATTTACGATTCCTTCAAAATCTCTGGAAGTGGCACCGTAAAATGCCATCGTCTGGCGGTCGATCCCACTGACAATACATTTGCCATCCATAAAACGGATGCTTTCAAGTAACGCTCTTCCCAGAATCTGGTTCTGTACATAGGTCTTTTCATAAAAGGTCTCATCGATCAGTTTGGAAAAATCAAAGCCGTATTCCACCAGTTTTGCCGCCAGACAAAGTGTCTGCGGGGAAGTATTGGAATACTGGAACACACCGGTATCATGTACGATTCCCATATAGATCGTCTTAGCCAGTTCTGCATCCATATAGTCACCTTCCGGGTCTGCTTCATGGATCACATGATAGACCAGTTCACTTGCTGAACTTGCCTCAGGCACAATATATGTATATTCTCCGCTTCCGGTATTGCTGATATGATGATCGATGTTCACGATCCTGCCTGCTGTTTTTGCATAGTGCGCACCCATTCCGGTCCGTTCCGCAATACTGTCGCAGATGATCAGAACATCATAGTTTCTCTGCGGCATGGCAGCCTCTCCCTGTTCCATGCTGACATCCTCTAAAATCTTCGTCACACCCTTAATACATTCAAAAACCGGAGATGGTTTTTGCAATACTGCTTCCACGTCGGCTCCCGGCAGTGCTTTTGTCAAAAACTGCCACATTGCCATTACGGAACCGACACAGTCACCATCCGGTCTGATGTGTCCGGTAATACCGATTTTTTTAGCTCCTTTACAGATTTCCAAAATATTAATCATTCTGCCCAAACCCCTTATTTACTTCGTCAATCTTTCTGGACATCTCTACGCCGTATGCGATTGACTGATCCAAAATGAACTGAATCTCCGGTGTGTTCCGCAGATTGATCCTGTGTGCCAGTTCTCTGCGGATAAAGCCGTTTGCACTGGCAAGCCCTTCTATGGCTGCCTTCTGCACTTCTTCCTCTCCGTATACCGAAATCCAGGCCTTACATTCCTTAAGATCCGGCGTAACCTCCACTGCGACTACACTGGTCAGTTCAGGGATTCTGGGATCTTTGATCTCACCTCTGATGATATCCGCCAGTTCCCGCTGTACTTCCCCGTTTATCCGGGTATTTTTCACACTGTTTTTTCTCATTTCAATCCTCCTGTCGGAATATATCCCCTTTTCGGACAGGCTCTTTACGGATCTGCTGTTTCATGGTTTAGTCCGCTTCCGTTTTACCTCGGCACCTCAACCATAATATATGCTTCCACAATATCCAACTCCTGCATCTGATCAAAGCCGTCAAATACAAGACCGCACTCATAGCCTGCTTTTACTTCTTTTACATCATCCTTAAATCTCTTCAGGCTGGCAAGCTCACCCTCGTAAATCTGCTCACCCTCACGAGTGATACGGATCTTACAGTTACGCTCAAACCGGCCATCCAATACATAAGATCCTGCAATATTGCCAACTGCACTTGCTTTAAAGATCTGACGCACCTCTGCGTGACCGATCACCTGTTCCTCATAAACAGGATCCAGCATGCCCTTCATAGCTGCTTCCACATCCTCGATCGCCTGATAAATGACATTGTAAAGACGTACATCAACGCCTTCTCTCTCTGCCACTGCCTTCGCAGTCGCGTCCGGACGTACATTGAAGCCTATGATAATCGCTGCCGATGCACTGGCCAGAGTCACATCGGATTCGTTGATGGCTCCTACTCCGCCATGGATGCATTTTACAACGATCTCCTCATTGGAAAGCTTCAAAAGACTCTGTTTTACTGCCTCTACACTGCCCTGCACATCCGCTTTGATGATCAGATTCAGTTCTTTCAGATTTCCTTCCTGAATCTTGCTAAACAGATCATCCAGAGACATTTTCGACTTGGTCTCTTCCAGTTTTTTCTCTTTATTCTGTGCGATAAAGGTCTCTGCAAAGTTTCGTGCAGATTTATCATTTTCATGCGCAATGAAGATTTCTCCTGCATTTGGTACATCGGAAAGTCCGAGAATCTCAACCGGTGTAGATGGACCTGCTTCTTTTACACGACGTCCCTTATCATCGATCATGGCTCTTACTTTACCATGAGAAGCTCCTGCGGAGATAAAATCTCCCACATGAAGGGTACCTTTCTGAACCAATACAGTCGCCACAGGACCGCGTCCCTTATCCAGCTCCGCCTCAACCACAAGACCTCTTGCCTTACGATCCGGATTTGCTTTCAGCTCTAAGATCTCAGCGGTAAGGATAATAGTCTCCAGCAGGGTATCGATCCCTTCACCGGATTTGGCTGAAACCGGAACAAACTCGGTAGTCCCGCCCCAGTCAACCGGGATCAGTTCATATTCCATAAGCTCCTGCTTTACTCGTTCAATATTGGCATTAGGCTTATCAATCTTGTTCACTGCCACGATGATCTCGATTCCTGCGGCTTTCGCATGATTGATCGCTTCTACCGTCTGCGGCATGACACCATCATCAGCAGCCACTACCAGGATCGCGATATCTGTGGAATTCGCACCACGCATTCTCATCGCAGTAAAGGCCTCATGTCCCGGTGTATCTAAGAAAGTGATCTTTTCATCGCCGATCTTAACTGTATAGGCACCAATATGCTGTGTGATACCACCGGCTTCTCTGTCAGTTACATTGGTCTTACGGATTGCATCCAAAAGAGAAGTTTTACCATGATCGACGTGTCCCATTACACAGATGACCGGCGGTCTCTTCTTCATGGTTTCTTCTGCTTCTTCTTCCTCTTTCAGGAGTTCTTCGATCACATCGACTTTTACCTCCTGCTCGCAGATGATCTCATATTCGATCGCAATTTCTTCTGCGGTCTCAAAATCCACTTCCTGATTGACTGTCACGATCTTACCCTGCATAAAAAGCTTTTTGATGATCGCAGACGGCTGGATCTTCATCTTATCTGCAAGATCCTTGATCGTGATTGTCTCGGGGATCGTGATGACCTTGATCTGTTCTTCTGCCTGCTCCTGCGGCTTTTTCTCGGGCTTGATAAACTTGCCCGGCTTATTCTTGCCTTTGAAGTTAGCACCATCCTCTTCGTAGATCAGATCCTTCCTGCTTCTGCTATCGCGCTCCTGATTCTTGCGTCTCTTCTCCTCATCTCTGTGAGGTGCAGCCTCCTTAACCGGATTTTCCGGCACAAATCCCTTCTGATTATTCTGGCCTTTGCGGAAATTGCCGCCCTGTCTATTATCCTGTCGGTTGTCCTGTCTGCCGCCGCGATCGTTTCCTCCAAAGGAACGATTATCATCCCTGCGGAAATTGCCGCCACGATTGTCTCCGCGGTTTTCTCCTCTGTTATCCTGCCCGGGTCTGCGATTTCCCTGATTATTGTTTCTGTCATTATTTCTGGGATTGTTTCTGTTTGTACCCGCATTATCCCTGACAGTTTCCTTGCGTCCGTTTTCCGGATTCCTGTTCTGTGCAACAGTCTCTGCCGGCTTCTCCATATGTGCTTCATGTCTGATATCATTCACCGTTCTCTGTTTCGGCTTCTGTTCAGGCTTTTGCGGTGCAGGCGTCCTCTCGATCACAACCGGCTTGATGGTAGGCTTGGGAAGCGGTCTGTAAGGCCGGTTCTCCTGTCTTGTCTGTCCGTTACGGTTGTTATTTGCAGTATTTCCATTATTGGTGCGCTGACCGCCATTTGGATTATTCTGGCGCTGCGCTCCTGTAGAAATTTTGCTGTTGTGAGGGTTGCTGACAAAGATGATGTTCTTCTTTTTCTTGGGAACGTCCTTTTTCCCTTCTTCTTTATTCACAGCTTCCTTCTTTGCGTTCTCCTTCTTTACGGCTTCCTTTTTATCATTCTCCTTCGGTTCTTCGGTCTTCTTCACTTCTTCCTTCGGAGCTTCCGCTTTCTTTACATCTTCCTTTTTTACTTCTTTCACTTCTGCCTTACTTTCCTCTTTGCTCTGCTCTGCCTTCGCATTCTCGTTCTGAAATGCCTTTTTTACCATGGAAACGATGTCATCCTCGATCGAACTCATATGGTTCTTTACTTCGACACCCTTTCCGGTCAAAAAAGCAACTATCTCTTTACTTTGCATATCCAGTTCTTTTGCAAGTTCATATATCTTCATTTTTGCCATTCTGTTACCTCCGTACTAATTCTGTGATTCCTGTAACCGTTTTATGATCTCTGATGCCAATCCTTCTTGCGTAACTGCCACCGATGCCCGCATCTCATTTCCGATGGAATGTCCCAGCTGTTCTTTGGTACTGTAAACAAAACAGGGCACTTCATAAAATTCACATTTATTCCGGAAAAGCTTCTTTGTATTGTCAGAAGCATCCTCTGCAACAATCACAAGTTTCGCTTTTCCTTCTTTTACAGCTTTCTCTGTGGAGAATTCACCACTCACTATCTTTCGCGCCCTGGCCGACATGCCGAGCATGGATAATACTTTGTCAGTCACCGATCTTCTCATACTCCTTTATCAGATTCTCATATACGTTTTCCGGAATGCTCATTTTGAAAGAACGCTCCAGTCCTTTGTTCTTTCTGGCTTTGAGAAGACACTCTTTATCCCTGCAAAGATAAGCGCCTCTTCCGTTTGCCTTTCCCGTTAAGTCTATTGTGATCTCACCTTCTGTATTCTTAAGAATACGGATCAATTCTTTTTTATTTTTCATTTCCTGACAGCCAACACACTGTCTCATGGGAATCTTCTTAACCACGATCACTCCTCATTCTCTTCCCCGGAAGCATCTTCCGCGCCGCTTACTTCTTCAGATTCATATTCCTCTTCGGATGTCTCGTAGTCTTCCTCATACTCCTCATCATATTCTTCATCGTCATCCATATAGTCTTCATAGCGGAAGCCGGGCGCATCCTTCGCCTGTGTTTCGCTCTTGATATCGATCTTGTATCCGGTCAGACGTGCTGCAAGTCTCGCATTCTGTCCTTCCTTACCGATGGCAAGCGATAGCTGATAATCCGGCACAACAACCTTCGCTGTCTTCTCCTCCGGATCTGCAAATACCGCAACGATCTTCGCCGGTGAAAGTGCATTCTGGATCAGATTACCCGGATTCTCATCCCAGTTGATGATATCTATCTTTTCTCCCCGAAGCTCATCCACTATGGAATTAACTCGTGCTCCGTTGACACCAACGCAGGCTCCTACCGGATCCACATTTGGATTGTCACTCCAGACTGCCATCTTGGTACGGCTTCCCGCCTCACGTGCGATACTCTTGATCTCCACAGTACCGTCTGCGATCTCTGCCACTTCCGATTCAAACAGTCTCTTGACCAGTTCCGGGTGAGTACGGCTCACTAAGACTCTCGGTCCTTTTGGCGTATTCTTCACTTCTACAATATATACTTTAATGCGATCGGTAGGTTTGAATTTTTCTCCCTTGACCTGCTCACTCTCATTTAAGATCGCATCCGCTTTACCAAGATTGATACTGATGTTCTTGCCGATGATCCTCTGCACGATACCGGTCACAACATCTTTCTCTTTTTCATAATATTGATTATAGATCACACTTCTTTCTTCTTCGCGGATCTTCTGTAAAATTACATTCTTCGCATTCTGAGTGGCAATCCGTCCGAATTCTTTGGATTTGATGCTGATCTCGACCGTTTCACCCACTTGTGCCCGCTTATCGTATTTCAGTGCGTTCTCAAGATCGATCTGCAGGCAGTCGTCTTCAATATCATCCTCTGTCGCTACGACCTCTTTTGTCGCGATCACTTTAAAGTCACAAGTCTCTCTGTCGATCGATACTTCTATATTATCCGCTTTGCCAAAATGCTGTTTGCAGGCCGTCAGCAAAGAATTCTCGATTGCCTCAAACAAGGTGTCCTTGCTGATCTCCTTCTCCTTTTCCAGAATGTCTAATGCTTCCATCAGTTCTTTGTTCATTTCGCTCTCATCCTCCTAAAAATCGATTGCCAGCCGCACCAGTGCACAATCGGCCATTGCAAATTCTAATTCTGTTTCCTGTGTTTCTATCACAAAGCTGTCTTTTGTACAGCTTTTTAAGACGCCTTCAAATTCTTTCTGTTTCTCCCTCATCCGATATAGTTTTACTTCGATTTTCTTCCCTATATTACGTGTATAGTCTCTTTCTTTTTTGAAAGGGCGTGTCAGTCCCGGACTGCTTACCTCCAGAATGTAAGCCTCCTCAATAAAGTCCTCTTTGTCCAGTTTTTCCGACAAAGCCCTGCTTACCAGCTCGCAGTCATCGATAGTGATTCCTCCCGGCTTATCAATATAAGCCCGCAGATAAAACGTACCGGCCTCTTTCACATATTCTACCTCTACCAGTTCAAAATTGTTTTCTTTCAGGATCGGCGTGATAAGTTCCTCGGTACGGACTTCATAATCTTCTCGTTTTGACATTCCCTTCCTCCTCTTAATCCGGTTTCATGTTTGATAACTCCCTAACTAAAAGGAGTGGACTTTTGCGGTCCACTCCTTTATCAGTAACTTATGCTGATATTTAGTATAGCACTTGCTTTTCGATTGTGCAAGTCCCTTTTTTACTTAATTTTTACCGTAGAAGGCTGTCCTTTCTTCTTTAACAGTTTCTGATATGCTTTCTTCTGCTTCTTTGGCACCTTGATCACTGCTTTTTTATGAATCCCCTTAAAGGCACTGCCGCCCACTTTCTTAAGCACTGTAGAATTGATCGTGATCTTCTTCAGGTTTTTATCACCGGCAAACGCTTTGGCTCCGATGCTCGCAACATTTTTCGGAATCGTGATCTTCTTCAAGGAAATACATCCGCTAAACGCGTTCTTTCCGATTCCCGTTACTGTCACAGGGATCGTAATGGCAGAGAGCTTCTTATTGCCTTTGCAGGCATTATCCGCGATGGCTGTCACCTGATAGGTGATATCGTTTTGTGTGATTAAAGCCGGGATCACTACCTTCTTCGCATTCTTCTCAGTGCTCTGTTTAAAGGCCGCTTCCGGTATCGCGCCTGCATTTGTTACAACAAAAATGTTCGTGCCGACTGTGATCAAAGTTCCGGCAGCCGCCGGTTTCTTCTGTGCCGCTTTCTTTGCCTCTTCCGCTTTTTTGGCATCATCAGCTGCCTTTAACTGCTCATACTCCGCAACCGCTGTCTCCAATGTCTTCAGATCAGCCTTGGTGATCAGTTTTTTCTGTGCCGCGGTTAATGCTTCATATGCTGCCTTTGCACTTTCAACCGCCGTCTTGCTTGCAAGCGATACGCTACCGATGGCTTTGATCTTTGCGGTAACGTCTTCCGCTTTCAACTTGTTGTAATTTTTGATCGCGGCATTCAGATTGTCAACGTCTTCCTTTGCAAGAAGCTTTTTCTGATCTGCGGTAAGTTCTTCATATGCTTTCTGGGCTTCCAAAAGTATTGCTTCATCGGCGAGCGTAAGTTTCTCTGCATCACCGACTGCCCTGATCTTTTCTTCCGCCGATTTTGCCACCGGGAGATCTTCTTTATAAAGAATCCCTTCGATCGAATCCTTTACCTCATCGATCTGAGCCTGATCCACGTCGGAACGTGCAAAGAGATCTATCGCCTGTACTATAGAATTTCTTAATATATCACGCTCTTCATTCGTATATTTCGTCTGATCGATCGTTCTGACTATGTTTACCAGTTCTGCGATTCGGTCCGTATAAAGAGCCGGGCCTCCAACCTTTAACCAGCTAAGTACCGGGGCGTCATACATATCGGCAGAACCTTCTTTTTGCTTTCTCTCAACAGAAATCGTAACATCCTGTTTTTCTTCCAGTGTGAACGAAACAGTCATTACAGAATCATTACCCGGATCCGTCGAAAAGCTTCCCCAGTCAACATCTGCCTCTGTAGAATCTCCAAAATATCCTTTCAAATCGACCGTACGGCCGTTCCACCATTCATGGAATCCAAAGGTTACAAACCACTTACCGGCCTCAAGTTCCATCTTATACTGGATCTTGTCGCCCACCGGATCATACCAGCCGGTCGTGTTAAGAGAGCTTCCGCCGTATCTTCCACCGCCGTTTCCTCCCATGAGATATCCCCATTTCTTACCGGTACTGGGATCTGCACCGTATTTCTGGTCACCGATGCTGTTGGAGATCTTTGCATTTTTGTACCAGCCGGTATGCTCCTGCGAACTGATTCTGGTACAATCGATAAAGTACTCGGTATTGGCATCCACGATCACAACAGGCTGTGTCACTTTAAAGTTCTCTTCTCCCTGTTTGATAACACCCGTTACATTGATCACATCGTTGGTGTCACCTTTGAACATTTTTTCATTTACTTCATTCCATACTACAGGAACTTCGATCGTCTCGCCATTATTGGCATCCACCAGAACCTTCTCCGGCAGGATCGGAACCAATCCGTTGATCGTACCGATCGCTTCCTGTGTCGGAACATTGGCAATGGATGTATCATCCGGATCATAAGCAGATATCTTGATGTAGCTGATCATCGGAGCCTGGTCCGCATTGCTTGCATTTTTGACTGCTTTAACACTCAGTTCTCCGGGTTCTGTTATCTCTGTCTTTAAGATCTTGATCGCACCCTCAAGAGGCACCACGGCCTCAGCACGCAGCTCATCATTGATATAAATATCTGTAAATCTGGAACCGTTGGTCCACGGATCTGCCATGGCAACCGTCACCATGTAAGTTCCCTTTGGAAGTTCAAATTTGTATTCCAGTCCCGTTTGGCATTCACGTACACTGGTAAGGCTGTCAGCATCCGTATAATATGCCTCACTTCCTTCGCTTACATATCCCCAGTTCTTACCTGTGATCGGATCCTGTCCGTATTCCTGCTCTAAAGTACTGTTGTAAATACCAAGCGACTCACCGGCCGCCACTGTATCCGGCGAATCGGTACCTGCATCAACAAAGTAGTAAAGATTACCTGTCGGCTCTGACGGTACCCCGCTTACGATGTTGGACTCTCCGCCAAGATCATCCACCACCTGGATATAGTAGGTCGTTCCGTTCTCAAGACCCTGAATAAATGCGCTGGTATTGCTTGTCTCTATTTTCTGATCCAGGTTCTCAATATCCGTACCGTATTTTACGGTATAAGCACTTGCGCCACTCACTTCGTCAAACTGCACCTGAAGAGTCTGATCATAAGGATTTACCTTGCGGATCGTAGAAGCGCCTTTCAGTTCTTTCTCCCCCTGATAAACTACTGCTTTTACAAGGGTCAGTTTGGAATCTGCAGCAGAAGCACTGTTCATCCTGATCGTGATCGTATGTTCTCCCTTTGCAAGCTTGCCGGTATTACATAACACCGCCTCAGTCAATTCCTTCTCGCTTGACAGATCCACTGTAACAGACGCACCGCCGTCAATGATGACATCTACCTTTGGTCCTTTGGAATTCCGGGACGCATAGAGAATCGCCTGTGTACCATCAAATTGAAAGGTTGCTTTAGCCGTTTTATCTGTTGTCTCTTCATAAGCGGCATTTACTTCATTCCACTTACCGCTATAATCAAACACGTTACGGGTATCTGCCTGTGCATCCTTTGCTTTTGCAGTATTTGCATTGACTACTCTGCGGAAATTCTCCATATCGGTCTCTACCGATACCACATAAGTGGAAACAGAGTTTTTCGGCAAGATCATCTCTAAAACGCCGCCCGTCACATCAATGTTTCCGCCGATCTGCTCACAGCTGTAGTTCTCGGAGGTACGGTATAATTTTGCAGTACTGCTCTTTGTAAATTTGCTTAGATCCGCACTGATGGTTCTCTGGTTTGAAAAGTTCTGTGCCACAATGACAAGCTCTTTGCCATCCGGTGAAACAGCCGCACACATATTAGCATCATTGATATCTATCATGGTGTAGCCTGCTTTTAAGAACTTCGAATACTGCATCAGTGTATAGAACTGCTTGGTGATCTCCCAGTAACCTGCTTTCGGTACGTTTTCTTTCACGGAACCGTCTTCGTTGAACAGGTTTGTATGGTAATCCGGAACCGGTCCGTCTGACTCAAAGACTGCATGGATCAGTCCCCAGTTCTCATTCCATTTCAGACACTCATATTCACTGTCCGCAACCAGCCATGCAATCCATGCGGAAGGCTGCATGATCTTAAGATCATTCATGATCCCCTTGCTGAGTGCATAGGACTCCTGCGCAAATACATCAGCGTTGTGGGTACCGCCGCCAAAGCACACTTCCGACATCCACAGTTTCTTGCCATAAGAAGCTGCCAGCTGTTTCATGGTCTCTCTCTCGGAATTCGAACCACTGTAAGTATGCGCACTGATGATCGGTGTCACATCCTTCGCATCTGCAGACAGCTTATTGAAAGAGTTGATCGCATAGGAAAGCCCCGTCTCATCGGAAGCAGTCATGGAGATTTTCTTTTCCAGTCCTTCCTCCTTCAATGCTTCATACATAGACAGATACATTCTGCTCTGTTCATCACCCGGCGCAAACGCACATCCCTCCTGTTTGGTGCTGCCTTGCGCCCAGTATCCTGTCGCCGGATCCGGCTCATTCATCGGCTGGATCACCGAAACGCCTGTTCCATATTTAGCCTTCAGATCATTGTCGATCCATTTCGCTGCTCTGGCCATATAACTGGCAAAATTGTCAAATTCCTCTTCTTTCAGGTTGGAAGCACCCTTTACGCCACCGGTAGAAGTGCCTGTTTTCGTCATATAATATGGCGGTGAATTGGAGAACACTTCATTGATGATATCTCCTTTGTCTTTACGATACTGATTTGCCTGCTCCAACATCCAGATCTGTCCGGCATCGTTCATGTCCTGCGCATCTTTTGCATAAAACGCCTGTTCGTTAAACGTGCCTGTCCCGTCAGCCTTTCCTGTCATATCCACAGTCCAGCCAGGCACCCGTCCTTCCACACGTTTGATGGAAGAATCCGGTTTGTCTCCACCACCCACATTATAACGGACGATGTTCAGATTCAGATAGTCCGGCGAGAATGCAAGCTCCGCGATTTCTTCCCTGTCAGGCTTGCCATTGCCATTAAAATCCTTGTCACCCCAGGAACCGATGCTGTTCCCCCACCAGCAAAGTGAGGATCCCCAGCCGTCCAGGGTCTGGTAGTGAAGCGTGGGATCGATCGCGATTTCACCGGCTATGGTTACCTGGGCCGCAAACGCTTCCACTGTTTCGATTGCCGTAAATGCGGTCTCGGCCATCAGAACCCCCGATAACACACCAGCCGCAATACGACGCAATGTTTTCTTTTTCATACCCTTTCCTTCTCCTTTCATAATTACCAAAAAGATAAGGATATTTTACCATTTTTCTTTCATTTTGCAAACAGCCCAGACCGAAAACGGAGTTTTTTAATCTGTTTTCAGTTCTTTTTGTATATTTTAAAACGCACGAACATTGAACGATTCGTGCGTTTTGTCCCTGCGCTTCCTGTTGTACGGACACGCATTTCATATTTTGTCATAAACCCTTGTCATGATACACGAAGTTATTCCCCCCCGGATCATTCAATATCTTTTTCCGTTCTTTCCGTCAGTATTGTCTGTTCCTCCGGATCTTTTGCAGTCCCGACAGATTCAAATACATCGATTTCCATAAGATCGTCCGTTTCCTGCGCGGAATATAAAACTGTCTCATCTGCCGGATCATCATCCGTTTCCACAAAGGATTCACCACTCGTTTCGTTGTCAAGCTCCATTTCTTCCATCAGAGCCGCCTTTTTCCGATCGTCTGCTTCGTAATCCACATCTATCTCGCGCAATTCTTTTTTAAACATTGCGTCATAAAGAACCGGAACGATGAACAGTGTCATAAGTGTTGCATATCCCAGGCCGCCGATGGTAACCATCGCCATTCCCTTGCCCATCGTAGAAGCCGGATCTTTGCTCAGCGCCATAGTGGACATGGCAAGGATCGTGGTCAGGGCAGTCATCAGGATCGGACGCATACGTGTCCGTCCCGTCTTTATCAGTGCTTCACGTCTCTCCATACCGCCGATACGGAGCTGATTGGCATAATCCACAAAAACGATACCGTTATTTACCACGACTCCGGCCAGCACCAGAAATCCCATCATGGCAACGACCGACAGCTCTGTACCTGTCAGAAACAATGCCAAAAAACCTCCCGTAAAGGCAAGCGGGATCGTAAAGAGTACGATAAACGGCGAAAGCAGACTCTGGAACTGTGCGACCATGATCAGATAGATAAAGGTAACCGCCAGTGCGATCATCAGTCCCAGATCTTTCATTGCCTTTGTGACAGATTCACTCTCACCTGCAATCTCCATTGTATAATTCTCCGGAAGTGTAAATCCCTTCAGTTTCTCTTCCAGCTCTCTGGCAAGCAGTGTTGTATTAAATCCCTCTTTCGCTTTGGCGGAAACCGTGATATAGCGCGACTGGTTTTCTCTCCGTATATTCGCCAGGCTCTTGCCTTCCTGCCGTTTGACGAATTCCCGCATCTTGTGCTTCTCAGTAACGGTCTTGTCATCTTTGTCTTTCGTCTCATACTCAAATTCATAATTCATGATGTTCTTCTCTGAGAGCTTCGCTGTTTCATCGATAATGACAATCTCATAATCCTCGTCTTCCACCTCGATCGACATAACCGTCTTATCCGTAGCAAGCTCGGCAGACAGTTTTTGAAAAATCTGGGCCACCGTCAGGTTATAACGCATTGCCCTGGATTTATCCACCACAAGACGTATCTCGTCCTTGCCCTCTTCCTGCCCGTTGGTGATCTCTTCAAAACCTTCCACCTGTGACACTTTATCCATGACCTGTTCGCTCAGCTCCAAAAGCCTGTCGGTGTCATTTCCATAGATATTGATCTCCAGACCGCTTCCCAAAAGTGCACCCATATCCATGTTGGAAGTGGAAATGCTGTACTCGAGATCTTCATATTCCAATCCCTTAAAATAATTTTCGAATTCCTTTGCGATGATCTTATTATCCTGCGCCGCTTCCTCTTCCAGCAGCACAAAGAACTGGAAATCCTTGTTGCTTCCCGTGCTTAAGAGCGAAGTCGATCCGCCGCCTGCC
The DNA here is from genome assembly GCA_015056815.1 of Lachnospiraceae bacterium. GTDB lineage: Bacteria > Bacillota > Clostridia > Lachnospirales > Lachnospiraceae > SIG333. The sequence goes on along the minus strand of SVFN01000001.1, from coordinate 218,520 downwards.
ATGGCTCCCACCGTCTCGACTCCCGGCACGGATGCCATGTAATGGATCGCCTCATCCGCAAGTGCATAGCCTTCTTTCTCGGTCATATCATCCGGTGCCGTAAATGTCACAGACATCTGATTCCCGCCCATTTCCGGCATAAAGATCAAACCGATCCTGGTCGTTTCCCAGATACAGAATGCCAGAAGCGCTGTTGTAAGAAACAGAGGAACGATTTTAACTTTCAGGCAAAAACGCAGCAATTTCTCATAGATATTTAAGACTTTTTGAAACAGTTTCTGCTCTTTTTCCCTTGTGTTTTTCAGCACTGTCGCACTCATGGCCGGCACAAGCGTCAATGCCACGATCAGGGATGCCACAAGACTGAAAGCTATAGTGAGCCCCATATCCGTAAAGATCTGGCGCACAAGTCCTGTTGCAAACACGATGGGCAAAAACACGCAGATCGTTGTAAGTGTGGAGGCAAAAATCGCTCCCGCCACCTGATTTGCACCTTTTACTGCCGCTTTCGGTGCCGCCATTCCCTGATTGCGATAACGGTATATATTTTCAATCACCACGATCGAATTATCCACAAGCATTCCGACACCAAGCGCCAGCCCCGACAGGGAAATGATATTCATGGATATCTTACTGAAAAACATCAGCACTATGGCAAACAATACACTTAACGGAATACTGAATGCCACCACGATCGTTGGTCTGACATCTTTTAAGAAAAGAATCAGAACCAGGATTGCAAGCATTGCTCCCCAGATCAGATTACTCATAACCGAGTGAATGATCATCTTGATATAATCTCCCTGATCCATGATCGGAGTCAGATGCATGCCCGGATACTGACTCATCAGAGTCTCAAGTGCTTCATTGCAGGTTTTTGACACCTCGGAGGTACCTGCCGTGCTGGCTTTGGATATGCTTAAGATCACAGCCTGGTTCTCATTCATTTTGGCATAACTGTCCCCCGCATTATCTGTCACTTCAAAATCAGCCACATCGGAAAGCCTGATATCGCCAATATCATCCACATGTGTCAGCAGTGTATTTTCCAGGGCTTCGATACTGTCATATTCCTCCCCCACCTTTACCAGGAAAGTCTCTTCCTCCTCTTCGCCTTCCACATAGCCGGCCGGCATTGAAAAATTCTCTGCCGAAAGGATCTGTGACAAAGTATCTTTGTTGATCAGGGAATCCATATTAGCGTTTTTGAGCGCCTGATCTCTGGAATCATCCAGCGTTTTCTGGGATTCTTCCAGCTTTTTCTCCCCATCTTTGATACCGCTTTCACCGGAAGCCATCTGTGCCTGATAGGCACCAAACGAAGCTGCCGCTGTCATCTTGCCTTCTTCCACCTTAATATAATTATCTTCCGCTTCTTTGATGGATTTTTCCACTTCTTCCAACACCATCTTGGCAGCCATGATCTCTATGTCCAGATTGGCAAGCTCCGTATCGATCTGCGGAATACGGGTATTCACGATATCATAAAGCTGTTTCAGGTTGTCCTTTGTCAGATTCCGCGCAGCTTCCTTTTGTCCCTGCTGCTCCAGCATAGATTTTAACGCTTCCAGCTTTCTGGGGTGTTTGATCGCATCCTGCATATCAACAGGAAGCGAAGAAGCCTGTGATTCCAGCTGCTTTTGCGTGATCGCTTTCGGAGAATTGGCATCACCGGATTCATCCATGGACGCGATCATTCCTTCTGCCGTCTGCTTTGCCGCAGCCTCGGCACCGCTTTTGATCGAAGCCGCCGCCTCCCCCATCATGGCAAGAACGCTTTCCGCGTTCTCTTTCGTTACTTCTACCGAAAGTCCTGCCTGTGCCACTGCCTGACTGACAGCAGCTGTCAATACTTCTGGATACACATTGGCATACACCTGCTCATAGACAGCCGCATATACCTGAGCATACACAGTCTGATAGGCATCATTCCCCGTCACTGCTGTTTTTACAGAGGTGATCATTTTGTTTATACTGTCATAATTACTTTTTACCTTATTCTTGTCATAAGCCTCTTTTTCGGATTCCAATGCTTTTTTGCTGGCTTCCAGACTCATAACCTGCGCCTGATATGCCGCCTTGGTCGCCATTGCCTCATCCAGCATTTTCGAATACTCTGCCAGCTCGCCGGTTGTATCTTCCTGTGCCCCGGCCAATGTATCCTTCTGTTTATTTAACTCCTTTTTGGCATCGTCCAGTTCTTTTTTGGCATCATCCAGTTTTTTCTGGGCTTCCTCCAGCTTATCTGTGGCAAGCCCCATCACCTTTGCATTAACGATATTGATCTTACCCTGATTCAGGCGGATCTCTACCTTCTTGTCCACCAGTCCTGTCGCATCCACGCTGGCTACGCCTGCCTGACGTTCAAAATAGGGTATTACAGTATCTTTGCAAAATTCCGTCAGTTCATAGATATCCTTCCCGTCATAGTCTACACTGACATACATGGTCGCCATCATATCCGGCGAAATCTCCATCAAAGAGGGTTTTCCCGCCATTTCCGGCAGCTCCACTTCGTTTACCGCCGTTGACAGCTTTACCATCGCACTATCCATATTCATATCATCCTGGAATTCCAAAGTAACGATACTATAATTTTCATTTGAAACAGACGTGACATTCTCAACACCGTTCACAGTGCCAAGAGCAGATTCAAGAACACCGGAAATATCTTTTTCCACTTTTTCGGGAGATGCTCCCGGATAAGATGTGATCACAAGCACATAAGGCAGATTCATATTTGGCAGAAGGTCCGTTGTCATCTTAAAATAACTGACGCCTCCCAGCACCAGTATCATGATCACTGCCACCAAAACAGTAAATGGTCTCTTTACACTGTACTTAGACATTTTTCCCTCCATGCATTCTCTTCAGGTATTTATTCGTTTACGGCATTCTTATTCATGGAATTCTTGCGGTTTTAAACAGATTTAACCCGCAGTTCCTTTGTTTGATCAATTGTTTTTATGAATTATTCAATCTTTTTTAAGATTTTTTAGAGTTTATTTATTGTCCCTGAAACTAAAAAAAGTTTGAAGCTTTCACTCCAAACTTACGGGTTGGGCTGTTGTTTAAACAGTAAACAGCTCGTAGCGGAATCGAACCGCTGATTCTGCCGTGAGAGGGCAGCGTCTTAACCTCTTGACCAACGAGCCATATCTTTTGTGTCGTCTGTGTTTTGTGTTCCCCGCAGCGACCTCATTTATAATACAATAGTCATCGATAAAATGCAAGTGTTTTTTTTATGTTTTTTATCTTTTGTATGATTAGTGCATTTTGTACTTGTTGTGCCCCTGTCTTTTGTGTGTTTTGCACTATTTGTTTTGTCAAACAATCGCTTTTTAACCCTGATCCGATTCTGACCGGCCTTGCCTTTTTATATGATATGAGGATTGCAGGAGTGCGCACAACGGAATAATCCGGATATCGGCTTTTAACCCCGACATCATGATATCCGGCTTTCGATATCAAAAAATATCTGGAAGCCGGATATCTGCCATACACCGCCCTTTAAATGGAAAGAGCTTTTTCTCCTGCCGTAAGCCCCTTATCTTCCGATCACACCCCGGCACTCATCAGATCAAAGAGACTGATCTGGTTGGATTCGGGAATGTCGCCCAAAAGATTCAGCTCCGCCATCTTATCTGTGATTGTCTTGGACGCTTTGGTTCTGGTACGGAAATCATCTTTTGAAAGATACGGACCATCTTTGCCTGCCTCCATGATCCCTTCTGCTGCACTGTCACCGAGTCCGTCAATACTGTTAAAGGGCGGAAGCAACTTTCCGTCTACGATCTGGAATAATCTGGAATGGGAACGATACACATCGATCGGCAGGAAATCAAATCCTCTCGCATACATCTCCTGAACGATCTTCATATCTTTCACCGTATCCTGTTCTTTTTTGCTTAAAGAATCTTTTCTTTTATTGTAATCTGCGACCATATCCAGCAAGTGCTGCTGTCCCTGGCACATGATCTCATAAGAAAAAGCAGACGCCCTGATGCTGAAATAGGCAGCATAGTATGCTAACGGATAGTTTACTTTATAATATGCGATCCTCCACGCCATCATGACATATGCCGCCGCATGCGCCTTCGGGAACATGTATTTGATCTTTTTGCAGGACCAGATATACCAGTCCGGCACATTCGCCTCGATCATGGCGGCTTCCATCTCGGGCTTTAATCCCTTTCCTTTACGGACACTCTCCATAATCGTAAAGGACAATTCGCTCTCCACCCCCATTCCGATCAGATAAGTCATGATGTCGTCACGGGTACAGATCGCTGTGGAAATGGTCGCTTTTCCTTCTTCGATCAAAGTCTGTGCATTGCCCAGCCATACATCCGTACCATGTGACAAACCGGAAATACGAACCAGATCCGAAAAGGAACCCGGTTTCGTATCGATCAGCATCTGGATAACAAAATCCGTGCCAAACTCCGGGATGCCAAGCGATCCGAGCGGACATCCTCCGATCTGATCCGGCGTGATCCCCAAAGCCTCCGTGGAGCGGAACAAGCTCATGACCCCTTTATCATCCAATGGTATCGCAGTCGGATCCGTATCGGTAAGATCCTGAAGCATACGGATCATGGTCGGATCATCGTGTCCGAGGATATCAAGCTTCAGCAGATTGTGATCAATCGAATGATAATCAAAATGCGTGGTAATGATATCCGTCGTCATATCGTTAGCAGGATGCTGAACCGGCGTAAAAGAATTGATGTCTTCTCCTACCGGGAGCACGACAATACCGCCCGGATGCTGCCCTGTCGAACGTCTGACTCCGGTACAGCCTTCCACGATACGATTGATCTCACAGACTCTTTTATGTTTTCCTCTCTCCTCATAATAATTTTTGACATAGCCAAACGCAGTTTTATCCGCCAGAGTCGCGATCGTACCCGCCCTGAACGTCTGCCCGTAGCCGAAAATAACCTCTGTATACTTATGCGCTTTTGACTGATATTCTCCTGAGAAGTTCAAATCAATATCCGGCTCTTTGTTTCCTTTAAATCCAAGGAAAGTCTGAAACGGAATATCGAATCCGTCTTTTATGAGTGGTTTCCCGCACCTGGGGCAGATCCTGTCCGGCATATCACAGCCCGCTTTTCCTGCATAGGCCTTCACTTCTTCGGAATCAAAATCCACATAGTAACAATTTTCGCAGCGATAGTGCGGACTTAAGGAATTAACCTCCGTGATACCCGCCATATAAGCCACAAAGGAGGAACCTACCGATCCTCTCGAGCCGACCAGATAGCCGTCCTCCACAGATTTCCACACCAGCTTCTGGGCAATGATATACATTACTGCAAAACCGTTGCTGATAATGGAATTCAGTTCCATCTCCAGTCTGTCCTTAACAATATCCGGCAGATTTTCCCCATACAGTTCATGCGCTCTGTTATTACAGATATCACGTAAAGTCTGATCGCTGTTTTCAATAACCGGCGGACATTTATCCGGCCGTACCGGGTCAATGGACTCGATCATATCCGCGATCCTGTTCGTGTTGGTGATCACGACTTCTTCCGCTTTCTCACTTCCAAGATAAGCGAATTCCTCCAACATTTCTTCCGTTGTATGCAGATAGAGCGGAGCCTGATTATCTGCATCCTTAAAGCCTTTTCCGGCCATAATGATCCTGCGGTAAACCTCATCCTCCGGATCGAGAAAATGCACATCGCAGGTCGCACATACCGGTTTGTCCAGTTCATCTCCAAGCGCACAGATCCTTCTGTTTATATTCTCCAGGTCTTCTACGGAATTGACATTTTCCACTTTTTCCGATTCGATCATAAACGCATTGTTACCGTTTGGCTGTATTTCCAGATAATCATAAAAATCCGCAATGCGCATGATCTCGGCATCACTTCTCTCGCTCAGGATCGCCTGGTACAGTTCTCCTGCCTCACAGGCACTTCCAAGGATCAGTCCTTCTCTGTATTTCAGGATACGGCTTTTTGGAATCTTCGGAAACTTATGAAAATAAGTAAGGTGAGACTCGGATATCAGCCGGTACATGTTTATCCGCCCCACATTATTCTTCGCCAGGATAATGGCATGATATGGCCGGAGTTTTCTCGTCACTTCCGGATTGTCCTCGCCCAGCGCATTAACGCCATCTAGATCGAAGATCGCATCTTTATGGAGCATCTCGATAAATTTTACCCAGATTTCCGCCGTAGCCCCGGCATCATCCACCGCCCGGTGATGGTTCTCCAAAGAGATCCCCAGCACCTTACAAACAGCATCCAATGTATACTTGGCATGATTTGGAAGCAGTATCCTCGCAAGGCCAACGGTATCAATATAAGTAAAATCTTCAGAAATACCCTGTCTTTTCGCATTTTCCATGATAAAGCCCATGTCAAACTGAGCATTGTGAGCCACCATCACACAATCTTTTGAAAACGCAAGAAACTTCGGAAGGATCTCCTCGATAGGAGGTGCGTCGATCACATCTGCATCAGTGATGGATGTCAGTTTCTGGATCCTGTAAGGGATCGGCTCCCTGGGATTGACAAAGGTCGAAAACTTCTCCGTGATGCGTCCATGTTCGACCTTTACGGCTCCGATTTCTATGATCTTGTTTTTGTTGGCGGAAAACCCTGTGGTCTCCAAATCAAACACAACAAAAGGTGAGTCCAGTGACTGCTTTTTGGAATTCACAACGATTTCCTTCAGATCATCAACCAGATATGCCTCCACACCGTAAATGATCTTGAAAAAATCCTGCCTGTCAGGATTTTCATCACCGTTTTCTTTGCGTTTGTTCTTTTCTTCTTTCCACAGATCCTGCCAGGTATGAAACGCCTCGGGGAAAGCCTGAGCCACACCATGATCTGTGATCGCGATAGCGGAATGCCCCCATTTATAAGCTCTCTTTACGATATTTTTCGCGTCCGAAACTCCATCCATATCACTCATCTTCGTATGACAATGGAGCTCCACACGCTTGCGTACACTGAAATCATTTCTGGAAGAAGTAAAATCCGGAATCTTCTTAACCCCCGCAACAGAACCGATCGTCAGATCATTGTCGAACTTATCGATGATCGTGATTCCTTTAATCTTAAGAAAAGCTCCTTTTTTCAGATCCCCCATCAGTTCTTCAAGCTGATCGTTTCTTGTAAACATCTTAACGGTAATGGTGTCTGTAAAATCTGTGATCTGGAACATAACAATGGTCTTCTCATTTCGGATCTCCCGTGTCTCCAGTCCAATGACCTTACCACGTATAATAACTTCACCCATCTCACCCTGTATCTGTTCCAGGGTGAGTTCTTCCCCTTCAAAATCCCTGCCGTAGATCACATCCGGATTATCGTCTTTCTTCGGAGCACGCTTCCACTCTTTCTGAAAAGCTTTCTTCTCTTCGGAGGCTTTCGGCTTTTTGGGTGTTGACGCTGTGGTAACCGTTTCCGCTCCTGCCGCTGCCGGAAGTGCCTCTGCCTCAACAACCGTTTCCTCTTCCCTGTCACTTCTCATGTTTGCCGCAATGGCTGCCACTTTTCTGGCAATCATCACATCATCTTCTTCTTTATGCCGACTCTTCTTTGCTTCTTTATAATCCACAGAACAAAAAACTGACATCCCGCAGCGTTCCTGCAGGATCTTATCGCAGATCCGAAGCATCTCCAATGCCTTGGAACGGTTCGGTACCGTATCCTCCACAATAATCTTTACCTCTTTATCCATAAACTCAATGTCGGCTTTTTTCAGCATACTGCAGATCACCGGACTGTAATGATAAAACTCTAACAAAATGCTGTCCCGATAGTTTTCCATTAATTTCTCCGGTGTATACTGTTCTGATAATATGAATTTTTCATAAACATCTACCACAGGAGCATTTTTCATAAAAAGCTGCTTTTTAATCGCATCCTGTAGTTCATAAATATACTTTTTGTGTATCAGATGTTCCGACTGAATATAGATCTTCAAATGATCCCTGCGTCGCGTGGACGAAATTCTCGCCACATTCACATCATCCATAAGCGAATTCAATTCACCTGTCAATTTTAAAGTTGGAAAGACTTCTTTAAACAGTTTCTCCATTTGCCTCATCCTTTTTACTACCATGTACTCTCAGAGTTACTATTCATAGTCGAAATGCCTTTTTCTTTTCTACTGCCAGTGATCCAGTTCCTCTTTCAACACCAGAAGCAGCTGATCTTCCGGCACTTTTCGTATGATCTCGCCCTTTTTGATCAAAAGGCCTTCTCCGATACCGCCGGCGATCCCGATATCTGCCTCTTTTGCCTCTCCCGGTCCATTGACTGCACATCCCATAACCGCCACTTTAATATCCAGATCATATTGTTCCGTCATCTTCTCCACCTGCGTGGCAAGTCCGATCAGATCGATCCTGGTACGTCCGCAGGTTGGACACGACACAACCTCGATCCCTCCTTTTTTTAAGCCAAGTGTCTTCAGGATCAGTTTCGCGGATCTGATCTCTTCCACCGGATCTCCTGTCAGGGAAACCCGGATCGTATCACCGATTCCCTCATGGAGAATGATCCCCAGTCCTACCGCAGACTTGATATTGCCGCCCAGAACCGTTCCGGATTCCGTAATTCCCACATGAAGCGGATAATCTGTTTTTTGCACCAAAAGCTCATGGGCTTTCACGCACATCAGAACATCAGAGGATTTGATACTGATGACCAGATTATCATAATCCAGTTCTTCGATCATTTGAACCTTATCCAGTGCACTCTCAACGATTCCTTCCGCCGTAACCCCATGGTATTTCTCCACCAGTTCTTTTTCCAGAGAACCACTGTTTACTCCCACGCGGATCGGTATCTTTTGCTCCTTCGCCGCCTGTACTACTGCCTTTACCTTATCACGTCCTCCGATATTTCCCGGATTGATACGGATCTTATCCGCGCCGTTTTCCATGGCTGCGATCGCCATCTTATAATCAAAATGAATATCCGCCACAAGCGGAATATGAATCTGCTTTTTAATCTGTGCAAGAGCCTTCGCCGCCTCGATTGTCGGTACGGTACAGCGAATGATCTCACAGCCGGCATCTTCCAGCCGCAGGATCTGCGCCACTGTCGCCTCCACATTCTCTGTTGCGGTATTCGTCATCGACTGGATCAGGATCGGATTTCCGCCTCCGATCACTCTGTCTCCTATCTTTATAACTTTTGTTTTTTCCCGATACATCTTATCCCTCCTGTTTTTCTCTACTCTTAAGATCTTTGTTCCTTACATACGCCAAAAAACCTGACCATGTAATTCAATCGGATATAGGAAAGTACTGATCGAATCATTGTTTCCTTAGTATAACATGGTCAGATTTTAATAACGTCAAAGATATGTCGTATTATCGTTTTTATTCCGTAAGTACACTTTTTCACATAACCCCGTTACCCCTTTACAGATCAGTTTCATTGTAAAGGCTTTTTCTTATCTTGTAAAGTTAGAATCTTACAGATTCTCAATACCTGCCTTTTAGAAGCTCCTGATATTTTTCTTTTACGGACGCATTTACCACAAATTGCAGACGGGCGTGACATTTTGCGAAAGCTTTCACTCCGATCTTTCGCATGCCTTTTGTTCGGAAATTTACCTTTTTTAATTTTTTGCAATGATAAAATGCTTTTTTCCCGATTGTCTGGACTTTTAACGGAATCTTGATCTCTCCAAGACTTTTGCAACCTTCAAAGGCATTTTTCCCGATTCCTGTCAGATCCGTTCCAAGCACTGCCTTTTTCAGTTTCCCGCATTTCAAAAAACATTTTGCCGGGATCCTGATGAGCTTTCCGGACAAATTGATCGATTTTAACGTGCCATCTTCCGCAAAACATCCCTCCCCCATTTCATAACATCCTTTTGAAAACCGTACCTGTTTCAGCTTCGGGCATTTGCCAAAGGCATATTTGCCAATCTGCATGACCGTATCCGGCATTTCTGCTTTTTCCAGATTCTTACATTGATAGAATGCATATGCCCCGATTTTAATGATCCCGGAAGAAACATATACCTGTTTTATCGTTTGGTTCCCTTTAAATGCACTATCGCTGACGGCAGTGATATGAAACACTTTGTCTCCCAGCGTTACACTGGAAGGGATAGTTATCTCACCTTGTCCTGCGGTATCCACAAGTTTGATTTCCAGTGTACCGTCATTTTGCTTTACGATCGTATATTCTGCTTTATCAATCTTCAGTTTTTCAATGCTTCCATTCTGCAGCCTTTTGAGCAACTCCAGTACTTGCTTTTCTGTCAGTCCATAACTGTTTTTCTTATCATTTACGGGATTTTCATTGTCTTTGGATCCTTCCTTTTCTCCTTGCGATCCTTCCTCAAGTTTCTGCCAGAGCGCATAAAACTTCAGTACCTCATCTTTTCTGTCCGTTACATTGATCACACTAACGCCGTCCCGGTAAATACCTTTTTCACTCTCCCAGCCTTCAAACCGGTATCCATCCTTTTTCAGCATTAATGCTTCTGCACTAAGCAGCTTTGCAGGCTCATCATACAGTAACTGCTGTACCTGCAAAGGTTCTGTATCATCCTTCTCCCGAAAAAAAGCAATTTTATATCCGTTCGGTTCCCAGACCGCTTCCATAGTCTCAGACCGGGACGGAGTAACTGTCGTATCTGCAGCAAGGATTTCTTCTCCATATTTCCATCCTTTAAACACATATCCGGTTCGAAATGCTTTTGGCAGTGTGATCGTCCCGTTCTCCCAGATTGCAAATCTTGTAACGCTCCCCTGATCGGTCCCGGTCAGATTTCCAAATGCACTTTCTTCAGCATATTTTGCCGTCGTTTTATTATCAGACCAGCCTTTAAACCGGCTGACTGCCCTGTCACTGCTTCTCTGTGCCACGCCTTCTTCCGTCCGATAATCCACCACAAACTCTCTTGCAAATCCGTTTTTCCGGTAAAAGCATTTTTCTCCGTACCGACAGGTCTGAAGTGAAGTCGCACCTGATGTAGCTCCATTCCCGTCATATACAACATAATAAGTCGAAGGTGTCACGTTAAACAAAAATGCTGCATGACTCGTATGTTTGGAGGCGCTGGTCCCTACCCCCGCATGATAACCGATATGGACCTTCATCAGGAGCGTATGATCTGCTTTGTTTTCATGCTTCTGGTCCCCGCTTGTGACCGCCCCGTTCTCCTCAGCAAAAAAATCCCCTGCCAGGCCATATTCCCCTGTAGTATTGATCGTAACAGCATACCCTGCCTGTTTCGTATACTGAAACGGCAGCCAGATATTTGTATAATAGCCGGTGCCGGAGTCCGCCCTTGTCGAGGTAGTCGTTCCAAAAGTTCCCGTAAAGCCTTCCGGATACTTTCCGGTCACAGTAACCTGTACCTTCAGATTATTCTGTTGCGACAAAGAAGCTTTATCGGTATTGATCTGCTTTGTAGTACTGATCCCCGTAATCTTCACTGTTGCAGAAGCCGTCTGTGTCCCCTCTTTCTGGAAATATGCATAAAAATAACCGGAATCCGAAGCAAAATAAGAACTGGCCTGCTCCGCTCTGTATCTGACCGGAGCCATAAGATTGCAGCTGTCCAGAACAAATTCATAATATTTCCGCATTGTCGTCTTCCCGGCCTTCCATTGCAGTTTCCAGCTTTCCGAATCCTTTGCAACAGGATCGTATTCCGTAGTTACAGCCTCTTCATTCAGCCAGGTATTTCGTTTGATCAATGCTGTAAAATCCTCATATCGCATTTCGGAAAGCCACATGGCACAAGCCTCCACTGAAGCACTCTGTACGGCGGTCGTGATCTTTTCATCACTGCACGTTTCCGGTCTTAGTTGTTCAAGCCGTTTTACTTCCTCAGCAATGTCCCCCTCTGTTTCTACAGTCGTTTCTGTTTCCGTGTTATTATTTACCGTCTGCAGAACCTCTGTGCACCTTTCCGACTCTTCTGCCGGGCATTGCATATTGCTCCATCCGCCGACAGATAAAAACGTAAAAAATATCGATACCGCAAGCATCCGTCTTTTCATCTTTCCTGTTCCTTTTTTCCCGTTTCCCAACATTCTGATTCTCCTTTTCCTATATTTTTCGGATCTTCGATCAGCAATATTCTCTCCAGATCCTGTATGATAAACTGTTCTTTTTTCTTTCGTTTACCTCTGTCCGTCAGAAAACCGATCGCTTCCTCTATAGTCTGAAATCGTTCCTCTGGCTTGTGTCTGGTACAGATCTGTATAAATCTTCTGACATACTTAGGCAAAAAAGGATTCTGTAAAAAAGCGCGTCCTGTCCTTTGTCCGGTCAGCATTTCGGCATATAAGATCCCTACTGCATAAATGTCACTTCTTTGGTCGATCTGTGTCCGTTCACTTAACAACTGTTCCGGAGCTGCATAATCCGGTGTTCCGATCACAAATCGTTCTTCACCCCACACTGCAGATCCAAAATCAAGAAGTCTTACTCTTTTTTCTCTCTGTAAAATAATATTGGCCGGCTTCAGGTCACCATAGACAATGGAAGGCGTCTGCCTGTGCAGGTAAGAGAGCGCCATCATGATCTTTAATACGATCTCCTTTGCCTCTGTTTCCCTGATCCGCTTATTTCTTTCCAGGTACTCTTCCAGGTTTTCTCCTTCCAGCCATTCCATTATCAGGAAACTGCGTTCTCCAAGACTGAATGTATCGACCAGCATAGGAAATGCCGGATGACTGATCTGAACCAGTATTCTTCGCTCTGCCTCATACGCCTGTTGTCTCCATTCTTCCCCGCCGGACAGATTCACGCACTTCATTGCCCAGTTTCTGCCAAGTCTTTCGTCTTCCACCAGATAGATTTCCGCCATCCCGCCTTCCCCTATTTTTCGCAGGATCCTGTATCTTTCCTGCAGGATCATTCCTTCCTCGATACCGCTCACCTGCCTCTCCAAAACAAAATTGCCGAGCTATTATTCTCTGACCTTCTCAATCTTTGGTATTCCCCTATTTTTTTTAACCGTTTTTCCAGTTGTTTTTTATCCTGCCCGCAGGATAAAAGGCTCTCCCGTATCTCTTCCCAGGCAATCTTCTTCAGAAAGCCATCATTGCATATCATAAACAGATACCCCGAAAGCTTACTGCTTCCAAAATCCACTCTGCCATCCCGGTTTCCTCCCAGACATCGAAACAGTTCTCCTTCAGGTGTAGCGTGAACCTTTGTAAGACTCTGTTGTCTCTTTGAACAATAAACTCCACCGTTCCCGACATGAAACCAGTAAACTGTTTCCTGCCACAGCAGGCAAACTGACGCCGTACACCCGAATACACACTTATTTCGTCTTCCCATTCGAAATAATTCTTCATTCAGTTTTGCAAATAACAAAGCTCCACTGTTTTGGATCAGGCGACGGTATAATTTCTTAGAAGTCCCGGGCAATCTGCTGTCAGCTTCCTTTAGCAACAGGAGTAACTGACTGTCAAACCATTCTTCCATACGGTTGCCGGCCAGTGCCGCTGCTTCTCCACCATATTCATCTATTCCTTCAAAGATCCCATACAAAGCGCAAACACCCTTTGCAGTGCAGACTTTTCGGATACAGATCACATTTTCATTACGGTTACGAACCTCTCCTTTCTCCCACAGCCAGATCTGTTCAACCGACTGCCTATTTTTCTTTTTCAAACTGTTTCTTCCTTTTGGAAAAGCGTTGAATTCACGCTATGAATAATGAATTGTACAACTTTAGAAACACAGCTGCGCGCCTGCTATGCTTATACTCGCGTCCGAGCTTGTGGCTATTATATGTATCTTTTTCACAATGTGCAATCGGCACATTTCACAAAAAACAACAGGCATTTCGACTTTCAAAAGTCTCCAAATGCCTGTTTTATCGTAAATATTACTTGTCAAATAGGTTTAAAAAATTTTTGTCAGATCATTATAAAAAACAAAGATCATCAACACCATCAGTGCCATAAAGCCGATCATATGAACAAATCCTTCTTTTTCCGGAGGGATCGGTTTGCCTCTGACTGCCTCGATCAATACAAAAATGATCCTCCCGCCATCCAAAGCAGGAAGCGGCAGAAGATTTAAAACGCCTAAGTTCGCACTTAAAAGGATTGCAAAATTCAGCATATTCAACCAGATATAGAAAATACCGTCAGGCTTTGATTCCGTGTAGATCGTATTGACCGTCTGAGCCATTCCCACCGGCCCCGATACATCGTCCTTCGTTACCTTTCCCCGTACTAAAAGCCCAAGGCTTTTTATCGTGGAATCAATCCAGTAACCAACCTCATAAAAACTGTATTTTACGGCTGAAAGAGCGCTCACTCTGGTATATCCGCTCATTCCGATCAGCCCCATATAATATCGTCCTTCTTCTTCACTATACTTCGGCGTCATGTTCGTATGATGCTGTTTCCCATCCCTTTCATAGGTCACATCGATCGTACCGCCTTCATAGAGCATGGAAAACAGACTGATCTCTCGATACAGGTGAATTTTCTGATTGTTGAAAGCAACAATCGTATCCCCTTCCTTCAGTCCCGCTTCTATTGCTGCACCATCTTCACTCAGCTTCGCAATAACAGGCAGATCCACTCCATAACTGCCTACAATGATCAACGAAAACAAAAACGCCAGGATGAAATTAAATCCCGGTCCAGCCACTAAAGTTAAAAACCTTGCCCCAAGCGGTGCTTCCGGAAGTGTATATCCTTGCTTTCCCAGCTCTGTCCGGGAAATATAAGCATCCGTTTCGTCTTTTTCTTCTTCGGTCTCCTCCAGGTCCCTGCCGTCTTCTCCGTCAAACATACAGGCTCCTCCGATCGGAAAAAGTCGAAGTGCATACGAAACACCGTTTTTTTCAAAATGTAAAAGTCTCGGTCCCATGCCGACTGCAAATTCTTTTACGCGGATCCCATGAGCCCTTCCCACCAGAAAGTGACCAAGTTCATGACTGACCACCACCACACCGAATAAAACAAAAAACAAAATAATACCCAAAATTACCACCTCGACTCAATAAATTCATAACACCAGGCTTCTGCTGCAAGGATCTGCTCCACATCCGGTGAAGCGATCGCAGTATGAGCTGCCATAGCTGATCCTATGATCTCATAAATTTCAAGATAAGAGATCTTCTGCTGCAAAAACAGGCTGACTGCCTTTTCATTGGCAGCATTATATACAGTAGGCATACTGCCTCCTTTGTAAAACGCATCATATGCTAGTTTTAATCCGCGGAAAGTCTCCATATCAGGCTTTTCAAAATGAAGGGATGACAGTTCATAAAAATCCAGTCTTTTTTGCTGCATCGGAAGCCGGTCCGGATAAAACAGGGCATACTGGATCGGAAGTTTCATATCCGGAATGCCAAGCTGTGCGATCACAGCTCCATCTACATACTCTACCATAGAGTGAATAATACTCTCCGGATGAACCACCACCTGAATCTGTTCGGGTGCGGCGCCAAACAGCCAGCCGGCCTCCATCACTTCCAGCCCTTTATTGACCATGGTGGAGGAATCGATCGTTATTTTTTGTCCCATAGACCAGTTTGGATGCTTCAGTGCATCTTTCAGTTCCACCTTCGCAAGCTGTTCTTTTGAATATCCCCTAAATGGCCCTCCCGAAGCAGTCAGCAGAATCTTTTCGATCCGTTTCTTCGGTTCTCCGTTCATAGACTGGAAAATAGCACTGTGCTCACTGTCTACCGGGAGCAGCTTTACACCACACTCTTTGATCAGGGGCATGATGATATGCCCCGCAGTCACCAGTGTCTCCTTATTTGCAAGTGCGATATCCTTGCCTGCTTTGATGGCTGCAATCGTCGGTCGTATGCCGATCATTCCAACAATAGCCGTCACAACAACATCCGCGTCTTCCAGAACACTGACCTCCATCAGTCCGTCCATACCGCATAGAACCTGTGTCCCGGTGTCACTTACGGATCTTTTTAACTCATCCGCCGCTTTTTCATCCCACATAACTGCATACTGCGGATGAAATTCACGGATCTGTTCTTCCATTTTACGAACATTCTTACCGGCCGCAAGCGCCACGACCTGCAATTTGTCGCGGTAAGCTCTTACCACATCCAAAGTCTGTGTCCCGATCGAGCCTGTCGAGCCTAAAATCACTATCTTCTTCATAGTATTCCCCTGTCTGTCTTACTGTTTCATAAATCTGTATTTTAAACCTTTCCAAGAATCCCTGCAAGATAATATATGATCGGTGCAATAAAGATCACACTGTCAAATCGGTCCATAATTCCGCCATGTCCAGGGATCAGTTTCCCATAGTCCTTGATTTCATGATTTCTCTTGATCCCAGATGCAGCAAGATCGCCCACCTGGCTAAACAGACTGCACACTGTCGTGATCACCGGATACACAAGACGCATTTCCTCCGAGACAACCTGATAGTGCACCAGTACGACCGCATAGATAAATCCAACCAGAGCAGCTCCCGCCACGCCGCCTACTGCGCCTTCAACAGACTTCTTCGGACTTAATACAGGAGCCAGTTTGTGCTTTCCGAGCTTTCTTCCCACAAGGTATGCACAAGTATCACAGATCCAGGATCCAATGAATGTCAGCCATACCAGATATACGCCTCCTTTTAACTGTCTGGTCAGATACAGAAAAGATAACATTACCGGCGCATAAATCACAGAAAAGATCATCGCCATAACCTGATCGGCATGGTATTCCGGAAAGGTAAAAACATAGACCATCATGATAAAAGAGATCGTTACCAGCAATGCGAACATTGTATACGGATGGATGCCGTTTTTGATGGAAATATAATAAACACAGATCCCGACAACACCAACAGTTTCCAGCGCATTCATGAATTTTCCTTCTGTATGGACTCCTGTCGCCCTTGTCATTTCAAAAAAGGCGATCAGCGAGATCGCAAGCACTCCAAAAAATAAAGGAAGTTCTCCAACGATCAGAAAAAACAACAGCACGATCACTAAAACAACCGCACTGACAGCCCTCTGTTTAAACATCTTACTCCTCCTTCACAAGACCATATCTGCGGTCTCTGTGGTTATACTCCTCCACTGCTTTACGCAATTCCTCCGGGCCAAATGCCGGCCATGGCACAGATGTAAAATAAAACTCCGTATAGGCAAGCTGCCATAGAAGGAAATTGGATATCCTCTGCTCTCCGCTGGTCCGGATCATCAGATCCGGATCCGGAATTCCTGCCGTATCCAGATAAGATGCAAATACTGTCTCATCCAGTGTCTCTGCAGCCAGATTTCCCTCTGCACTATCTGACATCAGCTTACGCACTGCGCGAAGAATCTCATCACGGCTTCCGTAATTCAGTGCGATCTGAAAATGCAATCCATCATAATCACGTGTCGCCTTTTCAAGTCCTTCTATGGTATCCCTGATATCCCGGTCCAGACCTGATTTGTCACCGATCACCTTGACACACATATTGTTTTTTGCAGCTGTCTTTAAGCATGTTTTCAGGTAATTGCGCAAAAGCTTCATCAGGGCTTCGACTTCGTCCTTTGGTCTGTTCCAGTTTTCTGTGGAAAATGCATATACCGTCAGATATTCTATCCCCATATTATATGCAGCTTCGCAGATCGTTTCTACATTTTTGGCGCCCTGCATATGTCCGTAGTTTCTTGGCATTCCCTTGCTCTTTGCCCAGCGTCCGTTGCCATCCAGGATGATCGCGACATGCTTTGGTATGTTCATGCTTTGCTCCTTTTTTGTTCCCATTTCGTATCCAAACTAACGGTGTGTGCAGGCAGAGTGCCTTCTCTCCTGTGTCTCATCCGCTCCGCCGTTGTTCATTGCACTCCGGCACCGTTTCATGATACTGTTTTAAGTTCCGTATTCAACTGTTTTCTTTAAACAGTAACAGGGACAGTGCCTTCGTACTGTCCCTCCTGTTCTATACAGTCATGATCTCTTTTGATTTCTCTTCTACAGCTTTTTCTACTGACTTAATATATTTATCTGTCATTTTCTGCAGATCTTCTTCCAGCTTCTTGATCTCGTCCTCCGATACATCCTCTTTGGCCAGTTTCTTGAAAGCATCATTGCCATCCCTGCGGATATTGCGGATCGCGACCTTATTATCTTCGCCTTTTTTCTTAACCTCTTTTACCAGATCTTTACGTCTTTCCTCTGTAAGCTCCGGAAATACCAGACGGATTACCGCTCCATCGTTGCTAGGTGTGATCCCGACGTCAGAAGCCATAATTGCCTTCTCGATCTCTTTGATCAGAGTCTTCTCCCAGGGAGCGATCTGGATCATACGCGGTTCCGGAACGGTTACATTACCCACCTGCTGGATCGGTGTGGGCGTTCCATAGTAATCCACCTTGATCTTATCCAGTACATGCGGATTCGCTCTTCCTGCCCGGATCGATGCAAAATCACTTTCCATATGATCGATGGTCTTCTGCATTTTCTCATCATATACTTTTAATTTCTCGTTCATAGCTTCCTCCTTATGATACGGTCACTCTGGTGCCGTTAAATTTCCCTTTTACTGTATTCACAATGCTGTCCGGCTCATTTAGTCCAAATACTAAAAGCGGCATCTTATTGTCACGTGCAAGGATCGATGCGGTCATATCCATCACCTGAAGATTCTTTGCGATCACTTCATCAATGGATATCTCATCGTACTTAACCGCTTCCGGATCTGTCTTGGGATCTGCGCTGTATACACCATCAATGGCTTTTGCCAAAAGGATCACTTCCGCATCGATCTCGATCGCCCGCAGCGTTACTCCTGTATCCGTTGAAAAATACGGATGTCCTGTACCTCCTGCAAAAAACACGACTCTGCCGCGTTCAAAATATTTATTCGCCCGGTCCTTGGAAAACAGCTTTGTAAATGAGCCGCATTCAAAAGGAGTCAGGATACTGGTCTTCATCCCTGTCGAACGAAAGATTTCAGAAACATAGATACAATTCATGATCGTGGCAAGCATACCAATCTGATCCGCTTTTGTGCGGTCGATATTCTCACTGCTTCTGCCTCGCCAGAAATTGCCTCCTCCAATGACGATTCCCACTTCCATGCCATCATCGATCAGCTTCTTTACCTGAAGCGCCACTCCCCGGACCGTTTCCTCATCAAATCCTGTTTTTTTCTCTCCGGCTAACGCCTCACCGCTGAGCTTTAACATTACTCGTTTCATAATACTCTCCTGTCTATATTTATTCTGCATCTCCAAACACATCAAAGAAGGACGTAGGGCTGACCTCCGCATAGCATTGCGAGCATCTTCCCTCGATCACTGCCCCGTTGCTGATCTGGACAGTCTTTGACTTGATATCTCCCATGATGATCGCGGAGGATTCCAGAACAACTTCTCCATTTACGTCTATGTCACCCTTGACCGCACCCGATATCACTGCGGAAGTCGCAAATACATTACCGATGATCACAGTTCCTTTTCCGATCCTGACACTTCCCATGGAGTGTACCTCGCCGTTGATCTTGGCAGAATCCGTATAGATATCCCCGGCAATGGAATTACCGTTGATCGTACCGTATGCATTCAGCTTGCCATCCACTTCCACATCACCGTTGATCGTACCGTAGATTTTGGCAGATCCTTTCGTTGTAAAGCTGCCGTTGATCACAACATCCTCTGTCAGCATATTCATATTGCCGGAAATATCTTCTTTTTCAGGATGATTCAGACGTTTGTACTTTTCTTTCTTATCTTCCTTCTCCTTTTCATCCTCCTGCGCATCTTCCGGTTTATAAACCTCTTTTTCTTTTGTTTCCTTTTTGTCCTGCCTCTGCGGCCCGGACTCCAGGGACTTCTTCTCTTCTTTTTCATCGGAATCCGGAAGCTTGTCGATCGCAGCGCTTAACGCGGCTTTCAATTCTTCTTCCTCCTGTTCAAGCTCTTCTGCGCTCTTCTCCGGTTCTTTCTCCGTTGCCTCTTCTTCCGGTATCAGATCGTTCACAGCCGTTGACAGGTCAGATTTCAAATCCTGAAAAAAACCCATAACCCTTTCCTCCATATCAAGTATCGTATTCTGTTTTATTCCTCTAACACTACATGCTGTACCTTCGTTGTCTCTTTCGTGATCGGCAGTATATCCACATCTCCCCGGATCAACAGTCTCTCGATCACTTCCGGCAGTGCCTGCACCGTCTTCTCTTTATCCGGCGCATCATGCATCAGAACAATGGATGTATGGAACGAATCAATATGATCCACCACATTGTTCACCAGATCCCTGACTGAATAATCCTGTCCGGCAGCATCTCCGTTTGCTACATTCCAGTCGTAATATTCAATCTGTTCCTCTTTCAGATATCTCAAAAGCTTCCTGATCGGAACCCTGCTTACAGTATTCGAGCTTCCTCCGGGAAACCGGTAGATCATCGGCTTCACGCCGGTCACTTCCGTTATGTAGTCCTGAAGTTTCTTCAGGTCCGCCACAAACGCCCGCTTACTGGAATAGATCTGACTGTATTTATGGCTGTAAGAATGCATCCCGATGGTATGTCCTTCCTGCACGATCCTCCGGTATGCTTCTTCATTCTCTGTTCCCTCCTTGCCGGTCACAAAGAAGGTCGCTTTAATCCCATAATCAGCTAAAATATCTAAAATATCATTCGTATATGGACTGGGTCCGTCGTCAAATGTCAGATATACTTTCTTACGTCCGTCATCCGCCGCTGCACTTTGTTCGTCTGTCTGCTCTCCCACACCGGATGGTATCTCATTCCCCGAAACAGCTGCAGCAAGCACTCTATCACTCATGGCACCGGACAGCTTGACCACACCAGTCGTTTTGGTAACAGTCTCCTGTCTGTCCGCAGTCAGTTCTTTCTGCTCATCCTCTGTCTCTGCCGGAGCATTCCATCGTGTCTTCTCTGTCTGCTCCAGCTGCACCTTACGCACCGCTGCTTCTTCCGAAAGCTCCTTCACACGATTTTCCAAAATGCCGATCCGGATAAACAGGATCGTACAAAGTACAAGCGGAAGGATTATGGAGATTACGATCAATGTGATTAAAAGGCGTCTGTACGCCCTCACTCTTTTGTGTCTTTCATCTGAATTCCTATCATCCCGTTCAGACATTACAACACCTCATCTCAACACACTTAAACGTATTGTATCACAAAACCTACGTTTTAAAAAGAGAAAAAAGGAAAAGAATTATTTGCAGGTAAACTCCAGACAGTATGCCGGATATTCTTCCATCGGCGGATAGATTGGAATACCGGCTTCCATAAGGACATCCCCGGTATATTCTTTTCCCGTTACTTTTTCTGTATAAACCGCTTCGGGCAGCATTCCCAAAGGCTTGATACACAACACCTCCGGATTGCCATAATCTTCCGTGATCACAACATTGACCAGCATATGCTTCTTATCTTCCGATATAAATTCCCATGCCGTATATGGCTCTGTAAACGGGCTGGAAAGCCTGTAGTAATCACCTGTCCGGATCAGTTCGCCCAGCCGTTTAAAGGTTTTGATCTGCTCTTTAACCGCTTCTTTTTCTTCCTCTGACAGCTTCGCCGGATCCAACTCATACCCGAACGTGCCGGACATTGCCACTACCCCTCTGGTATGCATGCTGACCGTCCTTCCGGTCTGATGATTCGGCACTGCGGATACATGCGATCCCATAGCGGATACCGGGTAAAAGAACGAAGTACCGTACTGGATCTTCAGGCGGTTGATTGCATCCGTATTATCACTGCACCAGATCTGCGGTGTATAGTAAAGCATACCTGCATCGAATCTTCCTCCGCCTCCGCTGCAGCCTTCGATCAGCATATCCGGATAGCGCGTTATGAGCTTTTCCAGAAATTCATATAAGCCCAGCACATAATCATAGGTCACTCTTCCCGGCAGTGTCGCATGGGAAAACACCTCTGCCATACTCCGGTTCATATCCCATTTCACATAGGATACTTTTCCCATATCCAGTGCTACACAGATTTTATCAAAAATATAATCTCTGACTTCTTTTCGCGAAAAATCAAGCAACAGCTGATTGCGGCTTCTGACAGGCTTCCTGCCCGGTATCTGAAGCGCCCAGTCCGGATGCTTTTTATAAAGTTCACTCTGTTCGGAAACCATTTCCGGCTCGATCCAGATCCCGAACAGCACACCTTCTTCTGTTACTTTTTCAATCAGTTCTCCAAGTGTACAGCCAAGCTTTTCCTCATTGACTTCCCAGTCGCCAAGGCTCGTATTATCATCATTTCTCTGTCCAAACCATCCATCATCCATGACCACCATATCGATGCCGAGTCCTGCCGCCTCCTTGGCCAGATTATGGATCGTATCGGCGTTAAAGTCGAAATAGGAAGCCTCCCAGCTGTTTAATAACACCGGTCGTAACGCTTCTTTATATTTGCCGCGGCAAACATTGCGGCGGATACATCTGTGGAAATGTCTGGAAAGCTCTCCCAGGCCTTCCGTCGAAAATGACAGGATCGTCTCCGGTACGGTAAAGCACTCCCCGCTCTCAAGATCGTACGCGAATAATTCTTCATTCAGTCCAATGACTGCTCTGGTCAATCCAGCTGAATCCTTCTGTGCTTCAAAGGAAAAATTCCCGCTGTAAACAAACACCATACCCATGCAGTTTCCGGCTCTTTCGGTGGCATTCTGCTCTGCGACCACGACCGCAGGATTGTAATGATGACTGGAAGCCCCTCTCCGGCTTCCGATCTTTTGTGTCGTATGACCGATCCTTGTGCGCTCTGTCATTCGCTCCTCGGCATGTCTGCCATAAAAACTGATCAGGTCATACTGCCCATAGATCAGATCGACGCAGGCGGAACCTGCTTTTTGCAAAATGATCTTTCCAGAACCACCATTGGTAACGACCGCACTTCTGGTAATGATATCCTCCTCCGGAAGAACACCGTATAAAAGCTTTACCTGTACTTTGCTGACCGCATCCTCCATCAGGATTTCCAGAGTCTGTGCTTCCCTCTCACTCGCATAAACCGCCGGAAGGCCCTTTAAAGAATATTTCCCTTCCTTGATCGTATGAGACACATAGCGCAGATCACACCAGACAGAGCCATCGCTGTTTTCCACAACAAGCGCCACATTCCGGTAATCTCCCGTACCAAGTGTCGGATACTCCTGCGCAAGTACATCCAGAGAATAGGTCCTGTCTTTTCCCGTATCATTGATATTACCGGAAAACCCTCTGTCATTGTAGGTCAGGACATGTTCTGCCGTTCCGTTTATTTTCTTTCCATAATATAGATGTAATAATACCCCGTACTGATCCACCATCATCTGATAGGCAGTCTTCTTTGTTTCCAGAGTAAATATTTTTTTCTTCTCCTCAAATAAAATTGCCATAAAAGCTCCCTCCTGCTCTTTTCTTCCTTCCTGTACACTAATTCAATACCTTCAATCCCGGTACCTCTGTCCATTTCTCGATCGTATAGGCACCGGTATACGGATCAGTCGTAACCGTTCTGTTCAGATCTGCACCAAGCAGATAACGCAATTTCCCGTTTCCATTATATCCAAACCTGTCAATCTTCCATTTATTTCCTTTTTTGGTAAGCGTCAGCTGCAACGTCTTTTTGACTTTACTTCCATAATTGATGTACTGACTTCCCGATTTATACAGTTCATCTACCTTCTGCAATGCTTTTGCAAACAGATACTGGAACTGCAGATAGCTGATCGTCTGCCCCTCATTTGTGGTGATCACGGAATCATCTCTGAGTTCTCCCTTCATCAGGATCCAGATCAATTGCAATGCCTGCTCTCTTTTGATGTCAAACCCGGTCTTCTGGATTTCTGCCTTTAACTCTGCATTACTCATACCGGTAAGTGCTGCCGCCATGGAATAATCCGGCTCAACCTTTTCGATCAGCTTCGTGCGGTTTAGCAGAAAGGAATCGGTATTGACCATCGTGACCTGTATCGTCACAACCGCTTTGTTCCCGGTCTGTTTTACCTTTTTGATCTTATATTTCATCTTTTTGTTCAGGCTTTTCACCAGATTCAGAGTGTTTGGCCCGAACGTCTGCGCCGGTGACTGCAGGGTACTGATGCGCCAGCTGTTTTTCAAAAGCTCCACCGTCTTATTGTTTGTCAGATATTTATTCAGCTGTCTCTGATCGCAGTTCTGAATGCTTTTCATGATCTTTTTGGTAGAGGTTTTCACGGTCTCCGCCTTGGCCTGTGTTGTAGCAAACGCTCCGCTTAACGTCAACACCAGCATAGCTGCCAGTAACCATCTGTAAAGTTTCTTCATAAAATATTCCTCCGTTTTTACTTCTTTGTTTTCCTTATTCGGTCATGAACCGCTTCCATGATCGCATTTCGCCGTTCATGATGAACTGCTTTATAGCGGTTCTCCTCCTGTTTACGCCACTGATATTCATTATAGCACACATAAAAAAAGATTGTCTATTTCATAAAAGATTCTATCTTACAGGTGTGCTTTTTCTCTTTCTCATCATAATCAATCCCCACAAACAATAGATTTCCTTTATAATGTGAAAGCGACTCAAAATATCTTTTTTCCTTGATCTGTTTGATCGCACTTTCGGCAGAGCTGTTTCGTTTTAATTCCACGACCATAGCAGGAATCTTTGGAACAAACGGTATGAAAACGACATCCGCAAAACCTCTTCCTGCAGTCATTTCCCTTACAACCGTATACTGATTCAGCGCATAAATATATGCCAGATAAATTGCACTCTGAAGAGCATCTTCATTATTGTAACTTCGATTCGACGTCACATGGATATGACTTTCGTCTAATGCCTTTTCGACAGCATGAACGTCTCCTTCCCATGTCTTCTCTAAAAGACTTCTCGATTCCTTAACGATCTGATCCGTTATCTCATATTCTTTCTCTTCTTCGATCGCATTCAGCCATTCCTGTCGCACCTCTCTGTTGGGGATGCCACAAGTACCGCTTTTTTTGTCATATGCCAGATACCCCAGATGGATCAAATAGGTAAACACATCACTTTTCGTCTTAAAGCTGTTCATCGTGTTCATGAAACGTGTGACATTTACCTCGACTCTTTCCCCCGCAAGCATTCTAACCACATCTTCTTTCAGTCCGGTCACATTCATCCGGATACGCTCGCTGATCGCTTCATAACTGGAGGTCTGCCCCCAATAACTGCCATATTCTTTCTCCTCCATACTGTTTATGACAGATTCCGGATTATAGATCTCCTCCTCACCAGGTCGGTATCCGTCATACCAACGTCTGCATTCTTCAAAATCCATTCCGTTTTGTTCGCACAGCCTTCTGACTTCTGCCGCTGTAAAACCGATATATGTCCCCAGCTCCCTCGAGTTCAGGATCGTATATTCTTTAAAATTATTCAGTTTGCTTTGAACTTTATCCTTTACGATCGGCAGAATACCGGTCAGATATGCCAAAGAAACAGCCGGCCTTAGCGTGTTGCTCTTAAACAAACCATTCAAAAAGCTCATATATTCCTCAAAAAGCCTTGTCCCTACCTGTTCCCTGATCAGAACATCATATTCATCCAATATAATGATAAAGGTCTGCCCCGTCTCCGTGTATACCCGTAGCAGCATATCTGCAAGAATATCCTCTTCAAAATGAATATCCGCAAACTGTTCCCTTATCTCCCGTTTCAGCTTTCTGAGCAGAGTTTTGATCAACTGGTCATGATCTTCTGCATTCTGATATTCGCTGTTCATATCAATCTGGATCACATTATAAGCGTTTAGCTTTTTTTCAAATTCCGGACTTCTTCCTATATCTAATCCGGAAAAAATACCTTTCGAATCACACCCTCGGGAATAATAGGCAGCCAGCATATTCCCCGTGATCGTCTTTCCAAAACGTCTGGGGCGTGAAATACACACATAGTTATTGGCTTTGTCTATAAATCTGTTCGTCACAGCCAGCATCTGCGTCTTGTCCACATAAATATCCGCTGCCAGAGCTCTTTTGAAGTTTTCATTCCCCGGATTCAAATAGATGCCCATGCTTTTCCTCCAAATCATAGTGTAAGAAATGCTTAATCCTATGTTATCATACCTGGCATTTGGGTTCAATAAAAACTGCTTCCGAAATATGGATCAGGAAGATCCTCTCATATGATCAGTCATCCCTTTCGCCTATTTCGATATTCCATGATCATTAATACCCCCAGTGTCATGCCGAAAGTTTCCACGAGCAAATGAAGAAGCACAACATTTCTCGAATATTTCACCGGACCATTGCCTGCATAGGAATCTTCGGGATTCTCTTTATCGTACCAGACTGTAACTTCTTTTCCAATCTTCGCTATTCCCTTTCCCTTTGTTGTATAAACGGCATCATCCACTTTATATTCCACTACCACGTACTCAATTATTGGCAATAATGTTTTTGGATCAGGTCTGATTTCTTCTGTGTCGCAAACCACTCCTGTTGTTTTTTGCGTACAATTTATTTCAAGCCTTCTGGCTTTATAAGCATCCGAAATATCAATACCTGCACATAACAGGCATGATATAAAAATAATCAGTCCTAAAATAAGAAACGGCTTATTGTCTCTGTTTTCTTCCATACATCCCCCATTAAAACCAGCTGCATTCATTCTTTCCTGTCATGCACAGATCATCCGCCAATTCTAAGATAACATCCAATAACTCCAGATTATCTTTCCATTTGTTTTCTATTGCTTCATAACCGATCCATGCACCTAAAATATTACCTGTGACTGCTCCTGTCGAATCGCTATCTCCGTTATGATTGACGGAAGCAATGACACCTGCTGAAAAGTCATTCTGATATTTCAAGGCACAATATAAAGAAATTCCCATAGTTTCCTCTGCCACCCATCCTTCACCAAGTTTGTGGATGTTATCCAGATCATCTTCTTTGTTTTCGGATAATTCAATAGCACGTTCTATTATGTTTTCCAAAGTTCTAAGGTGCTTATCTCCATGAAACACCTCTGAAACAATGTCTTTGGCATCAAAAATAATTTCTTTTAAGGATCTTTTTTGGTCATCAAATACAATAGAAAATCTCTAAGGGCAAGCGGTGCAACCCGCATATTCCCGCCACAGTCCTTACTGTCATTTAATGCTGCTTTGATATAATCTTCTATTTCTGCACCTCCTCTAAATCAGCCCTCATATTCTTCAAATTCAATTGAAGTAATTGGACATCCTTTTTTTATCATTCTTTGTAAAATGTTTGCTATATACCAACTAACATCTGTAATGTCGTCTCTATGGGCTTCTATTGTTTTTCGGTTTATATCCAGATTGATCTGTATTTCTTTTGTGTTTCTTGCCAGTATGCTTATTCCCACATCGGAATTATCATGGTACAGATCAAAACCTATCTGTCCATTTTTCTCTTGCTTTTCTTCGATCACTTTCTGTAATTCCAACTGTTCCAAAAAGCCCGTCTGCCAATCATAATCGTCCCTGTCCCCCAAAGGCAAATAATGTATTTTATTCTCTGCATCATAATAGTTCCAGCCTGATTGAGTTATCAAGTTTATTATGTCAGTAATTTTCTCAGAATAATAAACCAACCAATTGAAAAATCTCGGGCTGCTTTGAACCAGATTTAACTATATCATAGGCATCGCTAATAACTTGTTCTGACAAGATAGGTCCAAAGCCTGCATCTATTCCTGTTTCTGAAACGCCAAGATTTATTCCACTTACTCCCGGAAAATGAAAACGTTGCAAAGCTTCCTTATAAAGTTTGTCTCTTTTATTATTTGCCCCGTCTAGCAACAACATTATCATACGAAAGAAATCATTGATTCCTTCATATGATTCTTGAAATTCCGGAGTTTTATTTACCTTAAGTCGAAGTAGATTAATAAAAAACGGACTGTCTCTGTTGATAATTGAATCAAATACACCCAATTCTTCAAATTCCGAATCCAGTTCAAAAAACTCTGTAACAAAAATATCTTCCATTCATTTTCCTTTCCATAAGGGAACAAGTTTCAGACAACTTATCCTTATTTTATTTTTGCCAAAAGGTCTATCTTTAATGCCTTTTTACCTTCTTGTGCCACTTCGACCCCTTGGAATTTTTTGTAATTGACCTTTACTCCATCATCCAAATCAATATCTATTCTTTGATTTGCGATATGCGCCATTGCTTCATCATATAAATGAATTTTTGCTAATTGCTTGGTATATTTGGTTATAAGTTTGGTTGCTTTTGCTTTTTCTGCACCACTACCATTATCGCACAAATATTCTGCACTTAACTTAACCTGCTCAATACTCTTTTGAATATTATGCAATTCCTGCTAAAATCGTCTGTGTCCGCAACAAGAAAAACCGTAAGGATTGGGTTCCGTTCATCTGCACAAATCCTGATCTTTCGGAAGATGAAATCAGCAGAATTTATGGAAAACGCTGGCAAATAGAGGTGTTTTTTAAGACATGCAAATCCATGCTGAACCTTGTAGGTGAATACCATAGTCTTTCTTATGATGCACTTACAGCTCACGTAGCAATTGTGTTCACCAAATATATGCTCTTGGCGCTTACCGGAAGACAGAATCAAGACCTGCGAACCATGGGAGAAATCTTCTTTTTCCTGGCGGATATAACATTTGCTTACGCCTTTAGAATCATTCTTCAGGCAATAATCGAAAGTATTCATAAGAATTTTCAGATCACAGATGAGCAGATGCAGGCATTTATCAACGATTTTTACCTTGGGCTTCCAGATTACATGCAGACAGCGTTGGCAAAAGCGGCATAAATTACTATTTTGTTAGCTGAAACATTGAATTTTCAAGGTACGAGCCCCACTTTTTATGTGGGAAGTTTTAGTTATTAAAAAATCCCATTCTTTCGTTCCTTGCCATACATCTTACGGTTTGATATTCCTGATTCGATCAATTACTTCTCTACTGACATTCTCCTGAACTAATAAACGCTCCACCTTGCCAAGACATTCCTCATAAATCAATTGTTTATAATCCTTCTTTTTCACTGTCGTTTTATTTGGATTACACGAACGAATAAACTGCTTTATCAAATCCGCTCCATTATAAAACTGGACTTCCGTTAAATAACAAGCCTTTTGCTCAATTAAAAAAAGCAATTCCTGCAAAAGCGAGCTATTCACTCCCTTTCCCCTAAACGCCCCTGCAAATCCAAGTGCAGTAGCCGAAACAATATAAAGACGAAACGGTTTATTCACACACTCTACTGCATCAATTGCTCCCAATATCATTGTCTGATTTGCTGTTTTACCCGGTAGTTCTTTTTCCATATATTTTGTATGCCCCGCAAAATCAAGGACAAGGCGATAACATCCTGATTTTCTATCAGGGGATGGTCCTGACCCTGTCAACCAAATAATGATTCCATTCTGATATTGTTCTCGCAAACTGTCTATTGATATATTCTCCTGCAATTCAATTTCATAACCAATTTTTTCTTGTGTAACCATTTTATCTCCCAGTTCCATGTGAACAAACCTGCTTATTCATTTATATTTTTAAACCCAAAATATCTTTCACTTTTTACCTGCAAGGCATACGCTATTCGCCTTAACTTTATCTCTGAAAATATTGAATTGCTTCAATATACTTGAGTATATCTGACTTTAGCATAAATTACAACACAGCTTGAAAACCTTTTGTCTTTTATAGGCAGTTCAGTTGATGGAAATATTGGGGTATCTAACAAATATTCAAATATACCAGACCGGAATCTGCAGTACATTCTCCCGAAGTGCTCCCGGTTGCGGGCACATACAGATCACTGCCCCCATTCCTCTCTTTTTATCCTCTATTTTATCCAGTATTGTAAAAGCACTTGTCATATCTGCCTTTACCGCCCCCGTTTTTTTGATTTCCAATGGATATAATATACCGTTCTCCTCTATTATAAAATCAATTTCACTCTCCCGTCCGCTGTCATCTTCACTCATTTTCTTTTTGTCTTTTCCACGGTAATAGGAGACAAAATACCTGTAGTCCAATCCTCTGTTAGAATAAGACTTCAATATTTCAGAAATCACAAAGGTCTCGAAAAACGCTCCGCTCATAGCTCCGTTCGCCAAAGTCTCCGGTGTGAGCCATCTTGTGAGATATGCCGCAAGTCCTGTATCCCTAAAGTAAAGCTTTGGTGTCCTGATCGCGCGTTTTAACACAGAGGCCGTATAAGGCTCTAATATATAAATAATTCCTGAAGCCTCCAATATCGAAATCCAGTTTTTTACCGTGTCCGCATCTTTTCCAATTTCTCCTGCAATATTGGAATAATTGAGCATTTCACCTGTTCGTGCAGCACATGCTATCATAAACTTACGGAATGCGTCCAGATCGTGAACAGCCGATAACTCCCTCACATCTCTCTCTAAATATGTCTTGACATAGCTTGCAAAGTATCTCTGCCAGTCCATCTCTTTCTCCAAAAGAGCCGGATAACCTCCCCTGTGTATGATTTCCCAAATATTATCCGGTTTTTTTGCTGTTAATTGTCTTCTCTTTATATAATCAATCGTCGGCAGGAAAGGTTCCACAAAAGTATCTCCCATTATTTCACGAAGGGAAAGGGTGGACATCTCAATGATAGAAACCCGCCCCGCAAGGGAATCTGAGGCGTATTCCATCAGTTTAAACGGTTGCGAACCTGAAAGACAATATTTTCCCTTTTTCTCATCCTTATCACACTCCATTTTTAAATAACGGAACAAATTCGGAACTCTCTGCACCTCGTCCATCGTAACCGGGGGCTCATTTAACATCAGAAACATTTCGGGATTATCCGTCGCCTGCTCCTCCAAAAACTGATCATCAAAGGATATACTGCGTCTGTCAGGAAAAACCCTGCTCAATAAGGTTGACTTACCTGTCTGTCTCGCTCCTGTTACCAAAACAATTTTAAATGTTTGTTCAGACGATTTTACAATATCCTCGATGGCTCTATGCAAATATTCCATTTCTTTTCTCCTTATTACAAAAATACGACTAATTCCGATTTCAATTCGGAATTAGTCGTATTATAACATTTATCTATTTCATTTACAATATACTGATTAACTATTTCCATTGCCGTTTCACCCGATTTGAAGGTTGCCTATTTTTCCCACCAATGCTATAATCGGAAATGATGCGTATCAAAGTCTGATTACTGATTTATGAGGAATAGAACATGATTTTATCTGTACAGAATATATCCAAAACCTTTGTTGACCAGGCGGTTTTACAGAATGTTTCCTTCCATGTGGAGGATTATGACCGCGCTGCCATCGTCGGGATCAACGGTGCCGGCAAATCCACTCTTTTAAAGATCATCATGCACGAATTAGAACCGGACGAAGGCCAGGTGACTCTCTCTAAGGACAAGGTCATCGGCTATCTTGCCCAGCATCAGGACGTGGACTCCGATCGGAGCATTTATGATGAAATGCTGCACATTAAGCAGAATATCCTGGATATGGAAGAAACCATGCGGCAGATGGAAGCCCGGATGAATACACTCTCCGGTGATGAGCTGACCACGCTTATGGAACGCTATACCAGTCTCACCCACACATTTGAACGGGAAAATGGTTATGCCTACCGCAGTGAGTGTGTCGGTGTCTTAAAAGGACTAGGGTTTGATGAGGAGGATTTTCAAAAGCCGATCCATACCCTCTCCGGCGGCCAGAAAACCAGAGTAGCACTCGGAAGGCTTCTGCTCTTAAAGCCGGATCTGATCATTTTGGATGAGCCGACCAACCATCTGGACATGGATGCCATAAGCTGGCTGGAGACTTATCTTGCCAATTATAAGGGGGCTGTGATCTTAGTCTCCCACGACCGCTATTTTCTGGATAAGCTGGCTACCAGAGTCATTGAACTCGAAGCAGGAAATGCCACCACCTTCCTTGGCAATTATACAGACTATGCCGCCAAGAAGGAAATGCTCAGAACAGCACAGATTCATGCTTATTTAAACCAGCAGCGTGAGATCAAGCATCAGGAGGCCGTCATCGAAAAGCTCAAAAGCTTTAACCGTGAGAAATCGATCAAGCGTGCAGAAAGCCGCGAAAAGCAGCTGGATAAGATCGACCGGTTGGAGAAGCCTGTGGAAATACGGGACGATATGCGTATCAAACTGACTCCCCATATCGTCAGTGGAAATGATGTTTTGTCCGTCACGGATTTTGCCAAATCCTACGGCTCTCTCTCTTTGTTTCATGATGTAAATTTTGAAATCAAACGCGGGGAACATGTCGCTATCATCGGCAAAAACGGAACCGGCAAGACGACCCTTCTTAAGATCTTAAACGGTTTGGAGACCAGCGACTGCGGAGAGTTTAAACTCGGTACAAAGGTGGAGGTCGGTTATTACGATCAGGAGCATCATGTATTGAATGATGAAAAGACGCTTTTTGAGGAAATCTCCGATGCGTATCCTTCCATGGATAATACACCGATCCGTAACTGCCTTGCCGCCTTTTTGTTTACCGGTGATGATGTGTTTAAAAGAGTCGGTGACTTAAGCGGCGGTGAGAAGGGTCGGCTTTCTCTTGCCAAGCTCATGCTTTCCAAAGCAAATTTTCTGATTTTGGACGAGCCAACCAACCATTTGGATATCACATCCAAGGAGATTTTGGAGACCGCACTGAATGATTATGAAGGTACGGTCCTTTACGTCTCCCATGACCGCTACTTTATCAACAAAACGGCGTCCCGCGTACTCTGTCTGGAAGGCGAAGGGTTTACAAGTTATCTGGGAAATTATGACGACTATCTGGAAACGATCCAGCGCCAGAGTGCTTCCGGACTGCTCTCCCAGTCAGATACGCCCGTTTCCAGATCAGCCACCGCTCCATCCGAGGGCAGACAGGACTGGCAGGCGATGAAAGAAGAACAGGCGAAAAAGCGCAAACTGGAAAATCGTCTGAAAAAGATCGAAGAAGAAATCGAGAAGCTGGAAAACCGCATTCAGGAGATCGAAACGCTCATGAGTGATAATGCGGTTGCCACCAACTCCGTTAAGCTGCAGGAATTATCCTCCGAACACAACGATTGCAGCAATCGCCTGGAGACTCTTTACGATGAGTGGGGCGAGCTGGCGGAGGAGTGATTTCATAACGACAGGCTTTTTCCTTTACAAACTGCCGTTGCGATAGACAGAGTCGTATCGCTGTACGGGATCAGCATAGACTGAAATGCATGATAAAGATCGGACTTGCCCGGCCATACCGTACCCTTTAACTGATTGTTCCGATCTAACTGGTGAAACCACGAACCACAGGAATGATCCAGCACTACCTCATCCAGATAGTTCAAAAACGCAGCATAATCCTCGGCATAGTTTTCTTTACCAGTCACTCGGTAGAGCACTGCTGAGGTATTGATCGCCTCTGCAAGCGTCCAGTGCATCCGATCATGTACTACCGGTTTTCCATCCCAGTCCGTAGTGTAGACCATTCCCTTTGCACCGTCCACATTCCATGCATCCTTTATCGCTCTTTCGTAAAGCAATACAGCTTTTTGAATGTAATCCTCTCTCTCCTTCTCAGACAGCTTCTTCTCTGAAACCGCCCACTGAGTGATCAGCCTCGCCCACTCGATCCCGTGTCCCGGGGTTGCACCATAGGGTTTAAACGGATCATTCGGTTTTTCCTTATATTTATCCGGCTGCGGCGTCCAGTCTTTACTAAAGTGCTCCGGTATTCTATAGTTCATTTCTTTCGCCCAGCCAAGTACCCGATCGATGATTCGTCCTGACCGAATGCGATACTCTTCCCTTCCGGCAGCATCTGCCACAGCGAGAAATGCCTCCACTGTATGCATATTCGCATTCAATCCCCGATAGTCATCCGGCACGGTAAATTCTGTATTCCATGTATCACAGCAAAGCCCTTCCTCTTCATTCCAGAACCGTTTATCATAGAGTTCAAGTGCTTCCTGCAATAACTTTTCTGCGCCCTCTATGCCTGTTAAAAGAGCACTGCTCCCCGCAAGGATCACAAACGCATGCGCATAACACTGTTTCCCGCTGACCACTTCACCATCCTTTGTAATCCCTGCAAACCAGCCTCCGTTTTTTTCGTCTTTCAGTTCTCCCAAAAGACCGTTGATTGCTTTGGCAGAAAGTGCTGCGCTGCCCTCATCTCCAAGCATGGCACCCATACTGTACACATGTGCCATCCGGCAGGTAATCCATGTTTCTCTGTCCCGTTCCTTCATCGGAGTCCCATCATCTCCAAGATAATAGCTTGCGCCGCTCTCTGATGGAAACTGTCTTCCAAACTTAAGCAGAGCCTTTGCATTTGAACGTAAAAATTCCCGATTCTCCTCTGTATCGATCCTGTACTTATTCTCCATATCTGTAATCTCCTCGCTTATGTCCCGTATCCGAATAAATGCTGTTGGCAGTCTGAGAACATTCTCTCCTTGGTCCCATTCGTTCTGCCGCCGTTCATCGTTCTTAGGCACTATTTTTCAAATACAGTTTTCAGATCCATACTCTATCTGATTTGATTATTCTTATAATATATACTGGAATCTTTTCCGCCCTTTGTCAATACAAGATCCTCTGTTTTCTTTTCTGCCTTTTTCAAAACAAGTAAAACCGTTTACTCTCCAGAAACTGCACAAAGATATAAAAACGGCAAATATCGCTATTATCTCCCCAATATTCCCGCCTTACTGTATCCGACATATATTACACAATTAATTACTATCCTTCTTCTTTACTAAAAGCAGAACAGCCCTTCCATCTGTGCGTTTAAAACTTCCTAACGTTTTTACGACGGTCTCTGCCGCATAATGATCCGTTTTTCTTGTGATAACATAGAAGTACTCTCCCGCCTCAATCTCATCAAAATTTTTCACGATTCTGATATAACGATTATTTCCATAAAAGTTAAGGTAATTCGATTCCCAGCTTAAATTTACTTCTTCTGCGGGCAGTTCAAAATAAAGCGGTATGAGCCTGCTGCTTTCTGTTACCCCCTGTTGCTCACCCATTGGCGGAAACTCCGATGCCAGTAATGTATTCATCTCCTCCATTGCCTCAGAATCTTTTTTTTCACGATACTCGTTCATGGTCTCTATATATCTTTCCATGCCGGCACTTTCATAGAGCAACATACACACAAACAACACAAGGAAACAATACTGTTTCCATTTAGTATGTCTGAAAAGATGCATGACAAGTAAAATCAGTATTCCCCCTGCCAGAAACTTATGTTCCAACAAAACAAATTTATAACCCTCCATAGCACCCTTAAAATTCAGAAATATCTCATTCGATCCCGAATGCAGCCATGACCTTCCGATTTCCGCATAATAGCAAAGAATAATGAGAGGGATGCTAAACATTATGATTATGATTTCTCTTTTCAGTGAAACTTTCTTTTCCCTACTCCACACAACAAAGGTAAGCAATATAAACAACAACGGAAAATAGAGGAGATATCGCCCCATTATTCTCGTAAACTTCGGCCAGTTATAGCTCACTCTCCAGGAATGTCTCGTCACAGCTGCCAAAAAGCTTCCCGAAAGACCTGCAATCATAAACCATAACTGATTATAGCGTTCCGTAATATTACGAAAAGAAATCTCCCCTATGCTTTGAAACAGGGTAGGCAATACCGGAAGTGCTAAAAGCACATAATAACACAAATATGAAACAGCCGATAAAAGAAGCCTTTCTATTGAAAGCTGTTCCGGTGCCGGAGTGTCTGCTATTCCCAAGCCAAATATTTCACGAACAGGCACCTCCTGATTATTCATCAAGATCCATGGTGCGTAAAACAAAGTCATAAGCGACAGAATCATAAAGCCTCTTGCAATCAGTTCTTTTATTCTAAAGCCACCGTTTCGTTCCTTCATAAACCACACGATGGAAAAAACCGGAATTGTCACAATACTGATATATCGGCACAGACACAGAATTACCAAAAAAAAAGCTATCAGGAAATCGCCTGTATACCATTTCTTATATTCCCGCAATACCAGATAAATTTCCAATAAAAAAAGAGGAAAATAAACATTTTCGCTCAAAATCATAGTTGGCATGATAAAATGAAAGGGAATCACACAGCCGATCAGCATACAATAAATACTTTTGACACGATCCAGATAGATACGGACAATCAAATAAACAAGAGCCGGTACAAACGACGAATAAATGATATTCAGTATCTTCATTGCTATATACCAATTCTTTCCAAAAAGAAATGACGGTGCTAAAAGCAACGGATAGACCGGGGGATAATGGACAGCCTTCTGTCTGCCAATGGTAAACCATTGCAGGCTGTATTTACGGTAGAACAATTCATCTCCAAAGGAAATCGGTCCGCCTGAAACAGAAAAAACCAGATACATCTTTAACAGAATCAAAAGGAGAACTGCAACGATCACCGATATATATTCTTTTTTCACAAGCTCACATATTTTTTGCCTCATTTTCCCCGCTGTCTCCTTCTCTTTGTTCTATTCACCGACTGTTTTAAACTCTGATCAGATTACCATTTCAGTGTTTTGCAATCCAAGATTTATTATCCCTTCCTGACAATCCCAAATGCAAGGGGCAGAACTGTGGCAATCCCTGTGTAAACATTTACATGAATTTGATTTTCATCTATAATAATACTCAGATCTAAGTGACTTTATCGGAGAGGGAACTCATAATGGCGTTAAAAATCTATGTGACAGATGATGAACAAAATATCCGCGATATGATCGCAACCTTTTTGATTCATGAGGGATTTGAAGCCATCACCTTTGAAAATGGCGATCAACTGATCGCATGTTGCGATACATCTCTCCCTGATCTGGTTATCTTAGATATTATTATGCCGGGTACAAATGGTTTGGATATCTGCGCAAGACTTCGTAAAACCGCTCCTTCGCTTCCGATCATTATCGTCTCTGCCAAGGACGGTCCTTACGATCGTGTACAGGGCTTTACATGCGGGAGTGATGATTATCTGATCAAGCCGTTTTTACCGGAAGAATTGATTGCAAGAGTGAAAGCTCTTTTAAGACGATCCAGAATAGAAATTGCCGCCAATCAGAGTAAAGAACTGCTCTCCTTTGGCGGTCTTGCACTCAATCCCCAAATGAGAAGTGCAACTCTGAATGGATCGCCTCTTACACTGACTCCTACAGAGTTTGATTTCCTATCCTATATGATCCAAAACAGCGGACGTGCTGTAAGCCGTGATGAACTTCTGCGGGAACTATGGCAGATCCATACAGATATAGATACCAGAGTTGCTGACGATCTGGTAAAGCGCCTCAGAAAAAAACTCAGAAATTTTAATAGTTCTCTCTTTATAGAAACGGTCTGGGGGTATGGCTTTCGTTTAGTGGAAGGAGACATAGAACATTGAAAAAAACTACCATTTTTCACAAAATATTTTTACCGATCTGGATCATACTTCTTTTACTTCCGATACTCTCCTGCCTGATTTTTTTTACTGCAGCAAAATATGCAGCCTATCAGACTGCGAAACATGATTTAAAATCAATGCAGGAAAAACTGGTCCCTCTTATAGAAGAAAGTTTTAGTGCAATACAAAATAAAAAAAGCACAGAAGAACGTGATCCCATAAAAACATTTCAAAAAAGGATCACCCATTTAATATCCCAGACAGGCGGTTATGCAAAGGTAGCCATTTTAGCCGGTCAGGATCTACAGATAATCTATCCAAGAGATGAAGAAATTCAGGAAGAGATTGCACCTTTACTGGACAGCGTTTTACAATCACTTTCCAAAAATGAAACAGATATTCTAAATGGAACTTCTGCCCTTCGTGCCACAGATGAAAAGGATTATTTTGTCAATGTTTACAAGGTTTCCTTGCAGACAAACAACCTGCGCTATATCATAGCATATTGTCCGATCTCCGATATCGGTGCATGGATCAGTCAGGCAAATACTCTGTTTCTTATCATCTCCGTTATTTTGATGAGTATCGTATTTCTCCTGACATGGTTATCCATGAAATCCATTACCAATCCGGTAAATCAGCTCTGCAACGAAGCCAAACGGATCGGAGAAGGAGATTTTTCACAGATCGAATCGGAATTTTCCTTAGATGAACTGGACGAATTAAGAAATTCCATGAACATGATGTTAAACCGGCTTCAGCACACCGACGAAAATCAAAAACGCTTTTTTCAGGATATCTCTCACGAACTCAGAAACCCCCTAATGTCGATCAGCGGCTATGCCCAGGGAATCGAACAAAAGGTATTCCCTTCGGATCAGGAGGCCGCTCATATCATCCTGAAAGAAAGTCAGCGGCTTACCAATCTGGTTAATCAACTGCTTACGCTCTCCCGTATCGAAAGCAATATCAGTCAGCAGGTAACAGATCCGGTATGTGTGGCCGATGTTCTGGATTGCTGTATTGACAGAATCCGCGGTATTACAATGAAAAACAATATATC
This sequence comes from Lachnospiraceae bacterium, assembly GCA_015056815.1. GTDB lineage: Bacteria > Bacillota > Clostridia > Lachnospirales > Lachnospiraceae > SIG333. The sequence continues at coordinate 180,175 of SVFN01000001.1, read as the reverse complement.
TGTCCGGATACCACCTTTTTCATCGGATATTATTGTACAGGGAAGTGAAGAAATGCTGGAGAAGGTGTTAGAAAATCTTCTTTCCAATGCTGCCCGATACGCAAGCACAGAAATACTCATCTGCGTAAAAAAAGCGCAGGATTCCGTCATTATTTCAGTTGCAGACGACGGCTGCGGGATCGCTCCGGAAGATATCCCTCATGTATTTGAGCGTTGCTATATAGGCCAGAATGGTCGCTATGGAATCGGTCTTTCCATTGCCCAGTCTGCAGCCAAAAAAATGAACAGCAGGATATCCGTCCAAAATAAGAAACCCTGTGGTGCATTGTTTGAACTGAGAATGAGTCCTTATGTTTACACATAAAAGAGGTCATAGGGGAAACAGATCGTGTCCGTCATACTTAAAAAACGGTGTTCAGATTACACCTTTGTAACTGTAAACCGGCTTTCTTACTTCTTTCTTTTTTATCTCTCCACTTTCTCCCCAAGCACCACTGCATCCACTGCCTTATGCAGTATGGTGTCATAGACCACCAGCTGGATCCCGGATGTTGCAATATTATACTGGATCCCATCGATGCGCAGGCGCGCTTTTTTCGTATCATCGTCCTTCTCAAGCTTTAACTGAAACAGCCTGCCATCCAGTTCTTTGGATATGGCAGGTGCCTCCGTCCCCTGTTTTTGTTCCGTCACGCCGCCGCTCTCGGCTAAAGCGATCATTCCCTCTTCTTTAACTGCCTGCAGATCAAAACCGATCTTTTTCAGGCTTTCCAGAACATTTTTATCCGAATCTGTCACGGTTTCTTTTCCGCTATCCTCTCCGTTTATGCTTAGCATATAATCATATCCGCTTTGCTTCGCCAGAAAATCAAGATACTCCTGTGGCTCCTTTTCATAGAGCATCGCACAGGCAAGCTTATAACGTTCGAACAGTTCTACACTTTCTTCCCAGTCGCCATACTCTGCGTCTCCCCGCTTATCCGTAAATGTATAATTATCATTCAGGTATTGCCCCACAGCCTGTGTCACTTTCTCCGCCTGCAAGACATTGATATGTGCCTCACCATCCAGTATGGTGTTCAGATTCAAAAAAGGAATGCCCTGTTCTTTTGCAAGTATGTCCACGCTGTTGTATAGTTTCTGTCTGTCCGCATTTCCGTTTGGCGTCTTTAAGAGCAACAGTTCCACATTTTTTTCCCTGGCAAGCTGGATAATCTTTATCAGCCATTCCTGCGCCCTTGCCGGAATCTCCTCGCACTCCTTCTGCCCGACGACCTCTTCCTTCGCGCTCTCCTCATAGGTCTGGTCGGTCAAAAACGGGGAATAGCCTTTCATGGGATCCTTTCCCCGCTTAAAGGTCGCCTCAAACTTTGCCTGGTTCATTCCTTCCCAGGTGCTGTGGTACTTGGCTATCTCAAAATAATAGGAGTAGCGTAGCTCCTTCGGGACGCCGTTTCGGATTGCCAGAATCTTATTGAGGTTCATAGGAAGGTCGTCAAGATTGATATGGTTGACCCCTTCTTCTTCATAGTCCGCACCGTAAACCGTAAAGACGTCCAGAATCACCGCCTTGGGTTTCTGTCTTTTCAGGGCTTCCTTCAGATAAAAATAGGTAATCCACAAAGGCTGCTCGTTCGCACAAAAATCATAGGAAGTCATACCATAATCCCTGTAAAGCACCGCAGGAGCGATATCTGCATACACCTGGCTGGAGCCCAGAAAAATGAAATCAATCGTATCCTTTGGCTCCTTATAAAATCCCCGCACTTTCGTCGTGGGATTGTACTCGCCCTCGATTCTCTTGTCTTTTAAAATTTCCGTCACCGTGACAAGCAAAACGCCAAACAGGGCGCAGAAAGCGACCGCTTTCAAACATGCCCTTACTTTTTTTGTTCTTCCACTCTCCATACTATTCCCATCACTTTCCAATACGGTTTCTTCTTACAGCATTTCTTTCCTAATCCCATAGCGAAACTCCTGACACACTGCCTGATTTGTCACGCACCCGACTGTGCAACACTATTTGACATCCATCCACTCGTCAGACTCCATAAACACTCTTTGACAATCACGCTCTCTACCAGACTCCATAAACGCTCTTTAATAATCACGCTCTCTCCCCAACTACATAAACGCTCTTTGACATCCATGTTTCTCCCTGAAAAGCACCGGCATCCCAGTAGCAGACTCTCATGGAATGTGGCAATTTCACACATTGCATCGCACCTAAAAGCCCCCATAAATAAACTGCGCCGCATCATATCCCGGACCGTACACGCCAAAGATTAACACCGCAAAAATCGCCAGCAAAATCAAAGTCCAGCGGAAAGCAAGAGATTGTTTCTCAAGCACCATACGTATGCCCTGTCCGTTTGCATGAAATTTCACCTGCAGCATACCAACCGTCCACATGAGAAAAATCCCAAACAGCAAAAGTCTGAACTCCATTCCGCTGATCCCTAAGAGATAGAGCTCACCGTTTACCAATACCCACGGGTTAAAAACGGAAAACATATTTCGAAACATCCCCATGACCTGTGCCATACTCTCTGCCCGAAAGACCATCCACGCAAGCATGACCAGCACAAATGTGACAGACTGCTTGTATAAGCGATGGGAAAAACTGTTCCGGTCAATGGACATCTTCCTTACCAGCCAGTCCCTCACCGGCCTCAGAATGCTTCCGATCACCTGACAGGCTCCATGCATACAGCCCCACACGATAAAGTGCATTCCGATCCCATGCCAGATTCCGCTGACCAAAAATGTCAGCATAATATTCAGATATTTCCGAAGATTCCCCTTACGGTTGCCGCCAAGCGGGATATAGACATAATCCCTGAGCCACTGACTTAACGAAATATGCCATCTGTGCCAGAAATCGGCCACCGAATCCGCAAAATAGGGATGCTCAAAGTTCTGACCAAGCTCAATCCCGAAAAGCGCCGCACTTCCCCTCGCGATACAGACACAGCCCGAAAAATCTGCATAAAGCTGGATGCTGTATAAAAAGCCTGCAAGCAGGATCAAAAAGCCCTGATAGCTTTCATATTCCCCATAGATCCGGTTTACCACGATGTTCGCACGATCCGCGATCACCAGCTTCTGGAAAAAGCCCCACAGCATCAGCTCCAGTCCAGACACAATCTTCCTGTACTGAAAGTCATGTCCTTCAAACAGTTCCTTAGACAGTTCCTGATATCTCGGAATCGGTCCCTGTAAGATCTGCGGGAAAAACGTCACAAACAGTGCATATTTCGCCGGATTCTTCTGTGGCTCTACCTTTCCCCGATACACATCCACACAATATGCCACGATCTGCAGTGTATAAAAAGAAATGCCGACCGGAAGCCACAGGGAAAAGCGTGTCAAATGCAGCCTGGACGCCCAGACATTTGCAGACGCTGCCAGCTTTAGAAGGAAAAGAACCAGAACATTTCCCGCGATTACAATGAATAATGCTGCCTTTAAGATACGTTTCTGCTGTTCTTCCGGCTTCTTTTTTCTTATCACATCCGCAAACACCCCAAACAGATAAGATGTCAAGGTACTCATCGCGATAAAAAAAGTCAGTTTTCCCGATACATGAACATAAAAAAAGATACCCAAAAGAAGCAGCCAGATCCACTGCCTCTTTTTGGGTATACTATAATATAGAACGATTCCTGTCAGCAAAAAAACGCCATAGCTTAACGAAATAAAATCCATTTATCTATCCTGCCGCCTTCAGACACAGAATATTCAGTGCTTACAGTGTCTCAAAGGTCTTTCTGATCTCTTTGATAAAATTCTCACTGTTCAATACTATAACATCTTTTAAGGAAGTAATCAACGCCAGGTCTTTGGTCATGCGTCCGCTCTCGATCGTATCAATCGTCGCCTTTTCCAGTTTATCCGCGAATGCACCAAGCTCCGGAAGTTCATCCAGTTCCCCACGTTTTCTGAGCGCGCCGGTCCATGCAAAAATCGTAGCTACGGAATTGGTCGAAGTCTCCTCACCTTTCAGGTGCTTGTAATAATGGCGCTGTACGGTTCCGTGAGCGGCCTCATACTCATAGACGCCTGACGGTGAAACCAGTACGGAAGTCATCATAGCCAGGGAACCAAATGCAGAGGAAACCATATCACTCATCACATCGCCGTCATAATTCTTGCAGGCCCAGATAAATCCCCCCTTTGCCTTCATCACACGTGCGACCGCATCATCAATCAGAGTGTAGAAATACTCGATCCCTGTTGCTTTGAATTTCTCATCATACTCTTTCTCATAAATATCCTGGAAAATGTCCTTGAAATTATGGTCATATTTCTTGGAAATGGTATCCTTGGTCGCAAACCACAGATCCTGTTTGGTATCCAGTGCATAATTAAAGCACGCTCTTGCAAAACTGGTAATGGATTTATCCGTATTATGAATTCCCTGAATGATACCTGCTCCCGTAAAATCATGGATCAGTTCTCTCGTCTCGGTTCCATCCTCTGCCGTAAATACTAACTCTGCCTTGCCGGGACCGTTTACCTTGATCTCTGTATTCTTATAAACATCACCGTATGCGTGTCTTGCCAATGTAATAGGCTTCTCCCAGTTTCTCACACAGGGCTCGATTCCTTTTACCACAATTGGAGCACGGAATACCGTACCGTCTAATGCTGCGCGGATCGTACCGTTCGGACTTTTCCACATCTCCTTCAGATCATACTCCGTCATACGTGCTGCATTCGGGGTAATCGTCGCACATTTTACGGCCACGCCGTATTTCTTTGTTGCCTCCGCGGAATCGATCGTTACCTGATCATTTGTTTCATTACGATGTTTCAGACCAAGATCGTAGTACTCTGTCTTCAGATCAATATACGGAAGTAATAACTCCTCCTTGATCATCTTCCAGAGAATCCTCGTCATCTCATCTCCATCCATCTCCACAAGCGGTGTTTTCATTGCAATTTTTGCCATTGGTGAATCCTCCTTAGGTAGTGTTTTATCTGTAGATTGTTTATTCCTGTGTATGATCTGTTTCCTGACCGTCATGTGCAAAAATATCAGCCAATCCGTTCTGAATCATGTTCTGATAGGCGTTCATAATATGCTCATCAGCCAGCTTCTGTGCCAATTCTCCGTTATGAGCCTTCATCGCTTCCATGATCTGCTTATGTTCTTCATTGGAAGCCTTTCCCCGCACATTATTGGAAAGGGTTCTCTTGCGTACTCTGTATACATAATGATGAAAATCTTTTAATAAATGCTCCAGCATCTTGGAATTACAGGACTCGTACATGATCTCATGAAAGCGGTTGTCTAACATGGCGATCTGATCCAGATGTCCCTTCTCGGCATGAAAATCGGCCAGATAAACATTTTCTTCCATTTCTTCCATGCGCTCCGGTGAGATATGCTCGGTACACCACTTCGCACATAATCCTTCCAAAAGCGAACGTATCATATAAATATCTTCCACATCTTTCATGGTAATGCCCGTAACATATGCACCTTTATTCGGGACGATCTTTAAAAGTCCCTCGAGTTCAAGCTGCCTGAACGCTTCCCTGACAGGAGTCCTGGATACTCCAAGCTCCTCACCGATCGCAGCCTCTCTTAATTCTTCATTCTCCTCATATTTACCGTTTAAAATATCCTCTCTGATCTTGTTAAAGACTCTCCCTCTGAGAGAATATTTATCGGATACTTCTTCTTTTAAATTGTAATCACTCATCTTACTTCTCCGTAAACAGACACCTTCTCCTCTGCCTGCCTTTGTCTCATTCGCCAGCTTTTTGCCATCGGTATCATTGTATACAATCAGTTCCTCTCTGTCAATAGTCCTTTTCGGTTACCGCTGTATTCCATTCGTTACTCTATTCAGTGACCAACTGGCTGGGAACTGAATCGCAACTTCCTTTCTGCATAAGACAGAACTCCTTTTATATTGATCATTCCATGTCCCTGCTTACGTGTATCCTCTCCCAGATCCCTTCCGGTATCTATGATCGCCTTCATACAGGTCTTCGCATCCCAGTCGGGATGTGTGGAAAAAGCAAGCGCTGCCGCTGCAGTCACGATAGGCGTTGCCATGGAAGTGCCGCTCTTTGCCACATACCCGCTTCCATAATTGCTGCAGGAAACGATTCCCGTACCCGGAGCGACAATATCCGGTTTTACCCGGCTTCCCTTTCCGGGTCCTCTTCCGGAATAATCGCAGCACATCCTGCGGTCGGGAAACCGGAACGTACCATCATGACATCCTACTGCCAGTACAAATTCCGAATCAGCCAACAGGGAAATAGTGTTCCATTCCGGTCCTCCGTTTCCGGCAGCCGCTACGACAAGAATGTCTGCTTCATATAGTTTTCTGCATATTTTTTCCAGTGAAAGGACTTTTTCCATTACATTCCGGTTCTGACTACGCAGTTCTTTCTCATCAAAGATGCCGATGGAAATATTGATCACTCGTATGAAAAACCGTTCTTTGTTTTCATAAAACCACTCCAGACCGGCGATCAGGTCTTCCAGTCTTCCCTGTCCTTTCCGGTCCAGGATCTTCCCGATATATAAAGGGCACTTCGGCGCGATTCCCCTGTATTTTCCTCCAAAACTCTGCCCGTTTCCGGCAATGATTCCTGCCACATGCGTTCCATGACCCATCCGGTCATAGTTCGTTTCTTTTTGGGGAATAAAATTCTGCAGCTCTGCGATATTTTCCTTCAGATCCGGATGATAATAGATCCCGCTGTCAAGAATTCCGATCCCCACTTCTTTCGAACTGCTATACGAAATTTCTTTTGTGATACCAAGCTGCCTTCTGACTCTGTCCAAACTGCCTCCTCTTTCCGATCTTATCATCTGACAAATATCTTTTTATCAATATATGAAGCAGAAGGATAAAAGGAGAGAAAAAATCCTCACCGTTTTTCAACCATGAGGATTCTTCTTCGCGCTTATATATTTATGATGTCCGGGTCAAAAACCGATATCCGGATTGTTTCAGAACAACACCCTTATTTTCCCGGCATCGCCTGTCTGAAAGCTATCTGCGAAACATCAAAAACAGTGCCAGAAACAGAAAGCCCCCTGCCAGAAACCATTTCGGGTCGATCGGGTCTCCGGTATCCGGTGATTCATCCAGTCCTGCCTCCCCGGAAGGATTGGAAATCTTTTCATCGATCCGTTCCGCCAGCTGTCCCTTTGCCGCATAAATTCCGTAAGGAGAAAAATGTGTCACTCTAAACTGAATACATTTCTTTTCGTTTTTCACCACATAATTTACAAAATCTGTTTCCAGCTGCCCGTTGTCATCCAGCGTCACAACGCAAAGGGTATCATCTTCCATTCCCGGTGGCACCTGCATCGTAACAGTCAATGCCTCCTTCCCTAACTTCGTGATCGGTACAGTATCCGTATGATCATAGAGACTCATGTCAAAAGCATAGAGTTGCTTCTCATCCAGCATTTCTCCATACTTGTCTTCCACAGCCTCCTTCAACGCCCTTTTACTGTCTTTGCTTTTGGAAAGGTGCAGATAAAAGTCTTCCTGCCGCTGTTTGAACTCTGCCGTAAAAATCCCGCCATCCCTGACAAGGCGGTCTTCATCCGAAACAGTGATGTACGCAGAATTCTCGGAAACAGTCCGCTTGTAAGCACCTGCTTCCTCTGCAAAGGTTATTCCCGACTTCACATTAACTCCCTGCGCAATGGAGCTTTCAATGGAAATATCCGTCGGTTTATATTTCGCCCAGCTCTCATAAATCTTATAAGGATCAAAGGCTCTCACATTTACGGAACTTAAGCGGTATTCTTCTCCAAAGATCTGCACACTGTCCGGCACTTTCACGATCCCGGTTGCAGGATCCGGTTCGATCGAACAGTATTCCAAGCGGGCAGAACCATATTGAGCCGGCGTCGGTTCAGACTGTATGCTTACCACAACTCCCCTGAATCCAAGCATCCGGGTATCCAGGATCGTGTCTTCGAACTCGGTTATACTTCCATCCACCACAGCCGTCTCACATCCAAAGGCAAGATCCCTGAAATCTTCATTGGATAATCTGGTCGCAGTCTTCTCATAAGAAAGCTCCGGCAGCTTCGTTCCTTGAAATACCACGCTTTTTACTTCCTCATTGCCACCGTATGCCTGTAATCCCACTTTTTCAACCGTTGCAGGAATCCTTACCGTTGACAGCGGGCATCCGTAAAAAGCCCTGTCACATATTTTTTTCAATTTCGTTCCCCCGGAAAGCTGACGGAGGCTGTAGCAGCCATTAAATGCATCTTCCCCGATCTCTTCCAGACCATCCGGAAGATATACTGCTGTTATCTCATTATGATCCTGAAACACTTCTGCCCCGATCTTTTTGACGTTATCCGGCAATACCACACTCTGGCGCATTCCCTTGTAAGCGATCAGGATCCCGTCTCCCACCACCAGGAAATCATCCACATCTCCACCTGTTTTCCAGGACTCCAGCCATTTCGTATGTGTAAATGCCGCCGGCTCGATCGTTTTGACCGATGACGGAATCGATACCGACTGTAAATTGTCACAATGATAAAATGCTCCATACCCGATATCTTCAACTGTCCCCGGAATGGTAACAGACTGCAGACCGGATCTGGCAAAAGCAAAATCACTGATATGCTCAATTCCTTTTGGAAAGCCGTACTGTACCAGACTCGTGTCTCCATAAAAAGCTTTTGATGCAATCGTATCGCCATTGACAATGGTATATTTCTGCGTCAATGCCTGCTCCTGTGCAGGCCGGTTATCGCTTACCGAGGAAACCGGCTCTGATCTCGGGACCGGCTCGCTTCCATCCAGCACTTCCATTTTGGTATTATCTACAAACACAACCGCCTGCTGATAAACGATCTTCGTTCGTCCGAGCACATCCGCTCCATCCGGTGTCTCTACTACCGTTGCATCACTGACATCACCCGGATTGACATTGGAGACGTCAGATGTATTGTCCGCTTTTTCCCTGCGCGTCAGATCCACTGTCTCATCATCGTTCTCCTCGTAATCCACCACTGCCGCCTGTGATCCGTCAAACTCCTGAAAGAAACGCTCTGCCACACTGCCCGCTTCGGAGATGATATTTAATTTCGCGCAGCCGTCAAATGCGGTAGGACTGATATAGGAGACCGAAGCCGGAATGACTGCATCCTCAAGGGAAAGGCAGTTTTCGAATGCTTTTGACTCAATCCGGTTGACCGAATATGGTAATGTGATCCCTTCCAGGTTCCGGCAGAAAGAGAACGCATAAGGCGGGATCTCATCCAGATAATTACTTAATGTAATCTCCCGCAGATTGCCACAACCCCAGAATGCATATTTTTCAATGGAAGAAACCGTAGCAGGCATCACATAGCTTTTGTCAGCCCTTCCCTGGAATACCTCAACCAGTTTCTTCATGTCTTTTGTATAAAGTGCTCCACCGGCGCTTACATAATTCTGATTTGCAGTCGAAACGGTAACGCCGCCAAGTCTCTTATCCCCGGCAAATGCTCCGCTCTCTATGGTCCTCACCGTAGAAGGGATCGACACATCCACCAACAGCGTACAATCTGCAAATGCCTGATTACCGATCACTTCACATCCCTCCGGAATCTTTACGCTGCTAAGTCCGGTACAGCCGCGGAAAGCTGCTGCTGATATTTTTTCAAGCGTACCGGGAAGCTGCAGGGATGTCATGGTCGTGCAACCTGCAAAAGCCTCCTCTGCGATCACTTTTGTCCCAGCAGGAACAGACACGACTGCTGTCGTGCCTGTATATTTCATCAAAGTATTCTCATCCATCTGAAAATCGGACGCCGCCTCCACATTGGTCGCAGGTATCTGCGTGATCGCCACTGCGACTGCCAGTAGTAATGCCCCGATTGCCTTTCTGATCTTCTTTTTCATGAAACACTCTTTCCTGCGATCCTTCTTCAGTTCCTGACAGGACGCATCTGTTTATTCATATCGACTGATCAAGAAACCACTTTGATCACTTTGCGCTTCGAACCTCTCATAAAGAATGTGATGATCGAAAGAAGCGCAAGACCCATCGCCAAAAACCACTTCGGTTCGATCGGATCCCCCGTCTTCGGTGTCACATCCACTGCCCCTGCCGCCGTCAGATTATTGGTATCCACATAAACGGAATAGGGTGAAAAATGTGTCGCTGTAAATGACATACATGGAACACCATCAATCGTCGTAAACCTTGTCCCCAGCTTCTCCAGTGCGCCTGCGCCTGAAACTGCTGCGGCGCGGTTATTGCCTCCGTATACGGTAAGTGCTTCGGGGATCGGCATCGTAATATTCACAGATAGTCCCGCTATATTCTCCAGTTTCGTCGTACCTGTGGCATCGTAAATACTGATATCCATCGCAAAATACTTAATATTGTCAATATTTCCATACTCGCCTAAAAGCGCTTTCTGTACCGCACTCTTGGCCTCTTCCGAATCTGTGATCTTGATCACATAATTATCGCCGTTTCCACCGCTTACTGTCGCAGATACCAGCTTCGAATTATTGATGCCGCTCTTTGTTACTTCTACCTTTGTTCCATTCGGTCTCTTAACAGTCGTGCCATTTCCACTCACAGTTCTGCCGTTATTTCTGGCTGTTGTATTATTCACTGTGGTATTCGTCTTTGTCGTTGTGCTATTGTTTGTGCCGTTCGTACCGGTGTCGGATCCATTGTTTGTTTTGTTTGTGTTTGTATTTCCGTTATCATTACCGCTTCCGTTGTTGGAAGTATTCTTTTTCTTTTTGGAATCCGCACTCGTCGTGTTCTTATTGGTACTCTGTCCGTTCAGATCTTCATCCGTATTGTTATCTGATACCGAACCGTTGTTGTTTCCATTGTTGCCATTATCATTCGTATTGTCTTTATAATCGCCTGTGTAATAATACTGCGCCACGATCTTCATATCCTTGATGATCGGGATCGTTGTATAGTTTGAAGGTGTCCATCCGATGAATGTATATCCGTCTCTGTATGGCGCCGGAATCGGAGGAGCCGTAGCATAGCCGTCTCTTACTACTGCCATCTTATAAAGCACCGTTTCTTCATCCCAGTCGACAAAGGTCAAAGTATAGTTTGCCTCCCCGGATGCCGTATAGGTAGCTTTGATCGTCATATCGGAAGTCACCGGATTCTCATAATAATCTGCGGGATCCCATCCGTCAAAAATGACATTGTCATGCGTCGGAGGCGCCCAGGTCACCTGCGTGATATATTCGCCTTCCGCCACCTGCTCCGTATGCAGTACCGCATTATCATATCCGTCCACAAATTTAACGGTATAAATTGCTGATACCTTCTCAAAATAGAACGTCGGGTGATTCTTGGAATTCGCATAATTCTCTGCTGTGGAAGGGCTATATCCTCTGATCAGAAGATTATCCACATCCTTTACTTTATCTGTTCCGGGAACACCGTCTACAAACGCAGTATCGGAGATATGTGCGAAATTGTTCGGAATCGTAATGCTTCGTATCTTGGTATCCTTAAATGCACAGCTTTCGATCTCTGTTGTGGAATCCGGCAGTGTACACTGATACAGATTTACACAGGAGTCAAAGCAGTGCTCCGGTATCTTCTCCACTTCCGACCCGGACATATCTGCTGTGAGTACACCGTCACAATCCAGGAATGCATAGGGCTCGATCTCGGATACACCGGCAAAATTGGAATTGGTCACAAAGCTGGTACCTGCCGCTTTTCCTCTGACTCTTAAACACTCCACAATCCTGTCTTTTTGTCCGTTCTCATCCAGTCCGTAAATAATATAATCGTCACAGGTATAGTAAGGACTGTTGCCAAAATCCACATAAGTCAGCGCCGTTGCCCCATGGAAGGGCACTTCTCCAAAGGTCGTAAGGGTATCCGGCATGGATACATTCGTAAGAGAAGGACAATTCTCAAATACATAGCTTCCCACGCTCTCTCCGCCTTCTACACCGCTTGAACCCATCGAGAAGTTCACCAGTCTGGTACAATCATTCATCAATCCGTCCTGCAGCTTCTCCACAGAGTTCAGCTGCAGCGTTACAAGATCTTCATTTCCGGATAAGACAGGCTTGCCATCAAGTGCTTCGTCGGCAATCGCCCGAACACCATAAGGCACATTGATCACCGTTGTTGCTGTGATCACACCCTGTTCCGCTTCTGTCAGTCCTCCGAAAGATGTGCCTGCACTGTACTTTTTCAATGCACTCTCTGCGATCTTGTTCTGTGCCTCTTTCTCTTTGTCATAAGAAGTAAGACTGTAATCAGGTGTACCGCCTGTATACTGGCTGACCCCCTTTGGCACTTCCATCAGCGTCGGTGTCGGATTGATGATCGTATTGTCGATCGGATCATACTCATAGTCCAGCCGTATCTGCAGATTGGTCGGGAAGTCTGTACAATAGGTGATATACCTGGACTCACTTGCGGACGGATCATTATAGGTATTGCCGACCGTCATGGCGTAACGGAACGGCTCACTTAAGGTCTTTCCGGAAGATACCGTTCCGATCAGTTTCAATTCTTTCAGTCCGTTGCCGGAAACGCCGCCCGCTCCGGTATAAAACGCCTTGTTTCCGATCTCTTCCACACTCATGGCATCATCAAAATGGACCGCTTCCAGATTCGTACAGCCATTGAATGTATTTTCACCGATCAAAGAGACTGTGTAAGGAATGTTCACATATTTTACCGCACTCTTGCCGCTCTCGCCAAGCGAAGCAAAAGACTGCCCGGAAATACTTCCGATCGTATAGGGTCCGATCGACGAAGGTATGATGATATTGCCTGTATTTCCGCTTTCCACCGTGATCTTGGCCAGATCCACCACCGTAGTTCCTCCCGATGGTTTCCTGACAGTGTAAAAGTACTTCTCGGATAGTTTCTCATAGTATTCGATACCATTGTCAATATAACCGAATGCAATCTCATGCGCTCTGGCATATTTATATGCCATACATGCTTCGCTCCGGTTGCTGATGATCACAAAAGAAGAACTTACTTCAAATTCCTCCGGATGATTCAGATGGCATCCAAGATTGATCCTTCCAAACGCATCCACGTGGGATGCACCGGTTATCTCATAAGGATAAGACGGATTATCTATATGAAGATTATACTTGTTTCCGCCTCCTTCCAGTCCGCTTCCGGTACCGCATTCGATCTTAATGGCATTATTGGGCACCTTTACCGTCTGCAGCGCGCTGCAGCCCGTCACATTGTTTGCCGCAAAAACACCGGGATGATCTGTTCCGCTTAAAACGCTCACCGGTCTGACTCCGCCCGTATTATCCGGCAGATACAGTTCATATAAAGAACTGCAGTCATACAACATATACTCTACATAGTCCATATTGGATACGTTATTGGCAATATGAAGCACCTGCAGCGCCGTACAATTCATAAACAGTCCATCTCCCACCTTCGTCAGGTTGGAATTACCGTTCTGGTCAAGTCCGTACAGATTGGCTGCCGTAAGCGCTGCATCATTGGCAAAGCAGAATAGGCCAAGGGACTGTACCTGATTCGGTATGACCACACTTCTGAGTGCACGACATCCCGAAAATGCGCAGGCTCCGATCGTATTCAACGCAGTGGAGGCATGCTCAGCCGTATCATCTTTGTCACCTTCATCATACAGATTAAGGGTGCTTAGCTGGTTACAGTTATAAAAAGCATAATTACCGATCCTCTGCAGCTTATTGCCCAGATTGACCGTATTAAACTGACAGTTTACAAACGCATTATCTCCGATTGCCAGAATATTGGCACCGATCTTGAGCGTCGACATCTGTGTTGCATCCTGAAAAACTCCCACTGAGTTATCGTAAGAATTCTGATCCGGATAATATCTGGCACTTCCGATATACTGTACCGGAATACGTAATTGCCCGCCGATCAGACTCGAGGGCACATACCACTGCCCGTCATCGCCCTTTACCGCTCCTGCTTCACTCTGATTGCCCTTCCGGTACATGGTCGTTCTGTTATTTCCAGCTCCGTCCGGAATGAACCATTCGGATTTGTAATCTGCATAGCAGGGCTCCATCGTGTACTGTGTCTCAACCAGATTGCCGGAGACCGCTGAGTCTTTTGTGGCAGTATTATAATACAGGAAATATGCCGGATCCGATGATTCCCCGTTTCCCACACCGGGATCCCAGCAGACAGCCTGGAGATTTCCGGCTTCATCGTGCTGATATGCCAATATACTGTCCGGTATCTGCAGCGTACTCGAAACATTCGGATTCGTGATGTCAAAATTGACGATCACGCCTGTATAGGTTCCCTGATCGGGTGTCTTGGCATATGCTACCGAAAACAGACCGTCTTCTGAAAAATAGACCGGGGTTGTCGGCTTTCCGGAAGTATCTGTGCAGACCGGCATGATCTTGCTCACATCATTCGGCTCATACTCTTTCTGTCTCGCCACGATCGCCGCTTTATCACTGATCGAAGCCGGATTCAGGGCATAGGGTTTGTCATAATAATTCAGAGCACTGTATTCGATCCCTTCCTCCTCATCCGCCGCCTCCGATCTGGAACTCGGTATTGCCGCGACAATGAGTGCCGAGCCCATGAAAACTGCCGACAGAGCCCCCAGCACCGTCCTTCTCATCTTAGTGTTTTTTTTCATACGCTGTTTCTTTGCCATTTTCATCTTCTCCTTTGCAGCCTTTTGTGTGTCACGCATTTACCGCGACATTTACGGTTATCTGATCTGTTTGGCCACTACTACAAATCTTCCGTCTTTTTCATCATAATCGCAGGTGGATAATGTCAGCAGATGATCTCCGAACGATGCCTCTACTCCGGTATCGTATAAAGATACCGCCGCCATCTCCTGCATATTGGAGTCAAACTCTTCTTCCGTGTCTGCCTCTATAAACTGATAGTATTTAAACACCACTTCATCTTTCTGGTAAATCCTTGCCGGAAACACATACATTACCTGATATAATCCGGTCTCATAGATCGTATCGAACTGAATATAAGGATGTGTCTCACAAAACTCTGCCGATTTATACGCTGTCAGTGCACCAAACATCTTTCCGGAGCGCATATTATGACCGTAAATGATGTAATTTGTGCTGGGAAGCGTGATATCACACGCCGCATCCATAAACAGAGTTCCGTTCTTATCCGGCTTCTGTTCGATGTCATGATCCAGATAGAATTCATTATCCGCTGTCTGCATAACAGGATAATCTACTATTGTATCGTCAATTTTGAGCCATCCGATTAGGTTTTTATTCTTATTATATAAACTTTTATATTGTTCCAGGACTGTATAGGTCTTAACTTCCCCTGTTTCTTCGTTTCTGACCTCATGAACAGTATCCTTATACATATCATTTACATCGTCATTCTGTTTCAGGCGGTTTAGTTTTTCAGTCTCCGCCTTCTTCTGATACGCCTGATAATTATAAAAAGCAAAATATCCAAAGCAGGCAAACATCCCAAGGACCAGAAAGGTCAATAGCGCCTTTCGCAGAAGATATTCTCCTCTGGTATATACGACAACCTTCGGTGCCTTCTTTTTTTTGCCGGATGCTTTTTTCTTTTTTCCCGTACTCTGCTTTGGCTTTCCTTCAGGTTTCTCTTTGGCTTTCATGTAAAGTTCATAGATCTCATCATCAAATTTCATACCCTCCGGTGTATGAAACTCATATTTTCCTTCCTGAAGTATAGCGTACAAAGCCAGTATATCCTCGGATTTATTCAGATCATATTTCTTTTTTAACTGTGCAATTATCAGTCTTTCATTCTGTTCATTCGCCATATCTTCTAAAAAAGGTCACACTCCTCCTACTATATACTCTCCTTTATTTTACTATATCTTGAGATATTTTCAAGTCTTAGTTCAAGATGTGCAACCATCGTATACTGACCTGCCCAAAACTGATAATCATTCGCTGCATTGTGACTGTCACACATCTTTTTTTTCCACATAACATAAAGCATAACTTCAATATGGAGGTCTAAAAACATGAGTGAACTCACAGCAAGCAACTGCGGTTGCGATAATAACGGAAGAGGAAACAGCTGTAATATCATCTGGATCATTCTTTTATTGTCCTGCTTCTGCGGAAACAACGATGGATGTGGCTGCGGCAGCGGCAACGGTATTCTGGGAAATCTTTTCGGAAACGACGGATGTGGCTGCGGGGGAAATAACAGTTGTGATATCATCCTGCTCTTATTGATCCTCAACTGTCTTGGATGCGGAAGCTTCTGACCGGCCGATCGTCCTTTCGGACACTGATCGTATCCATCAGGGCAGGGGCACCCCCTGCCCTTCCAGACTGTGTACTTTCCGTTTTTCCCCGGAAGGTTCTTTACATCTCTTTTTATGATCTCACAAAAGCAGTACTAAATTCCAGAACAGACTACATATGATTTTATGACAGACCGGCAAAAGCATCACTCCCTTTCGTCCGGAGGGTAGAAAGAAAAGAGGCAGATATACATGGAACAGGATCAGATCACCGCATTTGACACCCTTTATACGAACAATCATATACAGATCTGCAAAATGGCTATGATGCTGCTTCCTCCCGACAAGCAGCGATTCGCCGCAGTTTTTATAAAATATCTGGAGTTTCATTACACCCTTCAGCTTTGTTTTTCCCTCTCCTGTTCCGGCTGTCCGAAGCAGTCTGATACAGACGTTGCCGGCCTGCTCACCGATTTTCTCCCGGGAATCCTGCCCTTTTGTACACAAACGGAAGCGGAACTGATCAAAAAGATACTTTCCTTAAAATCCACATTGGATTCTTTTGAACAAATGAAGCCCATGCTTGAGATGCTCTCTCAGATAAGTCCGGAAGCGGGCAGCTCTCTTGACATGCTCAAGGGCTTTCTGTCTCCGGAACAATTAAATCTATTTAAAATGTTTCAGGAGGATTCAAAATGACAGACCACCGTTGGATGAAAGACCCTCTTTTAGCCGATATTCCCTTATCAAAATTAGAATTTATGCAGAAACTTGTTTTTGATCTGCAAAAGCTCTCCGAAAAGGAACGTCTTCCTTATCTTCTTGCTCTTGCGGGTAAGGTAAACAAAGAAAAGATCCGTTTTAGCGAGGACGAGACGCAGCGGATCATTCTGGTATTAAAGGAACACAGCAGCCCCGAGGAAGTGCAGAAAATGGACCGGATCCTGAAGTTATTCCATTCCAGGGCACCGCAGGAAGCTGATATTTCTGATTATGATGACGATCTTTGAGAATTCCGGGAGTGCTTTTTCCAAAAATGTGATAGAAATCCCAAACAGCTATTGAAACATATGTTCGGTTATGATATGATATTACCAAAACCGAACATATGTTTCGTCCGTTTACAGAAAGGATTTTTTATGAATACAGATACCTTCACGTCCCTCTCCAAAAGCAAACCAGCTTCCCCGCACGATCCGGCTGAGCTTTCCGTTTGCGGCTCTATCACCAAAGACTCTATGACTCTGGATGAGAAGCTTGCGATCCTTACCGATGCTGCCAAGTATGATGTGGCTTGTACTTCAAGCGGCGTGGATCGTAAAGGCAGTGGGAAAGGTATCGGGAATTCCCAGGCCTGTGGCATCTGCCATACCTTTGCAGCGGACGGCCGCTGCGTCTCATTGCTCAAGATCCTTATGACCAATGAATGTATCTTTGACTGTAAATACTGTATCAACCGCCGTTCCAATGATGTGCTCCGCGCCACTTTTTCTCCGGACGAGATCTGTACACTCACAATGGAGTTTTACCGACGTAATTATATCGAAGGTTTGTTTCTTAGTTCGGGCATCCTGCAAAGTCCGGATCACACAATGGAGCTTTTTTATGAAACCCTGTACAAATTACGCCATACCTATCATTTTCACGGCTACATTCATATCAAAGCCATCCCCGGCGGCAATCCTTTTTTGCTGGAACAGATCGGATATCTTTGTGACCGTATGAGCATCAATCTGGAGCTTCCTACCGCTGACAGCCTGAAAGCATTGGCTCCTCATAAAACCCGGAAGAATATTCTCACTCCCATGAAGCAGATTCAGATCGGCATCCGAAACAGCCGGCAGAATCTGAGACTAAACGGCAAATACGATCATGTTTCCATGTCCGGCTCTTATTATGATCGTATTACTCAGGATCCTCCAACAGCATTCATCGGTGCAGACTCCGGCAAGGATCTGTTTGCGTCTTCACAGACTTCCTCTCACCGGTCTGTCACGCCGGATTCAAACCGTGCTTTTCCTGCAGCTTCCGGCTGGAGCCTTTCTGCCGCAGAAGAGACCTCACTTTCAGAATCTGCCGCTTTTGGCACCGCCCGGAAATACTTTGTCCCGGCAGGTCAGAGTACCCAGATGATCGTCGGAGCCACTTCCGAAAATGACTATCAGCTCCTTACGATTACCGAGAATCTTTATAAACAGTTTGAGCTGAAACGCGTGTTTTTTTCTGCTTTTATTCCGGTCAATGATGATCCTGCTCTCCCGGCCCGTGATACGAAACCTCCTCTTCTCAGAGAGCACCGGCTTTATCAGGCTGACTGGCTGTTACGCTTTTACGGTTTTGGCGCATCCGAGCTGCTGTCTCCCATGCGGCCCAACTTCAACCTCCAGCTCGATCCCAAGTGCGACTGGGCAGTCAGGCATCTCGAAAAGTTTCCGGTAGAAATCATGAAAGCAGACTATTACGAACTGTTGCGTGTTCCGGGAATCGGCATGCGAAGCGCCCGAAGAATCGTTGCTTCCAGAAAAATGGGACAACTCACCTTTCTAGATCTGAAAAAGTTTGGTGTCGTCCTGAAGCGGGCACAGTTTTTCATAACCTGTAACGGCCATATGCTCTATAGGATTCCTTTCGACGAACGGTTTATCACCAATCAGCTGATCTACGGAGAAAAGCCTTTTCTCGATTCACAGGGATTACAATTTACCCAGCCAACACTGTTTGATCTCGGTCTCAGCTGATATTGCTCGTTTGCTGAGCAAATATCCTTCCCTGTTTATGTTTGATTATATGATATCAGGGTCCAAAGTCTGAATCCACTTTGAGCTTACTCAAAAGTGGGTGAGCGACTTTATGACCCGCCCCACATTCCGCATCATTATTTTAGGAGAATAAACATGCAGAACTCTTATATCTTACACTGTGATGATACCATAGACGGCCTTCTGACTGCCCTTTACGACGGTTTCGTGATCAAAAAAAAGCTGGGCAGCTCCTATGATGACTGTATTTCGATCAGTATCGGCTCCGATCAGAACTATTCTCTTTTTTCCACCTGGATTGAGATCATGACAGATCCAAAGAAAGCCTCTCTGACAGCTTCCACAATCTATCACCAGCTCGGTGCGGATGTGTATGCGCAGGTATTTCGCACACTCTGCCATTATGACGATTCCCGCGGGACAGTTCTGATGGGGTTCTTAACACGGGCTTTCAAAGAAGGACCTTCTGTTTTGGATCATCTTTCCGATCCTTATGTTATGCGCGTTCTGGAGCTGTCCCGTAAATGTGGAAACGAATCGCATTTGTTTTATGGATTTGTCCGTTTTACCCAGCTTGAGAACACCTTGTACAGCCGAATCGAGCCCAAATGCAATGTTCTGCCTATTTTAAGTCCGCATTTTAATGACCGCTTTCCAAAAGAGAACTGGATCATCTATGATGTCACGCATAAAATCGGTAGCGTACACAAAGCCGGAAACAGCTGGTTTATACTGGAAGATCCTGCTCTTTTGGATATTGATCTTACCAATCATCAAAAAAAAGACCCCTTTCACGCACTGTGGAGGAGCTTTTTTCAGGCGATCGCCATTGAGGAGCGGGAAAATCCCCGCTGTCAGAATACTCTGATCCCCAAATGGTATCGGCGTCATATGGATGAGTTTTTATAAATCCAAAACAGGATCACAGGATCATGGAGTCATAACTCTTATAGCCTTCCCCATAGATCTCATTCGCATTGCAGGCAAACATAAATGCATTCCTGTCGATGTCACTGACAAATTCCAGCACCTGCGGAGCCAGTTTCTTCGGCGTGACGCAAAGTATAACATCCTTGTATTTATTGGAATATCCACCACGACCTTCCAGGAATGTTACTCCGATATCCAGTTCCTTCATGAGCCGGTCTGCAATGATCTTTGTCTCATCACTGATGATATAAAACAGTCGTGCTTCATCAGAACCATAAAGTACCAGATTCATGGCATGTGAAGTAATGTAATCCGCAATCGCCGCATATAGCGCTGCTTCCACTGTTCCAAATACAACTCCCGCCCATATGATAATAAAAGCGTCCATCATAAAGTAAAGAGTGCCCGTCTTTAAATAAGGGAACCGTATCCTTAGCAGCTTTACCAGAATATCCATTCCTCCGGTGGTACAGTTTTCCCTGAAAATAATCGCCATACCGATACCGCAAAGGACACCACCGGCAATGCCTGCCAGCATCATATCCACTTCAAAACTGAGATACTTTCCGATCCGGTTGATCAGAAAAGTGGCCAGTACCAGTACATAACAGGTCGAGATCAAAAAACGGTGTCCAAACTTCCACAGTGCTACCGCCATGATCGGAACATTAAAAAGCAGGATCAGCGTACCGGTTTTTATCCCGAAAATGTGGTTCAGGATAATGGAAATACCCATGATACCGCCGGCCGCCAGATTATACGGATCCAGAAACAGAGCTATCCCTGCAGAATAAATAATGGTCGCCACTGATATGATCAGATATCTTTTTAAGGTTTTTAGCAGTCTTTTTTCTTCTTTCATACGTTTTCTCTCTTTTTTACTTTACTTTCCTGTCTTACTGCTTTGTTTCCCGAAACGTCCGCAGAAACAGGAGCATACTATTTTGGAATGTCCTGCGTTTTGCCATCTCTCTTTGCAGCGCAGGTTTGACAATTTTATACAAGAAAAATCCATACATAAAAGTATGCATGGATTCTCTTTCGCGTTACAAAAACTGTAATCTTATATTAAATATTTGTCCGCACTACTTTGGGTAAATAACCATTTTGATTCAGAGACTCTATAATCTCTTCTTTATGCTCGGTACCAAACGCCTCCAGCGTGATACGCAATTCCACAGCCGCATTCCGGTTGGTGGAAACAAACTGATTATGCTCCAGCTTGATCACATTTCCGTTCTTCTTCGCGATCACATCCGCGACTCTGCAAAGCTCGCCCGGCTTATCCGGCAAAAGAACGGAAACAGTAAAGATCCTGTCGCGAAAGATCAGTCCCTGCTGTACAACAGAAGACATCGTGATGACATCCATATTACCACCGCTTAAGATGGAAACGATCTTCTTATTCTTAACATCCAGATGTTTCAAAGCCGCTACCGTAAGGAGTCCGGAATTTTCTACGACCATCTTATGATTCTCAACCATATCCAAAAACGCCACAACCAGTTCTTCATCCGGTACGGTAATGATATCATCCAGATTCTTCTGCAAATATGGGAATATCTTCGTGCCCGGCGTCTTAACCGCTGTGCCATCTGCGATCGTAGATACCTTCGGAAGTGTTATTACCTTCCCCTGTTTTATGGATTCCTGCAGACAGTTAGCTCCGGCCGGTTCTACACCGATCACTTTGATCTTCGGATTTAATAATTTGGCCAAGGTCGATACTCCCGTCGCCAGTCCTCCTCCTCCAATGGGTACCAGAATATAATCCACAAGGGGAAGCTCTTTCACGATTTCCATTGCGATAGATCCCTGTCCTGTTGCAACCGCTGGATCATCAAAAGGATGAACAAATGTATAGCCATACTCATCAGCCAGTTCGTACGCCTTCGCACATGCTTCATCATACACATTTCCAAACAACACCACTTCCGCGCCAAAACTCTTGGTACGATTTACCTTGATGAGTGGCGTTGTTGTCGGCATAACGATCGTTGCCTTCACACCATATTTTTTTGCAGCATAAGCAACTCCCTGTGCATGGTTCCCGGCAGAAGCAGTGATCACTCCCTTAGAACGTTCTTCTTCACTCAGGGTACTCATCTTGTAATAGGCACCTCTAACCTTGTAGGCTCCGGTAAATTGCATGTTCTCCGGCTTCAGATAAACCTTATTCCCGGTCTGGATGCTTAAATACTCACTATACACCAGATCCGTAGGCTGTGTGACATCCTTCACCCGCTCAGATGCTTCTTCAAACTTCTCCAGTGTCAGCATCCCGTGTTCCTCCGTACATGCTTCGACTTCCTGACTCTTTTTCTTTGCACCCATAACTCATCCTTCTTTCTGAATTCTTTTTTATGGAATACATGTTCCAATTCAACTTTACACATTTTTCTGTAAATTTGCAACAATTATTTACATTCTTATTCTTCTTCGTCCTCGTCTTCGGACAGTTGTACATCAAACAGTGCATCTACAAACTGATCTGCATCAAATTTCTGCAAATCCTCGATCGTCTCGCCCACACCGATATATTTTACCGGAACATTCAGTTCAGACTGGATCGCAACTGCGATTCCTCCCTTAGCTGTTCCATCCATCTTCGTGAGGATAATGCCTGTCAGATTGGCCACTTCACCAAATTCCTTCGCCTGATTCAATGCATTCTGCCCGGTCGTACCATCCAACACCACCAGATTCTCTCTGTGCGCATTCGGGAATTCCCGGTCAATGATACGGTTGATCTTTTTCAACTCTTCCATCAGATTCCGTTTATTGTGAAGTCTTCCTGCCGTATCGCACAAAAGGACATCCACATTACGGGCTTTGGCCGCATTTACCGCATCAAAGATAACGCTCGCCGGATCGCTGCCCTCGTTGCCGCTGATGATCTCCACCCCGGCTCTGTTTGCCCATTCTTCCAACTGTTCGATCGCTGCCGCGCGGAACGTATCAGCCGCTGCAAGCAGTACTCTGCGTTTTTGATCTTTTAATTTGCCGGCAAGTTTGCCGACGGAAGTCGTCTTACCAACGCCATTAACACCGATCACAAGAACCACTGACTGCTCATTCTCAAAATCATAAGCTGTTTCCTCCACGCGCATCTGTTCTTTAATGCTGTCGATCAGAAGCTGTTTGCAGGCCGTTGGCTCTTTCACATGCTTTTCCTTTACCTGCACTTTTAGCCTCTCAATGATCTTCGTTGTGGCATTGATCCCGATATCGCCCATAATAAGGATCTCTTCAAGTTCTTCATAAAACTCATCATCAATATTCGTAAAACCACTGAATACCGAATCAATATTACTGACAATGTTATCCCTTGTCTTGGTAAGTCCTTCTTTCAACCGGGCAAAAAAACCCTTTTTTTCTTCACTCATTTTAATCCCCTTTAATCTGTTAAATCTTTGTCGATCAAGTTGACGCTGACCAGCGCGGAAACTCCCTTTTCCATCATCGTGATACCATACAGCCGGTCTGCCTGTTCCATCGTACCGCGCCTGTGAGTTATGACAATGAACTGGGTATGTTTCGTCAGCTTATGTAAATAAGATGCATATCTTCCCACATTGGAATCATCAAGTGCCGCCTCGATCTCATCCAGCAGACAGAACGGAGAAGGCTTCAGATTCTGGATCGCAAACAAAAGTGCAATGGCCGTCAGAGCTTTTTCTCCACCGGAAAGCTGCATCATATTCTGCAGCTTCTTCCCGGGCGGCTGGGCAATGATACGGATTCCGGCTTCCAGAATATCCTCATCCTCCATCAGTTCCAGGGTTCCTTTACCACCGCCAAACAGTTCCTTGAATACTTTATCAAACTCATGGCAGATCTCTCCGAACTTCTCTGTAAACTGCCTGCGCATAGCTGTATCCAGTTCTTCAATGATCCCGTTAAGCATCTTCTCCGCTTCCACAAGATCATCGTGCTGTGTCTTTAATGCGCTGTAGCGCTCCATCAGCTCTTTATATGCCTCAATCGCATTAACATTGACATCTCCCAGCTTCTTGATCTCGTCCTTCAGCTGCGCTGCCTGCTTTTTCATTCCGGGAAGATCTGACATTTCCTCATCACGCATACCAGCCGCGTCTGTCAGGGTGATCTCGTACTCATCCCACATATAATTGATCTGGGATTCCACCGATTCCTCCAGACGTTCCTTCTGGCTGTTCAACCGGTAAACCTCTTTATCCAATGCATTGATCCGCTTTGACATCTCTTCACGTTCCGTAAAGAAATTCTTCTGCTTCGCTGATAATTCTTCCCTGCGTTTTGTATCCTTTTTCAGCTTTTCTTCATTCTCACCCTGCATAGTGTGGGAGGCTAAGATCGTCTCTTCCAGTTCCTTGATGTTCTGCTTCTTGAGTTCTACATCTTCAAGCGTCCCGCTCAAGGTTTCCGCGATCTCCTTTAATTCGGATTCCAGCCGTTCTTTTTCTCCCTCTATACGATCCAGGTTCTCCTGTTCAAAGCCCTGCTTCTGCAATGCTTTTTCCACTTCCACATCCAAAGCTGCAACCGCTTCGGACTGCTTTTCTTCCTGCGCTCTCGCGGTCTCCAATTCTGCCGTAAACCGCCCGATCTGCTTCTCGACATTTTTCTCCATAGCTTCGGATGCGGCAAGCTCGGAAGCTGTCCTTGCCTTGTCCGCCTTCAGCTCACGGATCTGCTCGTCAATCTCTTTTTCTTCTGTCTTCAGACCGTCAAATCCCTTGCCGGTCTCACTCATTTTCTCTTCCGCATTGATGACATTCAGTCTGGCGGTATTTTGCTCAATAAACTTATTCTGCAGATCTGCTTTCGTCTGCTCCAATTCCTTACGGAGCCTTTTTCGTTCTTCCTTTGTCTGCTCGATATCATTCAAAAGATCATCGATCTTTTTCAGATAATCCTTTACTTTTTTCTCTAATTCCTCGATCTCCCGTCGTCTTCCCAGAAGATTACTGTTATTTTTGAATGCACCTCCGGAAATCGCACCACCCGGCACTAATAATTCGCCCTCGATCGTTACCATACGTACGCCATAATCGAATTTACGTGCGATCTTTACCGCATGATCCACATTATCAACAACTACGATACGCCCCAGCATGGCTTTTGCAACATTCTTGTAACGTTTATCCGTCCTGACCAGCTCATTGGCCATACCGATCACGCCCTTTTCCTCCAGCACCTCGGGCGTTTTGAATTCCTGCGGTTTGGTAATACTGGTTAAAGGCAGAAAAGTGGCACGTCCAAACCTTCCTTTTTTCAAAAAGGCGATCATTTTCTTTGCCGTTTCTTCGTCATCCGTCACAATATTCTGAATGTTACCGCCAAGAGCCGTCTCAATGGCAGTCTCATATTTTTCTTCTACTTTGATGATGTCCGCAACAACACCGATAATACCATCATTGTTTTCTTTCTGCTCCATGACCCTGCGGATACTGTTGCCATACCCTTCATACCGCTCTGTTAAGTTCGTGATGGATTCCAGTTTGGACTTGGACTGATGGTACAAGACCTGCGTATCCCGCAGCTTCTGATCTTTTCCGGACAGAATATCCGAAAAACCGGAGTTTTTCTCTTCCAGAACAGTAACCTTCTCATCCAAAGCACGTATCTCATCATTGACCTTTTCAAACTCTTGCTCATACCGGTTCAGTTCTGCCTTTTGCTCTGCCTCATCGCTTTTGGCACGCAGCAATCTGGAATTCAGTTCTGCCTTACGTATATTGGCCTGTTCCAGCATCGTATCAAAACGGCTGATCTGAGATTTGATGGTCGCACGCTGGTTCACTGCTTCCAGAATGGAATTCTTCCCCGCTTCAATATTGCTGTTACAAGTCTCGATCTGTTTTTGCAGCTGATCCAGTATTTGTTTTGCTTCCTCACGCTTTTGCTCCAGTCTTTCCAGCTCATCATCAAACTGCTTCTTACCGGACAGGATCGTTTCCTTTTCTTTTTCTTTCTCTGCGATCTGTCCTTCCACCGCCTGTTTTCTCTCCCGGAAATGATCTTCGTTTCCTTGCGCGGAATGAATCTGTTCCTTTAACAGAGCGATCTGTCCTTCCAGTTTTTGTCTCTGGATCCCTGTATCAGACAGCTCACTTCTTGCTTTTTCAATGGATTCCTCCAACTGTTCCAACTCAGTCTGGATCTGATCATACTCCGTTTTAATATTTTCATAGCGTGCGTTTGTCGCATCCAGATCGTCAGCAGCAATCCGGTATTTGGACAAAACTTCCTCCAGCTGTTCCTTCATACGTCTGTTTTCCAAAAGGAACATATTTACGTCCACGACTTTCAGTTCTTCTTTTTTCTTCAGGTATACTTTTGCTTTCTCGGACTGTTTTTCCAAAGGTCCTACCTGTTTTTCCAGCTCTGACAGAATATCATTGACACGTAAAAGATTTTGCTTCTCATTCTCTAATTTTTTCTGTGCCGCATTCTTGCGCCGTTTAAATTTGACGATGCCGGCTGCCTCGTCAAACAATTCGCGCCTCTCCTCCGGCTTCCCGCTTAAGATCTTGTCGATCTGCCCCTGACCGATGATGGAATAGCCCTCTTTACCGATACCGGTATCATAAAACAGCTCATTGACATCCTTAAGTCTGCAGACCGCACCGTTGATCATGTATTCACTCTCCCCGGAACGATAAATCCGTCTGGAAACCGTCACTTCCTCAAAATCAAT
The DNA here is from genome assembly GCA_015056815.1 of Lachnospiraceae bacterium. Classification (GTDB taxonomy): domain Bacteria; phylum Bacillota; class Clostridia; order Lachnospirales; family Lachnospiraceae; genus SIG333. Next base: position 153,594 of record SVFN01000001.1, on the reverse strand, counting down.
GGCAAGCGAATGGTCGGAATTGTCAAGAGTGATCGCCACATATGCATATCCCAGGGGTTTTCTCAACTCTGTTCCCGAGAAAATGACATCCTGCATATTGGCACCACGCAGCTGTTTGATACGCTGCTCACCCAGCACCCATCTGACTGCATCGGCTACATTACTTTTTCCACTGCCGTTTGGACCTACGATACCGGTAATTCCGTCGTGAAAATCAAATACTATTTTATTTGCAAAAGATTTAAATCCATGGATTTCTATTTTTTTAAGATACATACTTCTCTTACTCTCTGTTTTCTCTCATAGCAAGGATTGCCTCATATGCAGCCTTCTGCTCCGCCGCTTTTTTATTATGGCCTTCGCCCTCTCCGATCTTCTTGCCATCCAGTAGCGCTGCCACAAAAAAGGACTTGTCATGTTCCGGACCTTCTTCTTTCAAAAGCTCATAAGTAAGAATGCCAAGTTTATGATTCTGAACCTCTTCCTGCAGAACCGACTTCGCATCATAAAATAATTTTTTATGCTCCAGATCGTTTAATACAAACTCCAAGATAAAACCCTTTGCGTCTTCAAATCCGCTGTCTAAATAAATGGCACCGATTACAGCCTCCACAACGTCAGCAATGATGGAGTCCCGGTCTCTGCCCCCCATTCCTTCCTCGCCTTTTCCAAGATACAGAAAACTACCAAGTTCCAGCTGTCTTGCCGTAATGGCGAGAGCCTGTTCGCATACTGCGCTTGCCCGCATCTTCGTCAGTTTTCCTTCCGGCAGATCCGGATAATTATGATAAAAGAATTCGCTGCTCACCAGCTCTAACACTGCATCTCCCAAAAACTCCACGCGCTCATAATTTGGCTGCTTACGGATCCTCTGTTCATTGGCAAAAGAACTGTGGGTTACAGCCTGTCGTAAAAGTTTTTCATTATGAAAATGATATTTTATCTTATCCTGTAATTCGGATAATGACCGGTTTTGCATTTTTATCACTCCTATTGACGCTTCCGTTTTTCGTTTCCTTACTATGACTCACAGGTATTCCGGATCAGTTCGATCGCTTCCTGTACTGTTGTAATATCGCTCACTGCCTCCTCGGACAATTCAATATCAAAGGCCTCTTCCACTCCCATCACGATCTGATACAGATCCAGAGAGTCCGCCCCCAGATCTTCTACAAATCTGGTCTCCGTCGTCACTTCATCCGGTGCAACATTTAAGATTTCGGCAATCACTTTCCGTAATAATTCAAGTTCCATACAATCCTTCTTTCCCCATCCTTCTTTGCATTCAGGATGGATCTGTCAATGTTATTTTTTCCTGAATCTTCTCATTTATATGCTGTTCTTTAAACGTGACACACTGCATGATGGAATTCTTAATCTCGATCGCCTTAGAACTTCCATGCGTCTTTACTACAAGTCCCTTCAATCCTAAAAGCGGTGCGCCTCCATATTGTTCAATATCAAATTTTTTCAATGTTTTTTTGAGTGCCGGTTTTACCATCAGTGCGCCAATCTTACTGCGCACAGAAGATAACATTCCCTCCTTTACGGCACTGATCAGTGTCGCGCCGACACCTTCATACGTTTTTAAAAGAACATTCCCGGTGAATGCTTCACAAACCACCACATCGACTGCTCCCAAGGGTACGTCTCTCGCTTCCACACTTCCCACAAAATTTATATCAGGACAATTCTTCAAAAGGGGAAATGTTTCCTTTACCAGCGCATTTCCTTTTTCTTCCTCCGCACCGATATTCAGTATGCCTACTTTCGGATCCTTCACACCGACTACATTCTCCATATAAACAGATCCCATCTTTGCAAACTGAACCAGCTGAGAAGGTCTGGCATCCACATTGGCTCCGCAATCTAACAGCAGAGTCACACCATCTGCCGTAGGAATCAACGGTGCAAGCGGAGGTCTCTCCACACCTTTGATCCTTCCAACCAGCACCTGTCCTCCTACCAGAACCGCTCCTGTACTGCCGGCCGAAACAAAGGCATCGCATTCTCCCTGTTTCACATATGCCATTCCCTTTACGATCGAAGAATCTTTTTTCTTGCGAATGGCATTGACCGGAGGCTCGGACATCCCGATCACTTCCGATGCATGTACAACCTCTACCTGAGCACTGTCATATGTATATCCGGAAAGCTCCTGTCTGATCCTTGATTCATCTCCAAACAAAAAGATCTTTACTTTCTTTTCTTCATTTACTGCCTCAATAGCCCCTTTCACGACCTCGGCCGGTGCATGATCTCCCCCCATCGCATCCAGGGCAACCTTTACATAATCCGCCATACTGCCTCCCAATCACAGCTGCCTGATCACAGCATTTTTTCGTAATACGATTCATCAACCCAACTTCTTCTACTATACTAAACCCCACCATAAAAATCAAGCCACAATCGAGCGCAAGCCCCTTTATGACTCCTTTCTCTTCCTGCTCCATGTTCCATCTCTTAACAGGCAGAGCATCCCCTTTTATTATGGCCCTAAAAAAAGAAACGAGCCTTCCGGCAATCCCGAAAGGCTCATTTTTTATTTGCCTGAAATTAATCAACTGCTACGATTTCTTTCTTATTGTAGCTGCCGCAGTTCTTGCAAACTCTGTGAGGCATCATTAATGCTCCACACTTACTGCACTTTACTAAAGTAGGAGCAGACATTTTCCAGTTTGCTCTTCTCTTATCTCTTCTAGCCTTAGAAGATTTATTTTTTGGACAGATAGACATCGTTACACCTCCTTATCCCGCGTTAAAGATATCTTTTATCACTGCCATCCGTGGGTCCGGCACGAAATCATCGCATCCACAATCCCCTAAGTTCAGGTCTTTGCCACATTTCTTGCAAATTCCCTTACAATCCTCTTTACAGAGGACTTTCGGCGGCCAGTTTATCAGAATTTCATTGCCCAGTAGTTTTTCCGTATCAAGTTTATATCCCTCCATATAGAAAAACTCATCGGCATCGTCCGGATCATTCAGCATGTCTTCTGAGATATGTTCTTCGAAATCAAAACTTAGAGGAACCGGTACAGGCTTCAGACATCTGTCACACACCATAGACAACGTCAGATCCATATGTCCCGATATTACCGCCTTTCCCTTGCCGGTATTGGCAAGCCGAAAGACTACAGGCTCCTTACATGTGATCTCATAGGTTTCACCGGATCTGATGTAACTGTCCGGTTCGTAATCGACCTGCTTCTCTACTGTTTTTTGTTCTGAAGTAAAAATATCTGTCAGATTCAATAACATGACATACTCCTATCCACACTCAAACAATTATACATAGGGGACATCCTTTTGTCAATAGACTTTTTTCAATTCTTGTGGTATTATTGTTACTATTCACAGCCGTTTTGCCTGTGAAAGTAACGGATTTTGCCATTTAAAATCGGTTCACGATGGGCAAAATCCAATAGCTTCGATAGTCGATCGAGCCCAAAATGCGCAGTAAATGTGTATTTCGGCTGTGAATCATAACATATTATTCTTTGCAGGTTTAGAAACAAAGGAGTCCCTATGAATTATATAAAAAATCATATGACCAAAATCAAAACAGTACTTCCCATTCTGTCTTTCTTATGCATGCTCGGACATTTTGGGGTTGTAAAAAACAGAGATAAGGTAACATTTCATTGGCCGGAAAGCCCCCGTCTTTATCAATACGGGATCCTCGCTCTGGCTTTTGTTACCTGTTTTCTGCTATACCTTGCTTTCTTTATCGTACTATATCTTATTCTGACGCGCAACCGGGAATTTCTTTCTTATTTTCAATATTTTTGTCTCTATGCTGCGATCATGGGGATATTCTTTTTGATGACATGGCCCGGGATTTTTAAAGGCGATGAGTTTTATGTGATCAAAAGTGCCCTGAGTTTTTCGCTGTCCCCCGCACAGTCAGGACTTACCAGTATCTTTTATATCGTAGCACTTCTGATCTTTCCATCTATGGCTACGATCCCTTTTTTGCAGCTTTTGGTCATCTGCAGTATCTTTGCGTATATCATGAAAAACATCCGGGAGCTTTTTCCTTCCCGAAAGTCCTGGTGTTTTTTACTTGTATTCTTATTGCTTCCTGTCATTGATGGCAATCTGTTTACATTGCGCGCCACTCTGGTTGGTTGGATCTTTTTGTGGATCATCTGCGGACTGTATTTTGCTTCAAAAAAGAAAGTTCTGTCTACGCCATGGTTCTTTGCACTATCCGCCCTCAGCGGACTGATCATGGCATGGCGAAGCGAATACCTGTATCTTTTACTGCTTCTGCCCATCGCCTGTCTATGGCTTCGACTGATTCATTTTAAAAAGATGCTTTTCATGGTCCTGGTGATCGCAATCAGCTTTATGGTCTGCAATGTCCCGAACAAGATCGCTTTAAACGGAAGTAACAAATATCCGATCTCTCTTGTTTTAAATCCGATCGCCAATCTCTTCACTGAAGTGGAGGACCTGAAAGGGCCGGATGTGTATGATGATGTCATGACGATCAATGAGCTGGTTGATGTGCAGCTTTTACGCCGCAGCGCCTCTGTCCGCAATATCAGTCAGTATTGGAATATCGAGGATATTCTTCCCAAAGAACAGCTGTCCCGTTTTATGAAAGCCTCCATCCGTCTGATCCTCTATAATCCGGATAAATTTTTTAAATACCGTGTCCTCACGTTTTTACATACAAACGGCTTTTATCCGGACGAGATCAATCACCCCGGCGGTGAAAATGTAGATGCCATCAATCGCCTTTATTATTATGATATGGATTATAAAGCAATGTTTGTCATGATGGACCCGCCCTTCGGGCAAAGTCTCCGTGAGAAATGCATTTCCTTTCTGGCATGCAGGCATTATGATATAAAACACACAACAACAAACGCATTGTTGCCCGTCTTTTACAACTGCCTGCCGACGCTTGTCTTTTTGCTGGCAGGTCTGATCGCAAGTATCCTAAAGCGTAAAAAGGTCATGATCTGTCTTATCCTTTTGACGCTTGCGCAGGTGATTCTGATCTTTTTGACCGCGCCTGCCATGTTTTTTATGTATTATTTCTGTTTTTATCTGGCCGGCTATTTTACAGCATTCCTTTGTCTGTTCGAGCTGCACCGGATCCCTGATCAGCAAAACTGATCAGGGATCCAGACAAAGGAAACACTGACAGGTTCCGTGTTTCCTTTGTTCTCAACGTCTATTCTTCTCATTCTCTTACCTTTAACGGATTGGCAAATACAGCTACATCCACTTTCTCAGCCATGATCCTTTCCGCATAAAGCGGTATGAAGCCATTGATAATTATGCCTTCGTCCATATTGTAATCACTGTTATAAGCAAGCACGCAGCCATCCTTATCAAGCACCAGTGCATGAATCGTTCCTGCCTGTCCTCTCTCTTTCAGTGTCAGGGAATATTTCAAAGCCTCGTCTCCCTCGTCATTTCTTTCCAGCTGCCAGTCGCTTTCCCAATAAGTACTCTCATCATATTCTTCTTCCGACACACTGATTTCATTCCAATGAAGTGTCCCTGTCGGGTCCCCATCGCAGGGGATGGATGTGATCGTGGTGCTTCCGGATCTGATCGCAGTATCACAGATAACGAAATCTCCGATATTCTCATGATGGTTTCCAACTGCATATCCTTCCGCCAGAACAGTAATATCTTTCTCGTAAAGATTGGTCAAAGCTGTCAGCAGATAAATATCAGCACCTTCATAATAAGGCGCAACAGAGATCAGCAATCCCTCCATGCCTTCCGGTCTGTACTGTGATACCCATTTAACCTTTCCGTAATCGGTGCCCAATGTTTCTAAAACTCTTTGCAGCTCATCCTCTTCGAGTGCAACAAATTCTCTTTTCTGATCAACATCGCCTGTCCGGTCATCAAAAAATCCCGCATCCACGTCCGGCGATGTGTCCTCTTCTAACGCATCCGCATTATACACATCGGTCCCATCTTTTTCCAGTAGTTTCTGCAGTTCTTTATCTTCATTTTCCTTTGCATAATCGTATGCTGTTTTACCCTCATCAGATATCGCTTCCACATCCGCTTTATTTTCCAAAAGTACTCTGCTCGCATCCACATTTTTATTGATCACTGCGATCATAAGCGGTGTCATCCCATCCGTCTTAAGATCGATCTCTATCAGTCCCTGTTCCAAAATGTAACGGATAACTGTACAATTATTGTATTTTGCCGCTTCCCTCAAAGGATTACTGGCCGAACTTTGGATCACCTTCTCCAAATCGGTCTGTTCCAATAATAATTTGACCAGTTCAAAACTCTGTTCCTTCGTCTCTTCAGGATCTGTCTCCAGAATATGCACCGCCAGATTCAGTGCAACTCTTCGATTATCATCCATATGCCCCACGTCCGCGCCTCTGTGTATCAGCTCCATCGCCAGTTCAAAGCGCTTCGGCTGATCGGAGGACAGTGCATAAAGCAAGGGTGTAGAATGTAAGTAGGGATCCACAACCTGCACATCTGCTCCGGCTTCCAGTAAATCGTATGCCATCGCTGGTGATTTTTGGCACGCGATTTCAAGGGGATACACATTTTCAAAGTCCATCGCATTCTTTGCATTCCGAAAAATTCCTTTTTTGGAAGCTGCATCTCTGATAGTATTTATATCTCCGTCTTCTTTCAGCAGGGCTTTGAAGGTTTCATAATCTTCCTGCGTGATCGCCTGATACAAGCGTTCCGCATAGCTGTCTTTTTCTGTGTCACATCCTGTCAGAAAACAGAATATCCCGATCATTATGATCATCATTCGTATATGTTTTTTCATAACTGGTCTCCTGTCCGGATTAGATCCGTTCATTATTCCGTGCCGTTTCTTTGTCATTTATCTGCCGTCCGGCCTCTATGTCCTTCCGGCAAGAAAACAATAATACAAAAGCTCTCAGTGCATTCTAATTGTTTATAGATTCCTGCATAAAAAGAAACTGCCAAAACACTGTTTCTCATGTTCCGACAGTTTCTTTTTTATGCATGACACTCTGTCAACCATGTTTTCCGACGTGTTTCTAATCCCACTCCGGCACCTTGATCTCGCTCTTACGCTCTCTGGTCAACAGCTCGGTCAAAGCCTCTTTGGCAGGTTTGTTTTCAAACAACACCTGATTGACTTGCTCAATGATCGGCATTTCGATTCCGTATTTTTGTGATAATTTACGGGCCGCCTTTGCGGAATAAACACCCTCTACTACCATCTTGACCTCCGCCATCGCTTCATCCGCAGTCTTACCCTGTCCGATCAGGATACCGGCACGACGGTTTCTCGAATGCATGGAAGCACAGGTTACGATCAGATCACCGATTCCGGAAAGCCCTGCGAAGGTCTCCGGATTACCGCCCATCGCTACGCCAAGCCTTGTGATCTCTGTGATCCCCCTGGTAATAAGTGCAGCCTTCGCATTGTCTCCACAGCCCAATCCATCTGCGATACCGGCTGCAAGCGCCACTACGTTCTTTAAAGCGGCTCCCAGTTCGATTCCCAGAATATCGGGACTGGTGTAGACTCTGAAAAAGTCATTCATGAAAATATTCTGAACAAATTCGGCTGTCTTTTGGTCATGTGCGCCCGCCACACAGGTCGTTGGCATGCTCTTCCCAACTTCCTCCGCATGCGAAGGTCCGCAAAGAACGGCGACATTTGCCTGTGGGATTTCCTGCTCGATCACCTCGGAAAGCGTCATCATTGTTGCTTCCTCCACACCCTTTGCCACATTGACAATGATCTGTCCCTTCTCCACAAAAGAAGCCATATTGTGGGAAGTGCTTCTTGTAAAAGGAGAAGGCACTGCCAAAACCAGAAGGTCTTTTCCTTTTACCGAACTCTCCAGGTCTGTCGTAAAGGTCATACTCTCCGGCAGCTTCACGCCCGGCAGCTTGTCCAGATGCTCCCTGTGCCCCTTCAGCATCTTGATCTCATCTTCCATAATGGACCAGACATTTACTTCATGTCCGTTTAATGCCAACAATCTCGCAAGAGCGATTCCCCAGCTTCCTGCACCGATCACACTGATTTTTTTCATCGTTCTAACCCCTCTTTCTACTATTAGTTCCGTATCCGGATAACTGCAGCATCATGGCAGGGACCATTTTCTCCTCTCCCATTTTTGCCTTTTTTATCCTCAAGCACTATTTTCAGATACAATCTCTCTCTTACTGTTCATTCTTCTTAAACAGATAGGTCTTGCGCTCCTCACCCCGAAGCAGACGGCCGATATTCGCACGGTGCTTCCAGTATGCCATAGCCGCAAGCACTGCCATCAGTATATACATTTCCCACAGGACAGACTGCGGAACAGGAAGTGCCAGCTTATCAAACCATCCGATCTGACCAAATAACACAGTACAGATCAAAAGCACAAGATACACACACAGCGATCCCAAAGATACATAATGTGTGGTAAAAAAGATACCAAAAAACACAAGTACCTCAATCGCGATGAACGGCCAGGGCATGGAAAGGATCAGTCCGGCTGTCGTAGCGATTCCTTTTCCGCCTTTAAATTTCAGATAAAACGGATAATTATGCCCCAGTATCACGCCGGCCGCTGTCCAGAAAACCAAAAGCCAGAGCATTTCGCCATAGCCGTCCTTCAAAAAGATCTTGACGAGAAGGATCGGTATCATACATTTCAAAATATCTCCCGCCAATACGATCATTCCGGCTTTAAATCCCAGAACGCGAAGCGTATTCGTTGTCCCTGCATTGCCGCTTCCGTGTTTGCGGACATCCACTCCTTTTATCTTCCCAAGTATGATAGAGGTCTGAAACAGGCCAAATATATAACCGAAGAGCAAACAGGCTATCCGTATCATGATTCCTTTTCCTTTCGTTCCCTTATTATAAATTTGAGCGGTGTCCCTTTAAAACCAAAAGCTTCTCTGATCTTATTCTCCAGATATCTGGTGTAAGAAAAATGCATTAATTCCTTGTCATTGACAAATACCACGAAAGTCGGCGGCTTTACCGCCACCTGTGTCACATAGTAAATGCGCAGGCGCTTCCCTTTGTCAGAGGGCGGCTGCTGTAATGCCACAGCCTCCGTCACGATCTCGTTTAACACTCCGGTCGCGATCCGCAGGGAGTGATTCTCGATCACCATGTCGATCGTCTCGAACAGTTTATTTAATCTCTGTCCGGTCTTGGCAGAAATGAAGATGATCTCGGCATAGGGCATATACGATAAGGTCTGACGTACCTTTTCCGTAAAGCGGTAGATCGTCTTATCGTTTTTCTCGATCGCATCCCATTTATTTACGGCAATGATCACACCTTTGCCTCTCTCGTGGGCAATTCCTGCGATCTTGGCATCCTGCTCTGTCACACCTTCCGATGCATCGATCACCATCACGACCACATCTGCCCGCTCCACGGCACTGACGGTGCGGACGATCATATAATGCTCCAGTTCTTCCTTGATCTTATTCTTGCGTCTGAGCCCTGCCGTATCAATGAATACATACTCCTGTCCCTTGTAGACAACTTCCGTATCCACCGCATCTCTTGTCGTACCGGCAATATCTGACACGATCAGTCTGTCCTCACCGATGAGTTTATTGATGATAGAACTCTTACCAACATTCGGTTTACCGACAATCGCCACCTTCGGTCTGTCGTCCTCGACTTCCTCTGCTCCGCCCTCCGGGAAATGAGAGATCACTTCATCCAACATCTCGCCAAAGCCTAAGCGGTTTGCCGCCGAGATCGGAAACGGCTCTCCGATTCCCAGATTATAAAACTCATAGACATCTGTCATATATTTATCAAAATTGTCCACTTTATTCACGACCAGTACCACGGGTTTATGAGAGCGGCGCAACATATCCGCCACCTTTGAATCTGCATCCACAAGCCCCTGTCTGACATCGACCATAAACAGGATCACATCCGCCGTGTCCATTGCGATCTGTGCCTGTTGCCGCATCTGGGATAAGATAATATCCTTACTGTCCGGCTCGATTCCGCCTGTGTCCACCAGTGTAAACATCTGATCCAGCCATGTGACATCCACATAGATCCGATCCCTCGTAATACCGGGTGTATCCTTTACAATGGAAATCCTCTCTCCTGCCAGCGCATTGAATAACGTCGATTTGCCGACATTCGGTCTGCCGACAACTGCCACGATCGGCTTGCCCGTTTTATGTTCCATTCTATGTTCCTCCTATTTTTAGTTCCGTATCCAAAACTCTTTCTTCTTCTCATAAACCGAGTACCGTATCCACGAAACTCTGTCCGCTTGATTTTACAATATCTATGGGGACTTGTAAAGCCATTTTCATATCCGTAAGCGTCACATCGTCCAGAAAAACTTCTTCTCCGCTCCTTAGTACATTCTCCGGAAGCAGCAGTCTGTCTCCAAGATCCCGCTCTTTCAGCTGTGCGATCAGATCCTGCCCGGTCAGCAGTCCGGATACGGTGATCATCTCCCCAAAGAAATGATTTGTGATCTCATAAACCATGATTTCAAGTTCTTCACATACCTTCATCATGTGCTCTGCCATGTCGCGTATACAGGGATACGCAAGTTTCGCTGTGGCGATAGACACTCTTTGTTTTTTCAATACTTTTCGCTCGCTCCCGGACAGTTTTTTACGTTCTTGTTCCAGTTCTTCCATCGCTTCTGTAAACTCATCCTTTAACAGTCTGATCATGCCCACACCGTTTTCCAGCTGTAAATACCCGTCATAGTTATCGGCTGACGGCATATCCCTTCCCGCCAGAATATACCACTCATCGCTGGCATGAACGAAATGAATCCCATGTTCCTTATAAATCTTATCCTGCCAGCCATGTATGATGTCCAGTACTTCTATTGCATCCTCTTTTGTAAACGGCTCCAGCGGATACAGACCTTCTCTGTATTTGGAAAGTCCTACCGGCACTACCGAAACGCTCTCCAGATTCGGGATATACTCGGTCATCTTACGGATGCTGTAATCCAGCTCCTTCCCGTCATTGACACCCTTGCACAGAACGATCTGACCGTTCATGGTGATCCCCGCCTCCATAAAGCGGTCCACTTTTTTCAGGGCTTCTCCCGCAAAACGGTTGTTCAGCATCTTACAGCGCAGCTTAGGATTCATGGTCTGGAACGAAATATTGATGGGAGACAAATGATACCGGATCACACGGTCGATATCCTCTTCAGACATATTCGTGAGGGTGATATAATTGCCCTGCAAAAAAGACAGCCTGGAATCATCATCCTTAAAATACAGGGTTTCGCGCATTCCCTTCGGCATCTGATCGATAAAGCAGAAAATACACTTATTGTGGCAGGAACGATAGTCGTCCATGAAACCATTCTCAAACTCGATTCCCAGATCCTCGTCTTCGTCCTTATCCACCTCCAACAGCCATTCCTCGCCATCACTCTTACGGATCAGGATCTCCAGATATTCGCTTTCCACCAGAAACTGATAGTCAAAGATATCCGTAATCCTCTCGCCGTTTATCTCCACCAGTTCATCGCCTGCCTCTAACTCCAGTTCCTCTGCGATGGAACCCTCTATGATGTTTTTAATGATATGCTTCGGCTGCTGCTTCATGAACCGGTTTTCCTTTCTCTTTGCAAAAGTTCTGCCACATGCTGTTTCTTTACTGATTTTAGTTCTTTCCCGTAATCATGATACCTTAAAATCAGAAACGGTTCAATAGATTTCTGAAATCCTCCCATCCAGTGCGCCCGTCACCTTCTTCCTTCCTCAATACCTCTTAGCATCCTATCCGATTTTTCTTGACGTGTCACTAGGGGAATGATATAAAATAAGAGGTATATATTTTTTTCAACTATCTTAAGAGAAACGTTCAGGAGGTCTCTATGCCGAATACAAGCGAACTGGAAAACGCCCTTCCCGTGGCCCCGCTTAAGCTCATTGCTTTGGAAAGCTGCGCTGCCATGGGACAGCGTGTGAATCATTATCTGGTGGATTTCCGCAAAAATATCCGTAACGCCGCGAAGGAGGATCCCGCGTTTCAGGGATATTCCAGGGATAACTATCTGATGGAATGTAACTGCCCCCGTTTTGGTACCGGAGAAGGGAAAGGGGAATTAAAGGAATCTGTCCGTGGCAAGGATCTGTTTATTCTGGTAGATGTATGCAATCACAGCCTTACCTATAAGATCAATGGTATGGTCAACCATATGTCTCCCGATGACCATTATCAGGACTTAAAGCGCGTGATCGCCGCCGCCACCGGCAAGGCACACCGTATCAACGTCATTATGCCTTTCCTTTATGAAGGCAGACAGCACAAACGCAATGGCCGTGAATCTCTCGACTGCGCTTACGCCCTTGATGAATTAAGCTCCATGGGGGTAAATAATTTTATCACGTTTGATGCCCATGATCCCCGTGTCCAGAACGCGGCTCCGCTTTGCGGGTTTGACAATTTCACGCCGCCTTATCAGTTTATCCGTTCCCTTTTACGCTATGAGAAGGATATGATCATCGATAAGGAGCATTGTATCGTCATCAGTCCCGATGAGGGCGCGCTGGATCGCGCGGTATATTTTTCTTCTGTTCTGGGTGTGGATACCGGGATGTTTTACAAGCGCCGCGATTATTCTACCATTGTCAATGGCAAGAATCCGATCGTTGCACATGAATTCTTAGGTGACAATATCGACGGCAAAGATGTGATCATCATTGATGATATGATTTCTTCCGGCGGAAGTATGTTAGATACTGCCAGACAATTAAAGGAAATGAATGCCAGACGCGTATTTATCTGCTGTACTTTCGGACTATTCACGGAAGGACTGGAAAAATTTGACGAGGCTTATGAAAAAGGCTATTTTGACAAAGTCGTGGTCACGAACCTGACCTATCTGATTCCTGAGCTTTACGATCGTCCTTATTTTGTGGAGGCTGACATGAGCAAATTCATGGCCAGCATCATCGACTTTATGAATCATGATGTTTCCATGGAGAATGTGCTGACTCCCACTCATAAGATCCAGAAATTCCTTGCACAGTATAATGCGAGGGAGGAAGTGTTTTTATAAGAGGGTTCCTTATACCTTATACCGTATCCCGTATTCAGATCCGGGTAATATCGATCTATGGTATCGGTAAAAAGCACTTCACAAAAAGAACAACAGACTTAAAATGAGGCACTTGCCCACATTTGTGCGGCAGTGCCTCATTTTTATTATTGTCTTTTGTTTATAAATACCGGAATAAGGTATGTAAAAATACTTCTGAACCGCTGTAGTATTTTTCTCTGCTTACTCTCCTATCGCTTCCTCATTTTCGATCACTTCCACGTCATTTAACACTTCGATCTCCTGTATTTCGGTCCGAGGGGCTGGCTCTTTTGTCATTTCATCAAACCGCATGATAACTTTAAACAGATCCCCATCCAGTACAATCTCAAATTCGCCCTTCTGCGCTTCCACAAGACTCTTGGCTATGGACAGTCCCAGCCCGCTTCCTTCTGTACTACGGGAGATATCTCCCCGGATAAAGCGCTCTGTCAGTTCATCGGCACTGACATTTAACTTCTGCATGGAAATATTCTTCACAATGATATAAACCCGGTCTTTCAACTCAATATCCAGATACACTCTCGTTCCCTGCATCGCGTATTTATAGATATTGTTAAACAGATTTTCCATCACGCGCCACATGCGCCTGCTGTCGGCTTCGATCACGACCGGCTCCTCCGGAAATCCCGCTATGACCGTCAGGTCTTTTTCCTCAAACTTATCCGAAAACTCGCCGATCACCTGCATCATCAGGTCTTTCACGCGAAGCGGCTCAAAATGCAGTACGATATTGCCGGAAGAAATCTTGCTTGCTTCCACCAGATCCAGTGTCAACTGTTTCAGTCTCTGGGATTTCTCATCCAGTATCCGAAGATACTCCTGTGCCTTCTCATCCTCGATATCCACTCGTTTCAAAAGATCCACATAATTAATGATGGAAGTAAGCGGCGTCTTGATATCGTGACTGACATTCGTGATCAGATCCGCTTTCAGACGTTCATCCTTCATACTGATCTGCACAGCCTCATGAATACCATCACCGATATGATTCACCGCCCTTGCAAAAAGAACATTCTGCCCATGCATCCGGCTCACATCCACCTGATAGGTAATCTCGCCATCCGCAATCCGGTTGATTCCGTCCAGCACTTCCCTTCGCTCCCGGTATAATCTTTGTCCTACGATTCCGACCAGGATATCCAGCACAAAAGCAACTGCCACAAATCCCCAGAAATAATTGATAAAGTCCACACCAATCGCCAGGATCAACAGATTCATAGCCAAAAAGACGAGATATGGTATCCACAGATTCACGATAACATTCTTATCTGCAAACGCCAGCATAGCACGTCCTGCCACTTTTTTAACAAGCAGGAATCCCCGGCAGATCACACTGTTTTTCCAAAATGTACGGGTCTTGACTCTTCTCAGGAAAGAAGCCCAGAAGAACTGCGCTCCAAGGATCCACAGAAAGGTAAGCACAGCGCAGATCCTGATCAGTCTGTGATCCGTCAGCAAACTGAGTTCGCCATCCATATAACCATCCATGATAAGCAGAGCCATTCCCAAAAGGATCACTGCTTCCACCACTACTGCCAGTATCAGAAAGATCCCGGTATACATACGGTCAAAAACCGACAACTCCTCCGCCCGGATCAGACGATATCCTGCGCCATCCTGTTCTTTCATTCCCTCCTCTGTCATAAGCACTTTTTCCCGGCGGTAGCCTACCATGCCGCACCAGATAAAAAAGCTGATCACAAACAGCGCCAGACAGACTGCGAGTGTCACAACATAGAACATAAAATTGGGTTTTACATTTCCATACACATTTTCCAGTTTACCATAAGCATCCGTCCGTACCAGCTTCGTTCCATCCAGAAGCTCTGCTTCTTCGTCCGAATTGATATAGGCAATGTAAAAAACGCCTTTGTCTTTGAATGCGTAACTGTAATCACAGAAAAACCTTCTCAGTTCCGTATGATTTACATCCTTTTCCTCATAACGGACCGTTGTAAATTCATCCTTCGACAGATCATAGCAAACATAACTGCCGCTACCCGTCTTCATCGCTTTTTTAAACGCCCTGATATAATCCGATGTGGTTCTTCCCTCTCCGGCACAGTTGGTATAATAATTGTTTCCCTTCACGTCCGGTGCATAAAAATATTTGATACTCTTGTTTTTTTTGAAATAATCATTCTGCTCTGTGTAGGTCTTGTAGTTTAAAGACAGATCTCTCGCAGCCTCCATGATATAGTGCGTAATGATTGCCTGCGCTCTTAGCTGCTCTTCGGCATAAACCGGATCCTCATCCATGTAAACGGTATCTTCCGTTTCTTCATAATACCGGCTCTCAGCAGCAGCCATTGCCTCGTCAGCCTGCATCATTACGTCCGGATCAACATCGTCCGAATACTCTGTCTGATCATAATACTCATCGATCCCGTCCGTTTCGAATCCGTCATCCATCGACTCTGTTGCGTCCTTCTCCCACATTCCTGCCGATTTAAGAATGCTGACCAGATCTTTATCATATATGCTGATACCGTCTGACGGAAGATAACGTTCCACCACCTGCTCATACGGAATATATTCTCCCCCGCCAACATCAATCTGATCCTCGCCGACTGTCTTGACTTCAACGCCATTCACATCCTGCCAGTTGATCAGATCGCCGACCCGGTAATTCAGACTTCCGTCGCTGGAAATACTCTCCGGTGATACCCATTTTCTTTTCACATAAGACAACAGATCGATATTACGATTCTTGTCAAACTTTCCGTTTTCTTCAAACTGCTGACAGATTGCCAGATAATAGATCAACGCATTAATGTCCTCAGAAAACATCATAGAAAAGCTGGAGGATTCCTGAAAGCTTTCGTCATTGTCTGAAGCTATCTCCCGCAGATCATAAAAGACAAGCGAATGATCCCGTTCTGACCGGACACTGATCTGTGTCAGCAGAGTTACCATGATCACAATCATTGTGACCGCCGTAATCTGCTGGATCAACACTAAAATACATTTGTTTTTGCCGCTGGCATGTTTTTTGATCACACACGTTCCCACCTTTACATCAGTTATATTTTTCCACCTTATACCCGATGCCCCATACAACTTTCAGATAACGTGGCTCTTTTGGATTGATCTCGATCTTCTCTCTGATGTGCCGGATATGTACAGCAACGGTATTATCCGCTCCGATCGCTTCCTCATTCCAGATATTCTCATAAATCTGATCGATGGAAAAAACCTTACCTGCATTTTTCAGAAGGAGAAGAAGGATATTATACTCAATGGGTGTCAGCTTCACACTCTCACCATCCACTTCCACTTCCTTCGTCTCGTCATTCATCATCAGTCCGCCGGAAACATACACATCGCTGTTTGTCTGCGCCACACTTCCGAGTTTCGTATAACGTCTTAAGCTGGATCTGACTCTGGCCACGAGTTCCAATGGATTAAAAGGTTTTGTGATATAATCATCCGCTCCCACATTCAGTCCCAGGATCTTATCCGCATCTTCTGTTTTGGCTGACAACACCAGGATCGGGATCATGCTGAATTCCCTGATCTTTAAGATTGCATGGATACCGTCCAATTTGGGCATCATGACATCTATGATCAGAAGGTCGATCTTATTAGCTTTCAGCATCTGTATCGCTTCCATTCCGTCATAAGCTTTCAAGATCTCATGTCCTTCCTGTTCCAGATAGATTGAGATCGCATCAACAATGTTTACATCATCATCACATACTAAAATTGTTGCCATAATAACTCTCCCTTATTTTGCCGGGGCTTTCGGCTTTCGGTGTATGCTATCATTAAAACACAGATTATTTAATGAAAATAACATAGAATCCTTAAGTCTTTCTTAACCCCGTCCATCCCTGTGTTAACTGATACCACCTGAACGCATTTTTCTGTTACGGTTTTGATTGTCAATCTCTAAAACGGTTCTGAAGGTACTGTTTCTATAATAGTTTATCCCCGCGCACACATGATCAGATCAGGCACAGAAAAGCCCCCAGATTTCCACGTCTTCCATGACTGGCTCTGTGCGAAAACAGATACGACGGATTGTGGCAGGTGCAGATATCGGTCACCTGAATATGCTCCGGCAAAATCCCCGCCTGCAAAAGGATCTCATAGTTTGTCCGCCACAGATCGAGTTGATATTTGCCATTATCCTTTTTATAGATCAGTTTCTCCACGATCGAACGCTCCTTTTCAAAGCACTCGCAGACCGCCTGTGCCACGTCTTCACTCACTTCATAACATTCCTGGCAGATTCCGGGACCGATCGCTGCATAAATCTCCTCCGGTCTGGAGCCGAATTCTTCCTGCATTTTTTTGACAGTCTGTTCTCCCATTTTTCCTACTGTCCCACGCCAGCCGGAATGGGAAAGCCCGATGGCTTTCTTTTGCGGATCCACAAAATACAAAGGTATACAATCCGCATAGAAGGTGGAAAGAACCAGTCCTTTTTCCTGCGTGATAAGACCGTCCACATCTGTATAGTCCTTCTTTCGCACAACACCTTTTCCGGCATCTTCTCTGGTGGCCACCCGTATATTGGTGGTGTGTGTCTGATCACTGCACACAAAATCCGTTAACGTAAGCGGCTCTTTCAGCGGTGTCGGTTTTCCTTCTCTTTTGTCCAGCAGTTTCTGTTCCTGTCTGGTCATCACCACTGCGACACGCCTGTAGTTTTCCATAACAGCTTCAACGGCATCACCTCTGGTAAAACTCAAATTGCAGGACGCAAAAATTCCCTGACTGACTCCGCCAAGCCTTGTCGTAAACAGATGGCTGACACATCCCGTCTGCGTTAAAAGCGGAAAGGTCAGATATTCCATCACCTTTCCGTCATCAAATGTCATGCATTCCTGTTGCATGGCTCTGTATGTTTCTTCCTGTCTGATCCCCATTAACGGGGTCCTGATAACCTGATTCATGTTTCCATTTCTCCTCATATGCTCCTGCATGATCGTGTGCCCCAGGCTTTATTATACACTGATGCAGGCTTAATAATCATAGCAGTGTTCAAAGGCATTTTTATACCAGCGCACGCCTTCTTCATCAATTGCTATGACATCATAACGGCAGGGAATATCCGTCCCCAGTTTATTCTGATTCAGATAAAATAACGCCACCTTACAGATCTGCCTTTTTTTGGCCGTTGTGACTGCATCCTCAGGAAGTCCCGCTCTTTTTGCACTCCGGTATTTGACTTCCACAAAGATCAGCACCCTATCCTCATATCCGATCAGATCGATCTCCCCCTGTCTGATCCGGTAATTTTTCCGAACGATCTGTACGCCCTTTTCCCGTAAAAAAGCTGCCGCCAATTCTTCCTTTTTGCTGCCGATCTGTCTTTTATTCATGATGCAATTACCTCTTTTTCTGTGCCTGGTAAGCATCCATCTTCTGCTTGATCCGGTCAACCTGATCCACAAACACCAGGATCTCTGCCACCACTTCATATAGCTCCGGGGGGATCGTATCCCCAATTTCCAGTCTGGACAAAGTCTCTGCAAGTTTCGTGTCCTTATGTACCGGAACATTATGCTCTTTTGCCTCTTCTATGATCTTCTCCGCCAGTGCCCCCTTACCGGAAGCAATGACTTTCGGTGCATCAAATTCCGGATCAAATTCCAGTGCGATCGCCTGCGCAGGCTTTTTCTTCTTTTCCATAGACAAATCCTTTTTTGTTTACTACGCTCTCACATCAAATGCATAAGATGCGATCTTAGTGCTGACCATTCCGTTTTCTGTCTTATCTTTTTTCAGTTCTTCCAGCACACCAAAGGGTTTTCCCGGCTCCTTTTCCGTCAACGTAACATCCATATGATATCCTCTGGCTGCAAGTCGTTCATCCAGTATATGAATATGCTCTCCGACAAAATCCAGCATCTCATCACTTGCCAGATAAAAATTGGTCTTAACATGGTTTCCGTTTGACATGGCAACATACACATCTACCGGTCCCATATGTGTCATATCCAGGTGCAAAAAGGCACTCAGTGTACCTTCGTCTCCTGCCAGATTCTTTTTGTTCGTATAGACATACAACTCACCGTTTGTATTCCCGCCATTCATTTTCATGGGCAGCTGTACATAATCTGCCATATAGTTGATCTGCTGCATAAAAGCCAGGTTTTGCTGCAGATGACTGACTCCCTGCTGCAGCGGCTGTGCTGCTTTCCCGTATTCCGGCAGATTCTGTGCCATCACTGCCAGCCTGTTCTGCAGTTTATCATAGAACTGCTGCACTTTTTCTCTGGAGAGCATTTCCTCTGGTTTAAAAGATAACTCTTCCTTCATCTGTCCGGTCAGCAGTTTCCCAAAGGACGGGCTCTGGATCAGTTTCGCCAGCAGTGTCTTTTCTTCCTTGGACGCAAAGGCCTCTGCCTGTCCCAACATCTGATTGACCAAAGAAAGATACTGCTTCGGGGAAATCTCTCCCTTTGCCATCGCATCGGTCAGCTCTACGCTTCCCCCCAGCTGTTTCATCAGATCTGACAGCTCCTCCATCTGTGCAGACGAAAGCTGCGCTTTTGGACCGGAAAGGTTCTCTGGCTGTATGAGTTTCTCTGCACCGTCTGCTCCTTCCGCGGCTTCTTCCATTTTGGAAAGATCCGCGATCCAGTCTACATCGGAACCGGCAAACAAATCCAGTATCTGCGACTGAAATTTCATCGCCTGTCCGTCCTCTCCCATGGCAAACAGCGCTTTCGTCATTTCTGCGATCTCCTCTCCAAGTTCGCCCACCGCGCCATCGATCTGATGCTCTAAATTCACATAAGACTCATGCTGACTGATCGTTTCCCGATTGACCGGTATCCCCAGTCTGCTCAGCGAAACAATGGCATTCCCGCTTGCTTCCGGATTTTTAGCGATCTCATGATACATTTTCTGCAGGGATTCACTTCCGATAGACATCCCCTCACGCATCATGGCATCCACCATTGCAATCGTATTCTCCCGCACCGGGATATTGGCCATATCAAGAGCCTTTAAAGCGGTGGGATTGATATCCAGATTAGCATACAATGCCCTGAGCGCCACCTGACCCGAAGCATTTTTCTGGACTTCAAATGTCATCTGCTGTCCAGGCTCCACATTCATATCTGCAGAAAGCTTCGCAGAGAGCATCTCACCCTTTGCCATCCGGATCACAATGTCCTTGCCATTGACACTTACCACTTCGCCCGAGATCTGACTGCCGTTTGTCATTCCGGCAACATTCCCGCTCGCACCGGATGTAATGCTATTCTGTCTGGCATTTAGCTGTGTTTCCTTTGCGGGCGTCACACTCTGTATGGGATTATTGGTAAATAAACCGCTGAGATTGAAACTCATACGTCTCCCCCTTTGCTTTTCCCCTTCTGCTTCTTTTAAACATCTACAAAATGACCGATAAAGGATCTTCTGTGGATCGGTGTCGGTCCCATTTTCTTTAACGCTTCAATGTGTGCCTGCGCGCCATATCCTTTATTGTCTTTAAATCCGTATCCCGGAAATACTTTGTCATATTCCACCATCAGTCTGTCCCTTGTAACCTTTGCAAGAATACTGGCAGCCGCAATGGAAGCACTTTTGGCATCTCCCTTAATAATCGGTACCTGTCTGATCTCAAGCTTTGGGATCGTAACAGCATCGTTCAGTAAAAGATCCGGCCGACATTCAAGCTTAGCTACCGCTTCTCGCATCGCTTCATATGTCGCCTGTAAGATATTGATCTCATCGATCCGTTCCGGCGAAGCAAATCCCACCGCCGCTGCGACCGCTTTCTCCATGATCACATCGTACAGTTCTTCTCTCTTTTTCGCCGATAGTTTCTTGGAATCGTTCAGATAAAGGATTTCTTCTTCTTTTGGAAGGATAACCGCTCCTGCCACCACCGGTCCCGCTAACGGTCCTCTGCCCGCCTCATCGATTCCACAGATCAGCGCATAGTCCTGTCCAAACTGCTTCTCATAGGAAAGCATCTTTTGCATACGTTCACGCTCATTCTCAAGCCTGATCAATTCCCGCTTCGCTTTCTCTACCAGACTCTTTACCCCGCTTCTTGCATCCTGTTCATATTCCCTGATAAAATCAGGCAGCATACCGTTTTGTGCTGCCTGATAGATTTCTTTTATTTCACTGATACTTTTCATCACTAAACTCCTCCGAATTTGTAAAACGGATAAATCCGAAGCCATGCCTTTCCAACGATCGATGATTTGGCTACAGGACCGACGCTGGGATCCCTGCTGTCCACACTACGATTTCGATTGTCGCCTAATACAAAATATTCGTTCTTCCCCAATCTGATCTTTTCCGATGCCAGACCGGCATCTTTCATCGCTTCAATGCCATAGGACTCCGGCAGCGGTTCATCATTGATATAGATCACACTGTCCTTAATCTGTACGGTTTCACCCGGCAATCCGATGATGCGTTTGATATAATATGTCTGACTGGCATATTTGAAAGAAAATACTACAACATCAAACCGTTTGGGCTTTGAAAAGCGATACTGTATCTTATTGACGATCAGATTGTCTCCATCCGAAAGTGTTGTTTCCATGGAATCGCCGTTCACCCGCGTCCGTTCTCCCACAAAACGCACCACAAGAAGAGTCATGATCAGCACGATCAGCAGATACAGACTTACATTTAAGATTTCCTGAAGCAGATATCGTTTCTTTTTCATATCCTCTCCCAGTCATTTAAAAATTCTATATAAATCATAGGATAACTACACCGGAAATTCAAGTGTTATTTTGCCTAATCTTCCTGATCGGAAATCATCCAGGATAAGCTTACCTGTCTTATGGATATCCAGTTCTTCCCCCTTCAAAAAACACTTACGGTTCATTGCAATCTGCTGCATGATCCGGACAGGATCCGTTGCATCGGTTTCATATCTGTGCTCCAAAAGCTGCGGATATTCCTCCGACAGATATTTCAACAGCTCATATGCAAGCTCATCCGTATTCAGGATCTCATCATTCATGGAGCCGATCAATGCAAGCTTTTTTCCAACTTCCTGATCTTCAAATTTGGGCCATAATATACCGGGCGTATCCAAAAGCTCCAGCGTTTTGCTTAAGCGTATCCACTGTTTTCCTTTGGTGACGCCGGGCTTATTCCCGGTCTTGGCACATGCTTTGCCTGCAAAAGAATTGATAAAGGTAGATTTCCCCACGTTCGGGATGCCGACTACCATTGCCCTGACAGGTCGGTTGATGATCCCGCGTTTCCTGTCCCGTTCGATCTTCTCTTTGCATGCTTCATTTACGATCGGCGTGATCGCCTTCATCCCTGCTTTGGATCTCGAATCAAGTTTCACCACGAAATATCCCAGGTTCCTGAAATAGTCAAACCACTGATTCGTCTTTGTGTCATCGGCCAGATCCGACTTGTTCAAAAGGATCAGCCTCGCCTTATTTTTCCCAAGCTCATCAATATCTGGGTTACGACTGCTCATGGGCGTTCTCGCATCCACAAGCTCGATCACCAGATCGATCAGCTTGATATTCTCCTGCATCATACGTTTTGCTTTGGTCATATGACCGGGATACCACTGATAATTCATATCTATCACTCCTCATCCTTCTTTTGCCAGCCTGTCAGCCGTGTTCTGTCAGCCCGCTGCTACTTCATGACGCCCATGCCCACATTCTCGGCTGCCATATGAAACCACACCTTGCCTACGATGTCCTGTCTTTTCACCATCCCGATATTGCCGGAACGACTGTCCTCGCTGTTATTGATATTATCTCCCAGCATACAATACTCATCCGATTCCAGTGTAACCGCATTTTCCAAAATACCTGCATCCGCTATCTTATCATACCGTTCCGCTCCGTACACCTCATCATTGACATAGAGAATGCCTTCTTTTATCTGTACCGTATCTCCGCCCGTGGCCACCACACGTTTTACATAGTAATGGGAATTCTGATTCCCGTTTGGCAGAAACACAACGATATCGTCCTTATTCGGTGCAAACAGTTTATAAACAAAGCGGTTTACCAGGATCTCCTGACTGTTATACAGTACCGGCTCCATGGAAGCTCCGATCACTCTTGTCCGCATTCCGATCGACCAGACCATCACGAACGAAAACAGGATCGTTACAAAAATTAAAAACACATAACTTGCGATCTCCTTTAAGATCGCTGTACTGATCTTCTTTTTCTTTTTACGGAAATTTAATCCTCTTGCTCTGCGAAGTGCCATAGGATCCCCCAATTTTACTGATTAATGATATATTTATGTTCGATCCGTATATCGTTTACAATTCGATTATACCTATTATAATCCGCTCCTACAAGTACCAAACACTATTTACGTCATCGAATCTGTCACGTTGTTACTATTCAGTTCCCGGCCAGCTATTCACCGAATGTAACATGTTTTGCACATATTTCGTCCGGCTGCGCCGAAGTGCAAAGCATAATCGGCTGTTTTATACAGTTTTTCCGCAGCCTCGCAGCGTAGTGCGAGGCTGCGGACCGAATAGTAACGTCACGTTTCCTTTTCCGACCTGCTTCTTCAATCTAAGAAAGGACTTGTCACTTCTGTGACAAGTCCTTTTAGCACGAATAAAAATCTGCGGCTTATTTCACCAGCTCTTTTACTTTCGCACGTTTACCTACACGATCTCTTAAGTAGAACAGCTTCGCGCGTCTTACTTTACCGCGTCTTACAACTTCAATCCTCTCTACGTTAGGAGAGTGTAACGGCCAGGTCTTCTCAACGCCAACACCGTTAGAATTCTTACGGACAGTGAAAGTCTCTCTGTTGCTTCCGCCCTGTCTCTTGATAACGGTACCTTCGAATACCTGTACTCTTTCTCTGTTTCCCTCTTTGATACGTCCGTATACTTTAACGGTATCTCCTACGGAAAACTCGTCTACTGACTCTTTTAACTGTGCCTGCTCGATTTCTCTGATAATATCGCTCATTGTGCTCCTCCTATCTGTATTAGATGTTCTTAATACATTCCGTAACAGCGGACCATCTGATTTTCACAACAAATCTAATCTATCATACTTTTTTTGTTTTGGCAAGTATTTTTTTGAACTTCTCCGTTTGCTACAGATCGTTCCCATAGCCTGCATAATCTTTGAATGTCACAGTCACCCAGCCGGTAATACCGCCGGTATAATAATTGTATCCAACCTCCATGCCAAGGGGAGTATAAAACAGAATCAGATTATCCTCCCGGCGCATAAACTGTGCGATCTCCGCCGGACTCCTGTCATCCACCCCCTCTTTGACCGGTCCGTTCTGCCTGCGGCTGCGCTTTTTAAATTCTGCCGCAAAAGAATCATTGATCTGCAACAGTTTGGTATTGTCATAGATCGTTCCGGTTTTGGTATTGATATTAATACCATATAGGCCGACATAGCTGTTTCCCACAGCATTTTTGTAGGATTCCTCCAGTACGATACTGACCAGATCCTCGGAATTATAGGTCACATACGAATCCACCCGCGCAATGTACCCGCCGCCGTTTTCTTCCACATAAGTATTGTAGCTGTCTTTTTGTTCTTCGTAATAGTTTGCATAGGAAAGTGCTTCCTCTTTGATCACTTCATTGATCTTATCCAGATTGGGGATATCTCCTTCCAGCTGTGTATAGGCCAGACGCACACTGATCTTATGTTCCCGATCTTTCACCTCATAAAAGTCGTTTCTCAGTCTGTACGCAACTTCTGTATCAATGCAGTCTACGATATTTTCATAATATTCCGTACCGGTCTGCTCCGGTGTATAATTGGTATGGCCCTCCTTCCACGAGGAATCCTCCCAGTCAATCCGGTCAAATACAGAGTCCTGCATTTCTTTTGGATCAGACTCTTCTCCGTTTTGTGGCGTCTCTTCTTTACCTGAATGTTTGGGGATAGAAGCGTTTTCTTTCTGTTTGAACGGATTCTTGGCAAATTCTTCCCAGGAAAAGGGAAGCTTTACCGGCACTCCCGATTCACTCACTTTCTGTATCTGGAACGACAGCAGTATGATCAAAGCCGCCACCATTGCTCCCAGCAGTCCAAACACAACGATTGCCAGGTTTTTCTCAGAATTGTGCGGAGTTTCCCAGACCGGATCATATTCGGGCTTCCTCACTTCTTTCCGGCTCTCGCTAACGTTCTTCGACATGTAATCCCCGCCTGCCCCCAAAGCTGTCTGCGTCGTATCATTTCCCGGCACAGGCGGTACGGGGCTGTTCATCTCGTAGGATTCCCGTTCGGGCTGCAACGGTACGTCTCCCATATCAGGCGGTACAGGACTGTTCATCCCATAGGATTCCCGTTCGGGCTGCAGCGGTACGTCTCCCATATCAGGCGGTACAGGGCTGTTCATCCCGTAGGATTCCCGTTCGGGCTGCAGCGGTACGTCTCCCATATCAGGCGGTACAGGGCTGTTCATCCCGTAGGATTCCCGTTCGGGCTGCAGCGGTACGTCTCCCATATCAGGCGGTACAGGGCTGTTCATCTCGTAGGATTCCCGTTCGGGCTGCAGCGGTACGTTTTCCATATCAGGCGGTACAGGGCTGTTCATCCCGTAGGACTCCCGTTCAGGCTGCAGCGGTACGTTTTCCATAGCCGGGGACAGGCTATCTGTCTCCGGCGGTGTTACCCCACCATCATTTTTGCCGACCGCAGTGCCAAATATTTCTTCCGGAATCTCTGTTGTAATATCTGCTATTCCTTTCATACGTTCTTCATTTATTTCTTCCATCGCAACCTCATTGTATTTTCTCCGGATCCATTACTTTTTCTGGAATGTGATCTCACTGTAATACTCCAGAACACAGTGCCTCAATAAAGTCAGCGCTGCGGAAACGCTGTTCTCACGTATCTTGGCGCGGCTGCCGCTGAACTGAAACTTCTTCACAGTGATCTTGCCTTTTACATAGCACCCTATATAAACGAGTCCTACCGGTTTATCCGCCGTCCCTCCATCCGGGCCTGCAATACCGGTCACAGATATCACAACATCTGCTTTCGTCAGCATGGCAGCACCTTTTGCCATATCTTTGGCTACTTCTTCACTGACCGCTCCGAATTTCTCAAGATCAGAACGTTTCACGCCGGCAAACTTACGTTTTGCCTTATTGGAATATGTGATCTGCCCGGATTTAAATACTTCCGAAACTCCCGGAACATTGATCAGCCTTGCCGCCACCATACCTCCTGTGCAGGATTCCACGGTCGATACTGTAAGCTGATTCGCCAGAAGCAGATCCACAACTGCCTGTTCCAGTGTTACAGCTTCTTCCGTCGTATAGATATTTGATCCAAAGCGTGCTTTTAATTCTTTTACGACCGGTTTTAAAAGCTTTTTCGCATTTTTTTCATCCACTGCCTTTGCCGTCACCCGCAGATGTACTTCTCCGGTCTTGGCATAAGGAGCAATGGTAGGATTTACCTGTCTCTCCAGCAGATCTGTGATCTCACTCTCCACTTTGCTTTCTCCCATGCCACAGATCTTTACGGTCTTGGAATAGATGATCCCTTCCTCTTTCTGATTCAGATAAGGCATGATCGAATCCCTAAACATCGGGATCAGTTCGTTTGGCGGTCCCGGCAACAGGATCGCACACTTCTCTCCGGCTTCCACGATCAGTCCGGGAGCCGTCCCGTTCGGGTTCTCTACAACAATAGCTCCCTTTGGCACCAGTGCCTGTTTCCAGTTATTATCAGTGGGTTTGATCCCTCTCTTCTCAAAAAATTCTGCAATCTGCTTTCTCGTGCGTGAATCCTCCACGAGTTCTTTTCCAAACACTTTTGCAACGGTCTCCTTCGTCAGATCATCCTGTGTCGGCCCGAGACCTCCGGATAGAATCACGATATCCGAACGGTCTATCGCTGTCTGGATCGTATCAAACAATCGCTTTTCATTGTCCCCCACCGTTACCTGATAATAATTGGAAAGCCCCATCGCCGCACACTGTTCCGCCAGAAATGCCGCATTTGTATTTACGATATTGCCCAGTAAAATCTCAGTACCAACGGAAATCAATTCAACAATCTTCATCATTTTCTCCAATCTGCCGCCCCAATCGGCATGCTTATCTTTGCTGTAACCACATTCTTTGTAAGCCTGAGTGAAAGTGCCCTGTAAACAGTATACCACTATTCTTTTCATTGTAAAACGGATTCCTGCAAATCCTGCTTTTTCCTCCGCAAATACAGATGATGTCGGGGTCAAAACCCGATATCCGGATTGTTCCGTGCTTCGCACTCCCACTGATATCATACAGATTGTACTATTCTACTTTGATCACACCTTTGTTTTTAACCAGATAATCGATCAGAGAAACGATCGTCAGAACAACCGATATCCATAATAACACATTTCCGACCATAGTCAGGCCATCAAACACGCCTTCCAGTTCGCCTTCAAATCCATGGATGTTTACCACCACCAGCATCACACAGATCATGATCATCTGGCAGACCGTCTTTATTTTTCCCCAATAGCCTGCTGCGATCACTATGCCCTGTTGTGCCGCAACAAGACGGAATCCGCTGATGATAAATTCTCTGGCAATGATCACGATCGTCATCCATGCCGGAACCATTCCAAGATCAGTCAGCCCGATCAGCGCAGAACAGACTAACAGTTTATCTGCCAACGGATCCATAAATTTGCCAAAATTGGTAACAAGATTGTATTTACGGGCGATCTTTCCGTCCAGCATATCTGTCAGGCTTGCCACGATAAAAATGGCAAGAGCGATCCATTTCAGATATTCATAGGTGTCCGACAGTAAAAGAAATACGACAAAAAACACTGCCAGCACCATTCTTAAAAGTGTCAGTTTGTTAGGTAAATTCATTTTTTTCATACTACTCCTCTTCCTTCCTGCTTTTGATTATTTCTTATTTCTTATTGCAGTTCTCCGATCAGGTCATATTCATAGGAACCGGTTACCTTCACCTTCACAAAGTCCCCTGTCATCAGTTCCGCATCTGCATAAACAAAGATCAGTCCGTCCACGTTTGGAGCATCCTTGTAGGTTCGCGCCACAAAGGCATTCTCATCCGCCACTTTTCCCTCTACAATGGCAGTTACCACGGCATCCTTCATCCGGTTTGCTTTTTCAAACGCGATCTCCTGCTGCAATTCCATCAGTTCAGCCTGTCTGTCCTTTTTGGTCTCCTCATCGATCTGATCCGCAAAGCCGGCTGCCGGAGTATCTTCCTCCTGCGAATACGTGAATACACCAAGCCGGTCAAATTCCATCTCATCCACGAAATTATAAAGCACTTCAAAATCCTCCTGACTCTCTCCCGGGAATCCGGTGATCAGTGTCGTTCTCAGACATATGTCAGGAATCTCTTTTCGCAGCTTTCCGATCATTTCCCTAAGCTGATTCTGATCAGTCCGTCTACCCATCCGCTTAAGGACCGCATCCGATGCATGCTGGATGGGAATATCCAGATAATGACAGATCTTAGGTTCTTCCTTCATAACCTGTATCAGCTCATCCGTTATTTCCTCGGGGTAGCAGTACAGGATTCTGATCCAGTAAAGTCCGCTGATCCTGCACAGCTTTCTCAGCAATTCCGGGAGACACTTTTCTCCATACAGATCCGCCCCATACAGAGTCGTCTCCTGTGCAACCAGGATCAGTTCTTTTACACCGCCTTCCACAAGCTGTTGTGCCTGTTCCAACAGAGTCTCCATCGGTATGCTGCGGTAATTACCGCGCACCTTTGGGATAATACAATAAGTGCAATGCTTGTCACATCCTTCTGCGATCTTGAGGTAGGCAAAATGCCCTCCGGTCGTCACGATCTGTCTCTTACCCGCCACCGGAACCGCATTGATATCACGCAGATATTCCTTATGACCTGTTTCTTCCTTCTGATCGTCCCCTTCCGGTGTCACTTTCCGACCGATCTCATCCAGTGCCTCCGCGATCCGGTCGATTGCCATTGTTCCGATGAGAACATCCACCTCAGGGATCTGTTCTTTGATCTCATCATGATAGCGCTGTGCCAGACAGCCTGCCGCGATCAAAGCCCTGCAGCTGCCCTCGCTTTTTTGTCTTCCCAGCTCGATCAGGGTGTTAATGCTTTCTTCCTTGGCATCTCCGATAAAGCAGCAGGTATTGACCACGATCACTTCCGCCTCGGTCTCGTCATCCGTAAATGTGTGTCCCCTCTCTGTTAACATGCCCAGCATCATCTCGGTATCCACCAGATTTTTGTCACAACCAAGTGACACAAACATTATCTTCATAGTAGTCCTTTCCTGTATTTATGGTTCTGCACCCGAAATGATATCGAAGGGATCCCTGTATCATTTTCAGCTGCTGTTTTATAGTTTCTCCTCTGAAAACCACATAAAAATTTAGCCTACATAATTGTATGTAGACTAAACTCTTTCCTATCATTCCGCCTCGTTTTCTTCGGCCTCTTGTGTCTCTTCCGCTTCGGCTTCTTCCATCCTGGCCGCAGCCTCTTCCATTTCCTGTTTTAAGGCTTCTTCCTCCTCATCCGTCAGGATACGGATCTTGCCCTGATTGAGCTCATCAACAGCAATGGAAAGTGCCTTGCGGTCTTTGCCGTTCACAAGCGGCTCATCACCACCGATGATCTGTCTTGCTCTCTTGGAAGTAGCCATTACGATGGAATAACGGCTGTTTACAACCTTAGCCTCGCCCGGCTCTGTATCTGCGTTTACGACTTTCATTAGCTCTGAATAAGATGGATGTATCATTTTATTTCTCCTTTCAAATACCTTTCCTTTTCTTTACCTTGAAAAACTGCTCTACTCAGTATCTTTTTGACTGAATTTTTGCAGTTGACGCCTCATATCTGCGATAAACGCCCGATTGCGGTCAGCCGCATCATGTGCACAGTCTATGATCCGGTGCACGCGCTCTACACATTCATCGAGCACATCATTCACCACAATATAATCATACTGCTCAATACCTTCCGATTCCTCCGAAGCTCTCGCCAGTCTGCTTTCGATCACTTCAGCGGTCTCTGTCCCGCGTCCCGTCAGTCTTTCTTTTAATATTTCGGCACTGGGCGGCATCACGAACAACAGTAAAGCCTGCGGAAACTGTTCTTTTACTTTCATCGCTCCCTGAAGCTCGATCTCTAAGATCACATCTTTGCCTTCCTTAAGCATCTTCTGAACATAATCCTTCGGTGTCCCGTAATAATTACCGCAATAGCAGGCATATTCGATCAGTCCGTTTTCTTCAATGCGTTTCTCAAAATCTTCTTTGGTGGAGAAGAAATATTCTCTCCCGTCCAATTCACCCTCGCGCGGTGCTCTGGTCGTCATGGAAATGCTCAGGGCATAATTGTCATACTGCGACATAAGCCTCTTTACGATAGTCCCTTTTCCTGCACCGGAAAAACCGGAAAGCACGATCAAAACTCCCTCATGTTTCATCCTTATCCTCCTTTGACTTTGCCCTAAGCGCAATCGTCTCCGGTGTAAATGCCGATAAGATCAGCTGATTATTCTCCATGAGGATCACTGATTTCGTCTTACGGCCATGGGTGACATCCACAACAATGCCTTTTTCCTTGCCCTGCTGGATCAGGCGCTTTGCCGGCGCCGATTCCGGTACGACGATCGCAACTATTTTATCTGTATTTACGATATTCCCGAATCCAATATGGATCAGAGAAGGTTCTTTGTTACTCAAGGTTCTGTATCTGCTCCCTTACTTTCTCAATGTCCGTCTTTAATTCGATGGCGTGACCGGAAATATCCAGATCATTCGCCTTTGACAAGGTCGTATTCGCCTCTCTGTTCATCTCCTGTGCGATAAAATCAAGCTTACGCCCTACACTGCCGCCTTCTTTGAGAATATCTCTGGTCGATTCAATATGGCTTCTCAGGCGGACCATCTCCTCATCCACACAGATCTTGTCTGCAAAGATCGTAACTTCTGTCAGGATACGATTTTCATCAATATCCTGCTCTGTCAGAAGCTCGCGTACCTTGTCTTCCAGCCTGGTGCGATAGTTTCCAACCACTTCCGGCGACCTCTTCTCGATATATTCCACATGGGCAAGCATCCCATCCAGCTTGTTTAACAGGTCTTTCTTCAGATTCTCGCCTTCATTCTGTCTGGTCCGGCTCAGTCCTTCTCCCGCTTCGCGGATCGCTTTCTCCAGGAGCTTCCAGATGTGCTCCTCATCGATATTCTGTTCCTCCATCGTAAAGACTTCCGGATATCTGGAAAGCGTAGAAACCCTGATGTCATCCTCTAAACCGAATTTTTCTGCCATCTGTCTGAGATAGCCAAGATATTCCCCTGCAACATCTTCATTATATTTAATACTGAAATTATTCTCGGACAGATCTTCATAGGTGATAAAAACATCTGCCTTGCCCCGCTGGATATACTCTTTTAACAGGTTCCGGATCGAAGCCTCGAAGAAATTCAGTTTTTTGGGCATCTTGATATTAACATCCAAGTATCTGTGATTGACTGTTTTGATCTCTACTGTAAATTTACGGTTATCTTCTGCCACTTCACTGCGGCCGAAACCGGTCATACTTTTAATCATAGTGTTACCTCGTCAGACCTCTCATAAGATTTGCCAAAATCCGGAGAGGGTAATGTCATCCGTACGCCCGGTATGCCATATATTTCTGTAACAGACACGCTCCTGTTCTGAACTCACCGGACTCCGGTACTGATTATTTTTCTATAAAATCTATCTACATGTTTCTGGATAACAATTCATTTCATTATAGCGGTTTGGAGATTTTCTGTCAACTGTGGAATTATCTTCCGTCCCTGTCTGTTCCTGTCTTTTGCCCGGTTACTCGACCACTTCCTTCAGTCTGCTGATATCGGTGGTGGCGAGCATGGAGTAGTTTGTATAATAAACGACAAATCCCGGTTTGGAACCGGCGGGTTTTTTCACATGCTTTTTCTCGATATAATCGATCTCCACTTTGTCCTGTCTGCCGGCCTTTGAATAATGTGCGGCAAGGCTTGCCGCTTCCTCAAAGGTGCGGTCCGGCACTTCTTTTCCGCCGCTTTTTAACACAACATGACTGCCGGGGATCTTCTTGGCATGAAACCACCAGTCACCGCCTTGTGCAAACTTGAAGGTCAGCTCGTCATTCTGGAAATTGTTTTTCCCCACATACATATGGAATCCGTCTGAAGAGATATAATGAAAGGGCCTGCTGGTCACTTTTTCTTGCTTGGTGCCGCCTTTGCGCTTGATATAGCCGCTTTGGATCATCTCCTCCTTAATCTGGATCAGATCTTCCTCTTTTCTTGCAATATCGATGGAATTCAGCACCGATTCCAGATGCTCGATCTCTTCCGCCGTCTCTTTTAAAAGTGTGGTAAGCGCCTCATAAGTACGTTTCAGTTTACCATATCTTGCAAAATATCGGGATGCATTTTCCAGTGGTGTTATCGTCCCGTCCAGCGGTATGGTCAGTTCACTGCCATCGTAATAGTTTGTCACCGTGATCTTATTTGCCCCCGGCTCTACATTATATCCATAGGTCTGTAAGAGTTCCCCGTATATCCGATAGGTTTCTCTTTTTTCGGTATCCTTTAACTGTTTTGCCTGCAGATCATATTTTTTGACATTACGTTCCAGGGCTGTCTGTGCGATCCTTCTCAGATCGACGGAGCGCTGGCGGATACGCGTGATCACATTCTTCTCATGGTAATACGAATATAACAGTTCCGACATATCCTGATAATCTCTGCGTTCCAGGGAATCCAGATAAGTCATCGGAAACGCGGCATATTCCTTCGGTGCACCGTTTTCATAATAGACAGCCGGCGCATACTCGGCCTTACGGACACGCTCCATGATTGTGTCATAAGCATCCGCCATACGTTCCAGTTCCTCCCCGGAGGCCGCCGATGTGGGAAGATCCGCATCCACTCCTGCAATATTGCATAGCTCCTGCGACATCTGAGGAGAAAATCCTGTCAGATTACTGTAAACCGCTTTGTACATCGGAAGTGATCTTCCGGTCAGTAAGTTTCTGAACTTTTCCCGGTCTGTTAAAAAAGGATCGCTTTTTTCCGTAGTTTCGGGAATGAAATACTCCCTCCCCGGCAAAACCTCCCTGACGCTGCTGACCGCCCCGGAAATATGTTTGATGCTGTCAATGATCCTGTCGTTATCATCGACAAAGATAATATTGCTGTGCTTGCCCATCAGTTCGATCACCAGGCTTTTTTTGCAAAGATCCCCCATCTCATCAAGGTGCTCGATCTCAAACCGGATGATCCTCTCCAGTCCCGGCTGTGTCACTTCCACGATCCGCCCATTCTGGATATGCTTGCGAAGAAGCATACAGAAATTAGGAGCTGTCATGGGACTTTTTTTGTTTTCCTGCGTGAAATAGCAGAGTGGAAGGGATGCGTCTGCCGAAAGCAAAAGCCTGTATTGTTCCTTACTGCCTCCTCCCACTTTGCAGGTGAGGATCAGTTCATCCTTTTCAGGCTGCGCTATTTTGTAAATGC
This sequence comes from Lachnospiraceae bacterium, assembly GCA_015056815.1. Lineage (GTDB taxonomy): Bacteria > Bacillota > Clostridia > Lachnospirales > Lachnospiraceae > SIG333. The sequence continues at coordinate 120,093 of SVFN01000001.1, read as the reverse complement.
GGGCATTCAGAAGTCTGTCCCGGCATTCTTTTGCAATACATGCGATCGTAATTCCGTCAAAAGCCATTTTTGTTCTCCCGGTAAATCAGTATATTGTTCCATTCTATTCTCAGTCTACATGAAGAATAGGACCGATCTCTCGGTCCTATTCTATTATAATAACCATAAAAAATCTGTCAACTCCTATACCAGCCTACCCGATCAGCCAGTCGTACATTTCCTGATATTTCTTTGCAGACACTTCCCACGAGAAATCTGCTGCCATTGCGCGGTCCACCATCTTGTTCCACTCACGTCTGCGCTGATAAAATACATATTTCGCATAGCGGATCGTTGCCAGCATCTCATGTGCATTGTAATTACGGAAGCTGAATCCGGTGCCGGTGCTTTCATATTCATTATAAGGCTCCACCGTATCCTTCAGTCCTCCGGTCTCCCTGACGATCGGAAGTGTACCGTAGCGAAGTGCCATAAGCTGGCTCAGACCGCACGGCTCAAATAGGGAAGGCATCAGAAAAGCATCCGAGGAAGCATAAATCTTATGGGACAATTCATCGGAATAATAAATATTCGCGGATACTTTATTGTTGTACTTCCAGTCAAAGTGCCGGAACATATTCTCATAACGCTCCTCGCCCGTCCCCAGCACAACGATCTGCACTTCTTCCTGACAAAGCTCATCCATGATATATGCGATCAGATCAAATCCTTTCTGGTCGGTCAGTCGGGATACGATACCGATCATAAATTTACTGTCGTCCTGTTCCAAACCGAGCTGTTTTTGCAGGGCACGTTTATTTTTGATTTTCTCCTTGCGGAAATTCACTTTGTCATACGGGAAATCGATCTTGGCATCCGTCGTGGGATTGAACTCCTCATAGTCAATACCGTTGACAATCCCCCGCAGGGAACCGGCTCTTGCATTTAAAAGTCCGTTCAGTCCTTCCCCATAAAACTCTGTCTTAATCTCCTCCGCATAGGTGTCGGAAACGGTCGTGATCGCGTCTGCATAGACCAGACCGCCCTTTAACAGATTTGCATCTTTATAGGCTTCCAGCTTATCCGATGTAAAGAAATATCCCGGCAGTCCCGTAATAGACTGTACGGTCTTAACATCCCATCTTCCCTGAAATTTAAGATTGTGGATCGTCATGACCGTCTTAATGCCCCGGAAGAACTCATTCTGCTGGAATCTCTCGTGCAGATAAACCGGGATCAGTCCGGTCTGCCAGTCATGACAATGAATGATATCCGGTCTGAAACCGATGAGCGGCAGTGAAGACAGGACTGCCTTGCAGAAATAAGAGTACTTTGTAATCTCATCGATCACATTATCGCTGTATACGCCAAATCCGCTGAAGTAGGATTCGTTATCAATAAAGTAATAGGTAATGCCGTTTACTTCGGCCACTAACACTCCAACATATTCGTTCTTCCAGTTGAAGTCCATATAATAGTGAGTCTTATATTTCATCATGTCCTTGAACTCCTGTTTCATACAGGCATATTTCGGCATGATCACACGTACATCAAAATACCGTTTATCAATACACTTCGGCAGCGAACCGACTACATCTGCAAGCCCTCCCGTCTTGATAAACGGCACTCCCTCCGATGCCACAAACAAAATTTTCTTCATGCTATTCCTCCGCTTCCGCAGTCACAAAAAACAGACTGCCTACATCACATTGTTAAAATAATTATACTACATTCATCCCGTCTTTTAAAGTGTTTCTTTTGTTTTTGACCGGAAAAAGGGGGCAGGATTTCCTGCCCCCCGGACGCTTTTGGCATCCTGTTTTTATTGAACTGTTACTTTCACTTTTTGTGCATTTCCGTTTCTAGCATATACCCAGATATAGCAGGTTCCTGCGCTCATTGCCCTGATCGTTCCTGTTTCATCAACCGTTGCGATCTTCGGATCCGTTGATCCGTAGCGGAATTCTTTAACAGGTGCTTTGATCGCTTTCTTTCTGGTGCTGACAAGTACCGTCTTAGCGCTGATCTTAGCGGTCCCGCCTGCCTTCAGGGTCACACTCTTTTTCTTGATACGGGTATTCTTCGTATTCGTATAGCTGGTATTTTGCTTGCTTACAGAGTAGATCGGCATAGACTCTACGATCGTTACCTTCTGTCCGTCCACGATCTTGTAAGCCCGTACATAGAACTTATATACCTTCTTTACATCGATCTTCTTGCCGCCAATCCTTCTGATCGCAGTCGATTTCTTGCCGGCCTTTGTTGTCGCTGCCGGTTCTTTGGCATATTTGCCCTTTGCACTTCCTGCATAGATCTCATAACCGTCTGCTCCACTCACTTTACCCCATCTTAATACGAATCTCGTACCGACTGCCGCCACGCGAAGTTTTGCATTTAATGAGAATTCGTTCTCCAGTTTTTCCGCTGCCGCTTTGGCGTCTGCTTCTGCTTTGGCTTTTGCTTCTTCCGCCGCTTTCGCCGCTGCTGCCGCTTCTTTGTCATTGGAATAAATGTAAGCCATCGTGCAAAGCCTGTTCGTTACAAACGTATAGGTGTAATCCCAGTCGTCCACATCTTCCATAACCTCTGTCGTCAATTCTCCGGTTGTCTCATCCGTATGGTTTCGTACCAGACGATACTGTGCATCCTTGGAACGGATCTGTTTCGGGATATCAACCGTAATACGAAGACTTCCGTTCAGTTCTGTGATATGCTCCTTTGTGGATGCTTCCGTCTCTCCTGCTTTTGTGATCATCTTGTAAAGGTCTGCCTCAAAGTAGAGAACACTCTCGTCATCCTTCTTCAGTGCCAGTACGCCGTCTTTTACCTTGCTGTCCAGTTTCTTCTCATCTGTCGGTGAGATCACCAGCTCTAATTTTGCCTTTGCGCCTGCCATTACTTCGATCAGCTCCTCAGCTGTCAGAAGTTCATTGATCAGATCCACATAAGAGCTGTTTAATGCTGCCTTCACCGGTGCGCCGTTTTCGTTGATCACTTCCACTGCCGCTGCACCATTCTCGTTTGCAAGTGCTTTTTCAATCAGTTCTTTTCTGGAAGAAGGCTGCGCGATCTTGTCGATCACTTCATCCATGGTCAGATTCTGCGTATCCATCACACTGCCTTCTGCCGGCTTCACGTCTTTGTAAGTATCCTTCAATTCATCGGTGTCAACCTTCTTATCACCATCTTCTGCATAGGTCTTTACTTCCACTGTCACACTGACCGGTTTGCCGGCGTCATGGTTTTCGTCCGCCGCTACACGGATCAGATAAGTCCCTGCTGCAAGATTCTTCAAAGAAGTCTCTCCCTTCGGTACCGGGATCCAGGTTGTTCCGCCATCTGCGGAATATTCCATAGTGTCATTGACACCTGTGATCGCCGCATCCTTCTTCTCCTGTTCGGATGCCTTCGTTACCTTGATCTCATCCTCCTTCACTTCTGCCGCTGCTTCTTCCGATTTTGTGATCGTGTAAGTCGCACCCGTGATCGTTGCCTGATAGTTCGGATTCTGATTCCAGCTTACCGTGATCGGATATGTACCCGTTTTTGCGTTCTTCGTTGCTGTTGTCGCAACCGTAATGCCAAGCTCGTCACCTGTCACATAGGCACCGCCCACTTCATAAGTAAGCTCTGCAATATCCTCACCATACCTGCTGCTCTTGTCTGCCGCTTTGATCGTGATCGCCGCCTTTGTGATCTTCCAGTTCTTCACTGCCTTCGTCTCATCGAAGTAATAGTTGTCCGCCTTCGCGCCTGCGATCGCTGCTACTTTTGCCGTATACTCGCCTGCTGCAGCTGTCGTATTCAGTACATTGCCTGCCGCATCATTACCGTAAGAACCAACCGTAATCTCATCGCCACCTACAGTGCCTGTGACTGTCGCCTGAACATTTTTCACATTGCCGTCATATGCAAACTCTGTCACTGCCTGCCAGTTAAAGCCGACTTTCTTCTTCTCGATCACGATATCCACGTTTCCGCTTATCGGAGCCGCCTCATAATCCTCGGAAGTCACATAGTAGTAAACCTTTGTCGTGCCTGCATCTGTTCTGGTCGGGCTCTCTGCTTTCGCCGTCCCCGCTTCGATCATCTGTGCGATGTTTTCTGCGGTCAGTTCAGATTCGCTGTACCAGATCTTAACATCTGCATCTTTATTGCCTGACACATCTGCCATCACTTTCACGCCATGGGCGTTCTTATCATAAGTTCCTTTGTAGCCTTCCGCTGTTACTGCAAGACCTTCTTTTGCAATCACAAAGTTCACGCTTGCCTTTGCCGGATCAAATGTATAATTTGCCGCATCCTTTCCGGTCAGGGAAGTTACGCTTGCCGTATAGCTTCCAGCTTTCTTTCCGGTATTTGACTGATAAGTTCCAACGGAAACTTCATCACCTGTCTCAACACCTGTCAGATCGGCGGTCACAGTCTTTTCTTTGCCATCGTAAACAAGTCCCTGTGTACCGTTCCAGGTAAATCCGACTTCTTTCTTTGCGATCTTAACGTCTGCGCTTCCGGATACCTGATCTGCCTCAAAGTTTTCGGATACTACATAATAGTAGATCGGTGTTGTCTTTGCTTCTTTTACGGTTACAAGGCTGTCAGCCTTATCTGTTACGGCCTGTCCGAGTTTGATGACGGACTCAAGATTATCAGCCGTCAGTTCTTTGGTACTGTAGTAGATCTTAGCATCGCTCTGGATCTCTCCGGTATCTGCCGTCACGGTAATGCCGTGAGCCTTTCCGTCATAAGTTCCCTGATATCCTTCTGCCACGATCTGCATCTTTGCCCTTGCGATTTCCCACTCAGCCTTTGCATCTGCCTCATTAAAGGTATAGTTGTCTGCCTTTGTTCCTGCAAGTGCTTTGACTTTGGCGGTATAAACGCCTGCCTTCACAGCGCTGTTATCCTCATAAGCCTCCACAACAACTTCATCTTCACCGACGATGTCATTGCCGGATACCGTAGCGGTCACGCTCTTTTCTTCTCCGTCATAGGTGAAGCTCTTCTGTGCCTGCCATACGAAGGAAACCTCTTTCTTCGCAATGACTATCTGTTCGCTTCCGCATACCGGGAATGCGCTGTAATTATTGGTTGCCACATAGTAGTAAACTCTCGTTGTGCCTGCGTCTGTTCTGGTTACAGGAGTCTTGGCTGCTTTTCCACCCGCGATCATTTCCGCGATGTTTCCTTCGGTCAGTTCTTCCTCGCTGTAATAGATCTCCACATCCGCGTTGGCATCATTCTTCGTATCTGCCGTCACGGTAATGCCATGTGCCTGTCCGTCATAAACGCCTTCATATCCCTTGGATGTCACTTTCAGAGCTGCCGCTTTGATCTTAAACTCAACCGGTGTGCTCACTGCTCCGCCATAATTATCCGTTGCCGGGATCGTTGCCCTTGCATACCAGGTGCCGGCCATAACCGGAACGTTTTCGGTGTAATTCTGTTTATCGCTGCTGTAAGTGATAACCGCTGTTTCCTGTCCGAATGTTGCCGTTACCATCGGAGCATTGGCACTCTCGCCGTAATTCCAACCTGCGATGGCAAGCTTCACGTTGTTCGAAGCTTTCGCAATGTTCCAGCTCTTGGAAGCAGTTGCCTCATTTATACTGTAGTTTGCCGCATCTTCGCCGGAGAGGACTTCTGCTTTTGCCGTATAAACACCTGCATCTACAGCTTCATTTGTGATCTTATTCGTAAGGTCTTTCGTATAAGTATCTACGCTTACTTCATCGCCCTTTACCACATCTGCTGCCGCAACTGTCGCCGTAATCTGCTTCTTGGTCCCGTCATAGGTGAAGCTGTCTGCCGTCCATTCCAGATCTGCCGGTTTCTTTGCGATGACGATCTTCGCGTTTCCGGTCTGCTTATCGATCTGATAATTGTCTGCCTTCACATAGTAGTAAATCGTCGTACTGCCTGCTTCTTTTCTGGTTACTTTGTCATCCTTCGCATCCGTTACTGCCTTATCCAGATTGGAAGCATTCAGGGAAATCTTGCTGTAATAAATGACCGCTTCCGCTACTTCCTTTCCGTCTGCATCTTCCGCTCTCACGCTGATACCATAAGCATTGCCGTCGTAAGTCTCCTCAACGCCTGCTGCCGTTACCTTAAGCGCTGCCTTTGCGATCGTCCACGCTTTGGCTGCGGTTGCTTCTGTCGCAGAAATGGTGTAATTCGCTGCATCCTTGCCAGCAAGTGTCAGCACTTTTGCCGTGTACGTACCTGCCGCTGTCTTTACATTGTCCTGATAGGTGCCTGCGTTTACAATGTCCGTTCCGACTGCATCCGCTACTTTTGCCGTAACTGTCTTTGCCGTTCCGTCGTATACCAGTCCTTCGGTTCCTTCCCAGGTGAAGCTTACCGGTTTCGGAGCGATCGTAATGACTGCGCTGCCTGTTGCCTGTGAAGGGATGAAGTTATTGGATCTTACATAGAAGAAAATCTCCTTCTTGCCTGCATCCTTCAAGGTCACTGCCGCGTCTGTAGCCGATGTTACCGCTGTCTTTAATGTGATAGCTGCATCAATATTGGCATCTGTCAGTTCTTTGTCACTGTAATAAACCTGTGCATCGTTTGGTGCATTCTTCGTATCCGTCGTAACCGTAATGCCATAGGCATTTCCGTCATACGTCTTATCCGTGCCTGCTGCTGTTACCGTCATGGCAGCTTTGGTAATCTCCCAGTCACAGACTGCTTTGGTCTGATCAAAGGTATAGTTTGCCGCCTTCTCTCCGCCAAGCTCCGTTGCCTTTGCGGTATACGCACCAGCTTCGGTCTTTGTGTTATTCTGATAGGTCTCGATCGTAACTGCATCACCGCTTACCAGATCGGCTTTTGCCACTTCTGCCGTCACGGTCTTTTCGGTTCCGTCATAAGCAAAGCTCTTAACGTTCTGCCAGGTAATCCCGACCTCTTTCGGTTCGATCGTAAAGGCTGTCGGTGAGCTGACTGCTGCTTTATAATCCGTTGTCTCTGCCACTGCTGCTTTCACATAGTAGGTGCCTGCATTTACCGGAACTTCCGCCGTATAGGTACCGTTTTCTTCCTGACTGTATGTAAATGTCACTGTGCCAAAGTCTGCTTTTGCATCAGGAGTCTTCGGCGTATCGCCATACGTCCAGCCTTCCATGGATACGATCGTTACCTTGTTTGCACTCTGGCTGATCGTCCATTCTTTCACCGCACTATCTGTCGCGATCGCATAATTTGCTTTGGATTCTCCGTCAAGTGTTGCCACCTTCGCAGTATAGATACCTGCCTTCGTTGCTTTGTTCGTGGTCGTATCAGCCGACTCATAGGTTCCCACTTTAACTGCATCGCCGCTCTCAATATCTGCTGCTTTCACAGCCGCCGTGATCTCCTTTTGCTTCCCGTCATAAGTAAAGCTGTCTTCTGACCAGTCAAAGCCTACCGGTTTCGGAGTGATCGTGATCATAGCGCTTCCTGTCGCCGGTATCACCTGATAATTGTCGGATGTCACATAATAGTAGATCGCTGTCTTTCCCGTATCCTTCGCAGTTACCTTCGCATCGGTGCTGCTTGTCACTGCCGCCTGATAGTTCTCTGCGCTCAGTTCTTTGCTGCTGTAGTAGACTGTTACCTTTCCTGTCACATCCTGCTCACCGCTTACCGCTTTTACCGTAATGCCATGAAACTTGCCGTCATAAGTACCGGTGTAGGCTTCTGCCGTCACATTGGCTTCTGCCTTTGCGATGGTCCATTCCCTGGATGCGGTTGCTTCTGTCGCACTAATGCTGTAATTGTCTTTGTCGTTTCCTGCAAGCTCTTTTACCTTTGCGGTGTAAGTGCCTGCCGCTGTCGCGCTGTTTGTCAGTTTGTTTCCTGCATCGCTCTCATAAGCACCGACTGTTACGTCGTCGCCTTCCACGAAGCCTGCTGCCGCTGCCGTCACCGTCTTTGCCGTGCCGTCATAAACGAAAGTCGTCGTTTCCGGCCAGGTAAAGCTGATCGCTTTCTTCGCAAGTGTGATCGTTTCTTTCCCGCTTACAGAGTCTGCCGTAAAGTCGTTGGAAACAACATAATAGTAAACCTCTTTGCTGCCTGCCGTCGTTAAGGTCACAGCCGTATCCGTCGCGGATTTCACAGCCGTACCCATCGTAATGGCTGCCTGAATGTTTGCTTTTGTAAGTTCCTTCGTGCTGTAATAAACCTCAGCATCCGAAGACAGTCCACCAGGCACCGTCACATTCACGCTGATACCATGTGCCATGCCGTCATAAGTCCCGCGATACCCGTCTGCCGTGATCGTCATGGCTGCCGGAGAGATCGTGAATTCTTTCACGGCCTGCGCCGCTTCATAATTTGCTGTTTCTGCAACCTCTGCCTTGACATAGTAGGTGCCTGCCTCAGTCGGCTGCTCTTGCACGAAGTCTTTTGCCGCATTTTCGCTGTAACTGATCTTCGGTTCGCCTTCTCCCATAAAGGTTGCGCTCGTGCTGACCGTTTTCGCCTGTCCGTCATAAATCCAGCTATCCAGTTTTACGGTCACTCTGTTCGCTGCTTTTGCAATAGATGCAGTCGTCGCCGCCGGGATCGTCACCTCATAGTTGGAAGCCTTTGTGGTTCCCACTCCACGGATCACTGCCGAGCCGGTATTGATCGTGACGGTCTGCTCACCCACATTTGCTGTTGCAAAGCTTCCGGTCAGGCCGCTGATCATTAAGGACTCGCCTGCGATATTGGTCGCAGCCGTCGCGGTCAGTTCTGCTCTATCCGTCGCATCATAAGTCTTATCCTTTGCCGTCACAACCGCGGTCAGCTTCTTCGGTGTGATGTTGATCACCGCACTGCCGGTCAGCGGATCCGCTTTATAATTCGGTGTATCAATATAGTAGTAAACTGTTGTGCTGCCTGCATCCTTCCTTGTAATGGATTCAGGGCTTACCATTTCTCCTGCCGTCGCAAAATTTTCGCTGTTCAGTGCTGTCCCCGTGCTCAGATAGATCCTTGCATCGGAAACAGACTTATCTGCCGCCGACAGTCTGATCGCCACGCTGTGCGCTTTACCATCATATTCTCCGGAATACCCCTGTGCATCCACTGCCAGATCTACTCTGGTAACGGTATAGGCACCGGTCACTAAGGTTGCCTGATAATTTGTGTTTTCATAAGCCGGTGTGATCGCATAAGTACCTGCCGGTGATGACTTGACAGCTGCCGTACGCAGAGAAACATTCAGCTTATCGTCTGCGCTAAAGTAATCCTCTTGCGAAGCCGGCTGTACTGTATAGTCTTTGCCGTATTCCGGACTCGTCGGCATATCCACGTCTGCGCCATAGGCTTTCGTTCTGTCTGATGCTGTGATCGTAATGGCTGACGGAGAGATGGTAAATTCTACCGCCGCACTCGTCGCTCCGGCATAATTGGCAGATTCGTCGACTCTCGCACGTACAAGGTACTCGCCGGCCTGTGTCGGTACATTCAGACTGTATGCCCCATCCGTTGCCGTCTTTGCCCTGTATTCAAAGATCATGTTCTCAGAGCCGTAAGAAGCCTCAGCCTGCGGTGTATTGCTCTCGGCATTATATTTACCGTATTTCCATCCGGTGATCACAAGTCCGCTTACTGTATTTACTGCTTTGGTCACCTTACCGTAGGCGATCTGCGGGCACGCTGACAGGTCATAATTTTTCAAGATCGAGGAATCCGTTACCGTCACTGCCTCACTGCTCTCTGTCAAAGTCTTAACCGCGTTGGACCAGTCGAGCATGACTTTAACTCTTTCGCCTGCGTCCGCGTTCTCATAAGTACCACCCACACCCGTAATCGCGATGGCTTCGCCGGATACCAGTGCATCCCTGTCCACCGTTACCGTGACAGCTTCCGGTGAAACAGTTACACTGCCGTCATATGCTTTCTCCGATACCACTACCGCAAAGTTTTCTGCTGTCAACTTCTTTGGCATAATCTTCGCCCTTACAGCCGCACCGGAAACCATGCTGACATTATAATTATTCAAGTCGGTTCTTCCATTGCATAACAGATTAAATGCTGAGCCACTTACGGTCGGTGTGATCGTTACAGTCCGCTCTCCTGCATCTTTACTGTCAAACTCCGCCGCAATCTCTTTGACGGAAATATACTCTCCTTCTACTCCTGTATCAACCGACGCCGTCCAGTCTACCTTTGTAGTACCGTCATAAACTTTGTCTCTCGCCTTAACATCAATGGTAAGCTCTTTTGGTCTGATCTCAAAGGCTGCTGATGTTGTCGCCGCTGTAAAGCTGTCGGTAGCATTTACCGTTACAGTTACCAGATACTTCCCGACATCCTTGGGTGACGAGGACAGATCTTCACTGTAGGTCTCTGCATTATCTGCGATTTCCTGTTCTGTCTGTCCTTTGTAGCTAAAGGTAACTGCGCCTGCTGTTGCCAGTGCTTCGCTGTTGTTGGTCTCAAACAGGGATTCGATCTTCTTACCATCTAACTGTCCCTGCAGTTCTTTTGTCCCATCATATTCCCAGTTGATCGGTCTGCCATTGTACTCTCTGACAAATTCACCGCTGTTCTTAAATGCAACGGTTCCGGTTCCCTGTACTGTCTTTACGATGTACTTAAGTGTGATATCCTTATAATTCTTGTTGGTTACCGTTACGCTTAACTGTGCTGTCTTGTTGGAAACAGCCTTCTTATCCAGTTTAAACTTCAGCACACCGTCTGTGGTGATCTGTGCATCAAACGAATTGTCAGCTTTCTTTGCGATCACTCCTTCACCGGATGTGATCTGCACTGCCGAATAACTAACGATCGTATCCGCTCTGAGTCCTTCGATTCCCGCACCGGTGATCAGATCGACAAAGGAATAGGTCTTTTCATCCTGATCGGTACAAGCGATTTCGACCTCCGCCGGGGATGTCACCCACGGATTTTCGGCTTTTTTGATCTCAAAGACTTCACCCGTGACGATCTGAATGTCATAATTCAGGTTTGAGCCTGTTGCCAAAGTTATATGGATCGGATAGCTTCCGACTTCATCTCTTACCGGATCCGCTAAAACTGCTGCACGGGATACGATCACGCTTCCCGACTCGATCGCTTCACCACTTACAAGTCCTGTCACGTTATAGGTCAGTGCAGGCTCTGTCGCCAGATAAACCTTGCTCTGGTTAGGATTTGGACTGATCGTTGCCGCTTTCTTCCTGATGATCGCCTGCTTCGTTACCGTATCACTGTCATAAGAGAACTCATAGTTGCTAACCACTGCCTGTGGTGTATTTACTGCTGTAATGGACGCACCGCTTGTGATCACGGTCACATCTTTTGCGATCACGCTGCCGTCACTTGCCAGCGATACATCTTTGTCAGCAAAGTGTGCCTGCAGACCGCTGACCTTAAAGGACTCTCCCGTCACGATACCGCCTGCTGTTGTAAGTTCTGCCGTAACTGCCGCATCTGTCGTGCCGTCGTAAGTCTTATCGGACACGATCACAACTGCCGTTGCCGTCTTGGGCAGTACCTTTGCATTCACGGTATCCGCATAGTGGATATCATAGTTTGCAAGCTTCGCGCCGCCGCTTACAGTCGTCGTGATGGCTCCCGCGCTGATCGTAACCGCCTGTGCCGTCACGGTAGTGCCGGTATACTGAACATCCTTGCTTGCAAAAGTTCCCGGGATGTTGATTTCCTCAAAGCTCTCGCTTCCGATGTTATTCAGTACTTTCACATTCACATTTGCATCTGTTGTTCCGTCGTAGATCTTATTCTGCGCGGTAATGGTCGCATCGATCCTTTTTGGCCTGATCATACCATTGACACCGTTTACCTGATAAAAAACAGCATAATTGGACGGGTCTGTTGCGGTGCCTTCTGCGGCGCTTACTGATGCGCCCGTGATCACATATGCACTGCCGGAAGCAACTGTCTGATCGATCGTAACTGCTTTTGTTGTGACTGCTCCACCTGTTGTGTCATACGCCACATCACCGTTCTCATAGTGACCGGTGATATTGCCGATCACAAGTGCTTCGCCGCTTACGCCCGTATAAGCACCTGTCACCAGACCGCTGTCGCTTGCCACGTCACTTTCCGCCGCCGGAATATGGATCGTCGGAAGTGACACGCTGTTTGTTCCGTCATATTCTCTGACCATTGCCGGATCACCGTTTACGCAGTTTAGATCCACCGTGATCTTTTTGGGTTTGATCGTAAAGACCGCACCGGCTGTCACGATCTCATAGTTCAGATCTTTTGTCGGATCTGTCGTAACCGTAATCGGATAGGTCCCGACATTTTCACCGGCTGCGCGGGAAATCGTGATCCCCTCAAGTACAGGTGTCGGTGTAATTGCAGCGCCGGTTACCGAATCCTGCGTCACTTCATATTCCAGTTCATTCGCCGCCGGATTGGCCGGACATTTATCATACTCCTTGGAAGCATTTTTTGCCGTAACCCTGATCGGCATAGGCTCTATCTTTCCTTCTACCCCGTTTACATCATAAGTAAAGGTATAGTTTCCAATGCTTGTCATTTCGCCCACAGGCTCTATAGTAACCCCTGAGATTTTTCTGTTTGTCGCGTCATAGTTGTTCACACTCACAGGCTGGGGAATAACATTTCCTTCCTGATCCCGAACAACATTCACACCCGGATAAACACCGGTAATGCCGGTGATCTTAAATTTCTGACCACCTACTCCCGTCTGACCCGCAAGAGTGCCGATCGTTTCATCCGGATCCGTTGTGTCCGCCGCAATGTACAGTGCCCCGACTGATGCCGTATTGGTTCCATCGTAGGTCTTTTGGATGGTCGCATTTGCGTTTCTCACTGTTACCTCAATGTTTCTCGGTGTTACTGTACCACGCACATCATTTGTTATGAACGTAAATTTATAATTGGAAAGCTCTGCATCACCACCCGTGATACTGGTATGAGACTCAAGTATAGCCCAATCAGGTGTCGGGATAGCGACCGCCTTATCCGTTCCGACATCTGCTGTTTCCAAATTACCACGAAGATCATGAATTACAAAGCTTTCCCCTGTAACTCCCGTAACGCCACCGACAATGGCTCCGCTTGTCACACTGGCCGGTTGTCTTGAAGGGATCTGAATATCAGGCAGATCAATACCAGGGTCGCCATCATATACTTTACTCAGTTGTGCATTGACCTTGCCAAGATCCACCGTGATCGGACGCTTCTTTATAACGAAATTACCGTTGATTCTATAAATTATGTAGTTTGTATTATCGCCCACAATCCAAGTATGATAGTAGTTTCCTTCCTCCAGCGCATTTTGCTCTGTTTGGTCACGCTGGCACGAAAGACCCGGAATTGTCACATTAAGCTTTGTCCCGCTAGTGGATCCTCCTTCCCAAACACTATAAGTAAGCTCGGGATCCGGATCTCCATAAAACTTCTCTTTATCATCCGGCTGTACACAAATCTCTTTTTGCGTGATCACGCCCCTCACACCTTCGATATCATAGGAAATCTCATAGTTGGAAGGAACGGTATCGGAAGCAGCACCCGTTACCAGTGCGCTGCCTGTAGAGACCGTAACAGCCTGTGCTGTTACAGTACTGCCTTCAAAATTAACGTTCGGACTGTCAAAGATACCGGTAATCCCACTGATCACCAGCGCTTCTCCGGACACACCGGTAGCCCCCGCAAGAATACCGCTGTCGCCGGCAGGCTCACTGTCGGCACTTTCCGCTATGTAAAGAGCCGGTATTGTCACGGTCTTCACGCCATCATACACCTTCGTAATGGCACTGTTCGCTTTTTTCACCTCTACCGCAACTGGTCTTTTTCGGATTGTGATCCTTTTTGCAGTTGATGTGGCTGCCTGCTCATAATTCGAACTGGTTCCGACTGTGGCCCTTGCATAGTAAGTGCCCGCATTGACGGGAGCCGAGATGGGCTGCGTCCCCTCTTTATCCGAGTAATACGTAACCGTGATCTCTGCTTCGCTGTCAAGATTGTTTGTCGTATAATACTCGGTACTATCCAGATCCACCGGATTGCCGTCATACACCTTCTCATAGGTTTCCGATTTCCAGCTGATGGTACCTCTCGTCCTTAACGTTTCTATCTTCAAACTGGTTTCAAAATCCTTATAATTGCGGCTTGAGATTGTGACCGGGATCTCTGCCACCGCACCTGCTCTCCCGCTGCTTCCGGTCAGATCATAGGATAAAGAATTCCCGGTTGTCACGATCGGCGTTCCCGTCAACAGCTGCGCTGTATCCGATACGGCCGAAACATTTACCACATACTCTGCCTCAACCGCCAGATTTTCATCCGCTTTTATCTTATCAAGGATCTGAACACTTCCTCTTGTTCCCCTGTCTGTCCAGGGATATCGTTCCACATTGTCATCAAAATCTGCTGCTTTTACATAATCCGCCTTTTCAATCGTATAGATTGCCGGGATCATCACATTGTCGATCCTGTAATTCGGATTGAGGGCATTCTGATCTATCGCCACGTCCATACGATATTCTCCGGCATTCTCCCCTTCTGCCCTTCTGACGGATACACCCTGCAGCGTATCCTCTCCGCAAAGCGCTGATACGGCATCTGATACAATATTGGCCTGCATGGAAGCAATCTGTGCCATTTCATTGGCCGCTCCGCTTGCCGGAACCGTTTCCACAGCACCGGAGGATACTACCTTATAAGTAAGCTGCGGACCGGATGCTGCATTATGGTCATAGACTTTTCCCGTCGAAACAGCTGCAAGCTGTACCGGCTTTGGCAGGATCGTTAAAGTAGATTCTGCCGTCAGAACATATTCATTCTGTTCATTTAAAGTACCAAGATCATAATAATCTTCGCCAAGAACCACTTCATAATAAATTTTGTAAGTTCCCGCATTTCTATACGCCGGGTTCGTCTCTTTGAGTGTCTTCGTATGTTCATCCTGTACTTCGTAATACCTTACCGCTGTATAGGAATCTGCTCTTCTTGGCAGCTCAATTTCCACCTGATGCTCCTGCCCGTCATAAACAACGGTTCTGTTCAGAGCCGGTGTGATCGACCAGGTCTTTGTAAGATCTCCTTTGTAGTTATTCGCACCACTGATCTTTACCCGATAAGTGCTGAAATCAGTCGCAGAAATCTGTCCGCTTACCGCAAAGTCCCCTTCTTTTACATATTCCACTCCATCCATCACGTCCGTAAGCGTGATCACAGGACGAATTTCCGCTCGTGTATACTGATAAGCACTACTTTCACTGCCATCAAACAACACCTTGACCGTGTCTGAGGCTTCTATGTTTTTAGGATCGATCGTCAACGTACCATTTCTCCAGATGACCGTATAATTCCCATTCGGGGATACATTATCCGGTGCGATGGTATACCTGCCGGCATTCGTTCTGCGATCCCAGTTATCTGCGCTTTGGCCGGCACTTTGCAGTGTGAAATTCAAAGAATCACCACTTACGATACCAACCGCACTATAGCTGAAGGGGGTTGCCTGATCACTGTAAGTCCAGCGCGCATTCGCCACATTGACCTCGATCAGTTTTGGATCAATCGTAAATTCCGCTGTGTTTCTTACCGTAATATGATAATTGGCATTTCCTTCATTCTGATTCAAAGCTGCCAGATTTTCGTCCGAAATAAAAATCCGATAAGCAGAATCTGTCACGATCTGTCCTTCTTCTCTCGTGATGCTGTCTGCAAGCCCCACGATCTCCTCTCCGGCAAGCGGAGCTTTTCCGGCGGTAAAGCTGTATGTAAATGCCGGATCCGGCGCTCCATATGTCTTAGCCGCATCATCCAGGCGTACTTCCACATCTCGTCTGTTAATCCTGACGGTGGCAGATTTCACACTGCTTTCGCCTAAGTAAGGGCTGTCTGCATCCTCCTCAACCGCTATTTTATAATAAACCGTGTACTCTCCCACATTTTTAAATACCGGATTCTCCGTGGTCCAGCCGGTCTGGTCCAAACTGTATTGTACTATGGCCTCTTCCGGTTTGCTCACTGCGATGGAGTGATTTGCACCGTCATAAGTCGATGTTACATTTTCCGCGCTAAATGCACTGTCCGGTATCCGGCTCTTGCGAATATTCCAGTAAACATAGATGAGTCCGGAGAAATTTGTATTTCCGTTATCGGGATTCCCGCGGAAACTTATCCGATAATCTGTGTCGGAGACATTTTTCTCAGATGTAACTGTCATGGAATAATCCACACCCGGTCTCAACACATAAGCGTTTCCCGTGATCGTCACGCCGGGCTGTGAAGCCAGAGCCCGTCTTACTTCCTCATCCTCTATCTCGTAGGTAAGCTCCAGTGCCGGAGTAATATTATTCCCTGTATAAGTAAAGTAATAGACTCCGTCTGTCGTTATCTGTGCATAAACATCATTCGACTTTAATTGCAACGCAAAATCAGGTGTGCACAATTCGTTAGACGATGACTGTGCCTTCATGCTTCTGCTGTTGATCTTAAACTTCGCATTACTGTCTGCCAGACGGATCTGATACCTCTGATTCTTATCATTCAGATCAGACAGATCATAGTCATAGTTGCCGCCCATCTCGCCGGGAGCACGTTTCAATTTGCCGCTCAACTGGATCGCCGAGTCTGTCAGAATCGTATAGGTAAGCTCGGGATCTCTCTGTCCAAAGGTTTTTGCAGTGGTATCCGGTCTGATCAAAAGCTCGGTCTTTGCTTCCCACTGTGCATACAGTGTCTGATCGTTATTTGGTACTGTATAGTTTCCCTCCGGCAAAAGGCCCTCTCCGTTTGCATTCGTACTCCAGCCTTTCAGCCAATACCCGTCGCCTCGTGTCGCCGCGGGAAGTGGTATCAGTTCACCTGCAACCGCACTCTCAGAAGTGATCGTTTCATTGTCTCTTTCAATCCTTACCGTCACTCCCGACTCCACATTGGCATCGTAGGTGATCACCTGTTTTTTGACACAGGTCAGTCCAAATACCTGATGTGTAACATCCGCATCTGCAACATAATCAATCGCCAGATCGATCTGCTCCGTAAAGCTCTCTTTCCAGAGTAAAGAGGTACCGCTGACTGTGATCGCATTGCCGGTATATGTCACGGCCGACATGCTTGTAATACTGCTTGCAGTAATTTCCGCGCGTGTCAGGATATCTTCCGCCGTTACTTCGATAGGATCTGCTTCTGTCGGATTTCCATGTAACACATGGACAGGCTCATTGTCACTTTTGATAACCAGTGTATAGAAGGAAAATCCATCTGTCTGTGCCGTCAGTACTTCTCCGCTCGCATTCGCGTCAAGTGCTTCGGCTTCCAGACCTTCTGCTGTCTCCTCCATATGATAAACGCTCGCATCCATATTCCGGTCTGCGATCGCATCCGTTTCGAAAGAGACGTTGACAAGACCTGCGTCCATATCGGGCTCAAGCTCATTGCCATCCTGATCAAGCACTTTTATATCATAGGTATAGTAGCTGGTGCTTCCCTTTATCTCTTCGGTCTCATTGACCGCTTCCATCGCTTCTACAGCGTCCTTTGCACTCACCTTCTTGACGGAAAGAACCGCCCCATCCGGGAACACTCCGGCGTCTGCCGTGACAGTGATCTTCACGCCGTCGATCGTCTCACTCTGTGAAAATGCCTCTGAAACAGTTTCTTCCTCTTCAGACTGTCCGTCTGCGTCCACAGACTCCACGTCCTGTCCGGACTGTATCTCTTCATCTGTCAGGACAGGATCGGTCACTTTCTCCTCCGGACTGTCCTGATTTTCTTCCATAGAAGCATCCTCTGCCACATCCTAATCCGGCACGTTTACCGTATCATCGGCAGCTTCTTCCGTATCTGCCGTCTGTGCGGTCGGATCCAGCAGATAGATCGTCGGAGCTTCTTTCTCCTCCTCCGGCTGACTGTTGTCTGCCGGTAACACTGTTTCCGCATTATTCGCTGTGTCTTCTGTCACTGACGCGCTGCCTGTCGGAACATATGCTGCATAAGCATATGTGTTTACAGGTAATACGTCCAATAACATCGCGATCACAAGAATCCATGCGAAGGTCCGTCTTGCCATTTTTCTTTTACCCATTCTCGTTCCTCCTTGCTGTTTTTTACGACTCCCCAATAAAAAAACTCTTAAAATGTCTGATTGCTTATCCGATATCTCTTTCTTTGATACCTAACCTCACTGCTCAGCCTCGCTTATTATCCCTCCTGAGCTTCCACGACATTTTAAAAGTTGCAAAATTGACTGTGAATCGTTTCTTTATTATGTTAATTGTTTACACAACTTAATTATAATTATATACCTTTTCTCGAAAAACTGTCAATAATCTACAAGTAATCTTTTCCATTCAATCTGTTTTTCGTTTATTTACACATATCTTTTTTGTGCAATCAAACTATGTTTCGCAATCGTTTTCTATGAAATATATCCCACAAAACTCTCCCATCTCTTTACAAAAATAAATCTTTCACATGGAAAAGGGGACTCCTTTCAGAGTCCCCAAGCCAAATACACATGTGTACTTCCCAAGATAGCTAAGATCATACTCTTGCTTTCTTGACTTTTCCTTTAAATCCGGCTTTCTTCAGAGCTTTTACAAGCTTTTTGTACTGAGATGCTTTCATCTTCTTGTTTACTTTGATCGTCGTAATCTTTGAATCCTTGAAAGCTCCCTTTTTAATCGCAATCGCCTTGGTACCTTTCAGTATCAAAGTTTTTACTTTGGATTTTGTGAAAGCATTTTTCTTAATTGTCTTGATATTGCTGCCAAGCTTGACTGTCTTTGCTTTCGATCCCGAAAAAGCGTTAGCTCCAATGGCGGTTACCGTATACGTTACGCCCTTTACTTCAACAGTGTCCGGCACAATCACAGTCTTAGCTTTTTCATTCGCAACATCTGTGTAAGTAGCCGTACCTTTTGCCGACGTATCTACGATCGAACCGTCTTTTGCTTCCTGATCTTCTGCGACAGCGGGCAAAGGTGCTACTGTCGGTGATGTTGTAGCCGGTGCTCCGGGTACGTCTACCACTGCAGCAACGGGATCACCCATTACTGTCACAGCGCCGCCGACTGTCATGGTTGCCGCTAACAGAAGAGCAAGAACTCTTTTGGTAAGCTTCATGTAAAAAACTCCTCCTTTCCCAAATATTTATAATCAAAAGGTTTCCCCTTCAATTACCATGTTTATTCCAACTATTTTTCTCCCTCATCGGAAGACTTCGTCTCCCCGTAATAATCGCTGTAGTATTCGCCGTATTTGCCATAGTACTTGCCGTAATATTTGCCATAATACCTACCATAACGCCCATAATACTTGCCGTATTTGCCATAATATTTTCCATACTTGCGATAATATCTGCCCTTTGAGCCCTCGACTCTGTTCAAAACGATCCCCAGTAACGGGCAGCCTGCCCTTTCAAGCTGGTTGATGGAATTTTGCACCATCCTCTTGGATGTCACACCGCTTCGGAGCACCAGTACCGCTCCGTCGCAGAGAGAACCGATACGCTCACCGTCCGATACCAGATCAAGCGGTGGAGAATCCACAAATACATAACGGTAATCTTCTGCAAGGGTATCGAGCATTGTCTCAAATTTCTTGCTCTGGATCAGTAAAGACGGATTGACAACATTATCCGTATTCGGCAGGATCGCACTGGATCCATATACATTGTAGACTGCATTTCGAATATCATAATTACCGGACAGGAAATGGCTTGTCCCCTTTAATTTCTCGTTGTTTACCGTTTCTATCTTATACTTCTCTGCCATGACCGACTTACGAAGATCGGCATCGATCAGTACGGAAGGCGTATCACTCTTTGCCATCTGATACCACATCTGCATCGCCACAAAACTCTTTCCTTCATCCGGTGTGGTGGAGATCACCAGGATCTTGCGGATGTCTTCCCCAAGGAAATTGATATTGATTCTTAAACGGTTTAACGCCTCCTCCATCGCATATGGAAGCTCAGGCATATTCTTAATCTCTACCTGTTTCATGATCATCTGTTCTTCTTTCTGCTCTTAGTATTGTCTGCATTCTTTGCCCGACGTTTTTTCTTCTTGTTTTCCATGATCTTCGCTTCTGCCTCATCGGAGATTTCCTTGACATCCCCCTCCGGAATACTGGTAAGCGGAATAATGCCAAATTCCTTCTCCACATCCTCCGCAGTGGTAAGGGTATCATCCAGCAGGTAGAATACCGTGATCACAGCAAGCGCGATCATTAAAAAGAGGATTGCACCGATCACAGTGTTCTTTACAAGGCTCGGCGAACTCTTACGCTCCGGTCTGATAGCACGCTCCGCAATATTGGGTGCATTTGTCTCCATTAGCTTCGGCAGATAGGTCACTGCCAGATCCGCAATGGAATTGGAAATATCTCTCGCTTCATCAGGATCCGTACTGGTCGTTGTCACAGATACGACACGCGTATCGCTGACAGTGCTCACTGAAACCATGGAAAGGAGCTGATTATACGTATAAGGTAATCCAAGCTCCTCGATCACATCTTCATACAATGGTCTGATCTGCATCAGCACCTCATAGTCCTTGGAAAGAGAGGTACCGATATTCAGGTCCGTCAGATCAACTGCTGCACCGCTGGAAGCAGATACCATGTACAGCTTCGCGGTAGCGGTATATTTAGGCGAAATACAGAACATCGTAAACAGTCCTGCGATCAATGCCCCTGCGATAAAACTGATGGCCAAAAGCGGAATATGTGCAAGATACTCCGACAAAAGATCCAACAGATCAATTTCCTGCGTGTCGTCATTTATATTCGCCGTAACGACTCCGACGTTCGTGTTTACAGCACCATTGCCAATAGCATTCGTGCCTGTCTTACTGCCAGTGTTACTCATTATGAGCATCCTTTCTAAATTTTTTCATAATCTCCTCACTCTTTTACGGACCCAGTCATGTTCCGAAATGACACAGCTTTTTCAAAGTCTCCAGAACAGACTGCTGTGTCGGATAAAACTCCATATGATCCGTTTCATCTCCCAGAGCCTGCCCCAGCCTGCTCTCTCCCTCCAGCTCCAAAAAGCCCAGATTCTCATAATCATACAGATCGCTTGCCAGCCCCGATATGACCTTGGAAGTAATATCCGTAGTGGCATAGTCATTCATCTGTTCAAACACAGAGAGGGCGAAACCGGCATCCCGGGCACCCAGTTCTTTTATCTTCTCCATAAACGCCTGTAAATAAACCTTCTGTCTGGCCATACGGGAAAGGTTCGTACCGTCTGACACATTCATGCGGGCACGTATGAATTCATACGCCTCCTCATCGCTTAAAGTCAGCGTCTCCCCTTTTTTGAAACGGGAATTGATATCGGTATAATCTTCCGTAAAGGTTATCTCTACCCCGCCGACCAGTGCATTGACTCTGACAAAATCATCAGCCGAAAGGGAATAGTAACCGTCGATCGGCAGCTGCCCGAGCAGCCCCTTCACTGCATGAACGGTATTCTCACATCCCATAGTCTTATCCCCGCCATAAAAATGTGCGGTACACAACTGCTGGACTGCACTCGCATAGCTGGAGCCGTCCGGATTCATATAATCAACGTGAGTCATCGTATCCCTGTTTAACTGTAAGACACCAAACGTTTCCTTCGTATGATCGATCACGACCAGCGATAGAAAATCCGCCATACTGCCCTGATAATCCTCACCGGACGCTTCTTCGTTACCGGAAAAATCTGTTCCGATAAACAGATATGTCTCTATCTCATCCGGCACTTTATACTTCTCGCCATACAGTTCCAGTGTAATATGTTTTTTGAACAGGTATTCGAAATGATCTTTATCGAGCCCAAAGACTGTCGTCGTATTCTCATCCACTATGTATGCGATGATAATGACCGACAGCATCAAAACGGTAAATATACCTGCTGTAATCAGTGTTTTTTTTCTAATCTGTCTGTTCATGACTCTGAAAAAGCAATGCCTCTCCCAGCTTATCTATTCTATCCAGGACCTCCTGCCCCGCTTTGCGGGCGATATACTCTCTCGCTTTGAGCAGATTCGGGGGTCTTCTGTGCATTCCATGGCAATCAGTGCCAAGCAGATGGATCTGATCCTTCTTCAGCATGGAAAGATACCTGCTCTTATGCCAGAAATCTTCCAGCGCTTCCCCGTTCATCTGAATATAAAGCGGCAACTCCGTCAGCTCTCTGATCCTGTCCGGATTTCCTTTAAAGGAAAAGAATCTTTCCACATGCGCGATCACAGGTGTAAATCCTCTTTTAAAGATCAGTCTGCGGATCTCTTCCATCACACTGTCTGACCATGACTCAAACGGCATCTCTATCAGTAAAAGCTTCGTCCCTTCGATCGTTAGCAGGTCTGCCTTTTCCGCCTTACTAATGCCGTCGAAAAATGCCACCTCCGCACCGCAGATAAAAACCGGCAGTGCCTCATCCATATCCGCTATGCGTGCCTTTAAGTCAGCTGCAGCCTTCTGTCTCTCTTCAAGAAACTTCTCGATCCGCTTAGCGTCCGCATAGAAATGAGGAGTCGCAACCATCAGTTCCACTCCTTGTCTGCCTGACTCCCTAAGCATCTCAATGGACGTTTCGATGCTCTTACTGCCATCATCGATCTTCGGAAGTATATGTGAGTGCATATCAATAATCATGTCTGCCTCCGTTAAGAATGTGATGTCACATGATGATTCCAGCTTACAGCTAAACTCATAGCTAAATTTTATCACTATCCCCAAATTATCGCAACATTTTTTGTTATTTCTCAATATCTTCCATTTTTTACTCAAATATTTTACATTTTTTTCATAAAGTATGAAGTAATTGGCTTCCTGCGTAACATCATCAGTGAAACATTTACAGCGCACCGCCCGATTTTACCGTTATAATTTGTTGATCATTCACAAATATCGTTTTCCATAAAAGGATTCTTCTGCTTTTATATTAAAATAACACCGTTTTGTTTTCTCTCCGGTCTGTGCCCCAAAAGCATTGTTTGAGGTAAAATGATCAAAAAAAACAGTTATAACCTTTTTTATATCGGTCATAACTGTTTTTTTCATAAGCTTTTATGCTGTTTTTTCGTTACTATTCACAGCCGTTTTGCCTGTGAAAGTAACGGATTTTGCCATTTAAAATCGCTTCGCGATGGGCAAAATCCAATAACAGAGATAGTTTATCGAGCCGTAAATGCGCAGTAAATGCGCATTTCGGCTGTGAATAGTAACGATTTTTCACAAATTCTGTCATTCAGTATCCTGTCAGCTTCTATATAATAGTCTGATCCGGTCGGCGATCAACGCTATAAATTCCGAATTGGTCGGCTTCCCTTTACCGGTGTTCACCGTATAGCCAAACATTTCATCCAGAGTTTCCATCTTTCCCCTGCTCCACGCCACTTCGATCGCATGACGGATCGCACGTTCCACTCTGCTGGGCGTTGTCTGGAATTTCTTGGCGATGGTTGGATACAAAATTTTCGTGATCGCACTGAGCATTTCTACATCATCCACTGCCATCATTATGGCTTCTCTGAGATACTGATATCCTTTGATGTGTGCCGGTACGCCAAGTTCATGGATCATGTCCGTCACATCTTTCTCCAAATCTTTTCCTCTCACAGGCTTCTCGACAGGCACCGCGATCAGTCCCTCCGGTGCATATTCGGATACCGTCTTTTTGACACTTGGAACCGTTTTGATCATGATCTGAAATTCTTTATCCTGACGGAATAATTCCATAAGTAACTGATAGACCTGTTTATTATCCTGTGTAGCGATGACTTGTTGTTCTGACATAACGAAACCTCCCATGTTGTTTATATTTTTTCGAACGAAGTGTATTATAGCAAGAGGAGGTTTTTGATTGCAACATCTAAATATCGCAGATTTTTTACATTTTCTACAGGAAGAAACAAAAAAGGGAAACATTTTTTAGGAATAGACTTTTTCTCATCTATATCTTGTGCCAAAGTCCGAAAATATGACAGAAAATTTTTTCACACGTTCATCCTGCAAAAAACAGTTTTCCCGAAACTGCTTATTTTTATGACAGCATCTTTTGGGAGATCTATCCCTGTAAGTTGTTTATTTGTCAGCAATTTCTCTCTTCAAACGTATTTCTGCTGCAAATCAGCATTTTCATTTAGTGCAGGACTTTATCCACGCACATCCAGAAATCTGGCGCTGCCAAGGATTGTCATATTCACGGATTCAGCAGGTACGAAGATGCAGTCGCCCTTAAAAAAAGACAGCGTCTTTTTTGATAAAACGCCTTTTTCCGTACAGTCATATGAAATTGTCCCGCATCCGCCGGTGCACAAAAGTACACGAAACGATAACTCATCACTCTCAAAAACAACAAGATCCTGCGGCAGCTCCGTATTGATCAGGAAACGGTGTACTTCAAAATATCTGCAGCGGCACAGAAGTTCCGAAGCGCTGCCTCTCGTATAACGAAGTACACGCATGGGCTGCCTTGGTCTGGCATTTCCGCTCAGATCCGCCACCTCCAATGCTTTTTCAACATGAAGTTCTCTTTTCCTTCCATATTTATCAACCCGGTCATAATCATACAGACGGTAGGTCAGATTACTGTTCTGCTGGATCTCAGCCACCAGCACTCCTGCCCCGATCGCATGGATCGTTCCCGCTTCTATATAAAACAGATCATTTTCCCTGACAGGGACAGATTGCAGACATGCTTCCAGTTTTCCTTCCCCGATCGCCTTTCGCAATGTATCTGCATCTGTCTTTTCTTTTAATCCATAGACAAGCCTTGCATCCTTCTCCGCGTCCAGAACATACCACATTTCTGTTTTGCCGCGCTGTCCGTTTTCCTCTCTGGCGGCATATTCATCGGTCGGGTGCACTTGGATCGACAGATCCTGCTTCGCATCGATAAATTTGATCAGGATCGGCAGTTCCCCGTCCATATCGGGATGTGTCCCCAGATATTCCGGATGTTCTTTCAGTACCTCCGTCAGCGTTTTTCCTGCAAAGCTGCCGCTCGCCACAATGCTTGGCCCGTCCGGATGTGTCGAACACTCCCAGGTTTCGGCAAGAGGTGACAGATTACTCACCTTCCCATATTCGTCTTTCAGCCTCTCCCCTCCCCACAGATAATCCTTGCAGGCAGGAGCTAACTTAAACGGCTCATTTTTCATGGTTTTGCTCCTATTCACTCCCATTGTCACCAAACAAAAGCTCCCTTATACATCATCCAAATTCAATAGATATCCCATCTCATGAACTGCTTAATCTTTTCTGCTTTTGGTACTTGGCAGATCATTTCTCCAGCGGATATTTCTGCTTATCCTCCGCATGGATCTCTTTGCCAAGCTGGACTTCCACCAGCTTTAATTCGGTCACTGCCCGGATCGTATGGCGGCAGCCTGCGCACATGGTAATGACATCTCCCACCTTCACATTTTGTTTCATTCCGTCGACAATGGTCGTTCCTTCTCCCGCGATGACCACCCATATTTCGTCACGGTTTTTATGGCTGTGGTAATTCATGGAATGACCGGCATTGAGTGTTACCTTGATCGTCATGGAGCCGTTTTCCACATCTATGACCTGATAGCTTCCCCAGGATTTTTCGGCAAACATGATCTGCTGCTCGATCCCGTCCACATAGGGTTTGATGTAAGAGCTCTGTTCTTTGTCACTGACCAAAATCCCTTCCGGACTCGCAGAGATCACCACGTCTTTTAATCCCATGGCAAGCACCGGCACATCCATCTCATTGATGATGTGTACATCCTCACAGGTATCGTTTAAGATCCCTTTTCCGACAACCTTTTCGCCCATGGCCTCTGTCAGAGTATTCCATGTGCCAAGATCCTTCCACTGGCCGGAAAAGCGCTGTACCTGGATCTTATCCTCTTTCTCCACAACAGCATAGTCAAAAGAAATCTTGTTTAAGGTTTCGTATTTATCAAACAGATCCTGATAGTCTGTAAAGTCGATCAGTTCATGTGCTTTATCCAATACATATTGCAGCTTGTACGCAAATACGCCACCATTCCAGAGAGCGCCTTTTGCGATATACTCCTCTGCGGTCTTCACATCCGGTTTCTCTTTGAAGGATTTTACCATCGAGGTATGTTCCTCATTTTCCGGAATGATATATCCATATTTCTCGGAAGGATAGGTAGGCTCGATCCCCATCAGGACAAGATTCGCCTCTCCCTTATCCGCCTGCTCGGACAGACCGCGTACCGCCTCAAAATAATCCTGCTCCACATAAGGATCTACCGGGCAGACCACAACGGATTCCTTCGGATCGACATGCATCACATCCACCAGGTATGCTGTTGCTAAAGCGATTGCCGGGAAAGTATCCCGACGGCAGGGCTCGATGCTGATCCCGACACTGCTTCCCAGCTGATTGTGGATCGAAGATACCTGTGTCTTGCTGGTCGCTATGGTAACGATGGCATTCGCATCGGCTTTACGGATCTGACGGTAGACTCTTTGAACCATTGATTCATAGGTTCCGTCTTCTTTTTTGAAGATCTTGATAAACTGTTTGGAACGGATATCGTTGGACAGCGGCCAGAGACGTTTACCCGACCCGCCGGATAGTAATACGATGTTCATAATGATCTCTCCTTTTATTCTATAACACATTGACTCTGTTTATCATAACATCTTTATCAGATTTGTGCTATTCTATTTTTCAGGATGCGTCGTTTTTCTTTTTGCGTTCGTAATAGTAACGCAACCACTTCAGAACAGTTCTTTCTTGAAATGTAACAGTTGTATTTTTATTCATTATCCCCTATACTATTCCATGGGGCTTTTTCCAGCCCAAATGATTTTGTATGCTACGGAGGAATTGCTATGTCTTCTTTTACCTGCGGTTTTATCGGTCTTGGACTGATCGGCGGTTCCATCGCCAAAGCCCTAAAAAAATATCAGCCGGATATCACAATACTTGCATACGATATTGCTCCACAGGCTTTGAAGGAAGCCGTCAGAGAAGGGATCGTTGACCTGATCTGCAAAAGTGCATGCGATCCGGCATTCAGCACTTGCGATTATCTGTTTATGTGTGCTCCGGTGTCGGAAAATGATAAGAATTTAAAGGCGTTGAAAAATGTGCTGTCAGCGGATTGTATCCTGACGGATGTGGGCAGTGTGAAGCACAGCACTCATGCGGTAATTGAAGCATTAGGATTATCCGATCGTTTTATCGGCGGACATCCCATGGCGGGAAGTGAAAAGACCGGGTATGCCAATGCGAACCCGCTTCTTTTGGAAAATGCCTACTATATCCTCACTCCGACTGCGGACGTTTCATCGGATAAGGTAACCCGCTATCAGTCTCTGGTGGCGAATCTTGGAGCGATCCCTCTTATCTTAAATGAAGAGAAACATGATTACATTACGGCTGCTATTTCGCATCTGCCCCATATCGTGGCAGCACAGTTAGTCAATTTGGTACATGACAGTGACAGCCCGGAAGGATTGATGAAGCTGATCGCAGCAGGCGGTTTTAAAGATATCACACGCATCGCCTCTTCCTCTCCCGATATGTGGGAGGCGATCTGTATGACAAATACAGAGAATATCAAAGACTTACTGCGGAAATATATCGGATATCTGGAGGATTCCCTTCACCTTTTAGAAGAGCGATCCGGCGCCAGGATTCACCGGATGTTTGCCGCATCCAAAGAATACCGGGATTCTTTCAGTAATGCAGGCCGCGGTCCGATCAAGAAAGTTTTTGCTCTCCATGTGGATGTTCCGGATGAAGCCGGAGCAATTGCAAAGACTGCAACCCTTTTGGCCGGATCAGACATCAGCATCCAGAATATCGGGATCATGCATAACCGCGAATACCAGGACGGCGCGCTACGCATCGAATTTTACGAAGAGTCTTCCTGCCGGAAAGCGGCTGTTTTGCTGGAGAATCATGGATACCGGATTTACAGGATTACTGATTAAATCCGATCCGGTACCCTTATCATGCGTATTTCATACACTTCTCCTGTTCGAATGCCTTTTTCATCGTGTGGCTATAATTTTCAGGAAAGTGGCTGTTTTTAACTGATCAAGTAAATGTAGTAATTATAGAAAAGAGGTCATCTATGAAATTTTACCCATGCAGCCGCCTTCGCGGCGAAGTCACCATTCCCGGAGACAAATCCATCTCTCACCGCGCCGTCATGTTCGGTGCACTTGCCGAAGGCACAACAGAGGTCACCAATTTCTTACAGGGTGCGGATTGTCTCTCCACCATTGACTGTTTCCGTCGTCTCGGCATCGACATCGAGAACACTCCGGAGCGGATTCTGATCCATGGGAAGGGTCTTCACGGACTAAAAAAGCCTGATGCAGAACTCTACACCGGCAACAGCGGTACGACCACAAGACTGATCTCCGGCATTCTGGCAGGTCAGGATTTCGATGTGACATTGAATGGAGATGCATCCATTCAGAAACGTCCCATGCGCCGCATCATGGAGCCTCTCGGTCAGATGGGGGCTGAGATTTCTTCCATAAGAGGAAATGACTGTGCTCCATTGTCCATCCACGGGACTCATCTGAAGGGGATCCATTATGTCTCCAAGGTGGCCTCTGCGCAGGTAAAATCCGCGATCCTGTTAGCAGGTCTTTACGCCGACTCTCCCACCAGTGTGACAGAGCCGGTCTTAAGCCGTAATCATTCGGAGATCATGTTAAACTATTTTGGTGCCAGTGTTACCAGCACGGGAACAACTGCCACGATCCAGCCGGAGCCTGAGCTTTTCGGGCAAAAGATCATCGTACCGGGCGACATTTCTTCTGCTGCTTATTTTATCGCAGCCGGACTTCTCGTACCGGATTCCGAGATCCTGATCAAAAATGTCGGCATCAATCCTACCAGGGACGGTATTCTGCAGGTTGCCAGAGAAATGGGCGGAAATATCACATTGTTAAATGCAATCACTGATCGTGGAGAGCCTACTGCAGATCTTCTGATCAAATCCAGTCCGCTTCATGGTATTGATATCGGCGGTTCGATCATCCCGACACTGATCGACGAACTTCCCATGATCGCCGTAATGGCTGCCTTTGCGGAAGGTGAAACCGTGATCCGGGATGCAGCCGAATTGAAAGTAAAAGAATCCGACCGCATCGCTGTGATGGTAGATAATTTAAGCCGTATGGGTTGTGATATCACCGGCACAGACGACGGTATGATCATCCGGGGCGGTAAACCGCTTCATGGTGCCGTGATCGATTCTTATCTGGATCATCGTATTGCCATGAGCTTTGCCATCGCAGCTTTGTGTGCCGAAGGAGAAACCGAAATAAAAGAGGCAGAATGTGTAAACATTTCCTATCCGACTTTTTATAAAGATCTAAGCCACCTGATCGGATAACTACCATGTTCAGCCTGACAGCACCCTAGTTGTACGCAGCACTAAAAAAGTCAGAACTCTGTAATCTGCAGAATTCTGACTTTTTATATTTATTCTGTTTTTATCCTAATTGAAACCTGTCAGGCAGATTTCACAGGGCATTACAGAAACTATCCGATTATAATCCAAACTCCAGATGTACTGTAATCGTAGCAGTTTTATGTCTCGAACTGGTATCATATGCTCCATCATAAGAATAGCTGCTCGTTCCGGTATTCTGAGCAGTGATCTGAAATACACCAAGGCTGGAATTTTTCAGTTTTCCGGGTTTTGATCCTGTATTCTTTGCAATGATATCAATCCGTTCCTTTGCATTTGCAGATGCCTTATCGATCAGATCAAGCTTGAGCGCATCCAGTTTGGTGTAGTAATACTCCGGTGAGGCGGAGGTCAGTTCTATTCCCTGATCCAATAACTCCGATATTTCTCTGGAAACATTTTCGACCACATCAAGTTCCGACGATGTGACCGTCACGCGCTGACTAAGCTCATAGCCGCTTGCATGCGAGCCGGCGTAATTGCCGTTTGCATCATAAGTGTCCTCATAAGTTCTTCCGATATCGACGGCATCAAAAACAATCGCATCCTCCGATATTCCTTTTGAAGTAAGGTACCGTTTGACCGTTTGAGAATCTGATTTTAATTTGGCATAAGCATCTTTCGACGAATCGGAAACTGCTGAAAACGATCCTCGCCAGATAACCAGATCCGCATCAAAATCAACACTGGCACTTCCTGTCGCAGAAATGCACTGTGTACTCCTGGACCGAAAATGCAATAGTCCAAATGCCAATGTCGCAAAAGCAGCAACAAGGCAAAGTCCAATGATAAGAGCACTGATCCAACTATTCTTTTTTTGTTCCATAATCATCCTCTCTTTCTTCTCAGATTTTTTGTAATTTTTATTATACGCCTGCAACATTAAAAAATCTTTAAAACAACATTAAAAATTTTTCTCCGGTTACTGTTCTTCTTTTTCTATTTATCTTGTCTTTTTTCTCGGACTGTGCTAAAATCATCTGCATCCGGAACATATCTTTATGTTTCTATTTTTTCTATGTTTCCGCTGTATTCACAGCAGACATACCACTTTATTATTCAGCGGTTTCCAATCGCACTACTATTTTTCATTCAGGAGGTCTTATCTATGAAACACTCACACGACTATGACAGTGCCTTTCAGTCCATCAAGAACAGGCACAAGAGACTGTTCATCGCAGTCATCAACGATGCTTTCGGGAAGCATTACCCGCTTGACAGTGAGGTAGCGATCCTGCCGGCAAAAAATGTTTTCCACAATCCCGAAAAAAAGAATGAGGAAAGAAAGATCGAGGAAAGGGAAAATGATTTTCTCTTATGCATCTGCGGCGATTATTACCTGATCGAGGCGCAGACCTATGATGATGAATCCATGTCTCTGCGGCTGGCAGAATACACATTTCTGGCTGCCCGCAGTATCGCACAGAATGAAGGAAGCTATAATCAGGGGCATATTTGCCTACAAATGCCTCATTTTACAGTAATCTACATAAAAAATTCGTTGCAGACGCCACGCACTACTACGATCACATTTGAATTTCCCACCGGTGAGACCTATGCGTATTCTTCGGAGAATATCTTTCTTTCAGATCTGACAAAAGAAGAGATTATCGAAAAAAAGCTGTTTGCATACATTCCTTTTTACATTGCCCGGTATGAAAAAGAGTTAAAGACACAAAAAGATTATGAAAAAGCAATCGCAGACCTTGAATATTTCCGCGATGAAATGATAAAATCAAATAAAAAGCATGAATTAGACGCTATGGAATTCGATGATCTGAGCGACTGTGTCAGAGAGATCATCGTGCACATCACGGACGGCAACGAAATCGAGAAGGAGGTGACCGCTGTTATGGGCGGAGAAATTTATGAATTACATTCCGATCGGATCATACGCGAGGCCACGGAGCCGTTGAAGAAAGAACTGGCGGAAAAGGACAGTCTGTTAGCTGATAAAGATCATCAGTTGGTTGAGACAAAGAATCGGTTGGCTGACAGTAAAAGACAGTTATCAGAGAAAGAAACAGAAAATGCTGCTTTGCGGGCTGAGATCGAAAGACTTCGGGCAAAGGATAATTAAAACAGAGCCATTATAACAGAAGGGAATCTCTCACGAGATTCCCTTTCTTATTTCTATTAATTCGGTTTTACTACAATATTGATGATCCTGCCCGGAACATAAATTTCTTTTACAACAGTACCGGTCAGTTTATCGCCAAGTGCTTCTTTCCCCTGTGCGATCGCAGAATCTTTGTCGATATCCTTCGCCACCTTCACAACCGTCTTTGTTTTACCGTTGATCTGTACAGCAATCTCCACGGTATCCTCCACAGTCTTCGCCTCATCATACTCCGGCCATGTACTCTCATAGACATAACCCTCGAAACCGCATGTACTCCAAAGCTCCTCTGTGATATGAGGCGCCACCGGATTGAGCAGGGTAAGTAATGTCTTAAATTCCGCCCGGTTTACTTCCCCTTTCTTATAGAACTCATTGATCAGGCTCATCATAGCTGCGATGGCTGTGTTGTATTTCAGGTTCTCAAAATCTGAACTTACTTTCTTGATCGTCTGGTGCATCAGTGTCTCCAGATCCGCCGAATAAGCATCACCGTCTTTTAAAAGATCCTGTAATTTCCAGACACGCTCCAAAAATCTGCGACATCCTTTCACGCCATTTTCCGACCAGGATGCAGACAGATCAAATGCACCGATAAACATCTCATAGGTACGGAGCGTATCGGCTCCATACTCTCTTACAATATCATCCGGATTCACGACGTTTCCGCGGGACTTGGACATCTTCTCACCGTTCTCACCCAGGATCATACCGTGTGAGGTACGCTTCTGATAGGGCTCCGGGCAAGGCACTACTTTCTCATCAAACAAAAACTTATGCCAGAATCTGGAATATAATAAGTGAAGTGTCGTATGTTCCATACCGCCATTGTACCAGTCAACAGGCATCCAGTACTGAAGTGCTTCTTTACTTGCAAGTGCTTCTTTATTCTTCGGATCGGTATAGCGCAGGAAATACCAGCTGCTGCCGGCCCACTGAGGCATCGTATCCGTCTCGCGTTTTGCCGGACCGCCACAGCACGGACAGGTTGTATTTACCCAGTCTGTCATCGCTGCAAGCGGTGATTCCCCATTATCGGTAGGCATATAGCTGTCCACTTCCGGAAGCTCTAACGGCAGCTCCGATTCAGGGATCGCTACAAAGCCACACTTGTCACAGTGTACGATCGGGATAGGCTCACCCCAATAACGCTGTCTGGAGAATACCCAGTCACGCAGTTTGAAATTGACTTTTCGCTCTCCGATCTTTTTCTCTGCCAGGAAATCTTTGATCTTTTCTTTGGCCGCTGTCACATCCAGCCCGTTTAAGAAATCGGAATTGATCATGACACCTGTCGCTACATCCGTAAACGCTGCTTCATTGATATCCACTTCTTCCCCGTTCTTAGCCACTACCTGTACCAAAGGAAGATTGAATTTTTTCGCAAACTCCCAGTCACGCTCATCATGCGCAGGAACTGCCATGATCGCGCCTGTTCCGTAAGTCATCAGTACATAATCCGAAATCCAGATCGGAATCTCCTGACCGTTGACCGGATTGATCGCCGTAATCCCGTCCAATACTACGCCGGTTTTATCCTTGGCAAGCTCTGTACGCTCAAAGTCCGATTTCTTCGCAGCCTGCTCGCGGTACTCCACGATGGCATCCCAGTTTTTGATCTCATCTTTATACTTGTCAATATAAGGATGCTCCGGTGACACTACCATGTAAGTAGCACCAAACAAAGTATCCGGACGTGTCGTATATACACGCAGCTTCTCTTCTTTGTCTTTGAGCTGGAAATCCACCTCAGCGCCCTCGGAACGGCCAATCCAGTTTCTCTGGGAAACCTTCACCCGCTCGATATAGTCAACGCTGTCCAGACCCTGTAAAAGTTTATCTGCATATTCCGTGATTTTGAGCATCCATTCGCTCTTAACCTTACGTACCACCTCAGAACCACAGCGCTCGCAGACCCCGTTGACTACTTCCTCATTGGCAAGACCTACCTTGCAGGAAGTGCACCAGTTGATCGGCATTTCTTTTTTATATGCCAGTCCGGCGTTGAACAGTTTTAAGAAAATCCATTGTGTCCATTTGTAATAGTCCGGATCAGTCGTATTCACTTCTCTGTCCCAGTCAAAGGAATAGCCGAGAGAATGCAGCTGCTCTTTAAAACGTGCCACATTGTTCTGTGTCACGATACGCGGGTGAATCTTATTGGCGATCGCATAGTTCTCAGTCGGAAGTCCGAACGCATCCCATCCCATGGGATAGAGCACATTATATCCCTGCATTCTGCGCTTTCTGGCAACAATATCCAGTGCAGTATAAGGACGGGGATGTCCTACATGAAGTCCCTGTCCGGAAGGGTACGGGAATTCTACCAGTGCATAGTATTTCGGCTTCGTATAATCATCCGTCGCCGCAAATGCCTTATTGTCATCCCAGACCTTCTGCCATTTCGTTTCTACTTCTCTGTGATTATAAGGTACTGACATTT
Source organism: Lachnospiraceae bacterium (assembly GCA_015056815.1). Classification (GTDB taxonomy): domain Bacteria; phylum Bacillota; class Clostridia; order Lachnospirales; family Lachnospiraceae; genus SIG333. Next base: position 86,171 of record SVFN01000001.1, on the reverse strand, counting down.
TTCATTTCTCCTCTTATATTTATTAGAAACCCAAGCTTATTTCTTCTTTTTCTTCGGTTTCTTATCTTCGCGTAAATACTGTAACCCGACAACACTGTCATACCCGAGATATACATCAATATCATTCTCGTCCCCATTACTGATCTGCCCATTGTATTCATATGTCGTGATCGTGTGCTTACGGACGGTGATATAATCATCTTCGATCTTATACAGAAATAATTCCACTTTTGTGGTACGGTTACCTTCGATCTCCGTATAGGCTCTCATCTCTGTGCCGTTTGAAAGCATGACCGTTTTAAGAACAGATTCACTGTTATCACCAACCACCTGATAAAATGCTGTTTTCTCCATCTTCTGTTTCCCCCAGATTCTTTCTTTTTTATCGATTAGCATTTCTGTTCCGCCGGCAATCTGCCTTTTGCAGACCCTAACGTACTTATTCTACCACACATCTTTGGTTTTGTGTATTCCTAATCTTTGTTTTGCATCAATTTTACCATGCCCTGATTCAGGCCGTCCACAGAAAGCCTGTACATCGGAAACAGTCCCTTGATCGCAGTCTCCGCCTCACGCCACGGCGCATTTCCCGGTGCCATCTTCGGATTGAGCCAGATCACCTTCTTGTAGTGACGTTTTACCAGCCTGAGCCAGTCCCATCCCGGCAGTCCGCCGTTTGGTCCCCTGTAATTGCCTGTGTCGGAATACAGCTCCTCGGGTGCCATCGCCGCATCTCCTACGATTATGACTTTATAATCGCTGTCGTAATTACGGAACGCCCAATCCGTATCGATCCAGTCTCCGTTCTCACACTCCGGCGTTTTATAGAGCTTGGAATAAATACAATTATGGAAATAATAACATTGTACATCCTTAAAATGATTGGACTTATCCACCGCCTGAAACAGCTCATTCAAAAGCTTGGAATAGGGTATCATCGTTCCTCCGGAATCCATGAGCAGCATCAGCTTCACTGCGTTTTTGCGCGGTTTGCCCATCACGATCTGCAGATACCCGCCATTGTTGCAGGTCTTATTGATCGTCTCGTCCAGGTCCAGCTCTGTCTTGGGGATATCAAGTTTTGTGGAAAACTGGCGCAGTCTGCGAAACGCCATCTGGAACTGTCTGTTATCTAACATCTTATCATCACGAAAATCCTGATATTTTCTGGCACCGATCACTTCAAACGCACTCTGATATCCACTGGCACCACCCACGCGGATACCTCCGGTCATGCCGCCGGTATTGCCAAAGCTTGTCTTTCCCATCGTGCCGATCCAGAAACTTCCACCGTTGTGCTCACTGTCCTGATCCTTCATTCTCTGGCGGAATTTTTGTTCCACATCCTCTTTATCGATCTGGAGATCTTCTGAATTGTGGATCCACAAGCGTTCCTCATTCTCGACCATTTTTTTCATGTCTTCTTTATCCAGCCAGCGAAGCATCCTGAAAGTCACTTCATCATCCGACTGTATCCCTTTGAAATGTTCATCAAAGGCCATATCAAATTTATCAAAATCCGTTTCTGACTTTACCAGTATCATACGCGCAACATAATAGAACTTCGTCAGGGAACTCTCACATAGTCCCTGATCCAAAGCATCCATCAATGTCAGCCACTCACTTAAGGAAACATCCAGTCCCTTTGCCTTTAGGGTATAATAAAATTCACTAAACATAATGTCTTACCGTTTCCAAATCTTCATCCTTCTTGACAACAACACCAACAAACGGAAGCTTCTCACGTAATGAATCCGGATCGATCCCGTTTCTCTGCAGCGCGTTCAGCCAGTCGATCAGCTCTGAAGTACTCGGTTTCTTCCGGATATCACGGATCGAACGAATCCAGTAAAATACATCCATCGCATTTTTCAGAAGATTTTCCTCAATATCCGGATAATGTACTTTTACAATCTCACTCATCAGGTTCTCATCCGGAAAATCTATGTAGTGAAAAATGCATCTGCGCAGGAAAGCATCCGGCAGTTCTTTCTCCGCATTGGAAGTGATGATCACGATCGGTCTGTGTTTCGCCTTCACGGTTCGTTTCGTCTCGTGAATGTAAAATTCCATCTGATCAAGCTCCCATAATAAGTCATTTGGGAACTCCAGATCCGCCTTATCGATCTCATCGATCAGAAGGATCACCTGCTCATCCTCTTCAAATGCCTCCCCTAACTTTCCCAGCTTAATGTAACGGGCAATGTCATCCACACCTTCCTCGCCAAACTGACCATCATACAGACGCTGAATCGTATCATACATATAAAGTCCGTCCTGCGCCTTGGTTGTGGACTTAATATTCCAGATAATCAGTTTCTTGCCAAGCGACTGCGCGATCGCCCTCGCAAGCATCGTTTTGCCCGTGCCCGGTTCTCCCTTTATCAGAAGGGGTTTCTCCAAAGCGATCGCCACATTAACGCTGGCAAGCAGCTCCTCACTCGCTACGTACTCCTCGGTCGACTGAAAATCGTGCCTCATTTCTTCCATGTGTTATGTCCTCCGTTTATTATAATGCTTCTGTTTAAATTCTTTTATTCATAATTGCAAACTTCTGTTTTAAGCCGGCTATGGTCTTTTCGTCCCTTCACGCCGGACATCAATCTCCCGACAGATCGGCAAGATCAAAGTCTTCCGACAGCAAAGTAGAAAGCTCTGCTTCCGGCTGTGCCACCAGTCGTTTGGACTGATTCAGGATCGCTTCTTCTATCTTATTGCGTGCCAGTCTGCCGTTACCGGCATCTTTGGCTCCTGCCATCTGTACCGCATTAAAATAGCTTTTCAAGCCAGGCATCGCACCTTCCTCTATGACATACCCCTTCGATTTTGCGATGGAACAGGCGATCTGCAAAAGCTCCTCCCCCGTGTAATCCGGAAAATCGATCACATTCGGGAAGCGGCTCTTCAGTCCGGAATTGGCTGTCAGAAATTCTTCCATCTCTGCGGAATAACCGGCCAGGATCACGATCAGATTCTCTCTGTTGTCCTCCATGCCTTTCACCAGTGTATCGATCGCCTCCATACCGAAGCTGTCCTCACTGCCGCGATATAAGCTGTATGCCTCATCGATAAAAAGTACGCCTCCTATCGCGGAGGAGATCACTTTATTGGTAAGCGGCGCCGTGTGTCCCACATAGCGTCCGACCAGGTCGGCTCTTGATACTTCCACAAGCTGTCCACCGCTTAATACGCCTATGGCTTTTAAATATTTGCTGACGATACGGGCGATGGTGGTCTTACCGGTACCGGGATTGCCGGTAAAGATCATATGTTTACTTAAGCCTCCGGTTGTCAATCCCTCTTCTTCCCTGCGTTTTTGCACTTTATAGTATTCTTCCAGACCGGAGACATATTCTTTTACCTCTTTTAACCCGATAATACTCTCCAGCTCTTTTTTTATTTCTTCAACTTCACCCTGATAGCCTTTTGGCATAAATGCGGAAAGATCGATCGTTTCCGCTTCGCCTTTTGCCAGAATTTTCCCCTCTTCCACCAAAAGTGTCAGGCTCATATGATCGGGATATTCTCCCTCAAGCTTTGCCTGTGCCAGCGCCGAAAAGACGGTCGCATAAAAATCCTGTATTCCTTTCACTCCGGCCTGTCTTTGTGACTTCGTAATACTGAAATCCAGAAAATCTTCCGCAAAATCCAACTCGAAAGAAAATCTCCGGGAGGCTTTCTCTTTTAACTGCTCCCGCTCACTCTCCGCGATCCTGCGGATCGTATCATCCCCAAGAGCCTGTGTCTTACAGATATCTCCAAGTGCGTCCACAAAGGGGGCTCCCATGATGCCGGCCGTCTTATCCAGTGATTTCTCTGTAATAAAGATCAGATATTTGCCGGACGCATCCAGTTCGCCGACCGTATTGGTCGCCAACGAATTCGCCACACTCACAAGCTGTCCGCTCTGCATGACATATCTCTCTGACAGACGGAATCTTCCCTCTGTCACAAGATCACTGATATGTGCCAGAAAAGAAGGATGACAGTTCTCAAAATTTTCAAACAAGATCAGTTCTTCCTTTCCGGACAGAGCTGCAAAAATATCCTGTAAAAAGAGTTTCTCCATGGAACCGTCTGTGTAAATGCCAAGATCCATGGTCTTGATCTTCTCGCTTTTGATGATCTTTCTCTCATGTAATTCTCTGGCAAGCTCGGAAAGTGCCAGATGTTTTCCGGTGTCTTTCGGTCCTGTGATAAAGATGGTGTTTTGTGCCTTTGGCTGCTCCGGCGGCATCACCAGAGGTCGTTTCAGTGCGATCACCAATTTTTTTATGAACTCTTCCTGACCAAACAGCTTCTTTGCCACTTCATCTGCCAGACCGTTAAAACTCTCTAAAGATATCCTCGGTGTCTGCTCATCTTCTGCCTCACTGGTGCTGTTGCTGATCCCGAAGTCCTTTTTCCAGGATTCATCCTCCGTCTGTTCAATTCCGAAATCATCTTTTAAACTCTGTTTCAGATTCTGAAGCTCTTGATTGAGACTTTCCGAATTCCGAAGAAGCTGTTCTGTCGGATCGATCCATTTCTTTTCGGAGGCATCTGGCGCAGCTTTAACAGCATCCTTCTGCGCTTTTGCCGCTCTGTTTGCATCCCCGGACTTATCGTTGCTGCTTCGCGAAAACAGTTCCTGCGTGATATCCGGTATCGAATAGCGTGCAGACACACCTGATGCGGTCGGAAGTGTCTTTCCTGTCAGCTTTACCAGATTCTCCATCAAAGTCCCGCCGTTTTTCTTTTTCATTTTCTCTGCTTTTTCAATTTCTTCCATTGTATAAATGGATTTATTCCCACCGGAATCCATCCCTCCAAAAAAACTATCCATCTTTCCTGATCCTCACTTTTTTATAGGCACTCGTGAGACATACGTCTCACTCGTTAACATGTCGGCTAAAACCAAATGCCGCTTCGCGTCGCTTGGTTTTCTTCCGACTCCTATGATTGCATTTGCAATCATAGGCACTCGTGAGACATACGTCTCACTCGTTAACATGTCGGCTAAAACCAAATGCCGCTTCGCGTCGCTTGGTTTTCTTCCGACATGTTACATTATACTATACATTCGCGGAGAAATAAATCCTATATTCTTACTCTTTTTTGTTAGTTTTTCTATTGTTTTCTTTATTTCTATTTTATTTTTCAGCCTGTATTTCTTTTCCGGAATTTTTCAGGCTTCTGATATCTTACAGATTAAACCGGATAATTGATCGGAACAGGAAGTGTCCTGTACGATGTCGTATCACAGTATGGCAAATATATCGCGGGTTGTTCTTTACAATCAAGGATATGACTGTATTTTTCGCGCAAAAAATGGTAAAATACTCAATAGATAGTGTGACAGATATCCACGCTGTTTCGATGTGTCATTCGATCGTGAATATCCAAAAAGAAGCAATGTAATTGAGGGATGCGTTAACTTGTTTCATTGGGAGGGATACGCTATGGAAAGTGAAAAGACGATCAGCGAATTAGTCGTTGATGAGGAAAAAAAGATGGAAGCGGATGATCAGGGGCTTAAAGCCATCCGGAAAGAAAGTCTCAAACTGCCTGTGATCTTAGTCGGCTCACTGATCTACTCGGTCGGTCTGAACTGCTTTTTACGCCCGCTCATGCTTTATTCCAGCGGCCTGATGGGATTTGCACAGCTTTTTGAAACTCTGTTATTGCGGATGGGCATTTCTTTTGGCGGATTTAATATTTCAGGTATCCTTTACTATCTGCTGAATGTACCGATCATACTGGTCGCAGTCCGTAAAATGCGTAAGCGCTTTATTTTAAAAACCATTTTTGCGGTAACCGCGGTTATGATCCTGCTCTCCGTGATCCCTATTCCAGCCGCACCCATACTGGAAGATACGATTGCCAATACGATCATAGCCGGCCTGATCTGTGGCTCCGGTGTCGGCATCATTCTCTGGACAGGCGCCTGCGATGGCGGCATGACAATTGTGGGAATGTTAGTGATCGCCTCCAAGGGAAAAGGAAGTGTGGGCTATATCAGCCTGATCGCCAACATCGTGCTTTATACGATCATGCTGTTTCTGTTTGATATCCCGACAGTGATCTATTCCCTGATCTATTCGGTCTTTGTCTCGATTGCTTCAGACCGGATCCATACCCAGAATATCAGCAGCGAGATCATGGTCATCACTAAACTCAAGGATACCAGACCGATGGAGATCGAGGTCATGGGGCGTTTGCACCGCGGTATGACAGAGATCAATGCAAACGGTATCTTCACGGGAGAACCGGTCAAGATCTTCATCATCTTTATCAGCAAGTTTGAATCCGCACGCATAAAGGGAATCATCCGCAGTCACGATCCGCAGGCATTTATTGTAGAGACGGAGAATGTGCATATTGATGGACATTTCCTGAAAAAATTAACGTGATAACTGTTAAAATCCTGCCATGAGCAATCTCCGGCAGGATTTTTTCTCTCAGGATACGATAGTCCGATACTATCTGCTGATTCCGTATCGTGACTGCAAATGGAAACATTGCAGTGGGATTTCAGGCTATCGGAGTCAAAGCTCGATAGCCTGATCACTCCGTGCTTTGCACTCCCACAATTCTCCCACATTCCGCATTTTCGCGGCGCATTTGATCTAAAAAACGTGCTACGGTATATTATACACTTTTTTCATATAGGCGGATAACCCCTGTGCAAACGCCCTGTGTCCATCGGCATTCATGTGCAGGCTGTCTGTAGCGGAAGGCTGCGCCCATTTGGATGCATCAGCAAATTCACAGTGGTACTTTTGTGCCACCTCACCATATTTCTTTGCAAACTCTTTTGAACGTGTAATGGCATTTTCCAGAAAACGCCCATAAAACGGTGATGTATGAATGCCCTCTCCGATGTAAAGCGGCGACACAAGCAGGATCTTTGGTACAAACCCCTGCTTTGCGGCCGTAAATGTCTGTATCGTCTCCACTAACTGTGCCGCACCAAACGCAATCTGATCCGCAGAAGCATGAAACGATTCTTTCAGATCGTTGCTTCCAAGCATCAGTATCACGAAGTCGACCGGCTTATGGGAATTTAAGCAGGGCTTTAAATAGCTAAGGCCATTTTTCCATCCCTCTAACGGATCCTCAAATACTGTGGTCCTTCCATTACATCCTTCCTCGATCACACGGTATTCTTTTCCCAATCGCCTTTGAAGGATTCCGGTCCATCGGACATCCTCCGGAAACCGCAGACCGTTTTCCGGATTATATCCATAGGTATTGGAATCTCCGTAGCATAAAACCGTTTTCAAAATTCGTTCTCCTCCTCTTTTCTCTTTCACGCTGTCTTAATCACATTCGGCATTGATCAGATCTTCACTCGCTGCCATAGCCTGCAATGTCATTTCCAGAAGTTTATCCAATTCCCATCCAAGCTGCGCTGCCCCGCGCTCGATAACCTCTCTGGAACAGCCTGCTGCAAATCCTTTACTCTTATATTTCTTTTTCAAAGATTTTAACTCCATATCCTTCGCACTTCTTGACGGCCGCATAAGTGCCGCTGCCCAGACAAGTCCTGTCAGTTCATCCGCTGCAAACAAAACCTTTTCCATTTCATGAACAGGCTTTACATCGATCGTCACACCGCAGGGCACTGTGATCCCATAACCGTGTGAGCAGACCGCATGGATCATATCCTCACTCACTCCACCCTCTCTCAAAAGTTCAGGTGCTTTCAGACAATGCTCATCCGGGTAAAGTTCAAAATCAATATCGTGAAGAAGACCGACGATTCCCCAGTATTCTTCCTCCTCGCTATAACCAAGCTCTCTTGCATACCATTTCATAACCGCTTCCACTGTCAGCGAATGCTGTATATGAAACGGATCTTTGTTGTATTTCTTCAAAAGTGTAAATGCTTCATCTCTCGTTATCATATGTCACGTCTTACCTATCCTTTCAAATTGCTTTGCTCGATCTCATCCTTATATGTAGCAAATGTCTTATCATCAAACAGCACCCATTCCACCAGATCGATCTGATCCGGATGTTTTTGCAAAAAGTTCTTTACCGTCTCTACTGCCACTTTCGCCGCTTCTTCAACCGGGTATCCGTAAATTCCTGTGGATATGGACGGGAATGCCACCGACCGGATGCCCTGCTCTATTGCGATCTTCAGGGAATTTTCATAGCAGGATGCCAGCTTTTTAGCTTCTCCTATGTTTCCGCCCCGCCAGACCGGTCCAACTGTATGGATCACATAATCGCATGGAAGTCGATAGGCTTTGGTCAGTTTCGCTTCCCCTGTCTTACAACCGTGGAGACTTCTGCACTCTTCCAAAAGTTCCGGTCCTGCTGCTCTATGGATGGCGCCGTCCACTCCTCCTCCGCCTAACAACGAGGTATTCGCTGCATTTACGATTGCCTGTATATCTGCAATCTTTGTAATATCACCTTTCACTGCTTTCATCCCTGACATCTCCTTTGGTATCATTATGCATCCTCAATTTATGATACTCCCCATCCGGAAGTAAATACAGTATCCGTCAACAAATGCTCTCGTCGGATTTTTGTTCAAAAACACCACGCTTCCGTTTCGCACGGTGCGTGGTGTCAAAATCTCTCTGTAATTTTATCATACAAGTTGTGCCTGTACCGCTGTCAGCGCAACGACACCAACAATATCCTCCCAGGAACAGCCTCTGGAAAGATCATTCACCGGCTGTGCGATCCCCTGAAGCATCGGACCGTAAGCCTCTGCCTTGCCCAGTCTCTGTACCAGCTTATAGGAAATATTTCCGCAGTCCAGATTCGGAAATACCAATACATTCGCGCGTCCTGCCACTTCACTGCCCGGAGCTTTGGATTTGGCAATGTGCGGAACGATTGCCGCATCTGCCTGTAACTCACCGTCAATACAAAGATGCGGATATAATTCCTTCGCGATCTTCGTAGCCTCCACTACTTTATCTACCAGCGGATGCTTCGCACTGCCTTTGGTAGAGTGGGAAAGCATGGCAATTATCGGCTTTGCGCCGACCAAAGACTTAAAGCTTCTGGCTGAACTCTCTGCGATTGCCGCAAGCTCCTCAGCGTTAGGCTCCTGATTCAGTCCGCAGTCCGCAAACAGGAACGTTCCGTTCTCGCCATATTCACAATCCGGCACGTCCAGAATAAAGAATCCGGAAACCAGTTTTACGCCCGGTGCGGTCTTTAAGATCTGCAAAGCCGGTCTTAGGGTATCTGCTGTGGCATGACACGCACCTGCCACCATACCGTCTGCATCATTCGCCTTTACCATGATCACACCAAAAGTCAGATAATCATTTAACAGGATCTCACGAGCCTTCTCCGGTGTCATCCCCTTCGCCTTACGTGTTTCGTATAATAGATTTACATATTCCTCAAATTTATCACACGATTCCGGGTTAACCACTTTCACATTATCAAGATCGACCTCAAGCCAGCGTGCGCCGTCCATGATCTTTTCTTCGTTACCGACCATGATGATATCGGCAATCTTCTCCTTCATGATATGGGAAGCAGCGATCAGAGTACGCTTGTCATTCGTCTCCGGCAACACGATCGTCTTTCTGTCCGCTCTTGCTTTTTCTTTGATCAAATCAATATACGACATCTTCCTGTCCTCCATGTTCCTATTATTCATATATATTTTCAAACGGGAAACAGACCCCGTCATACCCGCAAAACATTCGTTTTCCTTACTAGGATAAATGCTCGTTAAAGGATTGGAAAATCAAATGCCGCATTCGCGTCATTTGATTTTCCAATCCTTTACATTATAAACCACTCATTTTTTGTATACAAGAATTTCGGGCAAAAAATCATGTGCAAAATCAAGTACAATTTTTTGTGCAAAGCATACTATGATGTCGGGGGCAAAACCCTGGTTTTCATGGTTTTGAAGCATTTTCCCCCTGCGGGGGCTGTGTTTTTGAGGTAATGTATGGTATCATGGTAGAAATGTAAAATAAAATCTGGGAAACGGAGCCGACACATGACTATTACTGCCATTATTGCTGAATACAATCCTTTTCATAACGGACACGCCTATCAATTGCAAAAGGCAAGGGAACTGACCGGGGCAGATGCCCTGATCGTCATTATGAGCGGAAATTTTGTACAGCGTGGGGAACCGGCTATTGTGAACAAGTACACACGCGCACAGTCTGCTTTGGAAAACGGTGCCGATCTTGTCATAGAGTTGCCGGTCTGTTATGCCTGCGGCAGTGCAGAGTTTTTTGCCAGAGGAGCCGTTTCTGTTTTAAACAAGCTTGGCTGCGTAGATTATTTATGCTTTGGAAGCGAGTCCGGAGAACTTACTCTGTTAGATAAGATTGCCGATATTCTGATCAAAGAACCGGCAGCTTATAAAGACAGTCTCAAGGCCGCTCTGAAACAGGGTAAATCCTATCCTTCTGCCCGTAAAGCGGCTCTTAAAGACTATATCGGATCACAGCAGGCTGATCGCTTGATCTCTTCGGCGGATGACACAAGCCCATCCGTTTTTGCCGCAATGTTTTCTGTACCATGCGATGCTGACGAAACGACCGGCACAGATCTTTCCATAATGGATACTCCCAATAATATTCTGGCTTTGGAATACGTAAAGGAATTAAAGCGTTCAGGCAGCACAATCCGTCCGGTCACACTAAAGCGTCTCGGGTCGGCTTATCATAATATCCATTTGGAAGAAACCGATCCCCTCTCCTTTTCCACCCTGTCTCTGATGTCCGAAAAGGAGTCACTTCTTTTTTCTTCCGCTACTGCCATTCGTGAAGCTTTAAAAAATGCTGAGGTCTCCGAAGAATTGACACAGTTACGAAATCATATGCCGGAGAATGCTTTTTCACTTCTTTCCGATGCCTTTGGGCATGGTATGCCTGTTTTGTCCGACGATTTTTCCGGCATGCTGCATTATGCGTTGCTATCGGCCTACCATGAAAATCCGGTCGTTTCTCATCCCTTTTCCGACTATCTGGATGTCTCAGAGGATTTTTCGGATAAGCTGCAAAACAGTCTTTATCAGTATCCATCTGTTTCGGGCTTATGTGAACGACTGAAAAGTAAAGACCTGACCTACACCCGTATCAGCCGGAACCTTTTTCATATCTTACTGCATCTTAAGCAAAAGGATCTTGCAGAATATCTTGAAAACGGCATTACGTTTTACGCAAGGCTTCTGGGATTAAACCGCAGCAATCAGGCATTGACCGGAAAACTCAAAAGAAGTGCCGCCATCCCCCTGATCAGCAGTCCTGCAAAAGCGGAGTCTTTGCTGGGTCAGATCGGCCGGAAGCAATTCTTTTCCGATCTGTTTGCGGCCGACCTCTATGAAAGTGTTGTGTCCCAAAAATATCATACCGTTATGAAGAATGAATATGAACGGAGGCTTTTGTGTGTTTCTCATGACTTCTGATGACAGAAAGCGGACAGCCGTTTCACAGACATCGTCCTATGGTCTTATTTTGTTCCAAAGATTCTGTCACCAGCATCACCAAGTCCCGGGCAGATGTACGCATCTTTATTCAGACATCTGTCTACCTGTCCAACATAAATCTGGATATCCGGATGTGTCTCGGACAGTCTCTTCAATCCTTCCGGAGCCGCAATGATCGCCATGAACTTGATATTCACTCCTCCATGCTTCTTGATCTGATCAACTGCGTCTACGGCAGAACCACCTGTTGCCAGCATCGGATCTGTCACGATGATCAGTCTCTCATCGATCGGCTGGGGCAGTTTGCAGTAATACTCCTGCGGCTCATGCGTTTCCTCGTCACGATACATTCCGATATGTCCCACCTTGGCGGTAGGTGTCAAGGATAACAGGCCATTTACCATGCCAAGCCCTGCACGAAGGATCGGTACGATTGCTAACTTTCTTCCGGCGATCATCGGTGCCATACAAGTCTCGATCGGAGTCTCGATCTGTACCTCCTCGGTCGGAAGATCTCTCATTGCCTCATATCCCATCAGCATGGCAATTTCCTCTACCAGTTTGCGGAATTCATTCGTCCCCGTATTTTTATCCCTCAACATAGTGATCTTGTGTCTGATCAGCGGATGGTCGATGATTGTAACATTATCTCTCATTTGTTTTCTCCTCTCTTAAATTTGAATAAGCCGTTTCTAATTCTTAAAGCTATGAATCGGTGCCGGAATGCGCCCGCCGCGGTTGATGAATGCATCGCAGGAAAACGGATTGACCGGCATGATCGGTGCATAACCCAGCAATCCGCCGAACTCCACACGCTCACCGACGCCCTTTCCGATCACAGGGATGATACGCACTGCCGTTGTCTTCTGATTTACCATTCCGATCGCAAGCTCATCCGCAATGATACCGGAAATAGAAGTTGCCTTTGTGTCTCCCGGGATCGCGATCATATCCAGTCCCACACTGCACACACAGGTCATGGCTTCCAGCTTCTCGATGGTAAGAGCTCCCGCCTCCACTGCATTGATCATTCCCTGATCCTCGCTGACCGGAATAAAAGCACCGCTTAAACCGCCGACATAAGAGGACGCCATAACACCGCCTTTTTTTACCTGATCATTCAAAAGCGCTAAAGCTGCCGTCGTACCAGGTGCTCCGGCATACTCCAGACCGATCTCGCATAAGATATCTGCCACACTGTCGCCTATCGCGGGCGTCGGAGCTAAAGACAGATCCACGATACCGAACGGAATGTTTAGCAGCTTGGAAGCCTCTTTTGCCACAAGCTGTCCCACTCGTGTTACCTTAAAGGCCGTCTTTTTGATCGTCTCACAGAGGATTTCAAAATTCTCGCCTCTTACTTCCTCCAAAGCCCTTCTTACCACGCCGGGACCGGAAACGCCGACATTGATGATGGCATCCGCCTCGGTCACACCGTGAAAGGCGCCCGCCATAAACGGATTGTCATCCGGCGCATTACAAAATACAACCAGCTTCGCACACCCTAAGGAATCCTTCTCCTTCGTAAACTCAGCGGTCTTTTTGATCGTCTCTCCCATCAGCTTGACCGCATCCATATTGATACCGGTCTTGGTCGAGCCAAGATTGATCGAACTGCAAACAACTTCCGTGGTCGACAGCGCCAGGGGAATAGACTGGATCAACAGCTCATCTGCATGAGTCATCCCTTTCGATACAAGCGCACTGTATCCTCCGATAAAATTCACCCCGACCGTATTTGCCGCCTCGTCCAGAGTTTTTGCGATACTTGCAAAATCCTCCGGTGTCTTGCAGCAGGCTCCTCCGATCAGTGCGATCGGGGTTACCGAAATCCGTTTATTCACAATCGGGATCCCGTATTCCTTCTGGATGTATTCACCGGTGGAGACCAGATCCTTCGCAACCGTCGTAATCTTGTCATAGATCTTCTTCTTACAGCTTTCCAGATCCGAATCAATGCAGTCTAACAGGCTGATACCGATTGTAATGGTACGAACATCAAGACTCTGCTCTGCAACCATCCGGTTTGTTTCACTTACTTCATTTATATTTATCATTTTTCAACCATTCCTTTCGCCAAATCCGGTCAGTATTAAATACGATGCATCTTAAGGAAAATGTCTTCTCTCTGGCACTGAATGATCACACCGATCTCTTCACCGAGCGCTGCCAGTTCATCTGAATACTCGCTGAAAGAATTGGTTGCATGACCGGTATCCACGATCATCATCATGTTAAAATAATCCTGTACAATGGTCTGTGAAATGTCCAGGATATTGATCTGATGGTCTGCCAGATAGGTACATACTTTCGCAATGATCCCTACCGTGTCTTTGCCTACTACTGTGATGATTGTCTTTTTCATAATCTTCTCCTTCTGCCTGTCAAAAGCTACCGTGAAGGCATCCGTCAAGCGGTCTGCCCGTCCACTTACGATACGCTACTGTACCCATATCGTTACAATTCTACCAAATTATTTACATAATGACAAGTTCTATCAAACCGTTCGGTTAAAGTTTGATTTTTGATGGCATTAGCATCCGTTTTGCATTCTCCTATACTTCGATCAGTCCGGACGGCTCACTGCGTTTCGCCACCCTGATATCAAAATCAGAAGGCTTATAACCGTTCTCTGCCGCCTCGATCTCAAAGCGGACCGCTTCATAAGCCAATTCCGGCAGATTGTTTTCATGACTCAAATGCCCCAGTAGAACAGCTTTCAGATCATCGTGTAATAATCCTGCCAGAAACTTCCCGCAGTTCTCATTGGAAAGATGCCCTTTATTCCCCAGGATTCTTTGCTTTAAGTAATAAGGATAAGGTCCCACCTGAAGCATATTCACATCATGGTTTGCCTCCAAAAGCAAAGCATTGACTCCCTTAAGTGCTTCTTTCAGTCCCTTCGTGATACATCCAAGATCGGTCGCCACCGCAACTCTGCTTTTTCCATCCGTCACATGATAAGCGGTCGGCTCCTGCGCATCATGCGGAATATCGATGGGATCGATCATCAAAGTCCCCACCTGTACCTGCTCCCCTTTGTGAAAAATCTCAAACAGCTCCGTATCGATAACTCCCACCGATCTTGTACCCAATATCCCATGTGTCGTTCCTGCCGATGCATAGATCGGCACATTCCATTTGCGTGAAAAAACAGCGAGTCCGCTGATATGGTCAATATGCTCATGTGTGATAAAAACAGCATCCATGTCTTTTCCGGAAAGACCTATGGAGTTTAATCCCGCTTCCACTCTCTTTCCGCTGATCCCTGTATCGATCAGAATATTCGTGTCCTCATTCCCCACATAAATGCAATTCCCGCTGCTGCCGCTGGCTATGCTTAGTAATCTCATTTTGTCTTAATTTAATCCTTCCAGTAAATCTTAAGCACATCACCATCCTTAAGTGGTTCGATATATTGTGCTTTTCTTCCGTTCAAAAGTGTCTCCACACTGCTTCCCTGCGGTTTGGAGAGATCAAAGTCGATGTGATCGAACACATCCACAAAAATATAATTTGTTTTTCCTTTTAAGGTAACCGGCCGATCATTAACCATAACATTCAACTCATCCTTTGCCCTGCTGTTGTGTGGAACGGGCTTCTTGCGTTTCTTCTTCTCTTTCACCCGATTTCTCTGGAATACACTTCCGTCAGACTCGTTCCGGTCGTTTCTCTCTGTTCTTCGGACGGTACCATCTGCCCGGTTCGTTATCGGATCACTTCCCGTTCTTTCTGCGCGGCTCTTTTCTATACCGCCTCCTGCGTTTGGCAGCCCGGAAGTGTTTCCTGTCTTTTCCTGTCCGTTCTTCGGTTTCGCAGATTTCTGTGAAGTTTCCCTTGCTGCTCCTGTTCTGTCTGTTGCCGGATCAATGCTGGAATTTCCGGTTTTGCGCTCCTCCTTTTCGGAATGTATCGTCGCCCTCTTCGGTTCTGTTTCGCGCTCTTTTTCTCCGGACTTATCGCCTTTTGCATTATCCTGCTCATCATACGCGTCCTCTTCATATTCTATCTCTTCGTATTCTTCCTCATACGAACCGTCTTCTTCACCGTCATCATCTTCCAGTTTTTCCCATTCGTACCGAGGCTCGTCTTCCTCTTCATCATACGTACCGTATTCTCGCTCCAGCTCATCCTGTTCTCTCTCGGACAGCTTGAGTTTTTCCAGAGTCCAGACTACCGAAAACTTCTCATAAACTTTGGTCTCCATATCCGCACGGTTATTATTGACATAGACATACATCTTCGGATCCAGGATCACGTCCATAAACTCTGCGATCTGACGTACCGTATAATAATCCAGAAGTCTGATATCATCCCCCTGTCGGATATCATAAAACTCCGACTGAAGATTGCCGTTCACCATGGCAAACTTCGGGAGCTTCACATTCTTATCGTTGACTGTTACGGACACGGTTGCATGATACTCCGGAAGCTGTCCGATCGAGAGGCTGCCCTTTTCTCCGGCGGTAGATTTCTTGACTGTGATCACATCATTGGCATGGATCGGCGTATGAATATCCGCCGTCGCCCCGTTAACTTCGATCACGGCAGACTCACCTCTTTTTCCACGTACCGAACGCGCCACGCCATTAAATTTAAAGTTCAGGCTCTCCCCGCATTTCGGGAACAGATCCTCATTGGAAAAATCCGCCTGCATTGCCGCATCGATGACCGACAGCCTATTGTTGTCATACAGTTTGATCCGGATATTATTGAAGCTGACAAAAACAAAATTATTGCTCTGCTCATAGTAGTTTAAACAAATACCGATCGGTGTTACCAAAAGAGAGGTTTTTTCCACATCATTCTGCATAAAGTCGATGTTTTGCATGACTTCCTCTCCGCGTACCGCACAGCGCTCTTTTGCGATTCCCAGATACTCTGCCACCTTATCGGTATATCCCTCCATTCGGCCGCCCCCGCCAACCACAAACACAGCACTGACCGACTTGTCTCCGTTTAGTTCCTTAATCTTATCCGCCGCCTGCTTAGCCATGGAATCCATGGAGGCTCCGACTGCTTTTAATACTTCTTCCTTCATGATCGTCTGGGGAAGTCCCATGATATCCTGATATTCCACAACATTATTTTTGAATACGCCGCGTTTGATCCGCTCTGCTGTCGCAAAGTCCACCAGGCATTCCCTGGCGATATCCTCCGTCAGACAGTCTCCCGCAATGGGGAGCATACCATAGGCAATGATGCTTCCATCTTTCGTGATGGAAATATCACTGGTGCCCGCGCCGACATCGATCAGGGCAATATTCAACATACGATACCGCTCCGGGATTGCCAGCTCAATCGCCGCGATCGGCTCCAGCGTCATATTGGCAACTTCCAGTCCCGCCATGGAAACAGCCTTTTGAAGGCCATCCACCACATCATCCGGCAGGAACGTCACAATTACGTCCTCCGCAATGTTCTTTGCCTTATGACTCTCTAGATTCCCGATCGGATAACCGTTTAAATAATACTTGATCACAGAATAACCGACACAGTAAAAATGCATCTTGGAATCGTTCTCATCCTGGAAATTCTCATAAGCCTTCTCCACACCCGCCGAATCCAACGCATAGATATCTTCCTGCGTCACTTCCTTTTCCTGTTCAAATTCATTTTCCACATGAACCGTCACGGTTCGAAGCACACGCCCCGCCGCAGCGATACAAACTTCCTTTAACGGTCGGCCGACTTCTTCCTCCAGATAATGCGTAACCTTCTGGATCGTTTCTCCCACTGCTCCGATATCATGGATCTGTCCGTCAAGCATGGCACGCGTTTCGTGCTCCTTGGAATACTGGGCCACCACAACAAAACGGTCTTTGACTTTGTATCCCACCGTCCCCACGATACTGCGTGTACCGATATCCAGTCCATATACATACGTGCCCTGATATTTTCCGAATTCCACTGCTATTCCTCCGTATTATCCCGGTATCTGTCCGGGGCGTTTCGCCCTTCCAGATACACCATCTACAACCTTCCCATGGCTATTGTCTGCAGACTTCTTTGATATGATCCAGTCTCTCATCCACCTGTCTGCAGGCTTCTTCCACCGTTTTGCTGTTGTCGATCACGACCTGACAGGAAGCCCTGAATTCTTCGTCGCATAGCTGCCCTGCCATGATCGCATGAATTTTCTCCTCGCTGTAGCCGCGACTATCTTTTAATCTTTTGCTCCGTGTCGCCTCATCCGCATAAATGTACCAGAGTTCGTCCACGATCTCATCATAGTGTTCCTCGATCAAAAGTGCCGCTTCGAGAACAAAGTAATCCACCTCATTCTTCTGTTTTTCCTCCTCGATACTTTGCAGAATAAACCGCCGTACCGCCGGATGAAGGATCGCATTGACTGCTGAGAGCTTTTCTTTGTCACTGAAAATGATCCGGGCCATCCTGCCTCTGTCGATTTCCAAATCCCTTCCCAGAACTTCTGTGCCCAAAAGTCTTACCAGCGGCTCATAACACTCCCTGCCCCGCAGCTTGATCTCGTTTGCAGCCTCGTCTGCCAACAGGATCCTTGCGTTATAATTTTCTTTGATATGTTTTAAAATCCTGGATTTACCGGCACCCACGCCGCCTGTGATCCCGATGATCTTCATCATTTTGCCTCGTACCAGTCCTTACCGGTGTGCAGATCGATCTCCAGCGCTACCGACAGCTTCACCGCATTTTTCATCTCGTCCGTCAGGATCTTTCTCACCTGTTCAGTCTCTTCCACCGCAGTTTCGATCAAAAGCTCATCATGCACCTGTATGATCAGCCTCGAGCGCAGCCTCTGCTCCTTTAGTGCGCGCCACACATTGATCATGGCAATCTTCATGATATCTGCCGCCGTTCCCTGGATCGGCGCATTCATGGCAGCCCGTTCACCGAACTGTCGCTGCATGAAGTTGGAAGAAGATAACTCGGGGATCGGTCTTCTTCGCCCGAAGAGCGTTTCCGTATATCCCTTCTCCTTCGCATCCTGTACGGTTTTATCCAAAAAGACTTTAATCCCCTGATAAGTCTCAAAATACTTTTCAATATACTGCGCAGCCTCTTTTCGCGAAATACTCAGATCCTGACTCAGTCCAAAGGAACTGATCCCGTAAACCACTCCGAAATTGACTGCTTTCGCATTTCTTCTCTGAAGATCCGTCACTTCCTCTATTGGTGTGTGGAATACTTTAGAAGCAGTGATCCGGTGAATATCCTTGCCGGATCGGTAATCCGCAATAAGCTCCTTATCATCTGCCATATGTGCCAGGATACGAAGCTCGATCTGTGAATAATCCGCATCCATAAACACAAACCCCTCCGCCGGCACAAATACCTTGCGGATCATACGCCCCAGCTCCATGCGCATCGGGATATTCTGCAGATTCGGTTCTGTCGAGGAAATCCTCCCGGTCGCTGTGATCATCTGGTTAAAGTTCGAATGGATCCTGCCATCTTCTTCGATGTAATCAGCCAATCCGTCTGCGTAGGTGGACTTGAGCTTCGTCAAGGTCCTGTACTCTAAAATATCTGCCACGATCGGATGCTCCGGTTTCAGTTTTTCCAGCACATCCGCTGCTGTGGAATAACCGGTCTTTGTCTTTTTGCCGCCCTTGATTCCCATCTTTTCAAACAGGATCACACCAAGCTGCTTCGGAGAATTGATGTTGAATGTTTCCCCGGCCTGCTCACAGATACTCTCTTCCAGTGCCACGATCCGCGTGGATAACCTGTCTCCATATTCTTTTAAAGCATCTGCTCTTGCGATGATCCCGGCCTTTTCCATGTCGTAAAGGACATAGGTCAGCGGCATTTCCATCTCGTAAAACAGCTTTAACATCCCGTTTTGTTTGAGTGCCGTCTTAAGCTTTTCATAGCTTCGGAAACATGTATAGCTCATATAGCAGACATAAGACAGAAACTCCTCTCTCTGGGAATCCATTGCTTCTGACAGAGTTTTTTTGCCAAACAGCTGCTTTTTATCCGACAGCATAAGCTGTAAATACTCATTTGCCACATCTGCCACGGTATATTCACTCTTTAACGGATTGATCAGATATGACGCCAGCTTCACATCAAAGATCATGCTCACATCATCCGATGCAAAATACCGGTAACCTGTTTTGGCATCAAAGGTCGCCATTTCTTTTTGCTGCTCTTTGTACTGTGTTCTCACGGTCTGCATCTGTGAAACCAGATAATTCTCCGTCACAAAGCCGTTCACCGGTATAAAGACATGTTTCTTCTCTCCGTATGACACTGCCAGGCCAAGAAGTTTTCCGTTCTCATCCACAAACTGGCAGGCGCAGACAGGCGCTTTTAACAGTTCTGCAAAAACCGTTTCAACTTCCGAAAACTCTTCCACATAAGCAAACTCTTTGCAGCTGTCATCCTCTGTGACTTCCTTTTCAAAACGTGACAGCATATTTTTAAAGGAAAGTCTTGTGAAATAATCAAAGGCTTCTCTGGTGTATATATTGCCAAGTCTGGCTTTCTCCAGAGAATAGTCTATGTCCGCATCGATCCGGATCGTGGCAAGTTCTTTACTAAGATCCGCCAACTCTCTGTTTTCGGCCAGAGTATTGTGTATGCTCTTTTTGGTGATCTCATCAAGATGCGCATAGATATTCTCAATGGACCCGTAAGTTGTCATAAGCTCCGTGGCTGTCTTTGGACCCACCTTGGGCACTCCGGGAATATTATCTGCCGTATCTCCCATCAGTGCCTTCAATTCGATGAACTGAAGCGGTGTGACCTGATAGGCTTCCAGCACGTCCTTCGCATAATAGTCTTCGATCTCGGTACGGTTTCCCTTAGTCTTGGGGATGCGGATTTTAATATGCTCTGTAGCGATCTGCAAAAGATCTCTGTCTCCGGAAACAAGCGATACTTCCAGTCCTTCTTTTTCCGCATGTTTCGCAACGGTCCCCAGAATATCATCTGCCTCCAGTCCCGCCTTTTCCAGAATCACGATCCCCATGGCCGTTAAGACCTCTTTCATGACAGGCACCTGCTGCCTTAATTCCTCCGGCATGGGTTTACGTGTCCCTTTATACTCTTTGAACATTTCATGACGGAAAGTCGGTGCACTCACATCAAAGGCCACGATCAGATATTGTGCCTTTTCCTCCTCCAGTATCTTAAACATAATATTTAAAAATCCGTAAACAGCATTGGTATGAAGTCCCTCTGCATTTGTCAGATCCGGTACTCCGTAAAACGCTCTGTTTAAAATGCTGTGTCCATCGATCAGCACTAATTTTTCGCTCATGTTAGATTCTCCTGTTTTCATTATCCTGCCAAAGCCAAAAGGACTGACTGCCCGATACTTTTATCTCCGCCGGTTTCTTATAGGAAGACATAGATAAATACACATACAATGATAAAGAGCGACAGAATCTCGATCGCGACCAGTGTATAACGGAACCGCTTGCGGAACCGCTCCCTGCGCATGGCTGATTCCAGCTTCTCCTGCAGCTCTCTGTCCAGTTCGAAGGTCTTGCCTTCCTCCAGTCGCAGGATTCCTTCTGTCGCAAGATACTGGATCGTTGTCTCCTCCATGCAGTCCTGGCACTTATTCAGATGCCAGACAAACTCCTTCAATTGTTTTCCTTCCAGTTCATCCGCGAAAAAATGCGGAATCGCTCTTTTCGCATCTTTGCAGTCCATAGCTCTCCCGTTTTTTACTCAAATACTCTCTTGATACTGTCATAATGAAGAAAGATCCCCTGTCTGGCATATTCCTCAATCTCGGCTACCGTCGCAAGCTGCCAGCCGGCCGTCTCTTCTTCCTGTAAGCAAAGGTCTTTTTCCGTAAACTCTCCCGTAAACCGGTAGATATCCACAAAATAATTATCTCCTTCTCCCGGATTTTCTCTCTTATAGGAGAATACATATCCGCCTTCAAAGCCGGATACATCCAGCCCGGTCTCTTCTTTGACTTCCCGCAGAACGGCTTCTTTTGATTCTTCCCCGGCCATGCAGGCACCGCCTGAGACTTCCCACCATCCCGGTGCCCATGCCTTTGTCATCACGCGTTTGGTGATCAGGTATCTGCCGTCTGTATGACGTACCACTCCAAGTACTGTCAGATGATATTCATCATCCTTTAAGCACCAGTCATTCCGTCTCATGGTACGACCTGTCTTTTGTTTGTCTGCATCATAAATATCCCAAAGTTCTGTCTCTTTACTCACGTCTTCTCCTCACTTTTTCACTTTATTTTCAAAGTCCTCAGATATTCTTTTTGTTCCTTCGTGATCCGATAGCTTTCGCAGGCTTTTCGGATCGTCTGATTATGTGTCCGGCACTCCAGCCGTTCTTTTTCGATAAACGGAAGGGTCTGCTCATACTGCTTCGCCAATGCAGTGGCAAAAAACCACGCGATCATCATATTGACATAATACTCTTCCGATCTGATGGAAGCGACTGTTTCCAGATACTCTGGTTTAAACCGTTCTTCCAGAAAGAATCGCATGATCATGCCAATGCCAAAGCGTATCGTATAAGTCTGATCCGAGCGCATCCAGTTTTCTGCCTCTCTCAGAATCTCATCCGTATGTTTGCCAAACACCTTCGGATTCATCATGTCGCAGGTAGCCCAGTTATCTATATAAGGAAGAAATTCCTTCACCCGCTTCAGACAGGTCTCATAATCTTTGATCTGTTCGATCACAAAAGCATGTACATTGTTTTCTTCATAATAGTGATGCGGAAGGTCCTCCAGAAAGCTGCCGATATCCGGGTCTTTTGCCAGTTTTTTCGCATACTTTCGAAGAATCGGCACGCGGATACCGATCACCCGTTTTTTGTCCACTGTCGGCATCAGATTCGCGTGAAAGTCCCTGTAAGGAAGATCCTGCATTTCCAAAAGCTCTCTGCGTATCCTATCACTGATCGTTTTCATCGACACTCCTTTATAAACTACCCTTGCAGACATTCCAGCCGCCTCGCGGTGTCCGGAATCATTACTAACTTTTTTATTATAACAAAAAAATGGAAGTTTGTGCGTAGTTTATAAAAAAAAAGGAAAAGACCCGTCTACTCTAAGCGTTTATCCATCCGGTAATATGTAAAATCGGCAGTGGCGAACACCTGCTTCCTGTCTCCGGTAAGCGTCACATTGTAGATTCCGATCTTACCGCCCTGTCTTAGCACCTTTGCTTCACAGATCACATACTCTGTGTCTTTCACCGGCAGCAGGTAATTCATCTTACCGTCGATCGTACTGACATAGTTACCATAGCTGATGGACGCAATCCCCGCGATCGTATCCGCGAAGGCGTACATGCATCCTCCATGCATTCCCCCATAAATATTAGTGTGCAGCTCATTCATGACAAGTCTTCCTCTGGCATATCCTTCCCGGATCTCCAGAATCTCGATCCCCATCATTTTAGCAAATGCGTTTTTGTCAATGATCTGTTGCATTTTTTCCTGTAACATTCCAATCTCTCCCATTTTCCGATACCTGACAAGCCCTGATGAATTATTTATTCACGAAGATGATCAAACGCAACATTATGATTTTCCCGAAACAAAAATACACATCCGATTCACTGATCGTTCCATCAGAAACTATAATACGGCTATCTGTAAAGTGACTAATGGCTGTTTTTAGAAAAATACAGCTTTATACTCTTACAACAAAAACCCCGGGAACTGCTGAATTTATATTTCTTCAGCGTATTCCCGAGGTTTCATCAATAATGCCGGCGATGGGACTTGAACCCATACGTGGTTGCCCACAACAGATTTTGAGTCTGCCTCGTCTGCCATTCCGACACGCCGGCATATCACAGCCGAATATTACTGTAACACATCCGGCAGAATTTTTCAAGTGGAAATCACAAAAAACTTACAATTCCGGCAAAAAAGATGTTATCTTTTGCTTCGGTTCCCTCACTGCGCTGCAAGAGTATACAAAAGCCGTATAAAGCAGTCCCTCACGTAGTCTGCTGTGATCAGTCATTTTCAATCCGGATTCCCGTTACCTCTAATCGGTCTTCGCCAATGGTTATATCCCCTGTGACATAATAATCTCCCACCTGACGGATCCCCATTTCTTCATAAGTAATTCCCATAGACAGTTTTATTTTCATCTGTGACAGATCCGCCATTACCACATTTCCATAGATCATGCCAAGCGGAACCGCTTCTATCCTTCCCCTGTCGATCTCTATGGATTGCTCTGCAATAGAAGCATCCTCGCTTCCATTACAGGTCAGACAGATTGTCCCTTTCTCTTCATTAAAATTCATATGATATGCCTGTGTGATCCGTTCGATCAGTTTCAGTGTGTCAAGCGGAATATCCTTATAGATTGCTCCATTCCTTTTTAACAGATGTAATTGCCATCTCGCCTTGCCGTCCGGATCTTTGCAATAGCATTTGACCAGAATCTTATCGGCATGTTCCTCTGCTTCTTTCAGCACTTTCATCTGAGGAAGGAACTGTTCATGATATACGATCTTCCACTCAAGCATCTGATAAGTATCTTCATATAATAATCTGACATTCCACCTCCCCGTTTTTTCGCTTAACCTACATAAAAAAAATGGATCAGGCTACCCATGAATTTTAAAATACGCATTAACCATTCGCTATTCATCCGCATCCTCCCGTTATTTTTTAGCATTATAGCAAACCTCTCTTCTTTTTTCAATGATCAGTTCAAAAGAAAACAGCCACAAATCCCCTCCCTTTGGATTCATGACTGTTTCCTTTTATACCTTCTTGAAAGATTTTATAGCGAATGATATACTCCCGTTTTTATCACCGGCACAGTTTAACGTCCTTCCCCATCCTGTGCCGGATCCGTTGATACTGTCGGATTTTCCGACATCTTTTATTCTGCCTTCACAAGTTTCCAGTGCTGATTCTTGCCATCCAGGAAACTCCACTGTGAAATATTGGCAGCATTTGTTTTACTCCAGCCATATACCTCAACCGCTTCCGTATCTCCGGATGCCTGTGTCAGGATCGAATAGCTTCCATCCGCATTAGCCACAAACTTAAAGCCCTGACGGCTGTTTCCGTAATACTGCCACTGCCAGACGTTTGCTCCGTCTCCATCCTGATCCCCCGGAATATCCAGACAGCTTGTATACTGTGTTGCGCCCGTATATATCGTGTAATATCCGTCCCCACGATATTCCAGTCTGAACTTCTGAGCATCACTTCCGTTGTATTTGTGCTGTCTGACATTTGTTCCGTTCTCTGTCAGACCGTTATCCACATCCATATAAAGTCCGCTGTAAGCATTCTGGATATAATAAGTGCCATCCAGGATCGGCTCTAAATACCAATGCTGTAATGTACCGCCCCAATATGACCACTCATCAACATTACCGCCGTTTGCTTTACTCCAGTTGTAAACATCCAGTGCCGAGCGGAAGTTGGATGCCTTGGTTAAGAACGCCACAGAACCGTCCGCATTCTTTTTAATGCGATACTTCTGCGGTGCGCCGCCCCAGTATGTGTACTGAATGATATTGGTACCATCCGCTCCGGAACCATTCGAAACATCCACGCAGCTAGTGTAATCGGAAGCCCCTGTCATGATCGAATAATATCCCTCGGCATCCTTTACGATCTTAAATTTCTGGGCATAACTGCCGTTAAATTTATGCTGCTGGATATTGGTACCGTCATCTGCCAGTCCGTTCGCCACATCCAGATACAGATTACTGTAAGCATTCTTGATAAAGTAAGTACCTTCCATGGAAGGAGCCTTCACTGCATACACATTCGGCTGCCCCGGAAGCGGTCTCGTGCTGTCCAGGAAAAAGCTTGTATGTGCAGGCTGATTATATCCCACATTCTGTGTCGCGATCTGGCATCTGTACTGCGTATCATGCATAAAGGTCGGAATACGGTAAGAAGTCATGTCCGTCGTCATGAATACCCGGAGTGCCGTATTATCATATATCGGCCAGATGATCTCTTCCCTCCAGTCTCCGAACAGATCTGCACAAAGCGAACAGTTTGACTTCGTGGAATTGATATAAGATACTCCCGGAGCAGTCAGCATACGACCTTTTCCGTATCCATCGATCATGGTGCGGTCCAGTGCTTCCTGTGCAAGATCCCCATCCCAGTAAATCGTAAAATTCTGACCCCATTTTGTGATGTCTGACCAGTTTGCCACTTTTTTCCCGGCGCCATCCACAAGATCTCCGGAGCAGCTTGCGGCGAACTCTGCTGTCGCATTGCCGTCAATAAAGTTCCCGGCGATCGCGCGCCCGGTATCTCCGCCTGCTGTCCAGCGGAAAATCACCTGACCGTTGGATGCTTTGCGCAGGCAGGCTCCGTACGGTGAAGTTTCACAACAGGTCCAGATCTCAAGTCCCGGAGTATCCGGCAGGAAATCTCCGACATGAAGCGCATCTCCATGCCCCAGTCCCGATGAATACAGCCCTCGTCCGTTATGGTCGATCGTACAGCCTCCGTAAACGATCTCATCAAAACCGTCTCCGTCACAGTCTGCTGTCGCGAGATTGTGATTTCCCTGAGCTATGTAGGCACTGTTACCGCTTGCTGCCGTATCAAAAAACCAGCGCTTTGAAAACTTCTTATTCACAATGTCATACGCCGCGATGCCATAATTTTTATAATAGCCTCTGCACATAACCACACTCGGTGTCACACCATTTAAGTAGGCAACCGTTGCAAGATAGCGTTCACTTCTGTTTCCAAAATCATCGCCCCAATAATTCTTGTCCACTTTGCCGTTTGCCCCACGCGACGGTTCATAGTTGATCGTGTCCAACGCAGCTCCTGTAAGACCGTCAAACAATGTCAGATATTCCGGCCCGTCCATGATGGTTCCTGCTCCGTTTCTCCAGTCCTTTCCTGCCGTCCCGATCACATTACCGGCTCCGTCAACTGTTCCGTCTGCCGTCTTGCAGACCATTTCTGCGTATCCGTCTCCGTCAAAGTCATATACCAGAAACGGTGTATAATGCTGCCCGGCTCTGATATTTACCCCCATATTGATCCGCCACAGCTGCGTTCCGTCCATTTCATAAGCATCATAATAGACATTACCGCGATACCCGTCTGCCATGTTGTCTCCCGCATTTGTCGGAAGCCATTTCAGAACGATCTCATACTGTCCGTCACCATCCAGATCCGCACAGCTCGCATCATTGGCTGTATAAGTATAACTCTGTCCGGACGGTGTCTTTCCCCCTGCCGGGATGGAAATCGGAATGTCAAAGTAATTACCGCCATACGGTGTTACGGCTGACGATTTCTCTACCGCGTTTCCATTCACCACCATTTCCACCTGATATGAGGAAGCCAGACTTCCTGCCGTGTCCAGATAGTTTGTGCTGCCACTGATCGGTTCCGTATTTACCGGTACGCCATCGCGATACAGATTAAACACCGCATTGGCCGGATCGGTTCCCAAAAACCGCCAGTTCACATAAATGCCGCCCCTGACCGAGATTGCCGTTACGCCTCTGTCAAGCGCCTCGACCTGTCTCGCTGCATTAGCGGCTTTGGCCTCCACGGGAGCCGGTCCGATCCCGGACAGATCTCCTGTCGGAAATACTGCCGTTGACATGACTGCCATGGATAACATTAGTGCCCTTAGTCTTTTGCCTTTTTGCATCTTCTTCTCCTTCCCATAATAAAGACAACGTGTAACCCCAAAAACAACCTCATTCTATAACAAAACGAAAACCAAGGCAACTGTTTTCGTTCGTTATTTATGTTGTCATTATGACAGTATTTCATCTTTGTTTTTATGCAATCTGCATATATTCGTTTTTGAGTTTCCATTTGCACACCTTGCACTTTGTACAGTTTTGTCCGCAGCGCAGTACTTTAGTACTCTTTTTTACCTCTCTGCCCCGGTTCTCCTCAATTTGCAGTTTCCATATAAATTCACGTTGCAGCCCGCTATGCAGATCATTGCATAATGATACATTTTTCTCTTTTCCTTTTTGCTTTTGCGCTCAAGGTTCAACGGACATTCCCGATCTTCTCCTTTTCTGCCATTGTATCCTCCTGCATTTTTATCCGGTTTTTCCACTCTGATCATACAGTCCGGTATCCGGTCACTTTCGGTCGCTTTGTATCCGTACTTCGTGCCCCTGTTCCGGCAACTGCTGTTTGGCGTACGCAGGTCTGCTCCTCACAAAAAAAACAGCAGCCGCTTCTTCACAAAGCCGACTGCTGTCTGATTATCTTTCCTTCTGTTTCTGTTAGATCTAATCCGGAATGATCCTGCGTACTGCCACCGGTGTACGGTAATAAACATTGGCAATACGGATTCCCGTTCTCGGGCTGGAGGCATTAATGATCTGCCCGCCGCCGATATAAATACCTACATGATTGACACGTCCGCCCTTCGCATAAAAGACCAGATCGCCGGGTCTTGCATTGGCCAGATCTACTTTAGTACCCATCTGTGACTGCGCACGGGATGAGTGCGGCAGATAAATCCCATACTTGGCAAAGATACTCAGCACAAATCCGGAACAATCCGCTCCATGTGTCAGACTGGTACCTCCCCACACATAAGGATTACCCAAAAACTGCTTCGCATACTCGCAAAGAGCCACTCTCACATCGGAAACACCTTCACCATATAATACTTCGGACATATTCAAAGCTGTTTTCAGCTTTTCTTCGATGGTAACGTAATCAGCGCTGACATACACTGTCTGACCGTCATAATTGACCGCCACCCATCCATCTAAGGTATCATCCACTACGGAAAGGGATTCTCCGTAAGCAACCATGCCGGCCGTCTCGCACTCCGTCGTAGGCTGTTCTCTCAATTTTAAGCCATCCGCATTCACTGTAGCGATCTTCTCCTTGACTTCCTCTGCTCTCTCCTTGGCAGACTGTCCGGTCAACAGATAATCCAGGCTTACATATCCCTCTACGCTTCCGGAAGAAATACGCGCCATATTGCCTTCGATCGCAAGCACTTCGCAACCTGCATTTTTCGTCATCTTTCCAACCAGCTCACTGTCCGGTGAAGCTGTGGCACGGATATTCAGATGATCCTCAACATTCGCCACCCCAAGGTTGGTGTAACCGCAATTGGCACCTTCCTCCTCACTGTCCTCACCGTCACCGGCAGAAATATCATCCTCCAGAATGCTTCCTGCTCCTGCCGACGCCAAAGGCAGCTCGCTTACCATAACGGTACTTTCTTCTTTCACTTCCCCGGACTCAGTGGGAGTATTGTCTGTACTCTCTGTTTTCGTGCTCGGGATGTGAAAATCTGCGCTGCCTGTTTCCGGCTGTTTTTCAAGTGTAGAAGTATTTAAAAGATCTGAAACATCAACTGTCTCAATCGTATTAACTGTACCTGCCCCTACTTCCGGGATCACATCTGCCCCGGCCGGGATTCCTGTATTGATCGTAAGTACTGTCGTCAAAACTGCTGTTACAAGTATTTTACGGATTTTTTTGTACTGCATAGAAACTCCTTCGTCTTCACTTCGTCCATAGGACCAATTCCCTATTTGTTACATAAATGTTACGAATTGTTACAATGCATATTATAGCAATGGCTCCGTACGATGTCAATACTTAAAAACCATAAAACGCTCATTTTTCCATTTTATTATTTTACAGATCAGCCTGCGTTTAAAGGCGTCGAAATGGATCCGCTGTAATTCCAGGTGCCATCGCCCCAGTCTGTCAATATCAGATCAAGAACATATCCTCCCTCATCGCTCAGATAAGCACCACTGATCTGATTGTTTTCATAATCTATTGAGGCCGTACCTGTCAGCTCACACTCTTTTCCGTCAATCTTAACGGTTGCTGTCGCACTTCCCTGTTCGTCTACCACCAGTTTGAATTCACCCAGTGAGCCGAAGCAGGAATAAGTACCTGCATATCCTTTATTGATACTCGTCTGGTACTCCTCATAAGTAAAAGTATCTCCGTCAAATTCCACAACCCAGTCAATACTTTCCGTATAGTCCTCGTTATTGACCATCAGGTCATACTTATCCTCATATTTACAGATATTTCCGGTAAGCTGCTTTCCGTCTTCTGTTGTCAGTGTCGCATCTCCAAACCTGTTGATCGCTACCGTTGTCATACCATATTTTTCTGTCTCCGCCTTGTAGGTCCCCTCAAGATTCTGGAAATCTTCCGACTGATATCTGTAAACCACTTTTGTCACTTTATCTCCATCCAGATCAAACGCATAAATATTTCTTCCGGTATCGCTGTCACTGTCTTTGAAAGAAAATACGGCAGATTTTTCACTTACTTCCCCCTCGCCCAGATATTCACTTGTCATGACATGACCGTTTCCGTAATCACTGATATCGTATAATTTTGCGGTTCCATCCTCTCTTAGATAAAGTTCATAACGCTGCAGGTACAAAGATGTATTTTCCCCGCTCACATCCTCTCCGCCAATATTGCAATTTTCCTCGTATGCATACGAAATGCCGGCTTCCCTGGCATCTTTTTTGAGTTCCTCCGGGGTTTTATCCACCACTCCGGCTTCTCCCTTTATGCCATCCAGTATCATATGATCCGCCGCCGCAGCTGTCTGCTCACTCTGCGCCGCCTGTTCTGCCTCCGAAGCCGGTTTATTCATCGGATTTGCACAGCCTGTTGCGCTTATACACAATGAAGCTGCCAATAATCCTGCCAAAACTTTTCTTTTCATACTGTACCTCACTTTCACAATTCCTGCCATTCACGGCAATCCCAATCTGTTTGTTTTCCCTAAAGCAGTTACATCTTAGCAGACTCTATCCCAAAACGCAACCATTCTTTTCATTTCTAAAAGAAATATTAAGAAACATAATCAAACCTTCATTCTTTCAGCAAAAAAACAGCTCAGAGTCACTGAGTACCCCAAGCTGTTCTCTGCTTTCGTTTATGCCATGTTACTATTCACAGTCGTTTTGCCTGTGAAAGTAACTATGCCATTACTGTCTCGAACAAAACTCAAGAAATTCCTGCATGGGAAGCGGCCCGGAATAGTAAAAGCCCTGTATATAATCAATGCTTTCATTTCTCATAGCATCCAGTTCTTCTTTCGTCTCGATTCCTTCTGCCACGATCCGCAGCTCCATGTCATGTGCCATCTGCACGACTGCCCTCACAACATGTCTTGCTTTATCAGATTGAAAGAACGCTTTGGACATATCATAGTCAAATTTGATCAAAGAAACCGGCATTTCCACCACGTACATCAGATTGGATTCTCCCTTTCCGAAATCATCCAGGGAAAAGTGAAAACCATATTCGATCAGTTTTTTCATATTCTCCAGTAATGTCTGCTTTGCACTGATAGAAGCTGTTTCCGTGATCTCCAGATTGATCCATTCCGCTCTGGCTTCAAAGCGTTCCAGAATATTGATCAGTTGCTCGGCCAGATTTTCCTTTTCAAACTGAATCACAGACAGATTTACCTCCACATAGCTGATTCCCTTTTGCAGAATATCTGTATTCTTCAAAAAATAACATACCTTTTCAAACACCCGCTCACCCAGCCTGAGGATCTGTCCGGTATCTTCCGCCACCGGAATGAACACAGCGGGGCTCAACAGACTGCCATCCTTCTTCCGAATTCTGACAAGTGCCTCTGCCGATGTAAATCTTTCCGCTCTGTTAGAGTAGATCGGCTGAAAAAAGACTTCCACTCGGTCCTCCGAAAGCGCATCTTCTATTTCCTGTTTCACCAGATCATACCGGATATAAGAATCTATGATCTCATCGGTCACCAGAAAGATCTCGCCTTTGCGTTCAATGTACTCATTTCTGACATAGGACCAGAAGCGGAACAGTTCCTCCGCCTCCTTGAATTGTCCGATCCTCTCTGTCAGAATCGGAGTAATCTCATGCTCCAGGCCGGTCAGCTTCTTAAAAATACGCAAAGCTTCTTTGGACGCTTCTTCCAGCTGTTCTTTCTCGTCACTCAAAAGCACCAGATCCATATTGACATTTTTAAACACATATACGGAACCATACTGGTTCAGTGCCTGCAGCGTCTTTGTCATGATCGCTTCGATATCCAGCTTCCACTCTTCGATCTTCAGCTGATATGAAATCTCCACAGCACTCTGCTCTTCCTTCTCAACCAAAAGCTTGGTCAGATACTCATTGAGAGCATACGAGTTAAAACATTCAAATCTGCGGTCGATATTAGCCTCTGGATTTTCCATCAGCACAAACAGGATCAAGACTCCCAGCGCACCCGCAAATCCCACCAGCAGTAATGCTGAATTGAAAAACTGTACAACAGCGCTTAAGATCCAGATGCACATCCAGAGCCTGACCGCAAATTTTCTTCTCGGATTGATCCTGGAAGCATACAGGAACGTAGCAAGCAGTGTCGATATTATGTTGATCATGCAAAAAACATATACCAGCGTGACAGACGGTCCATATGTATATACCCCGTCAGCTGCATCATGGATATAGATCGGCAGAAAATACACGATCAGGCTCTCTAATGTTCCGATGAGATAAAAACGCATAAGTCCTCTGTCCTCACGTGTTGCCATGATGTCCACAAACACATACACAAACGCAAACATGGTACTCCAGACAAGCAGATTGATATAGGTTTTACAAATACCGTTTACCACTGCTAAAGGAAGGGTCTTTCTGTATAAGATAGCCGAAAGGGAGGCAATGTCCAGTGTCAGGCAGCACATGCAGCTGAACATGGCATTTTTAAAGATTTTTTCACGGTATAGCTTTAAGGTTCTGTGGCTTTTGTAAAAAATATACAGTAAGAGCACGATCGCAAGCCCGCAGATCTGTACCTTGATATTCATGCCCTCCCTCCTTTCACAGCTTCAAAAATATACATTTTAACATATGTTTATCTTATAATTCTAGCATTTTTTCGGCAAATTAACAATAAATTTGCGAATTTTTGTAAACTTAAAAGGTGCAGAAAACGGATTCTCTGCACCTTTGTATGGTTATCGTTTATAAATTTTACACTACGCAACCGGCTTTATACCAGATCCCCATCATCAAACGGATCTCCGCATTCCGGACAGAATTTGGGCGGATGTGCTTTATCTTCAGGTTCCCATCCACACTTATCACACTTATACTGCGGCACACCTGCCGGCTTCTTCGCACCACAATTCATACAGAATTTTCCCTTATTAACCGTACCGCAGGAACAGGTCCAGCCGTCAGGGCTTACCGGTTCCGGCTTTTTTGCTCCGCAAACAGTGCAGAAATTACCTGTCGCATTTGCTCCACAGCTGCAAGTCCAGGTCCCCCCTGCAGACTGAGGCTGCATAGCCGGCTGTGCCGGCGCAGCAGGCTGTCCAAAACCACCGTTTGGTGCCTGATTATAAGCATTCTGCTGGGGCTGTCCGCCACCCATTCCAAACAGGGTATTCGCATTCATGCCGCCTGCGGCATTTGCCATATTCATAGCGCCAAAAGCCATCATCGGTCCGGTAGCCGTATTGGAAGCGGCTGCGCGCATCGCATCTGCCTGTGCGCCTACCAGAGTCGCCGCTGCCATATTCGGATTACGCATAACGGCAGTTCTCTGCAGTTCTTTGATCATCTGCTCATCTTCTTCCGATGCCTTTACGGTATTGACACCAAAGGAAACGATCGCAATACCTCTCAGATTGGACCATTTGCCGGAAAGTACGCTATTGAGAGCATCCGCCATTTCCATCGTATGACCGGGAAGTGCACTGTAGCGGATTCCCATCTCGCTGATCTTTGCAAAAGCAGGCTGTAATGCCGTCAAAAGTTCTGTTTTTAACTGACTGTCAATCTTATCTCTTGTAAATTCATCGGACACATTACCGCAGACATTTGTATAGAACAAAAGCGGGTCCACAATCTTATAAGAATATTCACCATTGCAGCGAATGGAAATATCCACGTCCAACCCGATATTCTGATCCACCACGCGGAACGGAACCGGATTCTGTGTACCGTACTTATTGCCAATGATTTCTTTCGTATTAAAGAAATAGACTCTCTGATCCTTTGCCGCATCTCCGCCAAAAGTAAATCTCTTACCGATATTCTGGAATGTCTTTTTAATGTTTTCGCCAAGATTGCCGTAAAAAATACTTGGCTCTGTCGATGTATCATACACGAACTCTCCGGGCTCGGCACAGACCTCCACAATCTTACCCTGCTCCACGATCAGCATACACTGTCCTTCATTTACTGCCACGATAGAACCATTGCTGATGATATTGCTCTCTCCTTTTGTATTGCTGGATCTGCGTTTGTCACTGGTGCGCACCTGTCCTTTTTTCATCAGGACATTTGCTTCAAGTGAGTCACAGTAAAAATACTCACGCCACTGATCCCCTAACACAGAACCTGCTGCATTCGCAATTGCTTTAATTAATCCCATTTGTTTCCTCCTTAAATGTAACCAGATTATTTCGTTCTTACACTCATATTGCTTATATGTAAAAAACGCTACTTTTAATATATACTTTTTTGTGTCATTTGTACATTGGTTAAATCACTGTTTTTTTCTTCTTTTTTTTGGTTACAATTCCGCACTGTTTTTTCCCTGCATGCAGCAATTCAAAATGCTGTATACACATTAACAGGTGATCCTCATTGGTTATGTACCTGCATAAAAAAGCATTCTTTGTCCCGTCCACGTATCGTTTCGTTCCCTTGGGCGCAAAAACCAGTTTAAAATATGAACAAAATAAGAACATCGCGGATCTGTTTCCGCCAGGACTTATCCAACGCTTCAAATGCATGCAGACTCTTCATTTTTATACAACATCTTGTGGCTTCGTAATCGTTTTCGCTGTATTCTGTACCCCATATGCCGTTTAATCGCCATTATCCATAAAACTTCCGGTGGTTTCCTGTCTATATAGTACTAAAGAACCATGTTTTTCATTCACATTTACTTTGACGAAACTTCACAAACTTGTTACAATTTACACAAAATTCTATCATATTTTCTGTTTATTATAATACTTGTAAGGAAGACAAATACATTCCTTTATAACGTTTTCGTTAATAAAATGATCCTTTTCTAATGAGAGAAGCTGTTACATCATAAGCCATTGTGGGGTACTCAGCTTCGACTAAAAATAATCTGCGTAAGCAGTTTATTAAATATAGTAGATTTCTCCCTTCTTTCTATTTCATCACTCCGTTCCGGTGCAGTTGTCCCTGGGTCGGTTATCGGGGGACAACTCTCGGAAGAGAGCTTGCAATCAAGAATCACCTTGAAATCAACGACAGGGTGGTTCTTTTTTGTTGCCTGCTCTGCTGTTTCTCCCTTATAATTTAAATCCTGTTCCGACAAACTGTGCAATGTCTCTGCCGGTATCATCCGTCACATCCACATTTATGATCGTGGATGTATGACCGTTTTTCCGGCAAGTGGATCTTGCAATGAGTCTTTCCCCCTTTGGTGCTCCCAGATAATTGATGCTGACCTGCTGAGCCACCGTTGGCATATGGATCTGATTTGCGAGAACTGCAAACGCAAAATCCGCGATCGTGAAGATCACTCCTCCCATGATACCGCCGTTGGCATTTTTATGTCTTTCTCCCAATGTCATCTCACAGACTGCATAGTCTTCTCCGAATTCTTCCAGTGTCATCCCGTTCTCTGTTGCAAAACGATCTTTCTGAAAATATTCTCTTGCTTCTTCCAATGTCCGAAATGTTCCCATCGTCCTACCCTTTCTTTATTCTGCGATCATTCAAATCTGTATTTTTCGTTTTCATCGAAATATTCTATTTCACTATAAGCCATCCGGGCTTAAAATACAACCTGAAATCATCGTTTCCCAACAATCCCGAAGCGTATTCTATATCACTTTGTGCACACAGTCTGCTGTAGACAGATTTTTCGTCCGTATAAAGATCTCTTTCCATTCGGATACTTTTATACTCCGCATTTTTATGAAAAAGCGGAGCACTTCTGCATATGCAAAAAGAAGACGACTCCCTGCCGGATCCGTCTTCCTTATGCTTCGTTATTCAGTTGCATACTTTCCGCCTTCCCATCTGTCCTACAGTTCATCGCTGATCGTCATCCGGCTGCTTATCTGTAACCGGACACCGTCGGGTCGTCTGCCTGCATCCTGACAGATCTTTGAAACACTTTTTATTTGTTACATATATCGTCGCAAATCAGCAAAAGTTTATAGTCACTCAAAAAAAAGCATTCCTGCCCGCTTATTTCCGGGACAAGAATGCTTTTTTATCATTATTTTTTAGTCGTTTTCTTTTCTGCTTTTCCACTGGCAGCTTTCACTTTTTCACCGGCCGCCTTTACTTCTTTTTTTACTTCTTCCTTAACAGCCTTTACTTCCTCTTTCACAACCTTACTTTCTTTTTTGATCTCGTTCTCAACAGCTTTCACTTCTTTTGCCACCTTTGCTTCTGCTTTCGCAACCGTTTCCTTAACCGCTTTTCCGGCTGCTTCCGTTAATGCCTTACCCTCTTTGGCATCTTTCTTCACATCCTCTTTGGTTGCTGCCGTCTTTGTCGCAGCTGCAGCTTTCGTTGTTTTTGCTGTTTTTGTTTTTGGCTTATCTGCTGTTTTAACAGCCTTTTTCGCTTTTTTGATCTTAATCTTGTTTAACAAAGTCAGCTTATCATGATTGCCTTCCGCTCTCAATACTCCATTCCTGATCGCTTCTGCGATCGTCATCTTTCCTTCTGCGATTGCGATCAGTGTCTCGGCATTTGCAAATACCCGTCCGTCGCGATCATAATAATCATAAGGCTCTACTACCACTTTTCGGTCTGCCACTTCAATGTAAAAAGCGCCGCTGCCTTCGCCCTCGATATCGACCTGTACTGCAATATGCTCGAAAATATCTCTCGCATCCGCCTCTTCAACGCCTTCTCTGACCTTTAAAACAATCTCTTCATATTTCATACCTGCTCCTCCTCATATATACCACACATTTTCCAACACATGTCTTTTCCTGTTACATAACAGAAAAATCCATCTGTTAAAGCAATCCTTTTATCTTATCCACTGCTCCGTCAAGATTCCCTGCTGTAAGTCTGACTTTTACCGCATCTGCAATCTTGTCAACCGCTCCATCCGGAAGATCTACCCCTGTAAGTGTTTCTACAGTTCTGACCGGATCTGTTTTAAAATCAGACTGAAGCTTTTCATCCTTCCTGATCTTCTCGACGGTATCCGCGATCGTCTGTTTGATATCCATACATTTCCCCTTTCCTGCAAAGCATAGAAGCTCCCTTCATATTCTGATGCTTTATCACCGTATCATGACATTCCTGATGTACCATACACCAGCTCTTCTCATATGAAATCTGTCTCTGGCTGATCAAAATCCATCCATGCATAAATATTTAAAAACAGAAATCAAGTTATATCACATTCCTATATTTATACACTATTGTCACAAATAAATACTATACTGACTGCTATATTATAATCCACCTTTCCATACTTTACAAGGTCTCCCGGATAATTTTTATGCATTTTTGTTAACTTAACCGGTTGCTCACATGGACTATATAACGACGGATTCTGTTTTAATCTTTTTTTCTTCTCTATCCTATCAGTATCCCGGATCACCGGCGTAATCCCTAATGAGCAGAAAAAATCCACATCATTCTCCGACAGATCCACAAAAAAACAGGACGAAAAAATATCGTCCTGTCTTCTATAACTCTTTTTATTGTTGCTTTTATATCGTCTTAGCCTAACTGAGCTGCAACCTCTGCTGCAAAGTCCTCGTTCTTCTTCTCCATGCCTTCGCCAACTTCAAAGCGAACAAATTTCACTACTTTAAGATCCTTATTTACAGACTCCAGATACTTAGCTACTGACTGTTTACCGTCTTCGGCTTTAACATAAGTCTGATCAAGAAGGCAGATATCCTTAAACTGCTTAGATAAACGTCCCTCAGCAAGACCTGCAAAGATTTTATTCGCTACAATATTCTCCTTGTCAGCAAGTGCAAGCTCTGCAAGTGTTGCTGCAGCTTCTTTTGAAAGGAAGTTGAACAGATACTGCATATTGCTCTTCTTTTCATCATAGATTGCCTTATCTTCTTCAGACCACTTTTCATCATATGCTTTTTTGATCAGTTCATTCAGAATCGGCTTCGGAAGAGATGCCGGATCATTGAGGGAACTGTCAACAATAATCTCTTTCAGTTTTGCAACTTCTGCTTCCGACATATCTGTTCTCGCAATATAAGTAGGATTCATAGCTGCAACCTGCATAGCCACATTATTAAGGGCTTCTTTTGCCGCATCATCGCTTGCTCCATTCGCAGCCACAAGCACACCGATCTTTCCGCCGCCATGTAAGTAAGAAACAACTAAGTCTCCCTCTACTTTTTCAAATCTACGGATTGATAATTTTTCACCGATCGTAGCGGTCTTCTCAACAAGGATATCCTTCACTGTCTTGGAAGCGTCCTCATTCCATGCTTCCTCTAACATAGCCTCTGCATCTGCAGCACTTGTAGCCAGCGCCTGTTTTGCAACTGCCTGTACAAATGTCTGGAACAGTTCATTCTTCGCTACGAAATCAGTCTCGGAATTAACCTCTACAACGGCACCTTTGGTACCATCAACTTCTGCACGACAGATACCCTCTGCTGCGATTCTGCTTGCTTTCTTCTCAGCTTTGGCAGCACCACTCTTACGCAGTACCTCAACAGCCTCATCTATATTACCGTCTGTCTCTGTCAGAGCTTTCTTACACTCCATCATGCCTGCTCCGGTCATTTCTCTTAATTCTTTTACCATTGCTGCTGTAATAGCCATTTTTATCGCCTCCTGTTTTTTATTCAACTCATTACAATTCGCACTGTCTTATTCTGCTGCTTCTTCCTCTGCAACTACCTCTTCTTCAACCATAGCAGCCTCACCCTGGTTAGCCTCGATTACTGCATCAGCCATCTTGGATACGATCAGTTTCACTGCTCTGATAGCATCATCATTACCGGGGATCACGAAATCAAGTTCTTCGGGATCACAGTTCGTATCTGCGATACCGATCAAAGTAATTCCAAGTGCATGAGCCTCCTGAATACAGATTCTTTCTTTTTTAGGATCTACTACGAAAATTGCATCAGGAATGTGCTTCATATCTTTGATACCGCCTAAGTTCTTCTCCAACTTAGCCTGTTCTTTCTTCAGTTCGATAACTTCTTTTTTAGGAAGCACTTCAAAAGTACCGTCCTCAGCCATTGCCTCGATTGCTTTCAGTCTTGCGATTCTGGATTCGATCGTACGGAAGTTGGTGAGCATACCACCTAACCATCTCTCGTTTACATAATACATTCCGCAACGCTCTGCCTCTGTCTTAACAGCATCCTGAGCCTGCTTCTTGGTACCGACAAAAAGAATCGTACCACCTGCTTTTACGATCTCGCTGACTGCCTGATATGCCTCATCTACTTTACCTACAGATGTCTGCAGATCAATGATGTGGATACCGTTTCTCTCTGTGTAGATGTACGGAGCCATCTTAGGATTCCATCTTCTTGTCTGATGTCCGAAATGTACACCTGCTTCTAATAACTGTTTCATTGAAATAACGCCCATTTTTCTACCTCCATTTGGTTTCATCGTCCGCAGGGTTCCACCATTGACCACTCCCGCGTTAAGAAGCACCGGCCATAAATTCCCCTGCGTGTTTTTTAGTCACAACGCATTCATATTAACATAAAAAGAAACCGAATGCAAGCTAAAATCTGCATTCGGTCATATTTTTGTTTTATCTGCCAGCAATGATCTTCGCGATCTCGGGATCACCAGCTCCTCTTGGAATCATAAATTCTCCTGTCCGGATATACTTCTCGTAGCCGGAATCGATCAGGTAACGATCGAATTCGGATGCTTTTTCTACAAGTCCTGCCATCTCCAGTTTATCCGCAACGGTATAGGAACTGTCTCCATCGCTGATCGTGATCTTCACTGAATCCTGCGTACCATTGGAAACCGTATCCGATGCATCCTCCTTTGACTCACTATGAGGCAATGCGTCCGTTTCAGGCTCACTCTCCGTTTCCTCCGGTTCCTGTTCGTCAGCACTCATCACAGTCTCTGCCGCATCTTCCCAGGCACCTTCCTTCTCAAGGTCTTCCATATGATTTTCTGTGTCCGCATCCTCTGTCCCGGCAACTTTTCTGGGCTCTACTGCGCGTAACACTCCGCTGTCATCCTCATTCTGTGCGATCTCTCCTTCTTCAGCCATGATCATTCCCAGTTCCTTTGCTCTTGCCATGACCTCTTCATCCGAGATCGTTTCTTCTTTTTGCACAAAAACCGACAGGATCAATGTCGCGGTTATGATCCCGACTCCCAGTCCTCTCAGATAATATTTCATTCTCATTTCGGCATCCCCTTATAAAGATCGATCACAAGGCGAACCTCGCCAACACCAAGTCCGAGCTCCTTCGCGATCACGACATCACTCTTGCCTTCCCCATAGAGTTTCAGAATCCGTTCATTATTGTTTTTCTGCTCTGTGCTTTCTTTCTTGCCTCGTTGTTTTGAATCTCCTGTCAGGCTTTCTCCGGTTCTCTCTGGACGAACAGCATTCCTTGTACGTCGATTGTCTCGTTTTTTTCCGGAGCCATCTTTTTGTACGATCCTCTTATCATTCCCGGAAATTTTATTTTTCTGAAGCACTTCCTCACTCTTGAATTCAACAAAACCCCCGCTGTCTTTCATCTCTTTATTCTCAAAAGACCCCTGTTCTGCCTCTTTTTCATTTAAATCTTCCGTCTGCTTCCGACTATTGATCCCGTCTGTGGTACGGTTCAGACGCGTAACTGTCGCATCCGCCTGAACGATCGCGGCTTTAACCGCCTCCTGTTTTTCCTGCAGCATATCATATAGGAACACCACTTCCTTATGATTTTTCTCAATATCGGAAAGCACTGTATTGGAATAATCCGTAATCTCAAAAATCTTCTCATTCGACAAACGTTCCATAGCCCGTTCGGTTTTCTCTACGGAGTGGGTCACTGTTTCATCTGCCATATCATTCATACGGCCTTTCGTCTGATCAAACTGCCCCTCCAGCGCTTTCTTTACTTCCTCCTGTGCGACAGATCTGACCTGTTCGGAAACGTTCTCATTCTTCTTCGGCATTAAAAATCCGACCAAAAAAATTGTAAAACCTACTGCTAAGAGTACTATCTCCATTCCTGTCACTTTTCATGCTCCTATCCATTTCCACTCTCTGCACCTGTACTTCAGACCGACAGATCAAAATGTGACCGTCCCTTCTGTATCACTCTGCCCGCCTCAGGCAGTTTTCCCGGCTTTCGCCTCCCGCCGTCTCCCGCATAGGAGCCATTGCCTTTTTCCCTTGCGTCAGCATGTGTATCCTGCTTCATTGTCTCTGCTGTATTTTTTACACTATTGGCATCGCGTTCTTCTTTCTTCTCAATCTCTACATGTATATGTGACTGATCGATCAAAGGCTTATTATCCTCATTTTGTTTCAGCACGGAAAAATCCTGCGTTCTTCCGATCATTCCATTGAGTTCAACAAGGCTTGCCATATCACATCACTCCTTCTAATAGGAAGTTTCTTTCACTTCGCCTCTTTCATATACAAATCTGCAGTGGCTCCTGGTATCCTTCAGCACCAGTGACACATCCCTGACTGTAATCTTTGCCCCCGCATAAGCATCTTCTTTTACCATCACACAGGCATTGTCCACTCCGGTGATCTGTTCATCCATACGATCATACTCTTCTTCGCATTCTTCCAGATATTTCGTAAGTTTTGCATTCGTTTCCATAAGGGTCTTCAGATATTGCACCTGTTCTTTGGTCAATGCCGCTCCTGCCTTTACTTTCTGGGAAAGATTCAAAATGATCGGCTGTATCTGCCGGATGTTTTTCTCCGTACTCATGATCTCCTTACGCAACTCCTGATAGCGCTGCTTCTGTTCCGGGTCAATCCCTACCTCTATAAATGTATCCGTTCCCATGGGACTTCCAAGTGTCTTGCAGCTGATCTTATCTGTCGCATGCACACTTCCTCCCACAATAAATCCCTTGCGTCCGTCAACCATGATATAGGTCTGTGCCACCACATTACTGTGCAGCATGGAATCTGCTTCCACATAACTTCCGCTGTAAATACTGCTGTTCTCAAAAAATTTGGAGATAATACTTCCTCCGGCTTTTAAAACGCCCTTCCCCATTCCATTCATGCCACGGGTCAGAACGATATCTCCTCCAGCTTCCACCAGAGCGCCTTCCACTACGCCATTGACGACCACATTTCCTTTTGCTTTGATGGAATATCCTGTCTGGACATTTCCATTTACCAAAACGCTGCCCTCTGCGTCGATATTGCCTGTAGACGGTCCGACATTTTCCAGTTCATAGACATCGGATACAAAAACTTTATCCGTAACCAAAGAGACATGACCATCGATCAGGGATGTGATCGTGGTTTCATCCTCCGATAATGCTATATTATTACCAAATTTCAGTTTTTTGGTCTTTACATCCCTGGGCTTAATCTTTTCACCATAAACATCATATCCCGGTTCGCCTTTTTCTTCCCGGATCAAAGTTGCCAGCACGTCTCCCTTTTTACAATGACAGATCGTATTCAGATTATGGAAATCTACCGATCCGTCCGGATTTCTTTTGGGACTCATATCCAGCTTGGTACGGAATGAATACTCGATCCTGGCATCTTTCCCCTGCACAGGCGGAGTCCCTCTTACAAGCAGAATATCCGTACAATATTCCGGATTCTTTACCCACTGCTCCATTCCGGCAAGCTCCAGCCTGCCTCTGATCCCTTTTGCCTGAAGATCCAGTATGATCTCCTGTACGTTCATCCGTTCTCCGCCTTCCTGCGGCGGATAAAAACGTGCAGAAACAGTCATCTTGTCCTCACTGCACTTAATCTGCATGGATTCTCTCACCAGATATCCCAGAGGCTTTCCAACCTTTACAACCTGCTCTGAGTGAAAATTCTTAAGAACAGCATAAAGAAGGGCTGTGTCTATCTCTTCCAGCCCCTGCCTGTGCAGATAATCCGTAAGTTCATTTACATCTATTGTCTCTCCGCCATCCAGCGGTGGAAACAGTTTGACAAATGTTGCCTCTTTCGTACCTACTATTTGAAAATATCCATTCATTCCAGCCACTCCTGATTCTAGTCTCCTGGTACATACTCCCCTGATACCATTTTACAGTCCGGATAAAATTCCCATATAGTCCCCCAGTTTTTTCTTCATTTTCTGCAGTGCCTTAGTATGTAACTGTGACACTCTCGACTCTGATACTTCAAGAATATTGCTGATCTCTTTCAGGGTAAGATCCTCATAATAATACAGCAAGATCACTTTCTGTTCTTTTTCCGTCAGAATTGTAAGTGCATCTTTCAGTTTCTCCTTCAGTTCTGCCTGCTCCACTACATCCTCAGGCGCATCGAACCGTCCGGAATTTTTACCTTTTTCATTCGCAAGCTCCGGTCCGCCCTGCTCTAAATATTCATTCAATGAAACGACACCCGTCACTTTCATCTGTGACTGCCATTCCGTATATTCTTCTTCCGAAATTTCCAGCTTGCTCGCTATCTCTTCATCTGTGGCACTTCGTCCGGTTGCCGCTTCAATTTCCTTGATTACCAGATCGATCTTTTTCTGTTTCTGACGGATGGTCCTCGGAATCCAGTCCATCTTCCGGATCTGATCTAAAATTGCTCCTCTGATGCGCAAACTCGCATAGGTTTCAAATTTGATTTCCTTCGAATGATCAAACCGGTCAATTGCATCAATCAGTCCGAATATCCCATAACTTACCAGATCATCATACTCCACATTATATCCCAGATACATGTGCAGTCTTCCTGCCACTATTTTCACAAGCGGCGCATATTCCAGTATGATTTTTTCCCTAATAGAAGTACTCCCTGTATTGGAATACTCCACCCACATACGCTTTCTTGCTATCTCATCCATAGTCTGCCTCCGGCTCCGGCGAATCGCAATGAAAAGTCATACAGCCTGCCATCCTGACACTTAGCCGCAGGATGACAGACCATCCCCTCTTCTATTCGCTCATTTCTTCCTCCGGTATTGCTTCCTTTTCCACCACATTTCCCTCGGAAGATATTTCTTCTTCCTTCGCCGCTTCCTCAGCCGCCATATGCTCCTCATTCTCTTTTTCAAAACGATCCAGCAAAAATGCGATCACTGCACCGATCAGATAAAACACCACCAGTGTGATCAAAAGAGCCCACAACATGGAATGCAGCGGATAATGAAGTATATATGCAATAATACTCGTAATGCTCCCGGCAAACAGCATAAGGATTGCCGGTATTCTTTTCGTTTTCATCAGATCGTATACGACGCCTTTCCGACTGCCCTGATCACAAATTCTCCGCTTTCCGGATAATAAATGACCGTACGTCCGAAATTCTGACCGGTATCTTCTGCCAGGATCCGGATATTCAGTTCTTTCAATTTTTTCTT
The DNA here is from genome assembly GCA_015056815.1 of Lachnospiraceae bacterium. Lineage (GTDB taxonomy): Bacteria > Bacillota > Clostridia > Lachnospirales > Lachnospiraceae > SIG333. The sequence continues at coordinate 42,338 of SVFN01000001.1, read as the reverse complement.
GGTCGCTTCCACATTGCGCTCACCTACTCTTGTAAGCGCATTATTACTCTGAAATGCGAACATCTGCGCTCCGCCGGCAATCTTTGCCTCCATGCGTGCCTTATTCGCCCCCTTCGCGACCATCTGCCTTACCAGCTCAGCGATCCCGGTATCTGCGAACTTATATATATTCGAATTATCCTTGATCTGCGTACTGTCCGGCAACATAACATGAGCAAGTCCCCCAATCTTAGTAGACGGATCCCTGATGGCAATCCCGACACAGGAACCCAGTCCCAGCGTGATCAACGCATCAGGACTTACACATACTTTTAAATCTGCCATTCCCACTTTTATCTCTTTGCCCATACTATCGCTCTCTCATCGTTCATAGTAATATCCCGTTATCATGCCATCCCCAGTGAAGCCATTATCTTATGATAAGACTCCGGATCCGGCACAAGTACAAAGAATCCGTCCAGTTCCACTTCATCCGTAAACTGTGTCTGAATCAGAAGAATCTTATCACCCACAGCTCCAAATTCGATCGCAGGAACGCTTAGTATCGCACCTGCCATATCAATACACAGGTCCGGAATGGATGGGTAAATCTTCATATTGGTCAGCATGGAAAGGGCATTCAGGTAAGCTCCTGTAATGATATTGCCGATCTCTTTCAATGCAGAAAGCTGTATTTCATCCAATTCACCCTCGATCGTACCTTCGATTCCCATCAATTTTGCTACCAGAAGATGTGCCGCTTTCTCATCCAGCAAAAACATGATGCTTCCGGTAATATCTCCTTCTACCATCAGATAAATGCCTGCCATGACTTTTTCTTCTCCGCCCATGCTGGCACCGACTTCACCGAAGTCCAGCAGTCTTACCTGAGGCACCATCATATCCACTTTGCTGTTTAAGAGCTGGGATAATGCTGTTGTTGCATTTCCCGCGCCTATATTGCCAATCTCTTTTAATACATCAAAGTACTGGGAAGAAATATCTTCCAAATTCATTGTTGACATGTATGCTCCTTTCAGCTTTTATTCATTTCCATCTTTCTCTGCAAATACAAGATTCATATCCAGAAGGGAAATGAGCTGGTTATTACTCTTACCGATCCCACTGATGTAACTCACCTTATTCTCCTTGGAATTGTATGAAACCTTCTCAATCTGTGAAGTATCCAGTGTCACAACTTCCTTCACATTATCCACGATCACACCGATACAGTCTCCATTATCCAGTTTCACAATGATAATACGTGTATTCTTCGTAATCTCATCCTCTGCCAGATTCATCTTGATCCGGATACTCACGACCGGAATCACCTCGCCGCGAAGATTGATCACGCCCTTGATCTCCCTTTGCACCTTGGGAACCCGTGTGATCCTCTGCATACGTACAATATTATCTATATGTCGGATATCGATCCCATACTGTTCCTCTCCAAGATCTACTACAATATATTGAGTCGTTTCGCTGATTACATTTAATTCTTCCATCGCTTCTGTCCTCCTCTACCCTAAATCAGTGCATTGGCATCAATGATCAGTGCGATCTCACCATCGCCAAGGATCGTAGCACCGCTGATCAGTTTGCTCTTCTTAATGTATTTACCCAAGGACTTAATAACGATTTCCTGCTGTCCCATCAACTCATCTACTACAAGACCTGCAAGCTTGTCTCCTTTCTTGACAACCACAACTGTCAGGTTATCTTCCGGGCTCTTGGCGGAAGCAACATCCAGATGCTCACTCAGTCTGATGATCGGAAGTACGTTGCCGCGTAAGGTCATAACTTCCTTATTCTCTACAAATTTAATCTCTTTCGGCTCGACATCCTCGATCGTCTGGATCGTACCAAGCGCGATCGCATATTTCTCGCCGCCCACAACGACCATAAGTGCCTGTATGATCGCAAGGGTAAGAGGCAGACGGATCGTAAAGGTACTTCCCACACCTAACTTGGTCTTGACTTCTACTTCACCGCTCAAAGACTCGATCTTGGACTTAACCACATCCAGTCCAACGCCTCTGCCGGATACATCCGTAACCTGTTTCGCTGTCGAGAAACTCGGAAGGAATAAAAGATCAATAATGTCTTTATCCGCCATGTTCTCAGCCTGCTCTTCTGTGATCGTACCACGCTCGATCGCTTTTTGCTTTACCTGCTCAACATCAATACCATTACCGTCATCTCTTACTTCGATAACTACGTTATTACCATCCTGATAAGCATCAAGGAAAATGGAACCAACTTCCGGCTTTCCTCTCTCCCTACGTACTTCCGCACTCTCCAGTCCATGATCGGCACTGTTTCGTAACAGATGCATCAAAGGATCGCCGATCTCATCCACCACGGTACGATCAAGCTCCGTCTCTTCACCAGTCATAAATAACTGCATCTTCTTATCCAGCTTCTTGGTCAGATCGCGGATCATCTTCGGGAACTTCGCCACTACCGACTCGATCGGCACCATTCTGACTTTCATGACAGACTCGTGAAGATTGGTCGTCACGCTCTCCAGATATTCGATGTGCTCATTGACGCCGTTTCCGGCCGTACTATCCTGCGCTGTTGCCACTACCAGTGAGTTTTTGGCAATGATCAGCTCGCTGACAAGATTCATCAGCACATCCAGTTTCTCTATATCCACTCTGACAGTACGGTTTGCGATCGGCTTGCCGACAGGCTGCTTCTTCTCCTGTTTTGTTCCGGCATTCTTATTATCAGCCTTTGCCACCTCTGTCGTTTTCTTTTCCGGTTTCGTCGTTTTTTCTTCTTTTTTCTCTTCTTTCGGAGCTTCGGGCTCTGCTTCTGCCTCAATCTCCAGCGGCTCTACTACCGCATCTTCGATCTCTGAAACATCCAGGATCGCTTTGCTGACGTCTTCCTTCTCACTGTCTGTAACAAAAATCAGGCTAAAATCAAACTCGAATTTTTCGTCTTCAATATCCTGAGCAGAGGGCTCGGATACCAGAACTTCGCCCAGTTCCTCCAATGCCTTAAATACCAGAAATGCTCTCGCAGCCTTCAGGATACAGTTCTCATTCACATACACCGTAACGCCGAAGACCTTCTTGCCCTGAGAAATTGCTTCTTCCAAAACGCTCTTTTCAGAAGATCCCAGTTTGATCTGATGAAATTTGGCCTTGTCATTTGTTCCTTCTGCTTTTGTCTCTGCCGGCGCAGCTGCCTCTTCGGCAGGTTTGCTTTCACCCTGATCCTGCTGTGAAGTACCGTTTAAGATATCGTTCAATGCTTTGATCAGATGCTCATTATCGTTTTCACCTTCTGCGGCAGTATTCTGGATATTATCCGTATACTCCTCCAGTGCATCCAGACACTGGAACAGAACATCCACCATGGCGCCATCTACTTTGATCGTACTGTTGCGAACTTCGGAAAAAACATTCTCCATATCATGAGTCAGGTTCTGCATGCGCTTATACCCCATCGTACCTGCCATGCCTTTCAGGGAATGAGCTGCACGAAAGATCTCATTGATCGTATCCATATTTTCCGGTTCCTGCTCAAGAATCATCAACTGATCACTCAGGCTCTGTAAATGCTCTTTGGTTTCATCCAGAAAGATCTCAAGATATTGACTTACATCCATACTATTTTACCCCCCACGTTTTTTGTCGCGGCCTGTGCAAGTTCTCCCAACGGAAGTACCTCGTTCGCCAGTCCTTTGTTCACAACGCTTCTGGGCATGCCATAGACTGCGCATGTTTCTTCCGACTGTGCTATAACATGTACCCTCTTCGTCTTCTGCAGATTGATGATACCCTCTGTGCCATCAGCTCCCATACCGGTCATCACTACACAGCAGATTTCTTCGAAATCCGAGTCTGCCAATGATTCATACATATAGTTGGCACAAGGTCTGACACCCTCTCTCGTAGGTTCGTTTGTCAGTGTGATCTGATAGTCTCTGTTTTTGCGGACGATCTTCATGTGGGAACCACCCTTGGCGATATAGACACAACCGTTTCTAAGAATGTCTCCCTCCTCAGCCTCCTTAACCGTCAGGGCGCTGATCGCATTCAGCCTTTCCGCCAAAGATGCCGTAAATCCGGCCGGCATATGCTGTACCAAAAGCACCGGCGCATTCAGATTGGCCGGAAGTTTCGGGATCACTTCATGAAGCGCTTTGGGTCCACCGGTACTGCTGGCAATCGCAAGGATCTTCTTCCCTTTGACAGTAGACGGCTTGTTGACGATCGGTGTCCTTGCTGCAGATACCTCCGTTCTTCTGACTGCAGCTGAAGTACCGCTTTTTGCCCTTCCAACCTGGAAACATACGCCTTCCAATACCGAAAGGAAAGTCTGACGGTAATTCTCACCTCTGACGTCCAGAATACCGTTGGGCTTATGCACAAACTCCAGCGCACCTTCTTCCAGTGCCTGCATTGTCACATTCGCACCCTCTTTGGTCAATGTGGAATTCATGATCACCTTCGCACTGATCTTCCGCTTATTCAGTTCTTTGAGGACTGATAATCCGTCCATCTGCGGCATCACAACATCCAGAATGACTGCATCATAGGATTTTTTTGATAAAAGTTCCACGACTTCCAGACCGTTTGTCGCCATGTCCGCCACTTCAAATCGATCATCTGAGTTAATTATATCACATACTATTCTTCTCATAAGTGCAGAGTCATCTGCAACAAGTATTTTTTTCTTCATAACCCTTACCCTTTTTCCTTTTTACGATTTTTACGTTCTTCTTCAAAAATATATTGAATGATCTCTTCTCTGGCTTCTTTTGAAATCCTCATATACTGCACACTATGCTCAAACAAATCACTCTGATTCGGCATATTCCTGGTTCGTAACACTCTTCCGATCACCTTGTATTTGCGTGGTTTGCCCCGGTAAAGCAATTCAAATATCAGGAAAATATCACTGTTCTTCTTATATTGATTGGATCCCACAAAGCGGATCCCTCCGCCACTGATATCTACCACGGTCGCCTCCCTGAGTGGTATCCCTTCTTCGATATACAGTTCTCCCCGCGCCATCGCTTCGAGTTCTTCCTTCATCAGATCCCTGGCAAAGATCGGAAGAATACAGGAATAGCGGTAATATTCCCTTCGCTGATGCTTCTTGATATCCGATGTCACCTCAAACAGCAGGGTATACACGCTGTTGTTTTTATATCGGTCAATCACCTTGCCTGTGCACTGATACAGACCATTCCGGGTATAAAAACACATTGTATATTCTGCATCCACCGGAAGCAGGATCAGTTTCGACTGCTCCATCGGCATCATTATTTCCAGTTGTTCATCATCTGAAATATCATATATCTTCGTCCTGTAGCTGCTCTGCTCTGTCGCTTTCTTTGCTGTTCTGTCCAGAGCTGTCAGTTCTACCGTTTCTCCGGGTCTTACCAGTTTTGTCAACATAATTGAATCCTCTCTTAGATGTCTTTTCTTTAATCCATCAGATACCTTTTATTTTCGGATCATTTTCCTGTAACAATATGAGAAAAAAAGGCCGCAATCCCTCTTTTTTTCACTTGTGAGGCAGTCTCTCCCGCCAGAAGTCTGTCCGTAATCTCCATAAATGCCCTGGTCGACTTGGCATTCTCACTTTGCAGGGATACCGGAGTCTGCTGCAGCACGGCCTTAACCAGCTGATTATCCTGTGGAACACTGCCTAAATGTGACATGGGCAGTTTCAGATATTTGGATACCACAGCATTCAATTTATCAAATAATGCGCGTCCTTCTTTTTCTGACTCCACCCGGTTAGTCAATACCCGCAGCTGTGCCGATTCCTTTTGGAATCTCGGATGACTGTTCAGCATCTTTAGCAGAGAATAGGAATCTGTAATGGAGGTCGGTTCCGGCGTTGTCACCAGAATGATCTCCCCTCCTGCGACCAGAAATTCCAGTACCGCATCGGATATCCCCGCTCCGGTATCTACAATGATCACATCGGCGATCGTATCCAACTCCGCAAGATTCTGTACAATATAAGTAAAATCCTCCCTGCTCAGATTCGACAAGCCGGCAATACCCGATCCTCCGGAAATAAAACCCACTCCTCCCGGTCCCCAGGTAATGATGTCTTTCATACTCTTGCCTTTATAAATAAGATCTGATAGATTATGCTCCGGCACTGTTCCAAACATGATCTCTATATTTGCAAGACCGAAATCCGCATCCAGTATCACAACCCTCAGGCCGCGCTTTTTCATCTGTACAGCCAGATTCACGGAAACGTTACTCTTTCCGACGCCCCCCTTACCACTGGTAACTGTGATCACCCTCGCAAGCGGTCTTTGCGGATGCGTATATTGTGTCTGGTCGTATTGCGGCTTCACTGCCGGTTGTGCCGATGCTGACATCAGATTATTCTTTTTGATAATATTTCTTAACCCTTCTGCCTGATCCATCTTTATTTCTTTCCACCTAACAAAATTTTAACCGTCTTTTGCGGATTAAAGTACTCAATATCATCCGGAACATTCTGTCCGCAGGTAACATAGGACAGTTCTGCACCCGTATGAAGTTTTAAATTCAACATATTGCCCAGGCAGGTCGTTTCATCCAGCTTGGTAAAAATGATCCGATAATCCGTCATTTCCGAATAAGTATCCGCGATCCCCACCAGGTCACTGTATTTGGTAGTGGCACTCACTACCAGATAAACCTCTTTCTCCACTTTACCATCGATCGAATGGATAAAGGAATTCATTTTTTCCTTTTGTTGTGCATTACGGTGAGAGTGTCCTGCCGTATCGATCAGAATATAATCGAACTGCTCAAATTCCCTCAACGCTTCCTGCAATTCGTCTTCCGCATAAATGATGCGAAACGGAACCTCTAAGATATTGGCATATGTTTTCAATTGCTCCGCTGCTGCGATCCTGTAAGTATCTGCAGTTAAAAGAGCAATCTTTTTCTTTTTTTCGATCGTAAACTGAGATGCGATCTTGGCTATGGTCGTTGTCTTGCCAACCCCGGTCGGCCCGATAAAAAAAACCACCTTCGGTCCTCTGGCTGCCGGAGTGATCCCTCCCGGCTCCCCGAACTTTAAGATTGTCTTCTGGTAAACACTGGAGAGAAGATTATCAATCGGCATATCCGGTTTTGCATGTCGATCCAGATCATCCAGAATCTGGTTGGCATACTTTTCATTAACCTCATTCTCGATCATGGTATTATAAAGAAGCTTCATAAAACGTTCCAGCTTTGAATTTTTCTTTGCCTCTCCGTAGAACGTCTCCTCCTCCGACTCCTCTGCCGGTTTTTCCGGCGTCATCTGCTCGATCAAGGTCTGCAGATTATCCAGCCGCTGTTTAAGATTTCCTTCCGATTCTTCGCGTTTTTTTCGCTCCAGCTGTCCTTCCCGGAATGCTTCCTGCAGGCTCTCCCTTGCCTCTTTATCCGATAGTTTCTGAGATTTGTCTTTTTGCACATTCGGCACTTTATCCTGCTCTTCCTCCAGACCTACTGTGATTTCCACAAGCTGTGGTTTAAAAAAACGCATCAGACCGTTTCGTTTCACATTTTTGGTATTCATCACCACAATGTTGTTTCCCAGTTCTTTTTGTGCCTGTTCTACGGCATCCGATTCTGTTTTTCCGACATATTTCTTGATAATCATTTATGCTGTCACCATTCCTACTGATTGTAATTCTATATTCGATTCAACCTCATTATACGAGATTACGATCAAATCCTTAAAATAATCCTCTGTCAGACGTTTAAAATAAACCCTGACGATCGGGGAAGTGATCACGATCGGACTCTTGCCCAGACTTTCCAGCTTTCCGACTTCTGTCTCCACGCCGGCAATGATCGCCTTCGTCTTCTCCGGATCCAGTGTCAGGTATGCGCCCTGTTCTGTCTGTTTGACACTCGCCATGATGTCCTGTTCCACTTTAGGATCCACAGTCACGACGCTGACGGTCTCATTCGCCGGAAAAAACCTGGCTGAGATCGCACGCTTCAGACTCTGCCTGACATACTCTGTAAGAATATCCGTATCCCTGGTCGTGGTCGCATAATCTGCAAGTGTTTCAAAGATACTTAACAGATCTCTGATCGAGATCCCTTCTTTTAACAGATTCTGTAACACTTTCTGGATCTCACCGATACTAAGAAGCTTCGGTACCAGTTCATCCACCAGTGTCGGATTGGAATCTTTTAAGTTGTTAATAAGATTCTGTACATCCTGTCTGGTAAGTAATTCTGCAATATGCTGCCTGATCACCTCCGTCAGATGTGTTGCGATGATCGATGGCGGATCCACAACGGTATACCCCATGCTCTCAGCCCGTTCTCTCTGGCTCTCTGTGATCCAGATGGCCGGAAGATGGAACGACGGCTCTAATGTCGGGATGCCGGCAATCTCTTCCTCCACGTACCCGGGATTCATCGCCATATAATGATCGAACAGGATCTCTCCTTCACTGATCTGTACACCTTTGATCTTAATAATATACTGATTCGGATTCAGCTGAATATTATCTCTTAAACGGATGATCGGTACCACTGTACCAAGCTCTAACGCCACCTGACGTCGTATCATGACAACGCGGTCCAAAAGGTCGCCGCCCTGATTCACATCCGCAAGTGGAATAATACCGTAACCAAACTCCAGCTCAATGGGATCCACCTGTAAAAGCGAAGTTACATTTTCCGGCTGTCTGATCTCATCCGCCACCATTTCCTCCTGATCCACTTCATTCTCGATCAGTGCGGTCTGTACTTTGGCTTCAATCTGTCGTGCTGTAATGATAAAGAATAAACCAAGTCCTACAAAAATCCACCAGGGAAGAGGTGTCACGATCCCAAGCCCGCAAAGTACTGCTCCGACCAGATAAAGGCTCTTCGGAACACCAAACAGCTGGCTGATCAGGATCGTTCCCATATCTGCATCCTTGCTTCCCTTCGTCACAAGAATACCGGTGGAAAGAGAGATCAATAAGGAAGGAATCTGGCTTACCAGCCCGTCACCGATCGTCAGTACGGCGTAATTCTGAAGTGCCGACGTAATATCCATACCGCCTCTTAACACTCCCATCGCAATACCACCGATCAGATTGACTGCAGTAATGATCAGTCCTGCCGTAGCATCACCTTTTACGTATTTTACAGCACCATCCATACTCCCAAAAAAGCTGGATTCCTGCTGAATCTTATCTCTGCGCCGCTTGGCTTCCTCATCTGTGATCGTACCGGTATTCAGATCAGCGTCGATTGCCATCTGCTTACCCGGCATGGCATCGAGCGTAAATCTCGCTGTTACCTCAGCCACTCGCTCGGAACCTTTATTGATCACCATAAACTGGATAATGATCAAAATGATAAATACGATACCGCCAATGATCAGATCGTTTCCACCAACATACTCGCCGAAAGTACGTACCACCTGACCGGGATCTCCGCTTGTCAGAATCAGTCTGGTCGATGAGACATTCAGTGCAATACGAAAGATCGTGGTAAACAAAAGAATGGTCGGGAAGTAGGACATATCCAGCGCTTCTTTTGCAAACATACAACCGAACATGACCGAAAAGGCTACTGCCATGTTACAGGCTAAAAGCACATCCAAAACTCCTGAGGGTACCGGAACAATAAACATTACAAAAGCTGACAGCACATAAACCGCAACTCCTATATCCGCTTTTTTCACAGTCCCTCCTCCTTTCTCTCAATGTGCCGCATGCCTTTATATCTTTCCCTGCATGTGATAAACCATGGCAAGGATTTCTGCCACTGCCTGGTAAAGCTCCGGCGGAATCATCTCACCGACCTCCACATTATGATAAAGCATTCGCGCCAAAGGCTTGTTTTCAACAATCTCTATCCGGTTCTCTCTTGCCACTTCCTTGATCTTTTGTGCCATGTAATCCTGACCTTTGGCGATCACCAGCGGCGCTTCTGCCACATCCTTATCGTATTGGATGGCCACTGCAAAGTGAGTCGGGTTTGTGATGACCACATCTGCCTGCGGGAGCTGCTGCATCATGCGTCTGCGGCTCGCCTCCTGCATCCGCTGTCTGATCTTTCCCTTAATTGCCGGGTCTCCTTCCGCCTGCTTGTACTCGTCTTTTACTTCCTGTTTTGTCATACGCTGATCCTTCATAAACTTCCGCTTCTGGTAAGCGAAATCCAAAAGGGCAAGGATCGTGTAAACATAAGTGCACTTCAGTCCCATATTTATGGCGATATCTGCCGCTGTCGCAATCCCCTGCCAAAGGGGCATCTGGAATAACAGATAGATCACATTAAACTGCTCTTTTAACGTCGAATATGCCACCCCACCCACGATCAGGATCTTGAAAATGGATTTTAAAAGTTCGACAAGTGAATTTACCGAAAAGATCTTTTTAAAGCCGCTGATCGGATTCATCTTATTGAATTTGGGCTGCAGCGGTTTGGATGTTACCTTCCAGGAAAATTGTACATAGTTGGATAAAAAAGCCACCAAAAAACCAATGATCAAAAACGGTGCCAGCATGATCAGTGTCTGTATCATAACATCCCTGATCGTATTCACAAAATCCCCAACGGGTACAAAACCTTCTCGGTATCTTGTATACTGGGGAATCCGGTTATAGATCAGATGAAACATTCCCAAAAAACGGTTGCCCACAAATCCGATCCCGAACTGTAGAATCAAAAACATGGCTAAAAGCCCTGCGGCATTTGATAATTCCCTGCTTTTGGCAACCTGTCCTTCTTTACGGGTATCCTCCAGTTTTTTACTGGTAGGTTCCTCTGTCTTCTCTCCGCCGGGCCCTTCCGCCGCGAAGAACTGAAGCCTTAACTCTATCATGGCATCATCGCCTCCACAAAGGAAACCATAATCGTCTTCATCTCCGTATAAACAAAATCCGCCACATAGGGCAGCATTCTGACTGTCAGAAACATAACGGAAAGTCCTACCAGCATCTTGATCTGAATACCGATCGCAAACATATTCATCTGCGGGGCAATTTTTGCCAGAATACCTAATACCACATTAACGATCAGGATCGCACAGAATACCGGAAGACAGATCCTGAATCCGATATTGATATATTCTCCCATAAACCGGATAAAAGCAGCAAGCATCTTATCCTTGTCGATTATGGCTCCATTCACCGGGATCAGTTCAAAAGATTCTCCCAGTGCCATAATGATAAACTGATATAAGTCTGATACGATCAGGATCAGGATCACCATATACTGATAATAAAATCCTGTGATCGTTGCCTGTTCCCTCGTAGTCGGATCCATAGCATTTGCCATAGAAAGTCCGATCTCCATATCTGCCATCCTTCCCGCAAAAAGGACGATCGAATTGCAGATACTCGCCCCCATTCCGATCAGTATCCCGGTTACCGCCTCTTTCATAATGATCATTGCATACTCAAAAACCGTACTGTATGAAAGCACTTCATGCGGCAGGGATGCATGATATACCAGATAGCCCAAGGAAATGCTCAAAGCCACCCGGAATCTGCGCGGCGTATTACCCATGTGAAAGAACGGCACAATGGAAATAAAACCGGCACAGCGCACCACTACGATCAGAAAATATTCTAATTCTTCGATTGAAAAGCTATAGTCAATCATGTCCGGCTACCTGATATAGAGTGAAAAATCACTCCAAAGCTCCGTCATGAGACTAGTCATATTATTTAACAGCCAGTGCCCTAACAGCATCAGAGTCAGAAACAACGATACGATCTTAGGGACAAATGTAAGCGTCTGCTCCTGAATCGAGGTAACCGTCTGAAAGATGCTGACGATCAGACCGATGATCATGGAAACTAATAAAAGAGGCGCCGATGTCTTAATAATCGTAAACAAAGCATTGTTTGCAATCTCAACAACGATATCTGCTGACATAAAAGCACCTCCCGATATATGTTCTTTTAATAAAATGTTTTGACCAGACTCATAATGATCAGATTCCAGCCGTCTGCCAGCACAAACAGCAAAATCTTAAACGGCATCGAGATCGTTGTCGGCGGCAGCATCATCATACCCATACTCATAAGGGCAGAAGCTACAACCATATCGATCACCAAAAACGGAATATAAATCAGAAACCCTATAATAAAAGAAGTTCTGAGCTCGCTGATCATAAACGCCGGGATCAGAACTGCATTCGGGATATCGTCAATTTCATCATTCCATTCATATCCGCCAATCTGTGCAAGCACCTTCGCGTCCTTTTTCTGTGTCTGGCCATACATAAATTCCCGCAAAGGCTGCATTCCCTTTTTCAGTGCTTCCTCCTGTGTGATCTTACCTGCTTCAAATGGTTTTACCGCCTCTGTATTGATCGTCTGAATCGTCGGATTCATAATGAAAAAAGTCAAAAATAACGCCAGTGCGATCAACACCTGATTCGGCGGCGCCGTCTGCGTATTCAACGCTGTTCTGGTAAAATGAAGCACGATCAGGATCCGTACAAACGAAGTCATACAGATCAGACAGAACGGAAGCAGTGAGATCGCTGTCAGAGTAAGTAAAATCCGCAGAGAACCGGCCAGCCTGCCATTGCCGTCATTATACGTGATCGTAAGGGAATTGGCTATATTCAGTTCCTGTAAATCTTCCGGGGTCTGACTTGTTCCGGGATCATTGATATTCGTCCGTTCTTCCGTTTCTCCGGTAAGATGACTGTCCGGCACTGCAGCCGCTAAAGCCGTCCCTTTTATTAAGAACACACCGGCCAGCAGTATGGCGGTTAACACGATCCAGACCTTCAGTACCAGATGTCTGCGCAAATTACAGTTCTTCATCTTTATCCGCCTGCTTCTTTGTCTTCATTTTTGAGGCTATTTTATCAAACAACTCTTTAAACTCTGCCGGGGCAGTCCCATCTGGTGTCTGTTCATGCAAAAGCAGCTCTTCCTCTGTCAGTTCACACAATAAATTGACCTGATCCTTACATATAGCCACTGCCAGATACCGCCTTCCGATCCTGATGATCTGGATATACTTATTCCCCGAAATCCTGACAGCTTCCAACAATTCGATATTGGAACTGCGCATCCTGCCTTTCTGATAAGATGCCGTAAATTTCGTCGTGTAATACGTGATCACGCATACAAAGAGAAAGAGCGCAAACACCGTAAAAAACTGCATAACAGATTTAAAGTCGGATGTCTTTGCCAACAATAGCATCAGCCAACAACCTTCTTGACCGCTTCCAGAACACGATCCTGCTGGAACGGTTTCACAATGAAGTCCTTCGCTCCTGCCTGAATCGACTCAATAACCATGGCCTGCTGGCCCATTGCAGAGCACATGATCACCATCGCACCGGAATCTCCTTCTTTGATCTTCTTGAGTGCCTGAATGCCATCCATCTCCGGCATCGTAATATCCATCAATGTCAGATCCGGTTTCAGTTCATTGTACTTTTCTACCGCTTTTGCTCCGTTCTCTGCTTCTCCCACAACATTGTAACCATTCTTGGTCAGAATGTCCTTGATCATCATTCTCATAAATGCTGCGTCATCACAAATCAAAATATTCTTTGCCATAAGTAACACTCTCCTATTTTTTATTTAACTAATTTGATGAAACTATTTTATGATCTCCGTAATACGGATACCAAAACTTTCTTCGATTACTACTACTTCACCTTTCGCCACAAATTTGCCGTTTACCAGAACATCGATCGGTTCTCCGGCAATCTTGTCCAGCTCAATGATCGTACCGGGCGCAAAGTCCAAAATCTCCGAGATAGACTTGCGCGTCCTTCCCAGCTCAACCGTTACCTCCAACGGCACATCCATGATCAGCCCGATATTCTCCTGGCTAGGCATCGCCGAAAAATCAGTGCTGAAATTCTGAAACTGTGCCGGCTGGATATTCATCTGCGGCTGCATCTGTGGCTGCATTGCCATCTGTGGCATCATTTGTGGCTGCATTGTCATCTGCGGCTGCATCTGCGGCTGCATCGCCATCTGTGACATATCCATCTGCGGCATCATCTGCGGTTGCATTGGCTGTGGCTGCATTGGCTGCGGCTGTACCGGTTGTGGTTGCGGTGCAGGTGCAGGCTGCGGTGCTGCCGGTGGCGGTGTTGCTGCCGGTGCCGGAGCCGGTGCCGGCTCGGATGCAGATGTATCTATGCCCTGGTTCGCCATAAAGAAATCATATAAGCTCTTACTGAAGTCGATCGGATACAGCTGTATGATACTGCTGTCGATCAGTTCTCCGATCTTCATCCGGAACGATATCTTAACAAATTTTCCCGCAAGGAACGGCGAGATATCTCCTCCGTTTTTGGCTTCCAGCAGATCGACCAGATTCGCTTCGGGCGGACTGATATCAATCTTCTTTCCCAGCATGGAGGACAGCGAAGTTGCGGAAGAACCCATCATCTGGTTCATCGCCTCAGAGATTGCACTCAGATGAAGCTCTCCAAGTTCTCCGTCTGTATTGGTTCCATCACCGCCCATCATCAGATCTGTGATGATCTTAACATCATTTTCCTTTAATACGAGGATATTTGCGCCATCCAGACCCACCGTATATTTAATCTGAACAAATACACAAGGTCTCTCATAATCCGAAATTACGTTTTCCCATGTAGAAAGTGAAACTACCGGGGTAGTAATATCGACCTTCTGATTTACAAGGGAATAAAGAGTCGTGGCAGAAGTACCCATGCTGATGTTGGCGATCTCGCCAATCGCATCTTTTTCCATATCGGTAAGCGTCACATCATCATCTGTGATCGGCGCATAGCCGGAAGTCACAGTTTCATTTGACGCATCCCCGGAATCGGGTTCATCCAGGCTCATGCCATTCAACAGGGCATTGATCTCATCCTGGGTAAGCACTCCATCCATCTGTTTATTCCTCCTCTCTCACAACCGATGTAACCCTGACAGCATACTTGTCTCTGTCTTTACCGGGCAGGGCTGTGAATTTTTTAATATTTCCGACATAGACATCCAGTTCTCCGTCTATATCGGAATCCAAGCGAATGATATCGCCTGTCTGCAGATTCGCGAAATCATTCACTGTAATAACACTCTTGCCTAAAACCGCTTTTACCGGAACATCTACTCTCTTGATCATAGCTTCGATATTCTCTTGATAATTGCCGTAATCAGTCTCCTGCATCGTAGAAAACCAATATTTGGTATTGATCTTATCCATGATCTCTTCCAGCGTGATATACGGAAGGCAGATATCTAAAAACCCTTCAATCTCTCCGATCTTCATGCTCAGAACCACGATCGCCACCATTTCATTCGGTGCGATCACCTGTGCAAACTGCGGATTCGTCTCGATCCTTTCCAAAAACGGTTCGATCTCTATCACATTTTTCCACGGTTCCCGTAAAAGCTGCATACACGCTGTCATAATCTGTTCCAGAATGGAAATTTCAATCTCCGAAAAATCTCTTGCCTTTTCCAGGGGATGTCCCTCTCCTCCAAGCATCCTGTCAAGGATCGTAAATCCCAGATTCGAGGACAGCTCCATTATGATATTGCCATTAAGCGGCTGAAAACTGACAATTCCCAAAATAACAGGGTTACTCAGTGCATTCATAAATTCCGAAAACGTCACTGTCTCCGAACTGGCAACACTGACCTGCACATTTTTCCTTAAATATACCGGCAAGTTGGTGGATAATAATCTCCCGTAGTGTTCAAAGATAATTTCCAAAGTACGCAGATGCTCTTTTGAAAACTTGGCAGGACGTCTGAAATCATAGTCCTTAACCTGTTTCGTAGAGTCTTCTTTCATATCCTCTGCATCTACTTCACCGGTTGCGAGCGCAGCCAGCAAACTGTCTATCTCACTTTGAGACAACACGTCACCCACCAGACTCACCTCCCGTCTGCAATCATTTTAATATATCTTACTGATACATAACTCCTCTAAAGGATACTTTATAAATAAAATCGGAATCAAACATTTTTTGTAATCTTGAAAGGATATCCGTAAGTACCGCATCCTCATCCGCTTTTACTTCCTCAATAGAATAATTGCGAAACGCATTTACGATCTCACCCTTGATCAGACTTTCCCTGTCTCCGATACTCTCACCGTATGTCTTATACCCCGGTGATTTCATATTCATGGATAAACTTACAGAAACCACTGCATAATGATCTTTACCGTCTGCTCCCAGCTTTAACGGGATCGTCATCTCATCCGCAATATCGTAAGTGGCAGTATCCTCCATCTTGACAGATGCCGTTTCCTCTTCTGTATCCGTTGTGGAAAGATCCAGCTGCAGGACGGATGCGATCTGACTTACGATCGCTGCCGTTTTTTTATTTGTGGTGGTGACGCTGAACATCGTAATGCCGGTCAAAATCACGTTCACCAGCAGAAGTGCCAGAATCAGGATTGACAACAAGTTTTTTTTCATATCACCGCTCCCTCCTATTCACCTGCCAAGGCAGTGAATATTTTGATCTCAACGCGTCGGTTCTGCATACGTCCCTCCGCCGTGGAGTTGTCCGCCACCGGAACATATTCCCCTCTGCCGGAATGCTTCACGTAAGCCGGATCCAGTGCCGTTGTATCCATAAAATAATTAAAAACAGCTAATGCTCTGTAATCCGACAGCACATCATTGCTTTCAAACTTCGAATTGTGGATCGGCACATTATCGGTATGTCCCTCAATCTCAACCGTACTGTCCGCATACCTGGTCAGGATCTGTCCCACCTTGTCCAGGATCGGTTTGGATTCTTCTTTCAGCTCTGCGCTTCCGGAATCAAACAATACCGCTCCGTTTAGTGTAAGGGAAACATACTGCGAGGTAAACTCCACATCAATATCGCTGTCATATTCGCTTTCCGCCACTGCTTCGGAAACCTGCTCCGCAAGTTCTTCCGCCGCCGCCATCTTGGCCTCTTCAAATTCTTTCATAAAGTCTTCGGTCTGCACTTCTGCATCCGCAGCCTTACCGGTACTGTTGATGTAGGCATCCAGCTCATTGAGCTGACTGACGCCGTTACTGATCAGCATGCCATCGCCGATTGCCGTAGCACCCGCCTGAAAAATACTGAACGTCTGGGAAAACGAGGCTGCAACCGCTGCCAGTTTTTCCGCATCTACCGTCGACATCGAAAACAAAAGCACAAAGAAGCACAGAAGCAGATTCATCAGATCCGCAAAGGTCGATTGCCAGGCCGGCGCGCCTTTTGGCGGTTCTTCTTCTCTTTTCTTAGCCATCTGCCTCACCACCCTCGCTAGATGCAGCTGCTCTGTCGCCCGGTGCTATGAAGGATTTCAGCTTTTCCTCAATAACGCGGGGATTTTCACCTGCCTGTATCGACAAAAGTCCCTCGATCATGATACCTTTCTCCATGATCTCGGAATTGTTATTCTCTTTTAACTTTGTAGCCACCGGCGCACAGATCCAGTTTGCAAGAAGGGAACCATACAAAGTCGTGATCAGGGCAACCGCCATAGCAGGTCCGATCGCGCTGGGATCATTCATGTTCTGAAGCATGTTTACCAGACCTACCAGTGTACCGATCATTCCCCACGCAGGACCCATGGCACCCATATTCTCCCAAAATGAGATCTTGTCTTTATGGCGCACATCCACGTTGTCAAGCTCCGTCTCCATGATCGCCCGCACCAGTTCCGGATCTGTACCGTCAACAATAAGAAGAATTCCCTTCTTCAAAAACGGATCATCCAGATTGCCGGCTGCCTCCTCCAAAGAAAGAAGTCCTTCCTTACGTGCCACATTTGACAGATCTATGATCTGTTTGATAATAGTCGGTATATCTCTTGCCGGTGCCTTCAGCACAAGCGTAAAGCTCTTAAGGCCGCTTAAGAAACCCGGTATACTCGTACCGGCCAGAATACACGCCACAGAACCTCCAAACGTAATCAGAGCCGACTGGAAGTCCAAAAAGTCATTCAGTGCGGCAACACCCTGATCGCCTGATACGATTGCTATGATAACAAGGGCTATACATACAACCAATCCGATGATAGACGCTAAATCCAATTTATTAACACCTGCCTAGTCTTTCGTTTTACCCGGGAAACACTCTATGTTCCCCAACCTATATACAATTTTACTAAATTTTGTGGTTCTTGTCTACTTTCTTTTACAATTATTTTTCAAAACCGCTGTCAATTTCTGTAAAATCAGCAGGAACAAACCATTTCTCACGGCATTCAAAACGGAAAAAAGGTTCCGAAAAAAGTCCTCCGGAACCTCTTTACCGTTTTTGATTATTCTTATCTCTTCAGATTCACAAGTTCCTCCAGAAGTGTATCCGAAACCGTAATGATCCTGGAATTCGCCTGAAATCCTCTCTGTGTTGTGATCATTTCCGTAAATTCCTGGGAAAGATCCACATTACTCATTTCCAAAACACCGGTTGTGATATAATCACCATTGGTGGAAATATTGATGCCGACTCCATCAAAATTACCGGAGTTCTGTGTCGTCGAGTACAGATTATCGCCCGCTTTCGCAAGACCTGCCGCATTCGCAAAACTTGCCACAGCGATCTGTCCCAACAGCTTGGACTGTCCATTATCATAAGTCGCATAGATCTTCCCATCCTGCTGGATGCTGATGCCGGACATATTGCCGACTCTTCGTCCGGTTCCCAGTCCTTCATAATCGCCGTTATCCGCCGCAACCGTACTGGTGCCGTTGTTATTCTCATTTGTCGTTGCCGAAAAATCAACTGTAATCTTTCCCAGCGATGCACTTCCACTGAATGTCAGATCCGCCGTGGTCGTTGTAGTACTTCCGTCCACACCCATAAATTTACCGGTAGAGTCACTGTACTGGAGTGCCACACTGCCGCCGCCGATCGTCGCTTCCAGTCCGTCTACCTTCTTGCCGTTGGAATCAAGCACTTCATCCACCCGCAGATTATACAGATGCTCATCTCCCGCATCCTTTGTCATATTGAACTTAACCGTATAATAATAACCAAGACTGTCATAAACGCCAAGGCTGACCGTCTTGCCATTTGCGCCTTTTGCAAAATCCGTATCATTTTTGTCGATGATACCGGACAGGTTTGCCTTCGTGGTAGCCTCCGCCGGATAAGTCATGTTCTTTGCGCTCATAACACGCATCGGCTGTACAATGTCTGGTTTTACATTTCCGGTCGTCTCGTCCACACCCCAGCCCATAACGTTGTAGCCAATCGATGTCATACAGAGATTGCCCGCTGCATCCACAAAGAAGGAACCGTCTCTGGTAAAAAAGTTCTGACTTCCATCGCTTACGATAAAAAATTCGTTTCCGGTGATCCTGCAGTCAAACGGATTATTGGTCGTCTGATTGGAACCGGAACTGGTAATGGATGTATTGATCGCTCCGCTCTTAACACCAAGTCCAACCTGTCTGGCATTGATACCACCGGTACCGGTATCCGGATTCGGGCTGGAAGCATTCTGTGTCGTCTGATACATCAGATCCGCAAATGTGATCGATTGTGATTTGTATGCTGTGGTATTCACGTTCGCAATATTGTTACCAATAACATCCATCTTGGTCTGGTGTGTTCTAAGACCTGCCACACCAGAGAAAAGTGATCTCATCATAATGAATGACCTCCTATTGTTTTTTGCGACGTCCTGCCGTTTCGTTTTGTCTGTCAGTCGAAAACGTCAGCCTCCTGTAAGGTCCGGCTAATTGATCACGGCTCCGTCGATGTTTGTAAAAATATTTTCTTTGCTTTCCATCTGATCCATGGCAGTCACAACTGTCCGGTTTTTGATGTTGACGATAAACGCCAGATCGTCCACCAGCACCAGGGATTCCCGAATGCCTTTCTTCCCGGCCTTCTCTGTCCCTTCCTCCAGCCTTTTGAGCTGATCCGTCGTCAGATCGATCTTTCTCTCGTCCAGTCTGTTTTTTGCATGCTTTGAGAAAACAATCCCTTTATCAATAGAGGCTTCCTTCATCGCAAGCATCTGACCAAACGTAAAACCCTCTTCCGTCTTTCTGTTTACTGCCCTGTTCTCTCCTGCCTCATGCAAATATTCATTTCTGACATGGTCCATGGAAAGAAATGTGTTCGCTGCCTCGTTCATTTTCTCTCCTCCATGAAATACATCTCATCCGTGAGACATATCTTCTATAACCACACTGTCCGCTTATGAAAATCCATCTCAGACTTCCACCGTCTCGGTCGTCGTGGCGCTTTCTTCCGTGTCTTCTTGTGCTGAATCGTCTTTTTCGGAAGAGCTTTCTGCCAAAAGCTTCGCAAGCTGTGTCCGGTAAGCCTCGATCATTTCCTTCGCGGAATCCTGGAAAAAGCTTCTCTCGTACTCATTCATGCCATCATAGGTTTCAAGAATCTTAAGCACCTTCGATGCATCCGCAAGAGAAAGCTGATCCACCGGCGCAAGATCCGCGATCTGCGATGCCAGTTCCTGTGATTTATGGAAAGCGGAATAGTAAACCGGATCCACAATAGTATCCAGATCATCTATGGAATAAAGATTCCCATTGATGGAAAGATACGCTTTATTGCTTTCATATACCACATAATCCACCGGCCCTGTGATCTCCTCTGTTGCTCCGCTGGAAGGGTTTGTCACTTTCATGGTGACGTGCTGTCCTACCAGATTGGAAGCGCGGTACATATCCATGCTGTTGCTGACATTCTGCATCTGTTCCAGTTCGGAAAAGGTTGCAAACTGCGAAACATATTCTGTATTGGAAGTAGGCTCTAACGGATCCTGATACTGCATCTGTGCCACCAGCAGTTTCAAAAAATCTTCTTTTCCAAGTGCATCCCCGCCTTTTTTCTCTTTCGATGCCGATAAAGAACTGGCAGAGGCCGACTGCTTGATCTGTCCGTCTAATACCTGTGCTATCAAACTCATTCTGACTCCTTTCCATGACCTAGGCCATAAAGTCTACTCTGTTGCCTGTCCGGTTCATCATATCGATCTGGATCAGTTCCGCCTCGGACATCTCATTCAGATCCTCCTCGCCAAGCTCTCCCAGATGAAGTCGTCTCGTACCCTTTCTGAGACTCTTTGCATATGCCTCTTCTTCCGGATTCGGATCGGCATCCTGCTCTAAATTCTGTTCAAATTCATGGCTGGCGATCGTCACTTCCACTGCCTCCACGCGGATTCCCTGCTGCTGCAGGCTTTCCTTCAGTGCCTGCGTCTGCAGTTCCAAAGCCTGTCTGACTGCTTCTTCCTGCGCGATCAACTGGGCAGTGATCACACCATCCTTCGCCGCCACCTGCAGATTCACTGTCCCAAGACTTGCCGGACTAAGCTGGATCTCCATTTCTGTGATCTCCGGTGTTGCGTTTACCTTCACATAATCCGCAATTTGATCCAGGATCTCCTGTACTCTGGAAGTCTCTGTAAAAGAAGTCTCTTGCAAAACAGCTGTCTCGATCGGTGTATCATACACGATCTGTCCCTGTGTATTGCCGGTCAGAGCCCCCTGCTGCGCATGTTCCTGTCCCTGTTGTCCGCCTGTTTCCTTCTGTGCCTTCTCCGGAACATTCTCCTGCACTTCCTTTGTGGCAGTCTGTGTAACCTCCACTGTATACGCGCTCTCCGGATCCGCTTCCTGCAGCTTATCCATCACACTCATAAATGTCGTCAATTCTTCTGTTGTGACGCCGAATTCTTCTGCGATCTCATCCAGTGCACCTGCCACAAACTGCGTCAGATCATTTACCTGACTGAACATATTCTCGTCCATCATAACCGTAACGTTATCCAGCCCCTCTGACAGTTCGCCCATTAAGGCTATCATATTTGCCGCATCCGCCAGATCCGCAAAGCAAAATCCCAAAGAAGTCATCGCTTCTTCCAGCTCTTCTTCGCTGACTCCCAGTTTCTCTGCCAGTTCTTTTCCAACCGCTTTTTCTTTTGTCTGAAGTGCATCTGTCTTGTCGGCAAGCGCTTCCTTCGGCTCTTTCGCATTCACGTCGGAGGTCTTCTTATTCTTCTCATAAGCCTGCTTATGATCGGACGTCCTGATCTCAAGTGCGTCTGTTCCGCCTTTTTTCGCACCGTCTGTCATCCCGGCTGCCTGTCCCATCATATAGGTAAATTCGTCTTTCTGACCACTGCCCCGGCCATTCGTCCTGACTGTGGCTTTTGGCATCACAGGATTTGTAACATCATTTGCTACACGTGTCATCTCATTCCTCCTTTCCTCGTTTTTGCATCTTAGTAAGATACACTTAGTTTATCGTCATATCTCACATTTTTCTTAAGACTCAGGATCCATTATTTTCGTAATACGCGCCGCCACATCCGCTTTCATGGCTCCCAGGATCTTGCCGCGGTCATCCGGCTCCATGGTTCCCAGGATCCTTGCCGCCAGATCCAGATTATCCGTCATCGCTTCAAAGATTGCGGCAGCCTCCTTCGGTTTCATCTCCGAATAAGCCTGTGCATAGTTTTTGATCTCATCGGTCTCCTGCTTCTTTTGGATCACTTCTTTATAAAGCTCCGCAGCAGTGGTCGGGTCCAGGGATTCATAATACTTGATATACTCCTCCGGCCCCGGTCCTTTTTCCGCATAGATCACTTCATCATAAAACTGATTCTTGATCCGTTCAAATTCCACCTGATTCTTTTCAAAAGTCTTCAGCCTCTCCACCTCAGCTGTCAGATCTGCCACAAGCTCCTCATTAGAGCCGCTGCTGCTGCTCAATGCCTCAATCTGAAGCTCCAGTGCCTTGATCTGCTCCACAGCCTCAGCCAGACTGGTGTATCCGCCATAGCTTTCCGTATCATTTGTCTCAGTCGCCGCTTCCTTGGGAAGGATTTTGTTGATCACCGGAACATCCTTGATCAGCGGTGCCAGCACATTAGAACCAAAACCGCCCACATTCAGCTTAACCAGCACGCAGAGAATCCCGATCCACACGATCACAATGATCAGCGTGACCAGAATCGCCGAAACTGTACTGCCCTCTTCCTCATCCTCCAGGGCAGCCTCTTTTAATGCAATTTCCTTTGCTCTGGCTTTCGCCTCTTTTTTCTGAGCCTTCTGCTCTTCTTTCAGTCGTTTTCTCTCTTCTTTTAGTTTTTTCTTATCCTCCGCAGGGTTAACCGCTCCTGCCTGTTCCAATTCTTCTGCCATAAATCCTTCACCTACTCGTTTTTACCTGCTCCGTATGTATAGCTGGTCAATTCATCGATCTGCTTGCTCTCACTCTTGCGTTCTTCCTGCATAAACTCTTCAAAGGCCTGCTCCCGGAGCTTTTCATGGGTTTTTCGCTCCATCCGCAGCTCCGTCATGATCACACGTTTTTGCTCAACCTTATCTTCTGCCTTTTTGATCCTGTCCAGCTGCTTTTTCATCTGTTCTTCAATGCTGCGGATCGCCGCTTTTCCTTCTATGACAGCCTGAAGATCCAGTGACTCGCTTTGCAGATGTTCCCTGACTTTGTTCTCATAAAACCGCCTTCTTCCGATCAGAGCGTTCATCCGTTCCTTTTCGTCCTCCAGCTCCAGATTGGCAGCGGCATATTCGTTCTTCGCCTGAATCTCCATCTTATTTTTGATATCCAGAATATTCTGCATCCTGTAACGGAATTTTGCCATAACCATCACCGTCACTTTCACATTACCGAAAAAATATTACTTTGCAAACATGCTTTCCAGTCTTTGTATGATCTCTTCAAACGAAAACTTCTCATCGGTCTGCTGCAGCAGAAACTCATTAACTGCCTCTATCTTGCTGATGGCAAAATCCACATTCGGATTGCTCCCGCGCTTATAGGCACCGATATTGATCAGATCCTCCGCCTCCGAATACGTTGCCATGACATTTTTCAGCTGCCCCGCAGCCCGTTTGTGCTCTCTGTCTGTAATGGCACTCATGCATCTGGAAATACTCTGGAGCACATCAATAGCCGGATAATGATTCTTGTGCGCCAGTCTTCGATCCAGCATGATATGTCCATCCAGAATACTTCTCGCAGTATCCGTGATCGGCTCATTAAAATCATCCCCATCTACCAGAACTGTATAAAGTCCTGTGATCGACCCCTTATCCGAACGTCCTGCACGTTCCAGAAGCTTCGGCATTTCCGAATAAACACTGGGCGGATAGCCTCTTGTCACCGGCGGTTCTCCGCTCGCCAGACCAATCTCCCTTTGTGCCATACTGAAACGTGTCAAAGAATCCATCATCAGAAGAACGTCTCTTCCCTGATCTCTGAAATACTCAGCGATCGCCGTTGCCGTTTTAGCCGCTTTATTCCGTTCCAAAGCCGGCTTATCGGAGGTGGCCACCACCACAACAGACCTCCTCATGCCTTCCGGTCCCAGATCTCTCTCGATAAATTCACGTACTTCCCTGCCTCGCTCTCCTATGAGAGCGATCACATTGATGTCCGCCTGCGTATTTCGCGCAAACATACCCATCAATGTCGATTTGCCCACTCCGGATCCGGCAAAAATACCGATCCTCTGTCCTTTTCCGACTGTGATCAATCCATCCACCGCCTTTACTCCGAGTGGAAGGACTTCATCGATGATCTTACGCGTCATCGGATCCGGCGGTGGTGCCTCTAATGGATAAAACAACGCATTGCCAAAGTTAATCTCTTCATTTACCGGGCGGCCGAATCCGTCCAGAGTATGGCCTAACAGTTCATCCCCTACTTGCACAGAAAGAGGATGACCTTCATTTTCAACGATACATCCTCCTCCAATTCCTTCCGTCACCTCGCAGGGCATCAGAAGTGTATAGCCTTCTTTAAAACCGACAACTTCCGCAAGACAGCTTTCTCCTTCCCTGCCCTCGCGATAGATCCGGCACAAGTCCCCTAACTTCGCGTCCGGTCCGGCTGATTCTATTGTAAGCCCGACTACATTCACCACTTTTCCGAGTCTTTTATAAAAACTCTGTGCAGCCAGTGCCGCATACTTTGCCTGATTAATCCTGTAACCCGCCAAATTCTATCCAAACTCCTTATTTTCAGTCCTGATATGACAAAAGCATCAATTGCTTCTTTAGTTCCTCCAGCTCTGTACCGACTCCACAGTCATAAATCCCACTGTCAGTTTCGATCAGACACTCATTCGCTGCCAGTGTGACATCCTCCACCACTTCCAGTTTGGCGCTTCCCATCACACATTTTTCCAGCACAGACTGTTTCTGCATGCTGACAAAGGGAAAATCATCCCTCGAAACACGTATCAGATAATTTTCACAACCATCTACCCGGTGCAGGGTGTTCTCGATCAGATGCATGATCACATCCCGCTTGGAGGAAAGTTCTACCTTAAACACATGCGCATAGATGTTCGTCAGAGCATCCACCAGTGTCGGCTCCATCTCGGAAATCCTGCGGTCATACTCTTCCAAAAGCCTTGCTTCTTTTTCCTGAAGCTCCCGGTTTCTGGCATCGTACTCTGCTTCCGCCCTTCTGAGACCTTCCTGATACCCCTGATCAAATCCTTCTCTCTGTCCTCTGTCCTGCGCTTCCTGCAAGGTCTGATCACGAAGCTGCGCCATTTCCGCCTCTGCTTCAGAGCGCATCTGTTCGATCTCGGCCTGCGCCTGCTCAATGAGCTCCGACGGTGCCGGGCCTTCATAGACCGGTTCTGCCTGAGGATGGATCACATTGCTCCCATCTTCCTCTGCCAAAAGCGCCGCCACCTGAGTCGCCTCGATCCCTTCTGTAAAAGAGTTCTCGATCTCCTCCTGTTCCAGACTCTCCAGAGAACTTGCCAATTCTTCAATTTTAGCCGCCATGCGCTCATTGGAATCGATCACAACGGCTTCTTCACTCTGCAAAACGAAATTTCTCGCCTTAAGCAACGGAGACCTAGACAACAATTTCGTCACCTCCACCTCTGGAAATCACAATCTCGGAAGCATCCTCTAACTTACGTATTACATTTACAATCTTCTGCTGAGCCTCCTCAACATCCTTCATACGAACAGGCCCCATAAACTCCATATCTTCCTTGATCATTGTAGCAAGACGTTTCGACAGGTTATTAAAGATCGCATTCTGAACCTGTTCGTTCGAGCCCTTGAGGGCGATCGCAAGGTCATTGTTATCCACATCTCTAAGCACACGCTGAATCGAACGATCGTCCAGCATAAGAATATCTTCGAACACAAACATCTTTTTGCGGATCTCGTCGGCCAGTTCCGGCTCTTCGATCTCCAATGTCTCCATGATATGTTTCTCGGTACCACGGTCGACTGTATTCAAGATCTCTACGACAGCATCCACACCGCCAATGATCGTGTAATCCTGGTTGACCAGGCTTGAAATCTTGGATTCGAGCACTCTCTCCACCTCTTTGATGACATCCGGGCTGGTACGATCCATTGTCGCAATACGTTTCGCAACATCTGCCTGTCTGTCGGGCGGCAAAGCCCCCACGATCTGCGCCGCCTGAGCGGATGGCAGATAGGAAAGAATCAAAGCGATCGTCTGCGGATGCTCGTCCTGGATAAAGTTCAAAAGCTGGGAAGCATCTGCCTTGCGGACAAACTCGAACGGTTTGACCTGCAAAGAAGCTGTCAGTCTCGAGATCACTTCCGTCGCTTTTTCCGATCCCAGTGCTTTATCAAGCAGCTCTTTTGCGTAGCCGATACCACCCTCCGCAATATACTGCTGTGCCAGACAGACTTCGTAAAATTCATTGATCACCTCTTCCTTTACCTGCGGCGTGATACTGCGGGTATTGGCAATCTCCAGTGTCAGTTCTTCAATTTCTTCTTCTTTTAAATGTTTAAATATCATCGCAGACTTTTCCGGTCCCAGAGCGATCAATAAGATTGCTGCCTTCTGGACGCCCGAAATTCCGTTATCCGCTCCGCGCATAAGCTACCCCCATTCTTCCTGAAGCCAGTTGCGAAGCAAAAGTGCCACCGCATCCGGATTCTCGTCCACGAATTTCTCGATCAGGATCCTTGCCTCGGACTTATCTTCCAGTTCGATATCTTCCAGATTCGACTCAGCAGTCGACTGCAGGATGGATTCCACAGACAATTCCTCTTCCGGCTGTTCTTCTTCCTTTTTTGACACCATGCTCCGAAGCACTACAAATACCAACATGCCCAGGATCAGAATAATCAGCACGATCTGTACGATATCCGCCGTACTGACAGAAAAACCTTCTTTATCCACAAAGACCGGCACTTCATATGCCATGATCTCAATATCATCCTCACCGATACCCGTCGCCTTGGATACCACGCTGTACAGGTCCGCATCCACTTCCAGCTTGACAGGATCCGCATTGGCGGCCTTGTACTCTTCCCAGGACATGTCTACCAAAAGTCCCTGGTTTTTGGCATCCTCCTCTTTGTATACATGCAGTTTCTTCGCGGATACCGAAATCGACGACTGGTCATATTTGATCAGTCCCGCCGGAATCGTCTGACGGATCACCTCTTCATTCGGAAGGTACTTCCTTGATTCCTCAGTCGTAGAGGAAGAAGAATCCGTATAATCCTGCAGCTGATAAGTCGTGTCATCATTGGAACCGGTACCCGGCTCACCGCCGACCGAACCGGTCACATCCTGCTGATAGATATCCTCAGAGCTCAAAACGCCCTGTGTCTGATCCTGTGCCGGCGTATAATTATGTTTCGTATTGTCATAGGTTGAAAAATCCAGTACCAGATTGCCTGCCACTGCAATATCATCATACAGGTTCGTCCCCAGAAGAACTGTCTTGACTTCCTGTTTGATCAGATTCTCCGCCTGTTTTTTTACATCCAGCTGGTTGGAAGCATTCCCGTTAGAACTCAGATCATCCTCGCCGGCAAACAGAAGGTTACCGTCTGTATCAATGATCGTAATGTTCTTCGTCGTATCATTCCCCAGTGCCGTTGCCACAAAGCGCGCCAGAGACTGTGCCGTTCCCTCTTCCAGTTCCCCGTCGAGTTCCAAAACGATAGACGCAAATCCTTCTTCTTTCTTAGAGATCAGTGTACCGTCATTTTCCGGAAGTGAAAGCTGTACTTTTGCACT
The DNA here is from genome assembly GCA_015056815.1 of Lachnospiraceae bacterium. GTDB lineage: Bacteria > Bacillota > Clostridia > Lachnospirales > Lachnospiraceae > SIG333. The sequence continues at coordinate 14,425 of SVFN01000001.1, read as the reverse complement.
CTTTATTGCGGAATTCGCCTCCAGATCTTTTTCCATCTGTGTCTGTTTTAAATATTTCTCCCTTTTCTGCTTGTCGGACTCTGTCGTGGAGAAGCCGCCTGCTGTTACATCATCAATGGAATAATCCTTTGTGAGGATCTCATTGGCCCCCAGCAGAAGATTCGCCTTGGAAACATCCGCTTTCAGCACATATACCTGCGTTGCATCCGTTGAGGTCTTGTAGGTAAAATTGTTACTGCTTAAAAGTTCCGTCACCTGAGACGCTTCTTTTGCCGTCTCACAGCTTGCGATCAGCTCATATTGCGGTCTTGTTAACAGATAGATCAAAATCCCGAACAGCACAACAACGCCAGCTGTCACACTGACGATAATGGTTTTCTGTTTGGATGTAAAATGATTCCACCAGTCTGTAATTTTTTTTAATAGTTCTTTTATACGGTCTGCCATGATACCTGTTCTCTCCCTCACTTACTAGAATAGAATATACCTGCCAGACTATATCTGCATCTGCATGATCGTATTGTATGCTTCCAGAAACTTATCCCTCACCGCTACGGTGTAGGAGATCGCTGTGGACGCCTTCTGTAATGCTATGGTAAGATCATGCGTACTCTCTGTTTCCCCCAGAGCCAGTTTGATCTCTTCATTCTCCCAATCGGAAATATATCCGTTGGTGGTATTGATACTGTCGACTGCGGCCTGAAAAAAGGAAGCAAACGCATCCTCGCCTTCCGCCTGTGATGATTGCCCGACACTCTCCCGGTAATCATTACGGATGATATCACTTGATATATTGTAAAGAGAATTGATATCCATGATCATTCACTCCTGTATCTTAGTTTAGCTCTGTCCCATATTCAGCCCTGTCGTCGCAATGCTCTTACTCGCATTAAACGCTGTCGCATTCGCCTCATAGGAACGGCTTGCATCAATCAGATTCGTCATCTCGGTGATGATGTTAACGTTCGGATAATATACGTAACCATCCTCATCCGCATCCGGATGAGAAGGATCATACGCTTTGATCAGATCCGTATCCCTGTCCTCGAAGGTACGTACCACCTTCACGCCGCCTCCCTTATAATTGCCCGTAGCACGCGTCAGATAGTTGGAAAACTTTGCTCCGGTTCCCTTCTCCGCAAAGATAACACCCTTACGTCTGTAGGTATCACCATTCTCGGTCCGGGTTGTGTTGGCATTGGCTATATTCTGTGCGATCACGTCCATACGGTAGCGCTGCGCCGTAAGTCCCGATGCGTTGATATCAAATGATGTAAACAGTCCCATTCTTATTCCTCCTGTCAGATCTCCGGGGTAATCCTCCCGTGGTCACTACTTGATCACAGCTTTCAGATTTGCAAATTCTCCGGTCAGACTGTTGATGATCGCCTGATATTTGATCTGATTGCTGGCAAGCTCCGCCTGTTCCTGCTCAATATCCACATTGTTGCGATCCAGTCGATAAGAATATCCAAACTCCTCTGTTTTGATTCCCACAGACAGCTCGCTGCTTGTCAGCGTGCGCACCTTGTCATCCATGGAAACATAACGGTTATTCAAAAGAGCCGTTTTCAACGCCCCCTCAAAGTCCACATCCTTGCGCTTGTACCCCGGTGTGTCCTCATTGGCAATATTATTGGCGATCGCTTTGTTACGAAGCCACGAGGCATCTGCCGCCTTATCCATTACATTGATATAATCAAAAACATCCGTCCGAATCATAGAACACCCCGCAAAATAAAAAACAGACCCGTGAAACGCTCGTTTCACCCGTTAAGGAAGCAGATGAAAAACGCCTGCCTCTTTCACACCGTCACACAGTTTCTCATAAAGACATTATAGTTTTTTTTTGGAGAAAACACAAGATATTTGACGCAAAAAGTCAAAAAAGCACGATTTTGTATTTCCGGCAGTTTTATAAAAAAAGCCCTCTTTGCCGACTCTGTCGGCAAAGAGGGCGCCTGTTATTCTATTCCGTTCATTTTTTTCTCTAAACTCTCAATTTCTTCATAGACAGCATCATTCAGAACCTTGATATAAGTTCCTTTCATCCCCGAGGAACGTGATTCGATCACGCCGGCGCTCTCAAATTTGCGCAGTGCATTGACGATCACTGAGCGGGTAATACCAACCCTGTCTGCGATCTTACTCGCTACCAGGATCCCTTCCATGCCGTTTAATTCTTCAAAGATATGTACGATCGCCTCCAACTCCGATACGGAAAGAGTGCTGATCGCAGACTTCACTACAGATTTCTTGCGCGATTCTTCCGCACTCTCCTCGCTCACCGCGCGAAGCATTTCCAGTCCCACCACAGTAGAACCGTACTCGCAGAGAATAATGTCATCGATCTCGTAAGGCTCACCGCATTTGTACATAAACAATGTACCCAGTCGTTCTCCCGCAATATCAATGGGAGAAATGACTGCCTGAAATCTTCTGGCATCTGTCTGCTCAAATCCCAGAGTATCGAGGTTCACGTTCTCCTTTGTGGAAAGCACGCTTAAAAAGCGCTCATTTAAAAGCGGGTCGATAAACTTCCCCACCTCGCTCTTTAAAAGCTCTGTGATATTCTCAATCCCATCGCGGTTCCCGATACCAAGCACTTTTCCTTTTTTGCTGATCACCAGGATATTCGATCCCAGTATGTCCTTCATCACGGAACAAATATCGTTAAAAACCACTTTACTGGAACTGTTATTATGCAGCAATTTGCCGATTTTGCGTGTTTTATCCAACAATTGAACACTACTCATATGATATTACCCCCATATCTTTGTACCAAATGCTATCAACAACCGTGACTCTTTGTCCCGAATGTTATCAACAATCTGACGCTTTGTTACATGCTTTTCGCAGCTGTCTGGCATTTTTCACAGGCGCTTCCTTGAATTCTATAGTAAATCAAAAGAACAAAACCGCCAAAATGTCATACACTGTTTCTAAATCCTTACGGTTATATCTAGTGTATCACAATTTTCGCGGTTCTGCAATTATTTTTGTGAAATTTAGCAAATTGTGGTATTTTTTGTTACTATTCACAAATTTCTTTCAATAGTAGTACTTTTTGCTCAGTTACAATCCTCCATATAGCCGCACGCTTCGTCCATGCAGACAAGCTTGTTTCCCTTTTCCAAAAGGCTCATGCCGCATTTCGGACAATTCTTGCCACTGGGCTTTTGCCATACCATGAAATCACATTCCGGATTATTTTCACATCCGTAATACCGGCGTCCCTTCTGAGTCTTTCGGATCACGATATCCTTGCCGCATTTCGGACAGGGTACCCCGATCTTTTCCAGAAATGTCTTGGTGTTACGGCACTCCGGAAACCCGGGACACGCCAGAAACTTCCCGTGAGGACCATATTTGATCACCATGTTCCGCCCGCAGTTCTCGCAGATCACATCCGTCACTTCGTCAGCGATCTCCACTTCCTGCAACTCTTTCTCAGCCTGCGTTACCGCCTCATCCAGATCCGGATAGAAATTGCGGATGATCACCTTCCAATCCACACTTCCCTCTTCCACCGCATCCAGCAAAGACTCCATATTGGCAGTAAAATTAACATCCACAATACTCGGAAAAGCTTCTTTCATCATGTTGTTGACCACTTCTCCCATCTCCGTCACATAGAGATTCTTGTTCTCCTTAATGATATAGCGACGTGCCAGGATCGTTGTGATCGTCGGTGCGTACGTACTGGGACGTCCGATCCCCAGTTCCTCCAGCGCCCTAACCAGTGATGCCTCTGTATAATGCGCCGGCGGCTGTGTAAAATGCTGTTTCTTATCGATCGAAGACAGAGACAGGACACTGTCTTCATCCAAAGCTTTCAGCAGCGTATTCTTCTCTTCTTTTTTCTCATCGGCTTCGGTATATACGCTCATAAAACCATCAAAGATCACTTTGGATGCCGCCACCGTAAAACGATACTGTCCGCAATCGATCTTGACATTGGTAGTCTCATATTTTGCCGCCTCCATCTGACTGGCTGTAAAGCGGCGCCAGATCAGCTGATACAACCGGTACAGATCTCTGCCGATCACTTCCTTTAAGTCGGATGGTAGTCTGTTGATATCGGTAGGACGGATTGCTTCATGGGCATCCTGGATCTTGTTTCCGGATTTTTTTACCGTCAATCCCTGTGCTACATACTCTTCGCCATAGCTTTCTTTGATAAACTGTTTCGCGCTTTCGGCCGCCTCATCCGACACACGGGTGGAATCGGTACGCAGATATGTGATCAGCGCCACAGTCCCGTTTCCCTTAAGCTCTACACCTTCGTATAACTGCTGTGCCAGCCGCATTGTTTTCTGAGTCGAGAAATTCAAAGCTTTGCTGGCTTCCTGCTGCAATGTCGAAGTCGTAAACGGAAGCGGTGCTTTTTTGGTGCGCTCCCCCTTTTTGATCTCCTGAATGACCGGTTTCTCTTTAGAAACAGCCTTTTCGATCTTCTCTGCCTCTTCTTTGTCAGTTATCTCCATTTTGGTATCCGCCATACCATAAAATTTGGCAGTCAAAGGCTTCTTTTCTCCCTTGATCGCAAAATCGGCATCTAAAGTCCAGTACTCTTTGGGAATAAACGCATTGATCTCATCTTCTCTGTCGCAGATAATGCGAAGTGCCACCGACTGCACACGTCCCGCAGACAGACCTCTCTTTACCTTTGCCCATAAAAGCGGAGAGATCCGGTAGCCCACCACTCTGTCAAGCACACGACGTGCCTGCTGGGCGTTGACCAGATTCATGTTGATCTCTCTTGCATTCTTAAGAGATTCCTTTACGGCCTTCTTGGTGATCTCATTGAAGGTGATCCGGTATACTTTTTTATCCTGCAGTTTCAGCGCAAAATACAAATGCCATGAAATTGCCTCTCCCTCGCGGTCCGGGTCGGTTGCAAGATAGATCTTATCTGCTTTTTTGACCTCTTTGCGAAGATTCGCCAGAATATCACCCTTGCCGCGGATCGTAATATACTGTGGCTCATAGTCATTCGCAGTATCGATCCCCATCTTACTCTTAGGAAGATCTCGCACATGGCCATTGCTCGCCACTACACTGTAATTGGTTCCCAAAAATTTGTGTATCGTCTTCACCTTCGCCGGTGACTCCACGATAACAAGATATTTCGCCATAATTTTTTCCCCTGTTTTCAAAAATTTCTCTCAGACCGCTCTCTCATTCCGTTCTGCATCTTATGATCCTTTACGTGATCTGATCATTTTTTCGTCCGTCTGTTCTCATTCCCGAAGCATGTCTGACACCGAATGAGTTTCTTCTATATTAGAAACCAGACTCAACGCTTCACACTATACACCAAAAAAAAGGGAATGTAAAGGGAAATTTAAAAAGGGGGCGTCAACGAAACGCCCCTTTTCCAGACATCCATAAAAAATGTCTGTTGCCATTCTTTATTTTACCGTAACCTTAACCGTCTTGCACAATCCGTTCTGTGTATAGACATAGATCATCGTCTTTCCCTTCGCTACGCCCTTTACAACACCTTTCTTCGTAACGGTCGCGATCTTTGGGTCTGCACTCTCGTACCGGTATTTCGCGGTACGGTTCTGCACCTTCAGCTTAAAGGTGTAGCTCGCCTTTATCTGCTGTTTTTTGCCTTTTTTGATCGTAAGTTTACTCTTAGCCAGCTTCAGTTTCAGCGGATTTCCCTTCTTGCCGCCGGTCGTTGCCACAAAAATGGTCTTCGAAGTGGTGATCACTCTCCTGCCGGAGGCTGTATTGCGGTAAGCCGCAACTGTATATTTGTAATATTGTCCTTTCTTTAATCCGTTTACGACAAAGCTCTTGACCGATCTGCTTTCGATCGTCATGATCGGCTGCATTTTCGCTCCGCAGGGTGATCCATAGATCACATAGCCGTCTGCTGCCGGCACTTCTTTCCACGACAGTTTGATCGTAGTATTTTTCGGAGAGGATTTTAACATCAGATATCTCTGCGCAGATCCTTCCACATCCTTCTTATCCGAACTGATGCTTGTGATCTGTGCTTCCTTAACCTCCAGCGGAACGTTCTCGTCATAGTCTGTGACCGGTGTGATATCTGTCTGATCGGTCTGCCCCTCCTGTGGCTTCGGGTCTTCCTTTGGATCATTTCCCGGATCTTCTACGGACTCGCTGCCGGCTGCTATCGCCACAGTCACGTCCGCCGAGGCCTTGTAATTCACATTTTCTTTGTATCTGACATAGTAGATACCAGGCTCAAGTCCGGTCAGCTTTCCATCTGTCAGTTCCTTCTGTACGACCGCGGTATAGGTACTCTCACCGTCTTTTCTGTATTCCATATCCGTTGTAAGTCCGGTCAGGCTGCCGTCCTTTTTGCCTTTGACGGTTTCGTCTTCCTTGCCTACTGTCGGTATACTCTGATTTGCTTTCTCTACCATAAGGGTATACGTCGCACTCGCCTCTTTATATACTGCCGTTGCCTGAGTTGCCGCAGTGATATGAGCGACACCTGCTCCTTTGATCGTGACCGCACCACTCACACTGTCTACGGTCGCCACCTTTTCATTGTCACTGCTGTAGCGGATCGTACCACCGTCTGTCACGTTGGAAGATGCGCTCTGCCCGATTCCGGTATCGCCATATACAGCCGTGATCCCGTTTTTGGCAAAACTGAGGATTTCTTCCTTCTGGTCTGTTCCTGCCTGTGCACCTTCTTTGATCGTCACTTCCGTATCCGCAGAAGCATTGTAATTTGCGTTCTCTTTGTAGCGTACATAATACGTACCTGGTGCAAGGGAAGAAAGCCTGCCTTCTGTCAGATCACTCTCCTCGATTGCCTTGTAAGTATCTAAATCCGCTCTGCGGTATTCCATCTCTGCGGTCAGTCCTGTCAGACTTCCATCTGCCTTTCCTTTTTCCGTCTCATCTGTCTTGCCGATCGTCGGTGCTGTCTGCTCCGCCTTCTCAACCGTCAGGGTATAACTTGTACTCGTGCCACTGTACACCCCTGCCGCCTCACTCGTCGCCGTAATATGCGCTGTGCCGACTCCCCTGATCGTGATCGCGCCGCTTACGCTGTTAACCTCTGCCACTTCGGTATTATCGCTCTCATAAGTGATCGTGCCGCCGTCCGCCACGCTTGAGTATGCGATCTGTCCAACCGCTGTGTCAGTATATCGGACGGTCACATGACTCTTGTCAAAGCATAACACTTCGTCTTTGACACCTTCCCCGATTACAACCGTCGTATCCGGGGAGGCATTATAATAAGCTGTCTCTTTGTATCGGACAAAATATGTACCCGCTGCAAGTCCGGTCAGTTTGCCCTCGATAAGAGCACTTTCGGCAATGGATTCATATGTTCCGGCCTCTTTCAGTCTGTACTCCATCTGCGTAGTCAGCCCTGTCAGACTTCCGTCATTTTTGCCGGTGATCGTTTCATTGATCCCGCCTGCCTCCGGCGCACTCCGGTCTGCTTTTTTTACCCTCAGTGTATAGCTTGCGCTCGTGCCGCTATACTTGCCGTTTGCCGTACTCGTCGCGATGATGTGTGCGCTTCCCACTCCTGTGATCGTGACCGCTCCGGTCGTTTCATCTACTTTTGCAACCGTCGTATCATCACTTTCATAAGTGATCGTACCGCCATCCGTCACATTGGAACTTGCGATCTGTCCGACCCCGGTATCGCCATAGGTTGCTGTCAGGGTACTTTGCGCAAAGCTCAGTACTTCGTCAACTCCGCCGATGCCTATCACAACAGCTGCAGCTTCCGACGCAAGATAATTCGCACTTTCTTTGTATCTCACATAATATGTTCCCGCTGCAAGTCCGGTCAACCTGCCATCCGTCAGGCTACTGTCTTTGATCGAAGTGTAAATGTCTGTACCCTCGTTTCGATACTCCATGTCCGCATTCAGTCCGGTGATGCTTCCATCGTTTTTGCCCGCAATCGTCTCATCGGTCTTTCCTACCTTTGGCGCAGTCTTATCCGCTTTTTTAACGATCAGTGTATAGCTTGCACTCGTTCCGTAATAAACACCGCTCGCCGCACTGGCTGCTGTGATATGTACATTTCCGACTCCTGTGATCGTGACTGCGCCACTTGTGCTGTCTACGATCGCCACTGCCGGATTATCACCGGAATATGTGATCGCACCGCCATCTGCCACATTCGAGCTTGCGATCTGCCCCACTCCGGTATCTGTATATCTGACAGTCAGAGTACTCTGTGCAAAGCTCAATACTTCGTCTTCTTTCCCGGCGCCGATCGTCACAGTCGTATCCGGAGAAGCGTTATAATTTGCGTTCTCTTTATATCTGACATAATAAGTTCCTGCCGCAAGTCCGGTCAGACTTCCGTCTGTCAAGTCACTATCCACAACCGCCTTATATTTATCCGAACCTTTTAACCGGTACTCCATATCAGATGTCAGCCGCGTCAGACTTCCATCATTTCTACCTTCGATCGTCTCATCCGTCTTATCAACCTGCGGAGCCGCCTGATCTGCTTTTGCCACGATCAGTGTGTAACTTGCACTGGTACCGCTGTAGATCCCATATGGCGCGCTTGTCGCGGTAATGTGGGCTGTGCCGGCTCCATTGATCGTGATCGCGCCTGTAGTCGTGTGTACGGCTGCGACAGCAGAATTATCACTTTCGTAAGTGATCGCACCGCCATCTGCCACATTCGAGCTTGCGATCTGACCTATTCCGGTATCCCCATAGGTTGCTGTCAGGGTACTTTGTGTAAAGCTCAGCACCTCATCCACTCCTCCGACACCGATCTCCACAGCCGTATCTGCAGACGCCTTATAATTCGTGCTCTCTTTATATCTGACATAATAGGTGCCCGCCGCAAGTCCGGTCAGTTTGCCGTCTGTCAGTATACTTTCTGTAATTGCCGTATAAACTGTCGTACCCGCTTTATGGTATTCCATATCCGTCGTCAGTCCGGTCAGACTTCCGTCATTTCTACCTGCGATCGTCTCATCTGTCTTACCGACCTTCGGTGCGGCTTTTTCTGCCTTGCCCACTATCAGCGTGTAACTTGTACTTGTTCCGTAATAGAAGCCTTTTGGTGCGCTCTGTGCCGTAATATGAACAGTGCCGACTCCTGTTATCGTAACCGCGCCGCTTGCGGCATCCACTGTTGCAACCGCATTATTGTCGCCTGTATAACTGATTGTCCCACCGTCTGTCACATTGGAAACCGCACTCTGTCCAACTCCCGTATCCCCGTAAACGGCTGTCAAAATGCTCTTTGCAAAGCTCAGCACTTCGTCCGTACCGCCTGCCCCGATCGTTACCGTTGCATACGGTGATACGTTATAGTTAGCACTTTCTTTGTATCTTACACAGTAAGTGCCTGCCGCAAGTCCGGCCAGTTTACCGTCTGTCAGGTCACTCTCTGCAATCGCCGTATATGCTGAGGCATTCTTTAACTTATATTCCATATCGATCGTAAGACCTGTCAGAGTTCCGTCATGTCTTCCTGCGATCGTCTCATCCGTCTTACCGACCTGCGGAGCGCTCCGGCTGCCCTTGTTTACATTCAGCACATAGCTTGCAAAGGCGCTTGCATAGTTTGCGGTCTGAGACGCCGAGGCCGTCACAGTCACTTTACCGACACCCTTGATCGTCACCGCACCACTCGTGGCATTTACAAGAGCTACCGCGTCATTATCCCCGGTATAGGTAACGGTTCCACCGTCATTCACATTTGAAACAGCAGTCTGCCCGACAAATTCCGATCCGTATGAAGCCGTCACCTCACTCTGTTCGAAACGTAACGTCTGTACCGCTTTATCAGCCACCTTCACCACAAACAGAACGCCGTCTGTATCAGCCGCATACTCCGGCACAGAAGTACCACCCAGATCTGCCGCTGCCGCTACCGCTTTTATGGTGATCGCCTGCCCTGCCGCATTTTCGCCAATGGTCAGACCTGCTTCTGCACTGTATGCTGCATAATCAGAACCCGATGCGATCGCAAAAGAAAGTGTACCCTGTGCACCGCTTACTGCCTCTGCAAGCTGTGCAGCAGTAAGACTCTCCCCGCCAGATGCATTCAGATCCTTTGCTTTGGAAAGAGTCTGAACTGCAGGCGTGATCTCTCCGCTCAGTAACGTCACCAGATCGTAATTGCCTGCTTTTGTTCCGGTCAGGGTAAAGGTATTCCCTGATTTTAAGGTTACTGTCTTATTCGTTCCGGCATATTGGTTATCATAGGTACCTTCAAGCTGTGTCTGCGTGACAGATACGTTTCCGCTGTCAGCACTAATCACACCTTCCAGAGCGCCGGACCTGACATTCGCCGCCACTGTCCCATCATATGCTTTGGATGCTGTTGCTGTCATGGAAATCTGCTTAGGTGCAATGCTCCAGAAAACTGTTTTATCCGCAGTCGTACCATCCGCCCACTTATATCCATTCTTCAATCTGAAAACTGCCTGATGTGAGCCTGCGTCTACCGCCTCTGCTTCTCCCGAAACGATCGAGTAAGCGGTCAACTGCGTATCATACACGATCCCGCACTGTGAACTGCCATCGTAGGTCAAGGTTTCTTCTCCGGCTGTCGGGATCACGCAGGATGCCGGTCCTGTGGTATCGATCGTATATTCCGATTCATACGCGATACTGTCCGGTTTCCATACTGACTGACCTGCAACTGTTGTCGTCTTTCCGGCAAGTGCCGACACTGTCATGGATTTTGACGCGATAAAGGCTGCCGTATATTTTTTTGTATGCTCTGTATCCGCCACATCCGGATAAGTACCATCGGTCGTATAATAAATCTCTCTGTCACCGGCTAAAGTGGATAAGCTGATCGTCTGCTGGGAATCGTAGGTACCGGCTGCAGGCGTAAACCTTACAACCGCATCGGAGGCAGCGGGCAGATAGTAACATTCCACATCATCAAAATAGGTAACGTTCGTATCCAGTGATTTCAGCACGATACTCGAAGCCGTCGTATACTCTGCCGCGATCGGCTCACTGTTTGCCCGTTTGCCATCAATGTATACATCAAACACTTTTTGGTCCGCTGCTGTATCATAAACGATCCGGACAGTGTGCCATTCATCTTTGGTGCAGGCCTGCGTGTACTGGTCAAAGGGGGTATAGGTCGTCCCCGCCAGACTTTTCCAGACACCCGAATCCACACGGATCCCGGCATCTGTGTTAAAACTGATCTCAAACTTTGACGCATCTTTCGTTGTCCTGACCGCTGCTTCGAGAATCCAGGTTCCGCCGCGCAGCGTACCATCGATCTTTTTCTCCTGCTTATTCTGCGTTGCGGAAGAGGATTTTTTCAGCGCATAACAATTGCCATGCCCGTCCCCCAGATCCCTTACTGTCTGATTGGCCGTAGCACTTGCCGACAATCCAAAGTTTGCGCCATTCGTCGTATTCTTCGGAGAACTGGTACTCAAATTCGACTCAAAATCCTCATAGAAATAAACATCATAAGGCATATAGTAAGTAAGGACATTACTGAGTGTTCCATCATCGTCCTTCATTGCCACATGAACATACTTCGGTCCCGCAGTCATATTGTTGGTCACATGAAGCTTTGTGATAGTATTTTGAACAGCTGCTCCATTTTTTGCCGCTGCGTCCGCGTAGGTCACAGCCGCTTGATTGGCTGCCTGCGTGATCTGCTCTGCGGACGGAGCCGTACTGTCTGTCGTCACCTTATAGTAAACTGTCCCATCCATGGTCGCATGGAACCAGACATATCCTAATGTTGCACTTGCCCTGAAAGCACTGTTGCCTACCAGCCTGATCCCTTCCGAAATGGTATATGTCTCAGCCGTGGCGATGCTTTCCGCTTTGAAAGAACTGCCCTCTCCCGTACCTGCCAGTGCCGTGATCGTCATCGTCTCATCCACATGAATAGGGGAGACGTATTTATAGGTATTGGCCGCGTTGTTCTTCAGATCCGGATAGCTGCCATCCGTCGTATAATAGATCGTCCGGTCTCCCAGCGAAGTGGACAACGTAATATCCGTTTCGGATGTATAGGTTGCAGACGCTTTATCAAACTTCACGTTTGCATTGTTGTAAGCACTTCCCAGCGCATAGACTCTGAGATCATCATAATATACCGGTGCGCTTGCCGAGGTCGTCTGCAGGATCAGATTGACATTCTGCACGGAGCTTCCCAGATCCGTCGTCGTGATCGGTTCTTCATTGACTCTCCTGCCATCGATATAAACATCAAACTCCTTGTCTACCCTGTTAAAGACCAGACGCAGGGTATACCATCTGTCTTTTTCGATCTCGTCGTTTGCAAGAGTAAGCTTCTGCCCATTGAGACTGCCGTTTGCACAGGCCCACCACTCTCCGTTTATGGCAGCTACACCGATCGTTCCGAGTCGGAAATAGCCGCTTGGAGAAGCCTTGGTGAAACGGATCTTTGTTTCCGCCACATAGGTGGAAGCTGCAAAATAAGACAGTGAAATCGAACACTGTGAATCGGCTTCCTTTTGCAGTACCGCATTTTCTTCCAGATACTTAATCTTCTGACTTCCGGAAACCAACTGGACAATGCCTGTCCCGCTTTCTGCTCCATCCGGATAGATGGAAAAGTCTTCCTTCAGATATAATTCATGCGGCAGTTCGCATTGAAGTACATTCGTATAATTGCCCTGTTCGTCTTTTACAACCAGATTTACATACTGCTTTCCGGCGACAAGTCCGCTCACACTCAGAACCGTTACGGTATCCTGCAGTGCGGTTGTAGAAGATTTAACCCAGCCTGCGGAATTATCATCCGCCTGTGGAAGATCAGATGTATTCCTTACGCAATAATACACATCTCCGTTTACATTGCTGACAAAATAAACTCTGGCAAGAGCCGGACTCACTCTGTTCACGCTCTGCCCTCTTAATTGCCCGTTTCCAAGAATCGTATAGGTGGCAAAGGTTACAAGACTATCCGGTGTAAAGTCACTTCCGCTTCCGGTACCTGCCACAGCCCGGATCGTTGTCGTCTCATCCACCGTGATGGAAGCACCATTATATTTCTTTGTCTGTGAAGCGCTGTTGGATGGATCCGGATAGCTTCCGTCCGTCGTATAATATATGTCCCTGTCATCCAGCTGTGTGAAAAGCTCGATACGGCGGGCTGATGTGTAATTCCCGGCCGGCTCGCTGAACTGTACTTTCGGATCCGGCACACCCGCCCTGTCTGTCGGATAGGAATAGGACTCCACATCATCATAATAGGTATACTGCAACTGGGCAGACTCAACCATCAATCGATTTACTGCCGGTTCCGGTACGACCGTATCGGTATCGAAAACGGCTGCTGCGATCGGCTGACTATTGGCTCTTTTCCCGTTCACATATACATCATAAGTATGTGACTGTGTCTCATAGACAAGACTGACCGTATACCAGGTATCCTTCTGCATCGTGGTATCTTCCATAAGATCAAGTACCTGTCTGCTCACACCACTGGCACCTGACTTCCAGATCCCATTCTCCACATACACACCGGCAATCTCGTATTCTTTCTGATGATAACTGCCATACTGCGTCGATTCAAGCTCTCCGGAAAAGCCAAGTTTAAACGCAGCTGTAGGAGAATCTGCCGATGATTTCATTCTGCCTTTTGCGATCGTAATGCAGTTATCCTGCCCTTGTCCTGTAGCAATCCCGACAGAGCTGCCTGCCCCGATTACGCTCAACACTTTGTCATTTCCCTGTGCAGCGATCGAAACCCTGGGACCAAATTCAAATCCCGCCTCATTTTCCGTACTGTTATAAGCATCGGGATATGCTTCAAAATCTTCATGATACCAATAGTCCATCGGTAAAGCGACTGTCACGACATTGCTGACATTTGAGGAATCCGTATCATCCACAACTACGATGTGCGCATACTTTTTCCCTGATGTCAAACCCGTTAAAATCCTTGCCTTCGCTATTTTTCCGGCAGTCGCCTTCTGCGTTGCAGCAGTTCCGTTCGCCGCTATGCTTCCGGCACCAAGTGTGGACGAACCGGCATCATTTTCATCCACAACATAATAGATCGATCCCGCTGTATCGGAATAGATCCAGGCATCCGCCACTACGGCAGAGCTTCGATACACACTGCTGCAGGAAATCTGCGGTTTGGAAACGGCACGAACCATAGTGGATGGTATCAATACCCCTATCATCCAAATAAACATACTCACAAGCCAGACATTTCGCTGTAACTTATTTTCTTTTTTTTGCGTTTCCATACTTACTTAACTCCTTTCTCCCAAGTACTTTCTATCATAGAATTTTTCTCTCATACTAATTCATACTTTTCCGGCAAAACTGTTAGCTTTATTTTATCAAAATGTGTACATAAAGTCCAACAAAAAAACGCAACACACAAGATGTTGCGTCTCAGACTGTAGACAAAGTGGTTCTGTGATGTGAATCCCAGAACCACTTTTTTGATTATTGATTGAATTGTGAGCAA
>SVFN01000024.1 GCA_015056815.1 Lachnospiraceae bacterium | reverse complement strand
CAACTGAAATGGCCACGCTTTCCCTAAAATAAAAAGGGCGTGTGAAAAAACTTTTCGTTTTTTCACACGCCCTTTTTCATCCTTTACCGCACGATCAGCAGCTTCTGCCCTTTTTTGCATTCCTCCTGCGTGATCTCATTGAGCTCCTTGATCTCTGACACCGGCACATAATATTTTTTGCCGATCTGCCAGAGGCTGTCACCTTCTTTTGCCACATATACCACCATCTGCGGGAGACTCCCCAGCTTCTTCATATCCGCTTCCTTTACTTCCACTTCCCTGACAAACTCCTGAAAGCGTTCCTCAAATGCAAGTATCTGGATCTGCAAAACCGCCTTGATCTCTATGTTTTCCCCGTCTGACAAGGTGGTGGTAAACTGCTGTGCCACTACCTTCGTGCGCACCTGATGTTTTCCCCGCACCCCTTTGGCATCCATTGTATATTCAAACGGTATCTTGCCGGACACGGCATCATAGGGCAGATCATCATCACTTGTCACGAACAGGCATTTCGCATTCAGATGCCCGGTAACGGTAATGCTGTCTTCCATCACAACCGTCTCTTCCACATAAGGGACAATGCTTCCGTACAGAAGCTGCAGAATGTTTCTACCGTTTGCGTGTAATTTCAGATTCCCCTCCACTCTGGTCTTTGCGTTGTTTTTGCAGACCAGACAGTGGAGGCTTTCCTGATCGGTAACGGCATTCACCTCTTTCGTCACCCCGTAGACATCCGCCAGGATTTCCATCTGCGTTTCCTCATAAAGCCGGATATCCAGATCCAGTACGGCTTCGATCGCAAGGATCCTTTCCTCTCCGTCAAAATCCGGCTTGACCTCCACCTCTAAGCTTGCCAGCTTACTGTCAATATCGGGGATCATCATTTCCCTGCTGCTCTTTTCCTCCAGATAGCCGCTGAAAGGGATCGTCCCCTCATAGAAACGGATCGGATTTTCCTCGCCTTCTCCCTCATAAAGATAAAAGATCTGTAATTCTCCATCCACCGCTATTTTTTCGTCCAATGGTTTAAATTCCAGAGAGGATACCTTCACGTTCTGCCAGATTCCCTGAAAAACATTGGGAAGATTCTGCGGCAGTTCCATTTCCTGCCTGATCCGGTAAATATCTTTTTTGCATACAGCGACCTGCGTATAATCCAGCTGCTTTTTGCGAAATTCTACTGCCTCCTCCATACGCAGATCCACGCCCACTTCCACATCCTGCAACTCCTGCTGCCAGGCACGAAGTGCCAGAAGTGCGCGCACACTGAGTTTTCTTGAATTGACCAGTCCGACATTCAGATCCTCCACCTCTACGCAGCCCTCCACATGCTGACCGTTTTTCAGACCCTCCAGAAAAATCTGTTCCTCAAAAGGGATCACACCGTTCATACAGGAGAGGATGCTCTCTGTATCATCCGTCACATAAAGCACATCCACATAAAGGCGCCCCCTGAGCAGGACCTGATCGCCCTTGATCTTGATCTCCTCGATCTTTCCCATGCCGTCTTCCAGGATGATCTTTTCCATATCCGGCTTTGCATCCGGTAAGTTCAGATCGTCCTCCAGCGTGATCTGACTGCCCGCCTGCGCACTGATCACATCCATATGTATGTTCTTACGAAGTAATTCCATAAAAATACCCTTCCTGTTTCCATTCTATCCATACAATGTATGTGGAATACCGGAAGGGTATGACTGAAACCTCTCTTTTTTAATGTACCGCACCGATCAGAGACGAAATGTCATCGATCTGATGCTTTTTCATATACCGCTCGATCCCGTCAACCGTCTCGACAGTCGCATACGGGTTTACAAAATTCATGGCTCCCACTGCCACAGCCGTCGCTCCGGCCAGTATAAATTCGAGCGCATCCTCTGCGTTTGCAATGCCGCCCATGCCGATGATCGGGATCCTGACCGCCTGCGCCGCCTGATAAACCATGCGGACTGCCACGGGTTTGATCGCAGGACCGGAAAGTCCGCCTGTCTTATTGGCAAGCGCGAAGGTTCTGCGGTTGATATCGATCTTCATGCCCGTGATCGTATTGATCAAAGAGATTGCATCTGCTCCGGCGGCCTCTGCCGCTTTCGCCATCTCAGCAATATCGGTCACATTCGGGCTCAATTTCATGATCACCGGCTGTTTTGCCTTTTTCTTGATCTCGGACGTGATGTTCATCAGTGCATCCGCTTTCTGTCCGAATGCAATGGCTCCCTCCTTGACATTGGGACAGGACACATTGATCTCCAGAAGATCCACCCGTTTTTCGTCTCCCAGCCGTTCCACCACTTCCAGATAATCCTCCACGCTTTTGCCACAGACATTCACGATCACGCGGGTATCGTAATTCTCTAAAAATTTCAGGTCACGCTCGATAAACACATCCATACCGGGATTTTGCAGCCCGATGGCATTGAGCATCCCGCCATAGGTTTCCGCCACACGAGGCGTGGGATTGCCTTCCCACGGGACATTGGCCACTCCCTTTGTCACCACGCCCCCCAGTCTGTTTAAATCCACAAACTCGTTATATTCCATGCCTGAACCAAACGTGCCGGAGGCAGTCATCACCGGATTTTTAAACTCCACACCTGCGATCGAAACTTTTGTATTCATCAGATCTCTACCTCCTTTGCATCAAAAACCGGTCCATCCGTACAGATTCTCGCATTTTTTACATGAGAGTGGGCATCGACATTCTTTGTCCGGCACACACAACCAAGACAGGCTCCCACTCCGCAGGCCATACGTTCCTCCAAAGAGATATAAGCTTCCATTCCATTTTGTTTCGCATATTGTTTGATCGCGCGAAGCATCGGCATCGGACCGCAGGCAAAGATCAGATCCGCTGTAAGCGCATTCTCCCCGATGGCATTCATGACATTTCCTTTGCTTCCGACACTGCCGTCCTCCGTTGCGACAAATACCTCGCCGTATTTCTCAAGATCTTCCTTTAAGAAGGTCTCCCGGTCACGATAGCCAACAATGATCCGGCTTTCTGTCCGACCGGTTTCTTTCAGTTCCTTCGCAAGCTGAAGCATGGGAGGAATCCCGATACCGCCACCCATCAGAAAGACCGTTTTGCCCTCTGCCTTCTCTGCGGGGAATCCATTTCCCAGTACCCCTAAGATCTGAATCTGCTCTCCGGCAGAAAATCCGGAAAACTCTTTTGTGCCTTTGCCCGCCACACGGTAGACGATACGCAGTCTCGTCTTTTCGTCATTTACCTCACAGATGCTGATCGGTCGGGGTAAAAGTGTGGAACCGTCCTTTGGATAAACGGCAATAAACTGACCGGGCTTTGCGTCCTGCGCCAGATCTGTCTCGATCCAAAGATCAAAGATCCCGTCTGCGATATTTTCCTGCCGGTATACGGTGGCTGTCTGTTTTTTCTTTGTACTCATAGATGATTCCTTTCTGGTTATAACTCTCATTGTCCTCTGAGGCCGATTGCGGGTACTGTATCGATTTGTACCGGATGAACGATCAGTTTCCCGCCCTGTAAACGATCCTGCCGTCGCAGATCGTCATGAGGATCTTCCCTTTTAGCGGCATTCCCTTAAACGGAGTATTCTCGGATCGTGAACGGAAGGTTTCATAGGTAACCTCCCTGTCCGGATCAAACAGGATCAGATCCGCCACAGCGCCCTCCTCGATATATCCTCTGTCAAAGCCATACATTCGGGCTGGGGCGTAGCTCATGCGGTCAAACAGATCCGTAAGCGGCATATGATGCTTACCGAAAAGCTCTGTTGCCGCCACGGAAAATGCCGTCTCCAGACCGATGATCCCGCTGGGCGCCTTCGTAAGCTCCTGCGCCTTTTCCTCAGCAGAATGCGGTGCATGATCCGTTGCGATCAGATCGATCGTGCCATCCAGAACCCCTGCTATAACAGCCTGTCTGTCCTCTTCCTCTCTGAGCGGCGGATTCATTTTGGCGAGTGTCCCATGCGTTATCACCGCTTCTTCCGTCAGCAGGATATGATGAGGTGTTGCCTCCGCATGGATATTGCAGATTCCGTTTGCAAGTGCCTGTTTTTTGGCGGCCCTGACAAGCTCCACTGCCTCCTTCGTACTGATGTGCTGCACGTCAAAGCAGGCTCCGGTCTCAAGTGCCAGTTTTAAATCCCGCTCCACCATGGAAATCTCCGCCTGTCTGTCAGAACCACCGATCCCGTAGTGTCCGGATGCCTTCCCGCGATTGATCCCGTTATTCTCAATAAAGTCCGGGTTTTCCTCATGAAAACTCAACGGCACCGGCCGGCCGGTCTTTTTTTGCAATGCCGCCGCCTGTTCCATGGCAGACTTTACGACGCTTTCCTCCACGATCGGAATCCCGTCATCCGTAAAGCCTGCTGCTCCCGCCTGCATAAGTGCCTCAAAATCCGTCAGTTCTTTTCCCTGCATCCCCTGTGTAATGGTCGCGCAGCTCTCCACACGGATTGCCGTCTTTTTCCCCTTCTCAAGCACATAGGAAAGCGTTTTTACACTGTCCACAGGCGGTCTGGTGTTCGCCATTAATACTACCGTGGTAAATCCTCCAGCTGCCGCAGCCTGTGCTCCGGTTTCAATGTCCTCTTTGTGTGTCAGTCCGGGATCCCTGAAATGTACATGCACGTCGACAAGTCCCGGGCCTATGAAAAGTCCTGCAGCATCGATCGAATCTGCCTGTTCTTTTTCTGCTTTTTGCTGCAAACGGCGTACCGCTTCTTCCTCAGAATGATCTGCGATCGTTATGATCCTGCCGTTATCGATCATAAGATCTTTTTGCCTCTCGGTTTTTGATTTCGGATCAATGACCGTTGCGTTTTTCAGATAAATCATATTTGCCTCTTTTCGTTAATAAAAAATATCCGCGATCGGTGAATTCTCATCAATGATCAGTGTCTTGTTATTCCCCCTCATGGTCTTTTTGGCCGCATCCAGAGAACGAAGGAACAGATAAAAATCCGCCTTGTCCGGATCGTTATACGCCTCACCGAGGATCCTCATATATTCTGCCTCACCCTTTGCTACCGTTTCTTCTGCCTGCGCATCAGCCTGAGACTGCATGACAATGATCTCCGCTTTGGTATTATTGGAGATTTCCTTTGCTTCCTCTTCTCCCTCCGCCTTATAAGTGGCCGCAATATTATTACGCTCCGAGATCATACGCTCGTATACAGCCGCTTTATTCTCATCCGGCAGATCCAGGGATTTCGTTTCCACCGCCAGCAATGTGATGCCGTATTGCTCCAGAGTATCCCCGATATTTTTTTTGATCATGGCCGCAAGCTGTCCGCCGCGTCCGCTGATCACCTCTTCCTGACTCAGACTGCTGATCACGTTTTTCAGGCTGTTATACACGATCGTGTCGATCCTGAATTCGGCATTTGCTTTCTGCGCGCTCAGAGTCTGCGTATAGCGCTGGGGATTGGTGATCCGCCAGAGCACAAAACAATCGGCGATCATGGATTTTTTGTCCTTTGTCATAACATCACTGACAGCAAGGTCATACAAGAGTACCTCATTTTCGATCGTCTCTGCCTTCTGGATAAACGGGAGCTTATAACTTA
This sequence comes from Lachnospiraceae bacterium, assembly GCA_015056815.1. Taxonomy (GTDB): domain Bacteria; phylum Bacillota; class Clostridia; order Lachnospirales; family Lachnospiraceae; genus SIG333. The sequence continues at coordinate 68,797 of SVFN01000024.1, read as the reverse complement.
ATCCCGGATTTTCACGTATGCTGACGATCTTTCCGAACTGCTTGATCACCGTATATTCATTCGGATAGGTAACCACGAAGCAGGATTGTGCTGTCATAAAGATCACCAGCACCAGAAAAAGTATTATAAATTTTGTCATTTTTTTCATTGTCTTTCACTCCGTTTATTCTTCTGTTTCTTCGGTTTTCTTCTTGTTTTCTGTCTCTGTTTCTAACGACGCCGCATCCGAAGTCTCTGCCTCTTTTGCATTCATCGTGATCTCAGGATCGCTGAAGGATTCCAGAGGAAGCATCGTCTGTGTGGTGCCGTTGCTTTTCTCGATCACGATCTTCATATCCGGCAGGATATCCTCCATCGTTTCATAGAACATTCGCTGTTTGGTGATCAGCGGATATTTCTGATATTCGCTGTAAAGCTCGTTCAGTCTGGCCACCTGTCCCTTCGCCTCATTGACGCGTTCTTCCGCCTGTGCCTGTGCAGTCTTTAATGTCTCATCCACAGCGGCTCTGGCTGCCGGGATCTCCTCGTTGCGCTTCTGGTTGGCCTTGTTGATGGAAGTTTCTTTTCCCTGCTTCGCATTCTCCACATTTTTAAATGCACTGACCACTTCTGCGGTCGGCGGCTCCGCATCCTGGATCGTAATGTTGACTAACTGGATCCCGATATCCTCCGCATCCAGTCTGGTGACGATCTTCTCTTTGATGGATGCCTGGATCTCACTCTTTCCGGTGGTAATGACACTGTCCACATCATACAGTCCGATCGTATCCCTGATATAACTCTGTGTAAGGTTTTTTAAGATCTCCACCGGACTCTCTGATGCATACAGATATCTGGTAGGCTCCGTCACACGATATTCCACATAAAAGTCCACATTTACAAAATTATAATCTCTGGTGATCATAAAAGATTCCGAAGGGATTGCTTCGAGAGTCTCTGTATCATAACCGATCGAAAATCCGTTAATGGTCTTGGGGACTCTGTTTAGCTCCTGGACCATGGGCACATGGAAATGGATTCCCGGCTCCTCCACCACCGTCGGTGTTCCGAAGGTCGTAACCACTGCATACTCATTTTCCTTTAAGGAATAAAAGCCCATCGCCAAAAAGCCGGCCGCGGCCAGAAAAAGGATCGCGATCATCATTCCCTTTCCCGGCTTTTTCAGCTCCTTTTTCTTTTTTTCTTTCACCGGTTTTTGAGCCGTTTCTGTTACGATCTCGCCCTCCGCTCTTTCGATTTTCTTCTCATTTTGTTCATTTTCAGCCATTCTGTCTCTCCTTTTTCCGGCAAAACGGATGAAGCGCATCCGCTTACCGTCTGTTTGTCATTTCCGGTGCCTTCGGTTTCCGGCACCGATCATCTTTTTCAGAGTAACGTAATCCTCCTCTTTTGTCAATGTTTCCATCCGTCTATTGAAACACCACATTTTTATCCAGATATTCTGTTTTTATGACCACTACCGGATACGTTTCCGCACGGATCTTTTCGTCGTCAGCCGCAGGACCCGTCAGGTCTGTATCCACACAGATCGCATGACCGGTCAGATAAAGGTCATTCACGCTGATGCTGTATCCGCCAAACTCCTGCCTTCCATACCCGACACATATATATAGATATTGACCGTCTGCATAGGTAAACTGAAACGGATCCTTCTTTTTCTCCTCAATCCTCTCCCGGCATTCCTGCGGTATCGTTTCCTCACAAAGCACCGCAAAGGACAGATCCCTCACTTTTTCCTCCCCCTGTTCTTTTCCTTTGCATCCACTTAAAATGATCATCGTAAGAAAAAGTAACATAACAGCATATCCTCTTTTCATGTCCGTTCCTTTCTTTTTTTCTAATATATATATGTTGAAATATCTTTCAAAAATGATATGATTAAAAAAGTGATTATTACAGAAAAGAGGCTTTTATATGATACGATTTATTTTTGTCGCATTATTTGTAGGATTATTTCTGATCCTTTCCATCCCGCTCATGTTTGTCGAATGGATCATCGGTAAGTTCCGCATGGATCTGAAAAACCGTTCTTCCCTTGCCATTGTCAACTGGGCTTTCGGCGTTGTTTTGTGGATGTCCGGCACGAAGGTCACTGTGATCGGAGAGGAAAATGTCCCCAAAGACCGCGCTGTTTTGTATGTGGGCAATCACCGGAGTTTCTTCGATATCCTGATCACCTATGTCAGAGTTCCGCGCCCGACCGGATATATTGCCAAAGATTCTCTTGAAAAAGTTCCTTTGCTGTCTATCTGGATGCGTGATCTGCACTGCCTGTTTCTGGACCGGTCCGATATCAAGAAAGGCTTAAAAACGATCCTCGAAGGGATCGACAAATTAAAAAGCGGCATTTCCATCTGTATTTATCCTGAGGGGACCCGCAATAAGACACAAGAGGAGCTACTCCCCTTTCATGAAGGCAGCTTCAAACTGGCAAGCAAGGCAAAATGCCCGGTCATTCCCATGACCATAAACAATTCTTCCGCCGTATTTGAAGATCATTTTCCAAAGATCAAAAAAACGCATGTTGTTTTAGAATACGGCAGACCCGTTATGATCGACGAACTCTCACCGGAGGATAAAAAACAGGTCGGTGAGTATTTCCACCGGATCATTCTAGAGACCTATCGCAAGAATAAAGAGCTGGTATAATAAAGAAACCGGGTATGTGTTCTGAACACTACCCGGTTTCTTTTTTCTGTCTTTGTCTGTCTTCAGACAGACTCCGCTATTTCACCCTGATCTTCTTTTTCTTACTCCAGCTTCCATACTGTTTCCCGCTTCTTGTTTTCTTATAGGGCCGTATCCTTACATAGTAAGTCTTTTGGGATTTCAGGCCTTTCAGTATGATCTGTGTTTTGGAAGTCGTCTTTTTCTTTGCTTTGGCAAAATTTTTCTTCAAAGAATACTGAATCTGATATCCGTCAGCTCCTTTGGTCTTTTTCCACTTCAGACTGATTTTCTTTTTACCCAGAGCCTTCGCTGTTTTCCACTTTGCTGTGCCTATGGAAACGGATGTACTGCTGTCCGCCTTCCCGCCTGGCTGTACTGCCGGTTTTGACGGGACATAATCCGGATCCGGGACAAAGACCGCTTTCACGACATGATCCTGCACTACTTTTTCAAAGCGGTATTTCGTAACGGCACCGCACACCTCACCGTCCACGATCACGTTCTCAAGCAGATAACCCTCTGTGGGTGCAAAGGTCAGTTCCACATCCTTGCCGTTTTGTACCTGAGGTGATTCGGGTGTTATGCTGCCACATCCCTCCATGGTTGTCCGGATCCCATAATAGACATTTTCGTCGCCCAGTTCTCCGGTAGTCATATGTATCTCATACCGATAATGACCGGCCTTTATCTGCTCCGGAAGCGTAACCCATATGCCGTCGTCTGACAGCTGCGACGTAGTAAAGGCTGTGCGGTATTTTCTTGCCGGATCGGTCGTATTCGTGAATATGATCTCGCCCTGCATCTCTTCCAGGAGTTTACACTCAGCCAGCACCATGTTGTTTTCATCTTTCAGATCCTGTGCACGGATCCTAAAACTGCTTCCCGGAAGCAGACTCTCCGGTGAACCTGCAAGCTTCAGCCTGCCGGCAAACTGTCTGCCGATCGTCACAGTACTGTCTTTCTCTTTCACCAGTTCCATCAGCGTATCGGAATAAAAGCGGAAAGTCTCTGACTGATACAGTTGCTCATCCCAATAATTCATGTTCAGATTCAGCCGTCCTGTTCCTGCCGGAAGTTCAAAAGGCGCACCACTGTTTATACTCTCGGAGTAGCTATTCTTACTTTCCGTATAGTAAAAGCTCGCATATGCGGAAGATGTCCGGTAAATCTCCGGCCAGCTGACCGTCAATTTCGTTTTCCCGGCATAACGATCTGACAGAACGATCTGCACATCTTCTCCCTTTACCTGTATCTTTTTCTGATCAAAGGAGATATTTCCCTGCATGCTGTATCTTACGCTAAGCTCATACTCTCCGTCAGGCAGGCTTAACTCCTTACCCTGCAGATAAAAGTAATCGTTATTCCGATAGAAGGATACTTCCACATCCTCTAAGGGAATTTCCGTATTTTCGCTCACAAATCTGACTGTATGATTGTCTTTTTTTCCTGTTTTTACCGGTTCTTTATAATCCGTCAGATCAACATGATACAGTTCACTGCCGGCATAGGTATACAGATAAGCCTCTATTTTTTGAGCTTTATCCAGTTTCTCTAACTGTACGGTATTCGTGATCAGTCCGGTATAGGTGCAAGAAGCCGTATCAAAACCGGAACTATCCGCGTTGACACGCATACCATCCGCATAAAGTTGTGTCTGATAGCTTCTGTCTGTTTCCTCTTCGACCTGAATCGAATAAGCACGGTAAAAATCTGCCAGCCGGATGACAGTCATACCGGGCAGCTCATAGATCGGTCCGATCTTGGCAGTACCGCTCAATGTCTGATTCCGTTTGTATTCGATATTCAGCTGTATGTCTTCGATCCCTGTGATCTTTATCGTATCTGTATTATAAAAAGACTTGGAACGGTAAGACGAGTGATCCCCCTTTGCGCAGTAGGAAAATCCGATCCTGTTTACCGCAGTCCCTTCTTCTGTCTCGACCTTTATGATCCTGCCATCCTGTAAGGAAAGCGTCTTACCCTCCAGATCCGCCAGTCCGGTCAGAAGGATCCCGTTATCCGCTTTTATCAAAAGATCATACATCGCTTCCTTTTCTTCCACGTGATGATCTTTGGTAAGATGATACTCTCCATCTTCTCCTGCCAGCGCGGACAGGCTGTACTCCTGACCGTTCTCCTTGGATACGGCATAAAATGACGGGTGTGCAAAAGAGTCATCCAGCCTGAAGCTGATGGTGGAATGATTCACGATCTTGAAACTGCTTTGTTTCTGGATCGTTCCCAAATCCTTCGCTTTGGGTCCGGCCGCAAAGCCGACCTGTATGGTCACTTCATGTTCTCCAAGCTCCAGACCGCTGACCGGCACCGAAATCTGTGCATTTCCGTCTTCTGTTCTCACCACGGAACTATTGAACTGTCTGTTTCCATCCACATAAACAGCCGTTTTCTCTTCCAGCAGATCGGATATATCTGTGACAACTGCGGATAAATAGATCACACCGCTTACGTCCGGATAGGCCGTTTTCGGAGAGATCTCACCGATCTTCGGAATCTGGCGCGTCCTTGTTATGAAGGTTCTGGCAGCTCTGTTATTGTCTTCCTTGCGTTCTTTCGTGCATAAAGCTTTGTTGACAAGCTGTACATCGATCGTATGGTTGCCGCTTTTTTCCGGTGTCCATGCAAACTCGAGCTTTTTCTCCGAAAATGCATCCATGTAAAGATTTTCCTCGCGAAGCAGTTCTTTTCCCTCACAGGTTACGATCACATCCGCCCATCCTCCCAGGCTTCCTCTGTTGTATACGTAAAGAGTCACAGTATTTTCTTCGCCTGCCACAGGATCCTGTGCCACGGAAATATTCTCACGATATACCGCAAAATCCGGCAGTCGGCGCACCTGTTCCATACCTTCCGGTCTGCCGACAAAGCTTACCTGTGTATCCATGGGATAGATCAGTGTGATCTCGGAATCCGCTGTCACAAAATGAGTTCCCGGATTCGTATCATAATCCCGCACGATCACATTCTTACCGGGCTTCAACTGATCTTTTCCCTTGGACAGATCCACTACCGTGATCTGGGTAAGACCGTTATTTTCGGATCTTGCCACCGGCTCTTTGTTCCCGTTGATATAATAATCATAGCCCACCCGGGTATCATCCACGTAATAGTTATTCCCATCCGTACCGTCGTACATACGGCCGGTCTCATAAATATCGGGAGTCCGGTCATATCCCGTGCCTCCATCCTGCCCGTCCACCGTATAGTCCGGAAGGTAAAACTCTGAAGTCACCTTGCCTGCATTGGTACACTGATGTCCGTAAATATCATAGTATAAAGCCATACCGTCCTCATATGCAAACTGGTCTTCCATATCACGGATGCATTTATCCAGCGCATAATCGATCAGTCCCGATACCACAAACCCCGCAAAATAACCGACTACCGCACCGACGCCGTCTGCCACTGCCGTACCGATCCACGCGCCGGCCTGCGACAGACATTTATCTCCCAGATAACGGTTCACATTCTTTACAGTCTGCAGTCCGGTATATTTCCACCTGTCCTGAGTGGTGATATTGGGATTCGGATTATTCCACACTTTGCCGACTTTATAAATATCGACTCCGGTACTTACGATATTCGTCCCCATCTCCAGGGCATTGGCATATTTCATATAACCGGCCGTGGACTGTGCAAAGGAATTGTAGCGATTGTATTTGTCCGCAAATTCCCCTACCGTGATCTTGCTGTAATCCACATAGCGGTAAGCATTATCGGCAAATTCTGCCGGAAACTGAAGCGCGGCGGATTCCAGTTTATCCACAACTGTGACCGTCACACGTCTGCCTTCATTTTTCTCGAGGTCGATTCCCAGACCCTCTGCCAGAAGATTATCCGCCCCGTCGATCTTCAGATTAGAGGCGACACCATTAAGCTTTTCCAGATTCGCCACATAATCTTTCCAGGACATGGTATAGGTCGTGGTCGTAATGACATTCCCCTGCTCATCGATCCTCGTGGTACAGGTGCTTCCATCCTCACCGGTCTCTCCCGCCCATTGCGGTGCAAACGGGTCTTTACGCTCATCTTCAAGCTTTGCACTTACCGATACGCTGACTTTCATTCTCTCATGATTGCCAAACTCTACCACATCATCGACCTGGAAATCGATCATGCCATCCTGCCCGATCAGAGCTCCCATGACATCCGCCAGTTCTTCTTTGGTATCGACGCCGTTTTTGGAAGGATCGTTCTCATCATAATACTTTTTGGTCAGCTCGGTCATACTCTGTGCCTGATCGCCGGCATTGGAAGTAATGGACAGCTCATCATCCAGAAATTCCATATTGGCAAAAGGATTATTATCCTGTATCTGTCCCAGTTCTCCCAAAGAAGTGGATGTGATCTCCATTCCCGTTACATCAATGACCGCTGAAGCTCTTGCATTGGCGCCGCCGGAAACAACAAGATACCCCTCTGTTTTCTCTTTTTGGTCTGCCTTGATCTTCGTAAGGTCCGGTATCAGCTGTACGGTGACAGACGCTCCCGCCGGCATTTCATAATTGACCACATTGGGACTGATCCTCGCATATTCTGCGATTTCTCCTTTTAATCCCAGCGTTACGTCCGTGATCTTTTTCTTCCCGGTGTTGCAGATCGTATAGTCGGTTGCCAGGGTATTTTTATTTACCGCTCCCTTTTGGATCGTAACCTCTCCGTCTGCTTTTTCACACTCAAACGTCATGCTCATCCGCACATGCGGCGACTGTGCCACGTTTCCGTTCGCACCCGCCAGATAAGCATTGATCAAGATATCATAAGAAGAATACAAAGCGTTTTGAGTAAACACGCTCAGCTTTACCTCCTGTGTCTCTCCCGCCTGTATCGTAAGAGGCGCTCCCGCAGAGCCACCCTCCACGAAGTTCATATAAACGTCTTCGTTCTCATTCACACTCTCCAGATAATACTGTCTCGGAGTTCCCGAAAGATTGGTCACCTCAATGGTAAGACTCTGGGAGTAATCTCTCTTCACCTTCTGCGGTTTGGCGCTTAATCCCAGAACACTTCCGTTTACTTTTCTGATCCGGTTCTCTTCTTCTGCTCTTTCCGGCTCGCAGACTGTGATCTCATCCTCGCTCTGCGCTGTGATATGAAGTTCATTATCACTGACACTCTGTGAGATCTCCGCCGGTGCCGCCTCCTTCGCAAGGCTCTGCGCCGGAATCGTTTCAAAAATCAGGCAGGCTGCCATAAGCAGACTGCCGATCCTCTTTTGCCACCTTCTTTTCATCCCTTTTCTCCTTCTTCTATTCCTTAAGTGCCTCGATCAACTCTCCAAACTCCATTCCGTGAGAAGCTTTTAAGAGTATCGTATCCCCTTTTTGAAGAATCTCGCTTTTCTTTGCAAGAAATGCCTGTTTATCTTCAAAATAATATCGTTTCTGCAGACCCTGATCCGCTGCAATGGCTGCATCATACATATGTCTGCTGTTGGGCCCGATCATACAAAGGACATCCACCAAAAGACCTGCCGCATAAGTGCCGACGCCGGCATGCAATGCATCAGAATCCGTGCCAAGCTCGAACATATCCCCTAAGACTGCCACCTTACGGCCATTTGCCATACATAAAAGATCCAGGGCTGCTTTCATGGAAACCGGATTCGCATTATAACAGTCATCTACTAATGTATACTCCGGTGTCTCCATCAGATTGGTACGGCCGGCAAGCGGCTTAACCTTCGCAATGCCTGCCCGGATCTGTTCGTTCGTAAGTCCAAACAGCAGCCCCACTGCCGTCGCCGCCAGAGCATTATTGACCTGATGAACCCCCGGCACTTTGATATCGGCTGCAAATGATTCTGCTTTCCCGGCACGATTTACATGGATCCGGCATTGTGAGCCGTAAAGTCCGTGACTGACGATGCAATCGCCGTAAACCACATGATCTTTTGCGGCTGCTCCCTGTTGCTCCACTGTCCATGCTTCACAGTCCACCTTATGGAAAAAATACGGAGACCTTCCGTGTACTTCTTTGACCGCAGACAATTTATCGTCATCCCCGTTTAAGACAACCTCACCATCCGGCTTCATTTCATCAAACACTTCCGTTTTGGCCCTTAATACACCGTCTCTGTCACCCAGATTCTCCAGATGGCACTGTCCGATATTGGTAATGACGGCGATATCCGGTCTGGCAATTGCAGCAAGTCTGTGCATTTCCCCGAAATCGCTGATCCCCATTTCCAGAACCGCCACCTCATGCTCCTGCCTTAAGCGAAATACCGTCAACGGAAGTCCGACTTCATTATTAAAGTTGCCTTCTGTTTTCAGGACATGATATTTCTCCGCCAAAACACCGGCGATCATTTCCTTCGTGCTGGTCTTTCCGACACTCCCTGTGATCCCGACCACTTTGACGGAAAGCTGTTTTAAATAAAAGGCTGCCAGATCCTTCAACGCCTGAAAGCTGTCCTTTACCTGAATATAGGCGATCTCTTTATCGATAAGCCCTATGGTTTCAGGTGCCTTTTCGCCCAGGGCACAGAAAGCGCCTTTTCCGGCTGCCTGTGCTATGTAAGAATGTCCATCCACCTTCTGCCCTATCGTAGCGACAAAAAGCCAGTCTTTTTCAATCTTGCGGGAGTCAAGTGCGATTCCTTCCACTTCTTTTGAAAGCAGGTCATCGCTTCCGTAATAAATACCGCCACAGACTTCTGTGATGTTTTTTACTGTCATATTTTTCATGAATATACCTCGTCTGTCTTATGACTTTAAGGAGACTTCGATCAGTTTTTCACATAACCGGTTGAAATCCATTCCGATCGCTGCTGCCTCTTGCGGCAAAAGGGAGGTTGGCGTCATGCCGGGCAGAGTATTTGCCTCCAGGCAGAACATCTCGCCATTTTCTCTCATCATGAAATCCATGCGGGCATAAGACGACAAATGCAGTGCCTCAAACGCTGCTTCTGCGTACTTTTGCATTTGTGTGCTCAATTCCTGTGGAATGTCTGCCGGACAGGTCTCGACCGTGGAGCCTGCCTGATATTTGTTCTTATAATCATAAAATCCCTGGATCGGCGCGATCTCAATGACAGGAAGCGCTTTTCCGTCGATCACGCCAACGGAAAATTCACGTCCTTTAATATACTGCTCGATCACGACTTCGTCTTCATAGGTAAAGGCCTGTATCAGTGCTTCCCCCAGAGCCTCTTCATTTTCCACGATATAAACGCCGACACTGGAACCGCCGCAACAGGTCTTGACTACTGCCGGATACTCGATCTTCCCGGTAATCTCCTGCCCTTTATGTAAGATAAATCCCTGCGGTGTGGGGATCCCGTGCTTGCCGAAAAGTCCTTTGGAAACGCCCTTATCCATGGAAATAGCTGCTCCACGGTAATTGGAGCCTGTATATTTGATCCCGAAAAGGTCAAATACCGCCTGTACTCTTCCATCTTCGCCGTTTGCTCCGTGAAGTCCCATAAACACAATATCCGCCATGGAGCAGATCTCTAAAACATGCGGTCCGAAGAATACTCTTGCGTCATCCTTACGAAGTTTTTTTACCGCTTCCAGATCCGGAGCCTTCTCGCCGATCTGCTCGATCCCCCCGGTCCAGTCTCTGTCTGATTCAAAGACCTGTTCATAATCATCCCCGTCATAGCCGAGGTAAACATCTAAAAGGACAACCTGATGTCCGTTCTGTTTCAATGCTTCAAATATTTTTTTGCCGGAAATCAAAGAAACGGTTCTCTCCGTACTGGTTCCGCCTGCAAGTACTACAATCTTCATGTTTGTCTCCTCCTCATATACTCACAATCATAATCTTTTTCTCTCACGACCGCAAGTGCTTTTGCGGAATAAGTGTTACTTTCACAGCCGTTTTGCCTGTGAAAGTAACGGATTTTGCGGATTCCCCCTCATCCGTCAGCTTCCCCCGGTAAGAAGCCGTTTTGGTGTAGGATTCCGGACACATCTGACAGGCCGGCGCGCGGCATGCGTTTCCCGGCCGCCTTGCGCCCCCGGAGGGAAGCCGCTTTTTTGGATGTTATTCCAGATAATCCGCAGGATCGATACTTTGTCCATCCTTTGTCAGGGCAAAATACAGGTCAGGGCCTTCCAGGCTGTGATATTTGGTCGGGGCAGCCAGTCCTGCGATAACCTGACCTTTTGCCACGCTGTCTCCCTCTTTTACAGTGATATCCTGAAGTTGTCCGTAGGTAGCCTCATAACCGTCTCCCAGCTCCATTGTCACAAACTGTCCGATCTCCTCATCAGTACTGACAATCCTGACTATACCCTTTGCCGCGGCACTGACGTTTTCCCCGCTTTTGCCTCCGATATAAACGGCAGGATTGTACTTATACTGATCCAGTGTCGGGAAATAGACAGTATGATCCATACTGTAAGCGATCAGAACGTCTCCATTAAGCGGCCACATCATTTTTTGCGACGCGTCAAACTGTAATGTCTCCTGCTCATTCATCACAAAAGTCTCGTTTTCCTGCGGCTGGCAGGCAGCAGAAACCATCTCCTCTGCCGGATCGTTCGTGACACTGTCGCTGTCTGCGGTCACAGTCGGTTCCGCCTTTTTCACGCCCGGACTTTCCGACGCTTCCATATGTCCCGGATCTCTTTCGTCCGTCTTTTGCGGCTTTGGCATATTTATCCGGTTTTTCTCTGCAATCTCCGGATCCGTCCCAAGTTCTTTTACTGTTTCCTGCTCTGCCGGCAGTGATGCGATCTTATTTACCACACTGTCACTGTTAACTGCTCCGGCTTCTTTTTTTGTCTCCGCTGTCGGTTCTGTCTCTCCGTGATAACGATCCAGATCCGCAAGATCGATCACATAACCATCCTCTGTCACGTTCTGATCGCGATTCATCAGAAATGCAGTCAGCCCGCAGGCTCCTGCCACAAGCCCGGAGGTCAGATATATGACCAGTTTCTCTCTTTTTAATCTGCTGAAACTTCTTTTACTCATAGAAATTACTCCTTCCGTTTATATAAGAGCTGCGCATCCCTGTTGCCGATACACTCTTTCTATCAGTAGTATGGAGCAGATTTTATTTTTTATTCACGGTGGCTGTTAAAAATTCTCATTTGCGCTGCAGTCATACATGGTGATCTTCTCAAATGCAGGGTCTTTGAAAAAATAAGCAAGCAGTTCACGATAGTCCTCTTTTTTTCCTTCCCGGATCAGGCAGTTGGCATAATACTGATCCATTCCCATTCCATGGCCGTTCCCATGTGTCTCGATCAGATAATCTTCCCCCCGGTTAATGCGTATCCATGCACTCGCCAGGCCATTCTGCTGTCGGAAAGCTTCCCCGCTCATTTTTTCTCCATCTGCTTCCACTGTTACAGCATACCCCCTCTGATCCGTTTCCAGCACTTTCACCTCTCTCCAGGTATCGGATGGGAAATGATAGACATGCAGATAATCCTCCGCTTCCATACTTTCCGGACAGTCTGCGCTTTTGAGCCATGGATGGCGGAAGCTTGCATCACATCTTGTTCCCCCTGCGCTGATGGCGCAAAATGTCCCCGGGATGATCCTTCCGTCTTCGCACATCACGATCCCTTCGGTCTGTCTTACCGCTTCCAGCGCCTTTTGGCAGACTGCATCTCCCGGGTTTGCTTCCAGCTGCTGTCTGTCGTTTTCCGGTATGTAGGTATAGGGAAAATCCTCTGCCCTAAGCATCACCACCCCCGCTTTATCCATCTCATGCAAAAACAGACTCCGAAGCAGGATCGCCTGAGCCTTCAGAACCTCCGGCTCATACGACATATCGATGGTGGAAGGCAGTATCCCGGTCAGATACTCCTCCAGTCCCAGTTCACAGCGTCCCCTGCTGTCCTCCATGATGACATGATAAAGACTGTTTTCCAACTCTTTTTCCACGTCCCTTTCACTCTTCATAAATGCCGTCTCCACTGCCATATTCTTTTCCCGTATTCCTTCTTTATAGAAAAGAACGGCGAAATACGGCAGCCATAGGAGAAAAAGCAGCAATAAGATCTTATGTTTCATTCTGTGCATAGAATCCCTGTTTCCACTTACATTGTTATAATATGATGTCGAGGTCAAAACCTGATATCATAATATATGAAAAGGCAGCCCGGTTATGACGGACTGCCCGATCTTAATAGTTCTCTTACTCCTTTGTATAAAAAATATAAGTATTCTTTCCCTGCTTTTTAGCCTCGTACATCGCGGCATCGGTCTTTTCAAACATTCTGGCAGGATCCTCCACATCTTTTCCGCGCACGATCCCCACACTGATGGAAACAGGGGGCAGACCGTCCTCTGTATTTTCCATTTCCTGACTGATCTGATTTAACTTCGACTCGATCAGCTTGCGCTTGGCATTGCCCGAATGCACCATGAATACCACAAACTCATCGCCGCCGATCCTGCAGATGCAGTCGTCATCACGAAAGATGCCCTTAAGCACCTGTACCAGCTTGATCAGGATCCGGTCTCCCACCTCATGACCATAATTATCGTTGACACTCTTGAAATTGTCCACGTCAAACAGCATCATATAAGTGGTATCAAAATCAATATTTGCCAGTAAAAGATCATATCCCGCGCGATTGTAGGCTCCTGTCAGCTTGTCATGAGAAACCTTGAAATTCAGATTTTCCAGACTCTTTCTGTATCTGGTATACATTTTATTATAGGCCTGTGCCAGATAGCGGAATTCCCTGGAACCCGCTACCGGAATAGGGCTGTCTTCGCGGATCCTGTCCACTGCCCTGATGATCGGATGGATCCCCAAATGGGAGGTCAGACAGATGATAAAAAGAATCGACAGAATCTGTATCAAAACGGCACAGTGAACAAGTCCCAAATCCTTACGAAGCGAGTCAAGCTCTGCCTTCTTCGTGCCCCTCACCAGCTTATCGATCTTCTCAATGCTTTCCTGCATATTCTGTCTGATATGATCTTTTTGCTCATAATATTCATCATTCAATACGATCTCTGTCGCACGTTCCATCTTTTCCTGATCCGAAAGCGCTTTGTCCTTTGCACTCAGCGAAATATCGTTTAGCTCTTTTGGATAATCTGTATATCCCTTTGCTTCAATCACAAGACGCATGGCATAATATTCCTGTCCCATCAACTCCACAGAGTATTCCATGGCCTCATTCAGCTCTTGCAGGGCATCCTTCATAGCAGGATCCGTATCCATCTTGTCGATGGCATCCTCCCGCCTTTTCGATTCAAACGCTTCGGTGAAATAGTTGTCCAAAAAACGAAGATCTCCGTTTATTGTAAACCTCTGCACATTCTCCGTCAGATAATCGGATGCATCCATCAGCTCATGTGCTGCATTCTCCATCTCCATATGCACTTCCACCTCATCTGCCAGACGTATAAAAGTGATCGTCATCCGATAAGTGGAATATAATACTATCCCCGACAGGAGTATCATGCTCACGATCAGCCATACATGAAGTTTACGAAGCGAGATACCGCTTTTCCATTTCTTCCCTATCCAGCTTTTCGGCTCTTTTTCCTCTGACTGACTATTGTTATCCATCGGTTCCCTTCACTCTCACTTTCTTCTGTTACTGCTTCCCCCGCATCAATAATATATCGGTCGATTCCCGTCTTTTCATTATAACAGCAGCCCACCAAAAAACAAGGATGTCAATTTTTTCGAAAAACAGCTTTTCTTAAAATAAGCATCTACACAATATCTGCCGTCTTGCACCTTGCCACTGCGATCAGGTCCTCAGGCGCAAGCCCGATCTGAAATCCGACCTTACCGCCACTGACAAAAATACGGTCATATCCGCACGCCGTCTCATGGATAAAGGTCGGGAACTGTTTTTTCATTCCCACCGGGGAACATCCGCCATGAACATATCCTGTCAGTGGAAGAAGCTCCTTTTGTCTGATCATACTGATGGCCTTCTCTGCGCAAGCCTTTGCCGCCTTTTTCAGATCAAGCTCTGCCTCCACAGGAACCACAAACACATAATAAGCTCCGCTCTTGCCCTGTGTCACAAGTGTTTTAAACACCTTCCCGGGATCTTCTCCCAGAATTCCTGCGATCTCTTCCCCGCTCATCGATGCATCCGGCTCATACGAATGACTCTCGTAGGCAATCTTCTTTCCGTCAAGAAACCGCATTACATTGGTCTTATCTTCTTTTTTCATCTCTTACTCCTCTTAATAACCCAGCTTTTTATCTACCAGATAGCTCAGTGGCCGATTGGCCGCATAATTTAACAGATCCTCACAAAACATCTGTACATTCTTATCCATCGTATACGCAAGTGTCATATTCCCCGCGACATGAGGCGTGATGATCAGATTGGGAAGCTTCCACAGACGGCTCTCTCCCGGAAGCGGCTCTTTTGTAAAAACATCCAGTGCAGCACCTCCAAGCCTTCCCGTCTCCAGACTGTCTGCCAGTGCAGCCTCATCAATCGCGTTTCCTCTCCCGACATTCACTACATACGCTCCCCGCGCAAGCAGTCCGATCCTTTCTTTTGACAAAATGCCTCTCGTTTGTGGTGTGTCCGGCAGACACATGACCAAAAGATCTGTTTCCGGAAGTATCCCATCCAGTTCATCCGGCTTTCGGATCCGGTCAAAAGCCGGCTCCTGACAGCTCCCGCTTCTGCAGATACCCACAAGCTGTCCGGGTTCAAAGGCTTTTACCCTTCTGGCGAAGCAGCAGCCGATGTCACCGGTCCCAAGCACTGTGATCCGGCAGTCTTTTAATGATTTCTGCCAGAGCCTGTCTCCCCACTCACCGGAAACAGACTTCGGATATATGACCGTCATCTGTCTTAGCAGCATCAGACTCACCATGATGATGTGCTCCGCGATGCTTACGCCAAACGCTCCTGCCGAATTGGTGATCATGCAATCTTCATTTGCGAATACTCCGGGCTGCAAAAGTCTTTCTACCCCTGCGGCCGGAGAACAGATCCATTTCAGGTTCCGGTTCTTTGAAGGGAACTGTCCCCCATATCCATACAGGATCTGTGCATCTTCAAATTCCACCGGGATCTGATCCTCCGATTCCGCAAAGCAAACCCTTGCCCGGATCTGATCCGCCGTCTCCCGGATCCTTTTTTTGTGTATTTCCAACAATTCACTGCTTAGAACAACTATTTTTATCATATAACACTTACTTTCCCTTTATTTTGCTCTAAAGCCCTGTCCGGACGGACAGATGACTTCCATCCCTGGTCTTTTTTACCAGAATCTGCTGATCGATGCTCTCCATCAGTTCCTCTCTATGACTTATTATGCCAACAAGCTTCCTGGTTCCCGAGAGGTTGACCAGAATATCCATCGCACCCTCTATAGACTTGCGGTCAAGTGTTCCAAAACCCTCATCCACAAACAGTGCATCCATCTGGATGCCGCCTATATTCGATGAAACCGTATCAGATAATCCCAAAGCCAGACTAAGTGACGCCTTGAAGCTCTCTCCTCCGGAAAGATTGCCCACGGGTCTGCGATGTCCGGTGAAATTATCAAGGACCTCCAGATCCAGGAATGTATTACTCTTTTTCCCCGGCAGATCCTCTTGTCGGTACAGCTCGTACTGACCATCGCTCATCGGTAAAAGCCGCCTGTTTGCCGCTGCGATTATTCCGTCAAATCCTGCTGCCTGAATGTATTGCTCCAGCGTGATCTTCCCGTTGCCGGTGGTACCTCTGACAAGATGATACAATCTGGTACAGATGCTGCTCTCTTTTCGCGCTTTTTCAAGTTCTGACTCCCGGGATGAGATCTTCTCAAGCTTATCCCTGTTCGCGCTCAGTCTGTTGTCTATGGCATTTACAATGCTGCGCTTGTTTGACACATCATTCTGTCCCGTTTCACATTTTATCTTAAGTGCTTCCATGTCAATGACTTTTCGGTCTTTTGCGTCCTTTTTCGCATCTTCGATCTGCTTTTTATTCGTTGCGGCTTCCTGCCTGTATTCCCCTATCTGCTTATCGATCCCGGAAATCTCATCTTCAGACAGCACAAACTCCAGCATTTCGTCGACCGAGGTAAATTTACTCCTGTTTATCGTCTCATCCAGCTTCTTCTTTCTGGTCTTTTCTTCTTTTTCTTCCGTTTCCAGATTCTCTTCCATTGTTTTCAAAGAAGCCTGTTCCGATGTAAGCTTCTTGTCCGCATCCATCTTGCCTTTGGCGGTGCTCTCGATCAGATCGGATATCTTCTTTCTCTTTTTCTCCGCCTCCTCCCGTCTGGCTCCTGCTGTCTCCCAACTGTCAAAACTCAGTTTTTCCAGTGTTTTGAGAACGGCCTCTTTCTTTGCTATTGCTTTTTCCGTCTCCTGCTTCTTTTCTGCCAGGTCTGCTTTATCCTGATTCAGTGACTCTGTTTCCTCTCCCTGCGCCTTTTCGAGACCGGAATCCGCCCCGGCAAGCTCTTTGCCTGCCTTTGTCAGGGCATTTTGCTCCCTCGTGTTTTCTTTTATCTTATCCTCCAGGGTCCTTTGGGCTTCTGTGAGACCTTTTATCAGTTCCTCAAATCCGGCATAATCATCCTTCACCCCGATAAGCTTATTTTCCAGACAATCCAGGATATCAGCGTGAAGCTGTTGCTCATATTGTTCAAGTGCGGATTTCTCCTTTTCAGCCTCTGTATTTGCATCGTTCTTCTGCTTCTGCAGTCTTGCCTCTTCTTCCTGCAGACTATGAAACTCTTCCTCGCTAACCGCTTCTTTCGCGACCCTGGCCGGTTCCGGATGATGAACCGAACCGCAGACCGGGCATTTCTTCCCTTCCTCAAGTCCCTTTGCCAGAATACCTGCTCTGCAGTTTTCCAGTATTCTTTCCGCCTTTTCACGTTCCGTTTTCGCTTCTTCGAACTTCTTGCGCACTCTTTCAAATTCATCCTGTTTCGTTTTCAGCGATTTCTTTTTCTTGTCCCGGTCCGGCAGCTTCTTATCCAGTATCCCCGTAATGCGGCCAAGCAGCTCCGACAGTTTCTCACCCTGTGCCACAGCCTGGGAGAGTTTTTCAGACGTTCCCCTTAAGTTCTTTTGAATCTCTTTCAGTGTCTGAATCTTTTCCCTGAGAGCCTCTTCTCTTTCCTGCAGTTTTTTCTCTTCTTCTGCGAATTTCCAGACAGCCTCCTTTAATTCCTTCATCCTTGCGGACAGCTCATCTCTTTGCTGATACTTCTCTTCTTCTTGCGTGATCTTATCAACAAGCTTCTGCAGTTCATCCGCTTCCGGCTTATCCTTCTTAGCCTTTTCAAAAGCGTTTTCCGCTTCTTCAGCCCTTTCAGCAGCTTCTTTCACAGCCTCCTTCTTGTCGGATCTCTGTTTTTGAAGCGCTTCCACCGCATCCGATTTTTCTTTCCATGCCAGATAAATCGGATTCACTTCTCTGGTCGCCAGTTTCTGCCTGGTTAACAGTGCTTCCTTTTGCGCGATCTCTTTTGCCTGTTCTTCCAGTTCTTTCTCTTTCCTCTTTAAATTTTCAAGTTTCCTGATGAAATCGTTGTTCGTTTCCGCGATCGCGAGCTCCTTCCTGCTGTCCTCAAGTTTCCTCTCCGCTTCCTCCAGCTCGCCTTTTGCAGTCTTAAATCTGCTCGCATCGGAGCTGATCAGTGCCTTCAGGATCTCCGTGATCTCTTCAAGATTCCACACACTTCCCGCTTTCCCTGCCCGGTCCTGAAGCTGTGAAAGCTGCTGTGCCAGTTCGTCCGCCGGATCAGCATCGGCATCATGAAAGTATTGGATAATACTGTTCTCCATATCGGACTTAAGCTTATGAACGGCGTCCATCCGTTCTTTGAGTTTATACTCTATGCTGTTATATCCACTTGTCCGGAAAATTGTTCTTAAAATCTTCGTTCTTTCTTCCGTTCTGGCATTTAGCAGATCCCGGAATTCCCCCTGTGCGATCATCGCGATCTGCTTAAACTGCTTTTCATCCACATGGAGAAGCTCTCGTATAACACCTGAGCCGTCTTTTGATCCATCGACATTCCTTATCCCCTCAACCGTAGAACCATCGGGATAGTAAAAAATGACTTTTTCTTTTTCTTCCGTCAGCTTTCCGTTGCGGTTTATCCGCTCAAACGGGGGTTCCCGATAAATATGATACCGTTTCCCCTGATGCGAAAAATAGAAATCCACAAAGCTCTTCACCGAATCTTTGGCATACTCACTCCTCAGATTCTTCGTGTCCCGGTATGATCCGCTGGCCTTGCCATATAACGCATAACAGATAGCATCAAAGATAGTGGTTTTCCCCGCTCCGGTATCTCCCGATATCAAAAACAGACCACTGTCCTCGAAATCCGTAAAATCTATCGCAGGCATTTCACCGGCATAAGGTCCGAATGCACTCATTATCAATTTAATCGGCTTCATGCAATACACCTGCCTCTCTCGCTACGGTTCTCATGATATCCATCTCTTCTTCACTGATCTCACAGCTGTACATCTGTCTGTAAAAATCGCTGATAAGATCCTCAAAAGACCTGTTCTTTGCGATCCCGGATATATCCACCTGCTCTATCTGTCTGGTATGCGAATTGTCATAATCGATCTTTACCGTATAGGGATAGGTCTGCTGGAATATGCCCATCGCATCGTTCACGATCTCTTCGTCCGTTAGTGTTGCATAGATGAAATCCTCCGTGGCAGTCACATTCGATCTATCCAACAGTTCTTTGATCTTCCCTTTTATATGCCTTACGTTTCGCATCGGTTTGACCGCAACCAGCTCAACATCGACTTTCTTCTTCGCGTCTACTGTGATCAAAGAGACCGATTTCTCATTATTCACTTCACTGAGAGAATACTTGAGAGGCGATCCGGAATATCTGACTTCCTTCCGTCCCACCTGCTGCGGCGAATGAATGTGTCCCAACGCCACATAATCAAAATCATCAAAGCAGTCATATCCGATTTTCTCAACAAGGCCAACATTCCGTGTTCCATGACTTTCCGAGCCGCCGGGTACGGGATCCCGGCTTTTTCCTGTCACAAACTGATGCGCTACAAGGATATTGCACCTTAAAGCATCTATTTTCTCATGATCTATGATCGCCCTGACAGCATCATCATAGGACTCTATCTTTGCTTCGGGCAGATAATGTCTGACCTGCGATGCCTTAACAAAGGGCAAAAGATAGATATCCGCTTCTTCTTCTCCGTTCTTTAGCGTCTGCTTATAGAGACTTCCCTCATATTTTGTGGAAATAAAAATATGATTTGCTTCAAAAAGATTGCTTCCGTAGTTCAGTCTTTCATCGGAATCATGATTGCCGCTTATCATATAGGTATCGATCTTTCGTTTTGCCAGACCGTTCAGGAAATGATCAAGCATTCTTGTCGCAGCTTCGCTGGGGACAGCCTTATCGTAAACGTCTCCTGCGATCAAAACGGCATCAACAGACCTGTTGTCTGCTATCTTTAGTAATTGATCCAGCAGATATTCCTGATCCTGTGTAAGATCAAAGTCTCCAAGTGATCTGCCCAGGTGCAGATCGCTCACATGCAGTAACCTCATATCCTGTTCCCTCCTGCGTATATTGATTTCTTTCCCCCGACACCGTAACATCTGCGTCCGCAGGCAACGTGCGAAAGGCCTGCGTTAAAACAACAGGCCCCGGCACATCCTATAAATTTCTTTGTTACTCAATACACCTCAATAATTCTGTGCATCCAGACGGTTATACTCGTCAAAAAGCTGCATACAGGCCTCTCTGTCCATCTTCTTCAGATAATCCGCAAAGTTTTCCCTGCCTCCGAATCGCTTATCAAATTCTTCATCCCGAAAACCGATACGGGCATTATCCGCGATCGTACAGCCATAATACACTTTATCAATATTGGCCCACAGACAGGCTGCCAGACACATCGGACAGGGTTCTCCCGTCGTATATAACTCACAGCCGCTTAGGTCAAATGTCCCCAGCTCCCTTTCCGCCTTCCGGATCGCCACGATCTCACCGTGGGCTGTGGAATCGTTATTGGCAAGCACCATGTTGTGTCCGCCTCCCACGACTTTCCCGTCTTTGAGGATCACACACCCAAAAGGACCTCCATGACCTTGATAGATCCCTGACCTTGCCTCCTCGATCGCCTGCTGCATGTATGGATTTTGTGCACGATAGTCGATCCTGGGCATTTGGGTCTGTTCATCGGTTCTTTTTTCTGATCTCATAGAATCATCCCCGTTCTTTCACTGTCCCGGTGTTAACTGTTTTCGTATGCGTTGACGCCCGGATTATTTACTTCTATGACTCCACTTATGACCATTATACCAAAGAATGTGCTCTTTGCATATAAGGTATCCGGACACAGTCCTTCTTCTGTTCTTCCTTCCGTTCCCGGCCGGTTGCAAAATACAGCATGTTCTGCGCATGATCAGCTCAGACGCCGTTTACGCCAGAAGCCCGTCATATTCATAACCCGCTTCTTCGATCACTGCTTTTATGACAGACTCCTCTATCTCTTTGGAGGAAACGATCGTCACCGCATTTTCCTCATGGGATGCCGTTGCGCTTTCGATCCCTTCTACTGCCTCAAGCGCTTTTTTTACGTGAGCCTCACAATGAGCACACATCATTCCGTTTACTTTGATCTTCATTTCTTTGTTCTCCTTTCTACTGATCAAATTCCCTTTTACGGGATTTTTCACACACTTATCATTTCTCCCGTCATAAACCTTCAAAAGATTCAGTCTGAGCGCGTTGGAAACGACACAAAAACTGGATAATCCCATAGCCGCAGCTCCAAACATCGGATTGAGATTCCAGCCGAAAACAGCCGCATAACATCCTGCTGCTAACGGGATCCCGATCACGTTATAGAAAAATGCCCAAAACAGATTCTCATGAATATTCCGGATCGCGGCTCTGGATATCCGGATCGCCGAAGCCACATCAAGAATGCTTCCTTTCATTAACACAATATCTGCTGCATCGATCGCAATATCCGTACCGGCACCGATCGCAATGCCGATATCTGCCCGGGTAAGTGCGGGTGCATCATTGATCCCGTCACCTACCATCGCCACTTTTCCATGCTTCATAAGTTCCCGAATGACTTCTTCTTTTCCCTCCGGCAATATTCCCGCTGCCACTTCATCCACGCCGGCCTGTTTTGCGATCGCTCCTGCGGTGATCTCATTATCTCCGGTCAGCATGACCACATGGATCCCCATTGCCCGCAGCTGCGAAACGGCCTGTGCAGAATCCTCTTTGATCGTATCCGCAACGGCGATCATGCCGATGAGTTTCTGCTCCTTTGCGAAGAGTACCGGCGTCTTTCCCTGCTTTGACAGCTTATCCATGATACTCTTCCTGTCCCCAATCGCATCCTTTACCTGCGCACCTATAAATCCGGCATTTCCGCCGGCTGCCATCACACCGTTTATCTTCGCCCTGAGTCCGTTTCCGGATAAAGCCTCGAATGCCTCGACCGGCTGCAGACGGATTTTCTCCTGCAATGCATATCCGGTGATCGCTTTTGAGATCGGATGTTCACTCCTGGCCTCAAGTGCATAGGCTGTTTCCAAAAGTTCCTGCCTGTTAGTACCTGCCATCGGAATGACGTCTGTCACGCGCATAATGCCTGTAGTGATCGTTCCGGTCTTGTCCAGTGCAACAATCTGCGTCTTCCCGGCAAGCTCCTGCGATGCTGCTGTTTTATATAAGATACCGGCCTTTGCGCCGACCCCGCTTGCGACCATGATCGCCACCGGGGTCGCAAGCCCCAGCGCACACGGACAACTGATCACAAGCACCGACACTGCTCTGGCGACCGCATATCCCACGGTCTGACCGGTCAGGAGCCATACGATAAATGTTAAAAGTGAAATACCGATGACCGCCGGCACAAACACTCCGGCAACCCGGTCTGCGATCTTTGCGATCGGTGCTTTCGTTGCCGCCGCATCGCTGACCAGCCGGATAATACCGGCCAACGTAGTATCCCGGCCGACTCTCTCTGCTTCACATACCAGAAATCCCGAAGTATTGATGGTGGCAGCAGATACCCTGTCTCCTGCCTGTTTCTCTGCCGGTACACTCTCACCGGTAAGCGCCGCTTCATTTACCGCACTCTCACCTTCTGTCACAATCCCGTCCACCGGTATACTCTCTCCGGGTCTTACCACGAACCGGTCTCCCACTTTTACTTTCTCTACCGGTACCGTCTTTTCCTTATCGTCCTCCAGGATCACCGCCGTTTTGGGTGCCATTCTCATAAGCGACTTTAAGGCATCCGTAGTCTTCCCCTTCGACTTTGCCTCAAGCATTTTTCCTACGGTGATCAGCGTCAGTATCATCGCCGCAGACTCAAAGTAGAACTGCTCCATGTAATACATCGTCTGCTCCGGCTGCTGTTTTAACACCGTATCCGTCATGGCAAACAGAGCCCCGACACTATAGAGATACGAAGCAGCAGAGCCTAAGGCAACTAACGTATCCATGTTGGGCGCCCTGTGTATAAGTCCGCGAAATCCGTTTATAAAAAATGTCTGGTTGATCACCAGGACCAGCCCGGACAGCAATAGCTGATAGAGTCCCATCGCAACATGATTGCCATCTAAAAATCCCGGAAGCGGCCAGCCCCACAACATATGTCCCATGGAAACATACATAAGAGGGATAAGAAGGAGCACCGAGGCTGTCAATCGTTTGCGAAGTTTCGGTGTCTGCGTATCCTTAAGGGAATCCTCATAAGAGACAGGTGTTTCATCTGCACTCTCCTGCACCTTCAGACTCGCCCCGTATCCCGCTTTTTCCACCGCTTCTATGATCTTCTCTGCAGACGCACTGCCCTCTACTCCCATCGAATTCGTGAGAAGACTGACCGCGCAGCTTTCCACTCCCTCGACCTTACTGACTGCCTTCTCCACTCTTGCCTGGCAAGCCGCACAGCTCATGCCTGTCACATGATATTGCTCCATAAAATCACCTGCTCTTCCATCTGATAATCTCCGCTAATACAATACCCCAGAGGGGTATATTGGTCATAAGCCAATATATACCCCTCTGGGGTATTTGTCAAATGTATTTGCTGATTTTATGTTTTTTTAATATCCTTTCGATGAGACCGCAGATCTTAACGTAACTGTTTACTTTATCACAACCTGATTTTTTCCATGCTTCTTGCCGTAATACAGTCTCTCATCCGCGACCGAGATCCAGCTGTCATTTGTCAGGCTGCTGTCATACCCTGCCACACCGATCGTAACGGTTATGTGCATCCTTTTCCCTTCAAACCGGATTTCTTCTTTTGCGATCCTCTCCCGCAATATTTCAAGTATCGCTGAATCATACCCCTGCCCGCTGGAAAGAATGATAAACTCCTCGCCACCCCAGCGGCAGATAATGCAGTCTTTACAGGTCTGCTGTGCCAGCTTCGCGATCTCATGCAGGACATGATCCCCGCAATTGTGCCCATATGTATCATTTACTTTTTTGAAGTCATCGATGTCAAGAATCGCCAGCCAGCAATCTTTTGTTGGCTGTTTTTCCCATCTTTCCATGGATGCAAGCAGATAATACCGGTTGTATAAGCCTGTGAGATTGTCGATCAGGGCCATTTTCTCCAGTTTTTCCTCAGATTTGATCGCCACATAATAATAAAGACCGACATAAAGACTCACAATGCCAAACGCTGCGATAGAATTGAAAATGATCAAAAAATTCTCCGCACTTCTCGGGATCCGGTACAGCGGTTCATGTGTTCTGGCATAAATAAATACGCCGGCATAGCAGACGACATGGAGCACGAGCGTGCAGAACATAGGAATCTGCTTTTTAAGCGTCCGTTTATGGAGATAGCAATTGTAACTGACGCAGGTAAGCATCCCCAATGCATAAAGCTGAAACTCCGATGCCGTTCCCAGACTGATCACACCCACGATCATCATCGCAAGGATCACCGTATAAATGATCACGGTTGAAACCAGGTAATGCTTTTTCAGGATCAAAAAAAGGTTGATCGTATTGACAACCAGTTTGATATAGATGAGATACCGGATGGCCGGCAGATCATAGATCATCCCGAAAATCAGAAAAAACACATCCGTGCACAGCAAAAATATGCCAAAAAACAATGTAAGATGTTTGATGAAAAAAGTCTCTTTTTTGAATTGATTCATTCCATTGTCACCTCATCCGGCTTTCTCAGGCATCGCTTTCCCATGGTTATTCTATTATTTTATCATACTACCGGTCCGGTTGGAAATATGATTATTAAAAATCATGACTGCAAAAATCAAAAACCCGGTCGTAAAAATCTTTTGCCTCTTCAAAGACCCCATGTCCGAGACCTTCATACACAAACAGCTCGCTGCCTAGGATCCCTGCTTTCAATTCTCCGGCCGCATCATTGCCGACGGTTTTATCGTCGCTTCCCGCCAGGATCAGTGTCTTTGCCTTGATCGCAGGCAGTTTGTCACGTACATCAAATCCGAGGATCGCATAGGCATTTATGAAAAATCTTTCGTAATCGGAGGGTTTGGTAATTCTCGCGATCAAAGGGAAAAGTCTTCTGTTTTTATCCAGAAATTTGGGGGAATACATTTTTTCGGCAGTATCAACCATCAGTCGGACATGATCTTTATTCCGGGCCATTTCGATCCAGCCCTGCACCGCCGCTTTTACCACCTCATTAACGCCCGGAGCCGTAACGGCCAGAATCAGCTTCTCCACTGTCTCCGGGTGATCGATCGCCAGATACTGGGCGATCATCCCTCCCTGAGATACCCCCATCACACAGGCCTTTTCGATCCCAAGCTCATGCATGGCTTTCACCTGATCCTCTGCCATGTCCCGGATCGTATAGCCTTCCTGCATTTTATTCTTGCGGCTGAACATGTAAACAGTATAAGCATTCAGATACTTTCTGTAAGGAGCTGACAGTATCCCCGCCTTCCCCTTTACCGTAGCAAGCCCGTCAGACAACCCGGGCAGAACAACCAACGTCCTGTCCCCGCTTCCGAAGGAAGCATAATACATATCGGTATCACCGATCGCCACACATCCGTTTTTCATACGATTCTCCTTTGATGCTTTCACATTTTAAACGCAAACCCTGTCTGCTACAGTACTTGTTTTCCTTCATTGGCTTTCATTATAGACTACTCCATGTTTTTTTACAAGTTTCCCAAAAACAGCGGCACCTCTGTTGGAGTGCCGCTGTAAAAGATGTACCTGTTTTTACTCAACTGTCGCAGCTGTTCGTTTATTTACTGTTCCGTTTCGCTTTAAGGGTAGTCACCTTCCTATTTAACTTTCTCTTACCCGGATTGCCTTCCAGCTGTTTAATCGCTGTAGGCTTTGGCTTTCTTCCTGCCATCGGAATCCCCTCCTTCCTTAATTTTTGCATAATAAAAGGATCATGCATCTCTACACGATCCTCACATCAATAATTGTACTATTCAGATTTGTAAACTTTCAGCATATTTGAACTGAATTATATCTCTCGGTGCAGTTTCAACATATGCCTGCTCTTTATGCATAAAGTTTATTATTTCATTCTTACTCATCTTTCCAAGCTTCTCTATTACTACGTCCAAAATATCTTTCTCTTCATTTGATAATTCAGAAAAAGTTTGTTTCCCGCTCAAAGAAAAATGATAAGCATTTGTCTCACCCATATCAACTTCTTCACAAGGAACATCCTTTAAGTCAATTATGGAATTATGTCCCACCGGAACAGCTCCCATTGGAAGTGCTTGATATACCAACCCTGTAATCGCTAAGCCTCTTCTTTTATAAGATAATGCATCTGCATACCACATAAGTTTCATTAATTTTACCTTATAAAGACTTGTCACTTTGATTGATGATGCAAAATATCTAATTACTTCAACAACCTTATCCAATGATAACTCTGTGTTTCCATGAAACATTTGATTTCCTTGGAATTTTGCATAACTCGCTTCAATTGCCTTCCTGAGATAGGCATCTTGATCTTCCTCATATAAAGAAATTGCTGCCGCTAAATATTTTTGATAAGACTCTTCTGATAGATTTGTTTTCGCTCCATTTAAAAGAGACAAAAACCATTCTGGATCCTGATCTATTTTCTTAAGAATGGTATCGTGTGCCTTATCCTGCACTTGATGGCTTTCATATCTTGTAATGGTCTTACCACCCCAACCTAACAATAAGCATAAATCACTTTGGCTTATACCATACTTTGCACGAATTTCTCCTATTTGTGCTGATGTTAAAAGCCCTTTCTTCTTTCTATATTCATCCTTTAATCTGATGTCGTTTTCCTGCATCTGCTGTTCATCCATGTAAAGTTCTTCTGCTAATTCGCAGTAGAAATACGATGCCTCATATTCAACTGTGCTATTCTTAAACGTAGCCTGATCCATAACAAGAACGGTTTTCACTTCATGTTCTTCCATACAGCATGAGCAGATTCTCTTTTCACTTTTAATGATCTTCATGACCATGAAAACACCTCCTATTTTTTCTTATAAGGGAACATTTCTGGAGTAAATGCCTTCTCTGCAAAATGAAACGACTAATGCGAATTTCAAATCTTGAATATACGCTTTTACTTCTAACTCACTTTCAATTCGAGCTTTTGTTTCTTCAGCCAACTCGTCTCCTTCAAGGTATCAATTGATACCTGTATAATATATCCATTATTCGGTTTTGTCAACTGTTTATACCACCATATTCAATTTCGCGATTTTACACGCAAGACCCACCCGCCGTTCTATAGGAGACAGGTCTGCAGAGATTTCGATACCCCCTACCGGTCATGCCAGCGATCACCACGCTTCGCATGAATCTGTGAATGACACGACTTGCTTCCTCAAGTCACAGGCAAAAAAATCAGGGAGTTTTTAACCTCCCCGAAAAAATTTCAAAAATTTATTTTATTTTAATTGAAATTCACTATTTAAGGCAGTATGATTAAGTCCAACACTTGATTTAAGAAAAAGGTTTTGTAGATATTACCAGTGGATTTTTTCTGAAAATCGTGTATAATATAAGTGAGTAGAGATATAAAAACTGCACTTTCGCACTTGCTAACAAGTGTTTTTTGGCTGACGAAGCCACCATTGAAAGGATAATTTGACCGACGAGGTCTCTCTGGTTCGCCAGAGTAGGGTATGGTTAGCGCCGTACCCTTTTTTATTTATTAAAACTAAGGAGACATGCCATTGAACGAATATCTAAAGGCTCAAAACAAAACCAATGAAATAATCATCGCCAATAACTTCACCAGCAATGAACTAGATCGTTTTTCAGCATCTGATTTTCGCTGGGCTGATAACAGAACGAAGCAATTCCAACACAGACAGGTAAAAAAGGGGGAAATCTATCAGTTTGAGTTTGGCAAAAATTATAAACCTGAAATGTCCTATGAGCACAGAGGTCTCGTCATTGGCGTAAAGCAGAAATTACTTTATGTTCTGCCGATTTTCTCCTATGATCCTGCAAAACATCCGGATGTCTACCACCACATAGACAATCCCGCTTCCAAAAGTGATATGTTTTTATTGAAGGCAAGTGAGTTTTCATTCATCAACCATGATTCCGTATTGAAACTGAACGATATCCGAACAGTCAGTATCAACCGCATACTTTATCAGCAGAATGGCATGATACCTCCTGTCTCTGATACATATAAGCAGATTGAACAGCTAGTTTTACAAAAATACTTTTCAAGTTTTTACTATGACTACAATCAGCTTCAGCAAAAGGCAGTTTCACTGGAAGAACAGCAAAAGGAAAATGATGCTGCCATAAAAAAACTCACATCCGAGAATGAAGAATTAAAGAAACAACTTACTGCATTGCAGGAACAGCTTTCCAAAAACAATGATAATCAATAACATTTAACGGCACTCCCATCCATTCGGAAGTGCCGATTTTTTTTAATCTTTTTTATAGAACGGTGTACAATACCCATCGGCCCTCAACACTAATCCCTCCGCCCAGGGCGGTGTCCTTCCCATCTGTTCACAGATTGCATCAAGGGATACATCTTCCCTGCACTCAATAATCAGTTCATCATGGACATGAGCACATATCATACAATGCGATAATGTTCTCATGGCATAGCACAAAATATCCCTTGAAATAGCCTGAACGATATATTCCGTCAGATGTTCCTCCCGGTTCAGTGTCTGGACAGTAGCAAAGATATAATCTTTATCATACTCTTGACAGCCTGCGCCAACCAGTCCCATGGACATAGTTTTTCCAAAGACTTTTTCATAGGATTTTTTGTCTGTCTGGCTAACTGTCCTCTATGTACCACAAACAAAACACGCTTAAATCCCAGTTCTCTCATTGCAAATGCAGAAGCATAGGTCTTTCCGGTTCCCGATAATGTCAACCCCGTGACACAAACTTTTTGAAAAACTAATTCCCATAAAATAAGTCTTTTCAGCCATTCCCTTGAAAAATAAGGACAGAGCGTGTTTCATAAGTGCCATAAAATCTGCAATCTGGTGTTAGATAAGTGCACCTAAGAGGCAATCTTGTTTTCTTCTAATAATTTCTTCAATTCCTCTTCTCTCATTCCGATTCTTGTAAAAAAACAACAATACGATAATACCATCAAAGTATATGAAGCCTTAGCAATAACAGAATCTACTGTTCGATACCTTCCATGAGTAATATCATTTCGGTATTTCACAAACGCAACCAGATCTTCTTCTGTACATGACAAATCTGCTTTTGCCTTTAATATATTCATAAATACTTTGTTCTTCTCATATAGCAAATAGATTTTCCTGCTATTGGCCATCCCCCAATGTGACATACTGCTGCCAATCATATCGTAAGTTTTATCTTCCAACCTGCTTTCTGATCTTCTATGGTTTTTTATCACAGTTTTTATTTGCTTGATTAGCTCCTTAAGCTTTTCGTTTTCTTCATCTTTTAGGTCTTTAACAAAATCCATTTCACATTCAATAGAAGAGCATACATTCTTTACCTTATCGTCTGTCAAAACAGAATAATCAGAGTCGGAGTCTGCATAAAAATCCAAAAGATATGTTGCCTTACCTTCTGAATCAGAAGAAACTATCTCATGTAATCCGGATATACACCCTTCAAGATAATCAAATAAAACATTACTTCTATAAGATTTACTGGTAAACACTTCATATTTATAGTCAATAAACGCATCAGCATACCAAATCCACTTTTTACTATCTTCATCAATTTGGAATAATCTAACATTATCAAAACCAACGTTTTTTCTATTAGTCAGAATTCTACAAATATCTATAAGTGTGTTGTATACCAATTTAATCTCCGTTATTGGCATATCATCCAAAAACTCATATCTCACAACCAAATCCATTTTAGACGGGCTTGTATCTGACGGAGTGTTTCTGATAATCAGTTTACAGCTGTACTCTTTAATTCTAATATCAAATTCTCTTTGCGACTCTGGATATATCTTAATAAATGATTTTTGTTCGTCATCATACTTCGTTTCTATTTTTCTTTGTTCATATAGATTATTCAGAGTTCCACCAATAAATTCTATCGCTTGAAATTTAGACATATCATACCGGTATGCATTTGCTCTGCTCACGATATACACACCCGGTCTCAACTTATAATTAGCCGATATTTTTCGTTCCTCATATCCTGTGTATATTGCCAGTTGATATCCGTCTGTTGTATATCCATGCAAATAATAATCTGGCGATTTTATATTCTTCTTTATAACATCCGCAAATAGTCCTATGCCATCAGAAATGAAGTTAAATATTTTATCCTGTGCATGGAAAAACATTTTTTCTTTATCTTGAATAATAAAGCCCGTAAAATTGTCAGTATTTCTCTGAATCAAACCTTCACGCCCTTTCCATATAATCACTCTTTATTGCCAAACTCTCTTTTGAATACTATACAAATTCCAACATACATAGCGTCATGCTCGTCCCTCTTCATATAAATCGTCCTCATCTTTAGTTCTTTGGAATCACAAATTGTTGCCTCCATATCCAGTCTGAGTTACTACTTCTTCCATTTCATCAAATGATACTTGGAACAATCGTCTGAAAACCCTACCAACTTATACAATGCATAACCATCCTCTGTAGATTTTAACTCAATGACAGACAATTGCAGTTTCCTTGCCTCTGCTAATAACATTTCCATCACTCTCTTTGCATATCCCTTGTGTCTATTAGCCGGACAAGTGTACACATTGAGAACGGTACCAGTCCTACCATTTATGAAAGCCGGACTCATCGGCTTCTCAATAACAAGTAGAAATGCACATGAGACAATTGTCTGTTCTTCACGTACTACATATATAAAAAGGTCTTTGTTCAGATGAGCCTTATAGTAGTCCGGAAGATCTCTTTTTATAGCTATAACATCAAAGTCATCAAGATTTCCGTTGTCTTCATGTAAATAATCCAGTCTCATTTTCACAAGGAAATCAATATCATCTATTCCAGCTTTTTCAACATTCACTTCGTTTTGTTCTGCCATCCAGTCTTCCCTCGTCATCAAACTCACATGACCCGTCCGTTTCTCATGCATCAGCGGCACATCCACATTTTCTGACCGCCATTGATACTTAAATCCACATTTCTCCTGAACTCGCTTAGACTTGCTATTTCCTTCATAATATCCGATCCAGACTTTTTGCATTCCGCAGTCCTCAAAGGCGTGGCGGAGCATTTCCTTCACGGCTTCCGGCATAATGCCCTGCCCCCAGAACGGCTTTCCAAGCCAGTAACCCATCTCACATTCATCATCCCGGTCAGTCATATCGGTATGACCGTTCAACTTAAGTTCTATCGCTCCGATAGCCTTTCCGTCCTCTTTCAGGCAAATTGCGTATGCCTCTTTTCCGCTCAGCACATTCTTTATCACATCCCTGCTCTCGTCCACACTTTGATGAGGCGACCATCCGGCAATCGGACCCACATCCGAATCACTGGCATATTTGTATAAGTCCTCTGCATCGCTGTCCTCCCAGCGGCGCAGGATCAGACGCTGTGTTATCAATACATCAGAATCAGGTAGTTCCGTAGGCAGATCAGCCCACAATTCTGATCTGCTGGTATGTGACTGCAATGCCATAAGCACATCAGTATCAGGATCCGCGTACACCATTATTCCGTCCTTTTCTCCTTTTTCTGGGCGGACTGGAAATGCCAGCTGTTCATCTGTGACAGAAAACCCGGCATTTACCCCCTCTTTGTTACCTCTTGCATCCAATCGTATCCATGTTTTTCTATCTTCAAGGTATACTCCATTTAATCCGTGAATGATAAACTCCGGAGCTGTTTCATCATCCAATACGAGCCTCTGGTAGCAGAATCCCGTGGGAATCCCTTTATATCGCAGCAATGCTGCCAATAAATGGGATTTTGCAAAACAGATCCCGTGTCCTGTCCTCAGCACTTCAGAAGCGCTGCAGGCAACTTCCTCTGCATTTATATCCGCAGAATGCGGTATCCTGTCTCTGACATATTCATATGCATTCCGAATATAGTCCAGATCATCTTCAGACCGTTCATACAAAGTATCCGCAAGCCCTGAAACACTCTCATACGTATAATCAATTACTGCACTACTTCTTAAATATTCACCGATATCAATTGATTTTGGAAATATCTTCATCCTATCGTTCCTCTATCCATGAAAAGAATTTTTCCAATCCTTTATTCTCTTTCCTATTCTCCAAAAACATCTTCCTGTATAGTCCGAAATAGCTCATCATTTCACGCAAATAATCATTCATACTTTCACTTCTTCTTTTTCTTAGGAGCCGGAAGATCATCAAACATCGCTTCCAACAATTCCTTCAAGAACTCCTTATTCTCAATATTGTCTACAAGGAACATTTCCTTTGCCCCTTCATACGGCAATTCTAATTCTGCTTCTGGCATCATGTTTTTTGCAGTATTCACAGGCTTGACCAGGAAACGATCATCATAAACTCCACCAACAATCTTTCCCCTGTAATAGATGATGTACTCTCCCATCATTGCCTTGTATGTTATATCGTCCAATTCCGAAAGCTGTTCGAGGACGAAATCCAAATACTCTTTACTTGACGCCATCTTCTTTATTTCTCCATTCCCAACCACTGTATAAATGCTGTCTTGTCGCTGCTGTTGTATCCGGCTTTTTCATAGAACCGAAGAGTCTCTGGCTTTTTTGAACCGGTCAAAAGCATCATCTTGTAGCAGTTCTCTT
Organism: Lachnospiraceae bacterium; assembly: GCA_015056815.1. Classification (GTDB taxonomy): domain Bacteria; phylum Bacillota; class Clostridia; order Lachnospirales; family Lachnospiraceae; genus SIG333. The sequence continues at coordinate 35,986 of SVFN01000024.1, read as the reverse complement.
TTTCTGCACTCTCCCGTATCTAAAACTTGTTTTCCTTCATTGGCTTTCATTATAGACTACTCCATATTTTTTTACAAGTTTCCCAAAAACAGCGGCACCCCTGTTGGAGTGCCGCTGTAAAAGATGTACCTGTTTTTACTCAATAAACCCTTAATTTCTTCGCTAATGCGATCACTCTCATAATACTCCTTTTTCTAACGGAAAGAAAAATATAGTACAAATACTGCAACTATTATGAGAAATGCCCCTATAGTGAGGTATTTATAGTTGTTGACTTCACCAGGATTATCAGAATTAACAGTAAGTAACATTTGGTCGCCCTTTTCATAATGTGTGCTTGACCAGTTTGATACGTAGTAATATTTTTGTCCTCTAACCTCGTATTCATACGTCGCTCTATACTTATATTTGTCTTCATCCTTATCATATTTTCTTGACACACTCGTTACAACAGCAGTAACCTCCATATCATATTCATTGTTTACTGTGAACTGACGTGTTATATAATGGATACCTGCAACAATAAGAGCAATTGCTACTAGAACTCCAAAGAATATTCGGACCTTCTCACTCCCGGTATAAACATGGCGATACTTCTTCTTTTTAGTTTTCCCATGTTTCTTCTTAACTATAGCTGTATCTTTTTCTGGCATAGTTTTTACTTCCTTAATAATTTTTGATTAGCGACGCTATATATTTAGTTTCCTTTTTTCTTATTAGTTATATCGTAAGTGTTTTAGCGACCTCATCAAAACAGGTCGATAGTTTTTTCTCTAGAACAGTACCTTCAACCTCAAAAGGGAAGAGTAGTAATAAAATATCATAGTCGTATGAATCATCAACGTCACTTTTTAACACATAAAAATTCTCTATATATTCAGACGCTGACATTTTAGCCTTAAACAAATACTTTCCATCCGAAATATTTTCAAATTGTATCACATCCGATAATGTTCCACTGGAAATATATTCATCTATACATTCAGCAATCTCGTCAAATTCACCTATTCCTTCCTGTAATGATATGGTTATCGCATTCTCATCATCCAATTCCAATACGCCAAGATGTTCCGGATTGTATCTTAGAGAAACTGCCGAATTAGCATATCCTTCATTCTCAGTAAAATCACCTGAAATCATAAATCTTGCAATGTTACCATGCAGTTTTGTCTGTACTGGCACAGCAGGAAGTGGATCTGATGGATTCTTATAGCCTTCATAATCCACTGATTTTTTATTATTCACCTCCTGATCCATTTCCCTTTGTATGTTTTCAACCGCTTTCTTTGTTCCATCTGCTATTTCCTTTGCAGCACCTAATAAATTGTCAAACAATCCCATGATACTATCTCCTTAATTTAGTATAAACGACACATTGAATCTGTCAGAATTTGTATATTAACTCACTACTAATGAAGTATAAAGTTGGTATAGGCAAACCACGCAATTGCAATAAACAGAATACCGGTAATCTTTGGTATTATTCTTTTCACAAAGATAAATACCTTTGCCGGAATGCTGCAGCCCTGATAAAGCTGTATGGGAGGAAAATAACATTTATGAGGGTTAAATGGCGATACTTTTATCGTATATAGCTTACTATCATCCAGATAAAGATTATCATCCCCTAGAAGATTAACTGCCGTCGCCCTGACACCTTTTCCATTTTCCTCATATGTGAAAACAGCTGATTTAACTCGAACATTTCCATCAGGTTTTCCATACTGACCTTTCCATTCATTTTCAATCCTCTTTTGGTGATTGTGATGACCGACATATCTTTTTCCGGGCTTTACTCTTGCCTGCACCTTCCTATGGTAAAACAGAAGTCCCGGAATGTCATATAATAATGCCCACAGGCCAATCAATCCAAAAAATAAAACTACTAAATACGCAAAATTCATAAAACTCTTCCTCCACGGCAGTCTTATCAGTATTGGTCATAATGAATTCATTCGTATTGCCCGTAGCTGTCATTCTACCAAGATAATAGAACTCCTTGGAGATTTTATCGTCTTTATTCTTTCTCACGAAAAGTTCAACATCTATGCCGCGTTCCTTTGCATGAAGGAAGTTCTGTACATCTTCGGATTCAACTGTTCTGCTCTGCTTTGATATAGCAATGAGTGAGCTGCGGGATGTGAAATGATCTTCGTACTTTATGGTATCCTGAATGTCATCACGTTTATCATAGTTGATGAAGACAGGAAATGTCTTAGTAGTCTTATCATACTTATAACCACCCATATTGAGCGGTACCTCATTATGCTCCCAATTAAGAAGTCTACATGCATCTTCATTGGCTTTCATTATAGACTACTCCATGTTTTTTTACAAGTTTCCCAAAAACAGCGGCACCCCTGTTGGAGTGCCGCTGTAGTGCCGCTGTAAAAGATATACCTGTCATTTATTTACTGTTCCGTTTCGCTTTAAGGGTAGTCACCTTACTGTTTGCGAGGATGACCTTCTTGCCGTCGATCATCTTGTAGGCGCTTACGTATACACGGATATCCTTCTTCCGGTTCAGCTTCTTTCCATTGATCTTAAAGACCTTCGTCTTTCCGGTCGTGCTCTTCTTTATGTTTCTTGTCACCTTTTTGAACTTTTTGCCGGCGTACTGTACATAAACCTCATAGCCGTCTGCCTCTTTGCAGGTTGTCCAGCTGATCTTTATGCCTTTTGTCTTTGCCTTCACCTTGACCGGTTTGGACATGGCTGCGGACGCTGTTTTTTGGGCATTCGCAAGCGCATCTTCCAGCTTTTTCAGAGCCGCTTGTGCTGACTCCAGCTTTTTCTTTGTCGCTGCATCGACTTTCAGCTTCTGGTCGGCGCTGAGTGCATCGTATGCTTTTCCTGCCGCCTCGATCGCCGCCTTATCCGCAAACTTCACACTGTCAGTTGCGGGAAGCTCACTGATCTGCGTCGTGGAAGCAAGTGCTGCTTTGCTATCCGCTTCTTCCTTCTCTTCCTTCGTCAGCACTGAATCCGTCTTAACTGCATTGAGGGCTTCCTTGGCTGCCATAAGAGCCTCCAATGCCTCAGCGGGTGTTGCCGCTTCCTCGATTGCCTGATAACCGGCCTCCCTGGCATCTGCAAGTTCCTTCTGCTGTGCCGCACGGTAGTCTGTCTGGTTCTTTGCATCATAGACATCTTCGAGACGCTCCTTCGCTGCTTTCTTGGCTGCCGCAAGCTGCTCTGCCGCTGCCTCGGCTGCCTCTGCATCTGCCTTCGCTGCTGCGGAGTGGATATTTGCTGTATCTACTGCTTTATTTAATGCTTTGACTGCATCTTCAATTGCTTTTGCTGCATCATTCTTCTGCTGTGCTGTTGCACCTGCCGGAAGTTCTTCTGCTGCCTTTATCTTGGCATCTAATGTTTCTTTTGCATTCTTTATTGCAGTCTTATCCGCAGCTGATGCATATTCATTTGCTGTAGCCGCTTCAGCTTCTGTCTTAGCTGTTCCTGCGGCTGTATTTGCATCTTCTACTGCCTTGTCTGCTGCTGCCATCTCGGCTGCTGCAGCTGCTGCATCTGCTCTGTCACTTTCGATCTTTGCAACGGCTGCATCAACGATCGTTTTTGCATTTGTAAGAGCCTCTGCTACAGCTTCCTGAGTTTTCGCTTCGTTGATCGCTTTCTTTCCGTCAGCTACCGCCTTGTCAAACGCTGTTTTCTCATCTGCTGTTGCATCTGCTTTTGCTCTTGCCTCAGCATATATATCCAGACGATCGATTGCGGTAGTCTTGGCTGCTGCAAGCTGCTCTGCCGCTGCCTCGGCCGCCTCTGCCTCTGCCTTAGCTGCTGCGGAATTTATATTTGCTGTATCTACTGCTTCATTTAATGCTTTGACTGCATCTTCAATTGCTTTTGCTGCATCATTCTTCTGCTGTGCTGTTGCACCTGCCGGAAGTTCTTCTGCTGCCTTTATCTTGGCATCTAATGTTTCTTTTGCATTCTTTATTGCAGTCTTATCTGCGTCTGATGCATATTCATTTGCTGTAGCCGCTTCAGCTTCTGTCTTGGCTGTTCCTGCGGCTGTATTTGCATCTTCTACTGCCTTATCTGCTGCTGCCATCTCGGCTGCTGCAGCTGCTGCAGCTGCTCTGTCATTTTCTATCTTTGCAATGGCTTCGTTGACTAATGTTTTTGCATTTGTAAGAGCTTCTGCTACAGCTTCCTGGGTTTTCGCTTCGTTGATTGCTTTCTTTCCGTCAGCTACCGCCTTGTCAAACGCTGCTTTTTCGTCTGCTGTTGCATCTGACTTTGCTCTTGCCTCAGCATAAACATCCAGTCGTTCGATTGCGGATTCTTTGACTGCTTCAAGCGCAGCCTGCTCTTTCAGATCACTGATTTTCTTCTCTGCTGCTTCCAGCTTGTTAAGTGTTTCTTCAGAAACCAGGTTCTTCTGTGCATCGGTCAGGAGTTCATATGACATCCTTGCTGCAGCTACCTTGGTTTCGTCTTTCAGTGTGATTTCATCGGCTGCCGGAAGAGAATTATTGATCTTGTCGGTTACTTCACCGGCTTTTGCTTCATCTGATACCAACTCACTTACGGTCTCGATGATCAAAAGTTTGTCTTCTAAGTCTGTCAGTTTCTTAAGTGCATCTACAGAAATCTTTGCCTTCTGTTCTTTTGTCAGAGCATCATATGCATCTCTCGCCGCAACGATAGCCTTTTTGTCGCCAGCAGTCACTTTACTTGCTGCCGGAAGCTCGGCTATAGCCAGTGCGACCTCACAAACTTCCAGCTTTGCCTTCTCGTCAGCGTCAACCTTCGTTTTCTGTGTATCGCTCAACGCATCGTATGCTGCTTTTGCCGCTTCGATAGCATCCTTGTCATTTGCTGTTACAGATGCCGCCTCTGGAAGCGCTTCAATCGTTTTGCCAACCAGTGCAACTTCTACGGCCTCCAGCTTCGCAAGCGTGTCTGCGCCAACTGCCATTTTCTGATCATCTGTCAGTGCTTCGTAAGCAGTTCTTGCTGCTTCGATGTCTTCCTTGTCATTCACAGTAACATTATCTGCATTCGGAAGATCTGCAATTGCTTTATTTACTACTGCTACTTCAAGTGCAGATTCTGCATCTGTCAGTTTCTTTAATGTATCAGCAGACACCTTTTCTTTCTGGTCGTCTGTTAACGCTTTATACGCTGCTCTTGCTGCTTCGATATCTGTCTTATCTGCTGTTGTAACATCATCTGCTGCAGGAAGTGCAGTAATTGCTTCAATTACTTCTGCTACTTCCAGTGCATCCTCTGCATCTGTCAGCTTCTTTAATGTGTCATCAGTCACCTTTTCTTTCTGGTCGTCTGTTAACGCTTCATACGCTGCTCTTGCTGCTTCGATATCTGTCTTATCTGCTGTTGTAACATCATCTGCTGCAGGAAGTTCAGTAATCGTTGCAATTACTTCTGCTACTTCCAGTGCCTCTTCTGCATCTGTAAGTTTCTTTTTTGTGTCATCAGATACTTTTGCCTTCTGGTCGTCGGTCAGATCATTGTAGCCTTTTCTTGCCGCTTCGATATCGTCCTTGTCGGCCGTAGTTACATCGTCAGCGTCAGGAAGCGCGTTGATTGTTTCGCTTACTGCATTTACAGCTGCTGTATCAATAACTTCCTTTAATGCTGCCTCTGCATCTGTCAACTTCTTAAGCGTATTGGCATCCACAAGCGTTTTCTGTGTGTCGTCCAAAGCATCGTATGCCGTACGCACGGCTTCAATGACCGTTTTGTCGTCCATTGTCACACCACTTGCTGCAGGCAGTGCTTTGATTATTTTTATTACTGCATTTGTATTTGCTGTTATGATATTTGAAGTTGCTGTGTCGACAGTATCCTGATCGACTTCATCGCTTTCTGCAACTCTCTTTGCAGTATTGATTGCAGTTTTGAATGTGCTTACGATCTCGGCATAATCAGTGTCGTCCTTGATGCTGTTGTAAAGTGTTTCAGCCGCTGTGATTGCATCATTCAGTGCGGTTTTGTCGGGTCCCTGAACAATATACTCTGCATACATATTCTTTGGTCTGCTGCCACTATAACTACGTTCTGCGCTGGCACTATCATCAAGAACCGTTCCGGTATTACCAGTACCATTATACAGCTTCACACCTTTGCCAAGGGTCAGTGTTCCGCTTGCAGGGGTGCTGGTATCACGGCCATCTCCACCGCCACCGATGCCTGCGCCATCGGAATTATCACCCATTGATGTTGTTGACTTGTTACCACCGGTTGCCGTAACAGTACCGCCGTAAATGTTGACTGTGCCGCCTGCGCCGCTGCCAGCGTTGCTCCTCCAACCAAGACCGCCGCCGCCGATGCCTGCACCGCCACCGCCGTAATTTCCACCAGTACCGCCTGTCGCCGTAACAATACCGCCGTAAATGTTGACTGTGCCGCCTGCGCCGCCGCTCTCATAGCCGCCAACACCATTTCCGCCGATGCCTGCGCCGCCGCCTGCCTGAGCTCCACCAGTATTGCCTGTTGCGGTAAGCGCGCCCGTGCCGGCGCTCTGCGCGTAGATGTTGAGCGTGGCACCTGTGGTTCTGATGCCCGCACTTGCTGTGAGCGTCGCACCGTCACGAAGAATGAGATTTACCGTGCCGCCCACCGCAATACGACCGCTGATGGTAAGACCACCTTCCGGTACAATATACCATGAACCGCTAGTCCAACTGGTAGTGCTAGTCGCAAGTTCTGTCGCATCTACGGTCTGAGTGGTACCGCTCCCGTCAACATAGCTGGCGCCGGCTGCATACGCCGTTATGCTCATACCCGGCACAATTCCGGTCATTGTACTGAACACCATCACAAGTGCCAGCACATAGCTCATCACCTTTCTTAATTTCTTTTTTTGTTGCATAAGCATTTCACTCCTTTTCTTTTTATTTCACGATACCATCTGTTTTGACTCTCCTACTTTAATATCGTGTTGCTTGGATGTTTCATTGCTACATAGTTTACATCTTTCACTTTGGTTTGCTAATTACCAGAAATGAAAAACTAATAAATTTTATAAAATAAAAGCATCCGACAATAACCTACGGTACCATACCGTAAGTCATCATCGGATGCCTTAATTTTCCGCACACTGATAGAAGGCCAGAAATCGTCCTATGTATGTATGTATAATGATTTTAATCCATTCCTCATAGCTGTCTACCTTTCTGTCTACCTTTCTGTCTAAAGCTCAAAACCAGTCCCCTTACAGGATCCAAATGCATCCTTGTGGATTTATGACCGCAATTACAACTACATAAGGATAATATCGTCATTTTTGTGTGATATCTTGACATTTTATTTTGCTTTTTACTGTTATATTTTTACATTTCTCTCTATTGTCTACCGATTTTCAAACATCTGACATTATTATAATACATGAAGTTCGCCCTAGTTCGCCCTGAGACGTATTTTTTCGCGCATATACGATCAAAAACCGGCTCTTTTTCGAGCACATTCTACCTATTTGTATTTTTCTATATTTTACCGGGTTTTCGTGCAATTTTTGTATCGCATGCTGACTGCATGTGCGTACAACTATGACATGTGCTTAACAGGCTTATCTCCCCAAAAGAGCCCCTCCATCCGCAAGCTGCTCAAGCGCCTCTTCCCCGGCATTTCACTCTGCTTCCCTGTTAAAAAAATAAAACGCAGGCAGGAACAATAGCTTCTTTTTTAAATCTTTCAAAAGTGAAAGATTTGAGAAATGATCTGGAAAGAAGTGTGTGGTAGTATAAAACCAGTTCAAAATAAAAGAGCGATGATCTCGCGAACGGAGGAAAAAAATGAGTATATTAGTTGCACAACATTTAAAGAAATATTACGGAGAAGGGGAAACCCTTGTGAAGGCACTCGATGATGTGAGCCTTCAGGTTGAAAGAGGTGAATTTGTCAGTATTATCGGAACAAGCGGAAGCGGTAAGTCCACTCTGCTTCATATGCTCGGCGGTCTTGATAATCCCACATCGGGAAATGTGATCATCGATGATAAAGACATCTCCGGCCTGAAGGGTGATGAATTATGTATCTTCAGGCGCAGAAAGATCGGATTCATTTTTCAGAGCTTCAATCTGGTTCCTTCCATCAGTGTTTATGAAAACATTATCCTTCCGATCCGGCTGGATGGTAAAAAAGTCGATACGGAATTTGTAAAAAATGTGATCGATACGCTGGGACTGAGCAATAAACTGGATCGGATCCCGTCAAAGCTTTCCGGCGGACAGCAGCAGAGAGTTGCGATCGCAAGAGCACTGGCGTCAAAGCCTGCGATCATACTTGCGGATGAACCGACAGGAAACCTGGACAGCAGGACAAGTCAGGATGTGCTTGGTCTTTTGGGCGCGACCGGAAAGAAGTTCCGGCAGACGATCGTGATGATCACACACAATGATGAGATCGCACAGATGGCTGACAGAACGATCCGGATCGAAGACGGACATATTGTATGATATCAGGGTCAAAAGTCCGAATCCACTTTGAGCTTGCTCGAAAGTGGGTGAGTGACTTTATGACCCGCTCCACATGGAGCACGAAGTGGTGCGAATGCGCCACGAAAGTGCGGAATGTGGGAGGATTGTGGGAGTGCGAAGCACGGAACAATCCGGATATCGGGGTTTGACCTCAACTTCCTTATATAAATTTTTATAAACTCAGATTTCAGATTGCCGGAAAGGAAAAGAAAAATGCAAAAAGTAAATAACAAAAAGGTAATAACAAGCCTTGCCCTTAGCGGGATCAGGGCAAATATAAAAAAATACACGGTTTTAGTTGCAGCAGTGATTCTCACAACACTCCTGTTTTCATCCCTTTTCACAGTGGGGGGAAGTGTCATAGAAGAAACACAGATTTCTACCATGAGACAGATCGGTACTTCCTATCATGCCGGATTAAAATATATGAGCCAGCCGGAGTACGAGCAGGTAAAAGATGATCCCGGGATTAAAAATATTTCATACTGTATCCTGGTCGGATACCTTTCCGATGATAGGCTGAATAAGCTTCCAACCGAGGTGTATTATTCAGAGGCAGAGAATGCCAAAAGAAGCTTCTGCTATCCTGAAGCAGGCAGCCTGCCTGGTAAAGAAAATGAAATTGTAACCAGTGATCTTGTTCTCGAGAAACTGGGCGTACCGGCAGAGGTCGGAAGTACCTTTACGGTTAATCTACAGATAGATGACAAGGAGGTATCACAGGAGTTTGTACTCAGTGGTTATTTCTCCGGTGATAAGGTGGCAATGGCTCAGACAGCTCTCGTATCGAAGGAGCTTCAGGAGAAGCTGGCACCTGTCAGGACAACACCTTATCCGGATCGGGAAGATAATGGTTACGCAGGCTGGATGAGTGTCAATTTTGATTTTAGTAACAGTTTTAACATAGAATCAAAGGTTCAGGCACTGATCGCCAGAACAGGCCTCAGAAACGATGTTGATTATGGTATAAACTTTGCATATGCCGGATATGAGATCGATCCTTCCATGGCTATCGTGTGCATCGCAATGCTTATTACATTCTTCGTTGCCGGATATCTTATCATATACAATATCTTCGATATCAATATTATTTCCGATATGCAGGAGTATGGACTTCTGAAAACGATCGGAACGACCGGAAAGCAGCTTAAAAAGATTGTCATGAAACGGGCAAGGATCATCTCACTGATCGGTATTCCGGTCGGACTTCTTCTGGGAATCGGTGTCGGAGCATGCATACTGCCGTTTATCACCGATCAGATGAATACCGTGACTGTCGGTAAGGGAAATGCGCATATCAATGTCTGGATCCTGATCGCAGCAGCGCTTTTCTCATATCTTACTGTGATCATTAGCGCCACAAGACCTTGCCGAAAGGCTTCCCGGGTATCGCCTATCGAGACACTCAGGTTTACGCAGGAATCCGGTAACGATCGTAAAGGAGGCAGGAAGCTTATCGTAGTCATTCTTTCATTGTCTTTGGCTTTGGTCGTTTTAAACGGAGTGATCGGTCTGGTAAGCGGATTCAATGTCAATGAATATGTAAAAGGTGATATCGTGGCGGATTTCAGTATTCAGGATGGTTCTCTCGATAACATGGCCGCTTCTTTTCATGAAACAGCTGCTGTTGATCCTGACATGATCGAAAAGATCAAAGCGCAGCCCGGAGTAAATGAGATCGGAAATATTTATATCTCTACGTTCTGGCAGGAGTTTTCCGAAGACAGCTGGAAAAAGCTGGAAGAAAACTTTTTTACAAAAGAAGCTGTTACCGAATGCGTGAATAATTGTTATACCGGTCCGAACTATGATTATGACACCTGTATGAAGGATTTCAGAGCGTCTAAGACGTTAGCCGGAAACACCTATGGAATGGGAGAATTGGCTGTAAGCAAGCTGAATGTGGTCCAAACGCTGGACGGATCCGATCAGATCGACTGGGAAACGTTTCGTTCCGGAAACTATGTTCTGGCGACCAGATGGACAATAGATGGTCAGTATTATGAGAACATTGTGGAGCCGGGAGATAAGGTTGCGATCCGAAGTCATGATCCGAAGTATGCCGAAATGCTGGAAGAACCCATAGAAACAGGAAAGATGACATCTTATGCAAGTTATGAGAAGGCTCCTGTTAAGGAATACGAGGTTTATGCCATCGTGGATATCCCGCAGCCAATGATATACAGAGTGGCGGATTTTATCGAGCTGAACTATATCCTTCCGGAGGATGCCTATCTGGAAATGGAAGGCGATAAAGGGGCCATGAGAACTTTAGTCGATGTAGAGGATGATAAAGTGGAGGCATTTCAGAACTGGATCACAGATTACATCGCTTCAGAAAATCCCGATATGTCTTGCATTTCAAAAGAAAGTGTGATTGCGGAGTACAGATCACTCAGCGACACGATCGAAACAGTAGGCGTCGTGCTTGCCGTGATCCTCGGTCTGATCGGGCTTATGAACTTTGCCAATACCATGACAACCTCCATTATCGTCCGAAGCAGAGAATTTGCCATGCTGGAGGCTGTCGGGATGACAGGCGGTCAGTTAAGACGCAAGCTGATGAAGGAAGGTTTTACCTACTTCCTGTGGACGATGGTGGTATCGGTAGTGATCTCCTCGATCCTGAGTGTAACAGCGATCCGGTTTCTGGCTGAGGCGCTTGGAATGTTTGTCTGGAGATTTACGCTGATGCCTCTGGCTGTCTGCCTCCCGCTCATTCTGCTGCTGATCATCCTCATACCGGTGATCGCATATAACAGACTCAGCAAGAGAAGCGTGATCGACAGACTCCGGGTGGAATAAATGATCGATGCAAATGCGGCAGATACACGAAAATGTACCTGCCGCTCAATATTCTGCGGATACTCCGGATCCACACCCCATCCATCCCGGAAAGCGAAAATTTATCCGTCTCATTTTGCTTTCTTTTCCGGAAGCTTATCTGACACCGAACGATCACCCAATACTGTTTTGAAAAGCTTTTACATTTAATGCTCCGTATAAGGAACCATATTATCTTTTTGTCTTTGTCTGCGATCAGATGAATGATGGTCGCCGGTATAAACACAAATACATCTATGATTTTTGATACTTTACGCAATGTTTCCATAGTCTTTTATCTTGCTCCTTTGTAGCACATTATGCTGAAAAATCTCGTCATATGCATCCCGGGTTTCCATGTATCCGTCTCTATTTCCTTAGTAAAACAAAAGCGGTATACCTGACGGATATGTTATCCAAATATCTGTCCCGGCAGCTTCCGCTTTTCTTTTGGCGGAAACTCCCTGTCAAACGCTTCCACGTCTTCATCTTTCACATAATACCCTTGCGGAGTCTGGTATACCCCGGTCACATCATCCAGATATCCCGGGATCAGCTCTTTACAGAGAAAGAAGGAGTCATCCGCGCCATCCGGAAGATCGTGATAGCGGATGCCAAAGTTCCGGGCATAAGAAAAACCGCAATGACTGTAAAAGCCGATGTTGCCCTCAAAGAGCACTGCCCCAAACCCCATTTCTGCCGCTTTTTTCAAAGAGTAATCCAACAGAGCCTTTCCATAACCCTTGCGCTTCAACTCCGGCGTGATGCCGATCGGTCCCATCGTTAAGACAGGGATCATTCTCCCGTCATCCGCCTTAATGATCGTCTTCATGAACATATTTTGTCCGATCAGCTTGCCATCCTGTTCTGTGACAGACTGATCCACCGGAGCAGTCTGCTGCACGCTCAGGTGCATAACAAAATCCAGTTCTTTTACAAACGCCGGATCATCCCTGAGCACATGGATCACATAATGCTCACTGCATCCCGGGCGGTAAACATTCCAGAACGATTCTCTCACAAGGTTCTCAACGTCCCTGTGATCCTCTTCCTTTTCCAATCGTATCGTATATTCGTTGGTATCCATCTCATTTTCTCCGTAAACTATATATCTGGGTCCTTCCTCACCAATTTCCCCGTTTGGACGGAACCCGCATTTTACAAGCACCCTCTGCGATGCCACATTATCGGGATCTGCTTCCGCTTCAACAGCTTTTACCATCGAATGCCCAAACGCCCATTTAAGTGCCAGCTTCACCGCTTCAGTGGCGAACCCCAGTCCCCGGTATTCTTCCAGGATGCCATATCCTATCTCCGGATTACGGCCAGCTTCTATGCCCTTAAAGCAAAGATCCCCGATATGCACCCCATCCATTTTCTCAATCATCCACATCGCATACCAGTCCCACTCTCCGGGATGCGTAAGACAGCCTTCCAGCATTTCTCCATATGCTTTCTTCAGCTCTTTATCCGTCTCTGAAGCGATATGCTTTTCCATCTGTTCCCGACTTGCAGGATATATCTTTATCCGTTCATTTTTGATCATAATAAGTTCTTTCCTTTTCCAATCAGTAATCCTTTCACGACCAGAACAGCCAGCCAGATGATACCTGCATAGGGCTGTCTTGTCAGAATGAATACCGCAGCACCTGCTACGGACAGCACCATCCCTGTCACAAGCCGATGACGATTCAGCGACAGAATGATCCACTGGATCATTCTGCTGCACGCTAAGGCGCAGACCGGCTTTTCAAAATGGCTGATGATTACTCCACAGATACCGTTCAGGACAGCCACGCCAATCAAGACAGCAAACACTATTTTAATCCACGCACTTACACCCGTGATCGCATACAGCGATACCGAAGCCGGACTATCTGTTCCATTTCCGAATACAGGTAAAAGCAGCAGCAATACCAGAAAGATGTCCAGCGTATTGCAGATCAGGGATATGTACTTATCCACGCACTCTTTCTTCTCATCTGCCGCCGCAGAAATGATCTCTTCCGGGCAGATCAGATCATCAAATCCAATCTTCGTTCTGTTCTGCCCCACAGCCTGCACATCGACCCGCCGGATCAAAACCGTCCACAGGAAAAAGGCACCGATCACTCCACACCTGCCAGCAGATTTCTTTTTTCTTTCATGTTCTCTTCGTCCTTTTATATAGTATTGCCCATCGGTAATATGAAAGTAACAAAGACCCATTAAGAAGGAAAGTGACGTTCTGTCACACCCGTGATACGATTCGTGTCATTCCCATAAATAAAGGGTTTCCAAACATAGAAAGAAGAACCGGTCACCTGATCCGCTGCATCCCGCGCACTGATGTTATCTTTCAGATGCTCTTCCATATAATCGATTGCTGTACGAATGCCGGTAAGCCACTCCATCTTATCCGTTCTGCCTGTGTTGTCTTTTCTTGCGCGAAGATCTTCCCCACAGCTACATAGATCGCTTTTTTGCTCTCCTGTGTTGTCTTTTCTTGCGCGAAGATCTTCCCCTCAGCTACATAGATCGTTTCTTTGCTCTCCTGTGTTGTCTTTTCTCTCGCGAAGATCTTCCCACGGCTACATAGATCGCTTTTTTGCTCTCCTGTGTTGTCTTTTCTTGCGTGAAGATCTTCCCCCCGGCTACATAAATCGCTTTTTTGCTCTCCTGTGTTGTCTTTTCTTGCGCGAAGATCTTCCCCACAGCTACATAAATCGTTTCTTTGCTCTCCTGTGTTGTCTTTTCTTGCGTGAAGATCTTCCCCACAGCTACATAAATCGCCTTTTTGCTCTCCTGTGTTGTCTTTTCTTGCGTGAAGATCTTCCCCACGGCTACATAAATCGCCTTTTTGCTCTCCTGTGTTGTCTTTTCTTGCGTGAAGATCTTCCCATCAGCTACATAGATCGCCTTTTTGCTCTTCTGTGTTGTCTTTTCTCGCGCGAAGATCTTCCCCACAGCTACATAGATCGCCTTTTTGCTCTCCTGTGTTGTCTTTTCTTGCGTGAAGATCTTCCCCTCAGCTACATAGATCGCTTCTTTGCTCTCCTGTGTTGTCTTCTCTTGCGCGAAGATCTTCCCCTCAGCTACATAAATCGCCTTTTCGCCCTCCTGTGTTGTCTTTTCTTGCGTGAAGATCTTCCCCACGGCTACATAGATCGCCTTTTTGCTCTCCTGTGTTGTCTTTTCTCTCGCGAAATCTTCCCCCCGGCTACATAGATCGCCTTTTTGCTCTCCTGTGTTGTCTTTTCTCTCGCGAAATCTTCCCCCCGGCTACATAGATCGCCTTTTTGCTCTCCTGTGTTGTCTTTTCTTGCGCAAAGATCTTCCCCACGGCTACATAGATTGCTTTTTCGCTCTCCTGTGTTGTCTTTTCTTGCGCGAAGATCTTCCCCACGGCTACATAGATTGCTTTTTCGCTCTCCTGTGTTGTCTTTTCTTGCGCGAAGATCTTCCCCACAGCTACATAGATCGCTTTTTCGCTCTCCTGTGTTGTCTTTTCTCTCGCGAAGATCTTCCCCTCAGCTACATAGATCGCTTTTTCGCTCTCCTGTGTTGTCTTTTCTTGCGCGAAGATCTTCCCCACGGCACACAGTCTGATAGTGATATCATGCCGCTTAGCAATCTCAATAAAAGCTTTGCCGATCGTCAGTCTGTCCTTTTGAAAAACCTCCCTCGCTTCCGGGAAGTTCCGCTCCACCTTTTTATAGATATCAATGAAGCTGATCACGCATGTCTTCGTATATCCTGAGAGTGTTGCAGCCATCTGTTCAAACTGTTTAATGTGCCAGTCAAGGGAATGCTTATCCTCCACAAGGATGGGATCATATCTCATTTCCGCCACTTTTATATTCTGACCTTATATTATGATGTCGGGGTCATAACCCGATATCCGGATTGTTCCGTGCTTCGCACTCCCACAATCCTCCCACATTCCGCACTTTCATGGCGCATTCGCACCACGAAAGTGCGGAATGTGGGGCGGGTCATAAAGTTACTCACCCACTTTGAGCAAGCTCAAAGTGGATTCAGACTTTTGACCCTGATATCATACTATCTTCGGACGTTTACGCATGTAAGAGAAGATACGGCAAAAGTCATCGGGAAGGTATAGATACAAGTGTCATTTCCTGACACTTGCTTCGGGTGTGCACGAGGTGTGCAAGATATGGCCGGCAGAAGATGCCGACCATTCAACTTGCGATTTTCTTTACTATTGTACCACTCCAATGATTCGTTAACGCTATAAAAAACGCTACTATGTTTCCGTTATCTTCCTGTACCCTGCTTAAGTACTGCGCAAAAACTGTTATCCGACCTTGTTTACAAGACTTCCTATTCCTTGTATCTCACAACGGATCTCGTCACCACTTTTCAGATACACCGGTGGCTTCATTCCCATTGCAACTCCGCCCGGCGTCCCGGTCGCAATGATCGTTCCCGCCTTCAGTATCATTCCCCGGGATAACTCAGATATCGCTTCCGCGGCAGAGGTGATCATGTTTTTTGTATTACTCTCCTGCCTTTTTTCGTTATTAACATAGCAGCGTATATCAAGATCCTGGGCGTCTTCTATCTCATCAGCTGTAACGATACAAGGTCCCATGGGCGTGTATCCGTCAAGACTTTTCCCCCGGTACCACTGCTGATGCTTGAGCTGAAGGTTTCTCGCACTTACATCGTTGATGATCGTATATCCAAATATATAGTCAGCTGCCGCTTTTATCGGAACATTTAATGCATCCTTTTTAAGGATCACTCCCAGTTCGACTTCATAGTCCAGGCTGTCCACAAAATCATATGACGGTATTATCCCCTCCGGATCATTTGCCGTATTGACTCTTTTAGAAAAATAAACGGCATCCGTCTTCTTCGTGAAATCCAGTACATCAACTGTTTCTTCTACATGTGATCTGTAATTGACCCCCAGGCATATGATATCCTGAACCGGTACCGGTATCGGTGCCTTTATTCTGTATTCACGCCCGATCTCTTTGGGGGTGTCTTTTTCAAGTCGGCCGGCGATTGTAAGGCTCATTTCGTCAAAGCGTCGGATCAGTTCATTCATATCCTTTACATGGATCCCCAGCGAATCCAAAGTTACTGGTCTGCCGTCTTTTCCTTCAACCGCAACATACTGTTTGTTTTCTGATTCTATTGTATATAACCTCATATATTTTCTCCTCTCACACCGGCATTTGCAGGAATTCATCTATTGCCTTCAAAACCGGCTTTGCATATTTCTTTCCTCCGAAAAGCCATTGTTCATGCTGCATGTCGAACTCCCTGATGTCGGGATCATGGAAATATTTTTTATAGCGTTTCAGATATTTCTCTCCCATCTTGTTGGCATATATGAAATGAGCTTTTGTATGTTCCACCTTGATATCATCTTCCAGATATGTGATCAGATCCGTATAATACTCATTCCTGATGGATTCCGGATTGAATTTTGCAAAGCACGCCATGAATTTATCGGCAACCTCATCCTCCATCAGAAAAGTCTTCTTTAGGAGATTTTTGGTCTTTTCCTGTTTTCTTTCACTTTTGGTAAAGCTGGTAAGAAGCGGTACTACCAGCATAGACTGTAGCTTTGCCGAAATCTTACCGCTCTGATCGAGGTCAGGACTGCCAAAGATCCCGTGATCCATATGAACATTCTTTCTCTGAATCAGCTGCCCCACAAAGCTGGAACCAAGAGAGGATCCAAGCGCCGCGTCTATCCTTCCTTCATGTTTTTCAATAATATACTTCTCAATCTTTTCCGTGACTGTTATCATATCCGGGAAAATATCATTACATCCATCGAATCCGTCATAATTCACGCATATCAGGTGGTATCGCCCGGCAAGACTATCAAAAACGTTGCAGAAGTTTGTCTGCCAGTCACAGCATGTCCCCGGAAGCAGCATCATCTTTTTCTCATTTTCTGTTCCAAATTCTTCAAAAGTCATCTTTGTTCTCCCACATCAGCTTTTCGATAATCCTGATCGTTTCCTCACGCATATATTTCAGTCCCTTTTCATTAAGTCTGTTATCCATGTATGCGTGGCAGTAATTCTCCATAAGGCCTATCGAAATATTTAACCTCTCCCATGAATGGCTTTTTTCTCTGATCTTCTCAGGCAGTTTATCATAGAGTTCAGAAAGCGCCTTTCCGGTAAAATCAGCATAAATCACCCTCACATCTTCATCGCTGTGGCGCAGCCCTTCAAGTTCTTCATGAAAAGCCCTGTATTCAGTATGTATGCGTTCAAAAGCAGTAAGTATACTTGATATGTCATCTGCAATAAAGTCTTCTTCGGATACCCCGGCAATATCCTTTATATTTTCAAACGAAAAGGAAAGCGCCGCCAAAAGCAGTTCTTTTTTATTCTTAAAGTATCTGTATGCGATACCGGTAGAAAGTCCCGCACCTTTTGCAATCTCATCAACGGTAGTGTTGTGATATCCCTTCTCCATATACAGTTCAAGAGCCGCCAAAAGCAGCTTCTCTCTGGTCTTGATAGCCCTTTTTTGTATTATTTCTTTATCCGTTCTGCGCTGTGTTATCCCCATTACCGCTCCTTATAAGTGAGATATATCTCACTTTCTATTCTATTCGATATTCGTATGATTGTCAAGATTGAAAACCGCACAGCTATTTTCGTTTTATTATTCCTTCTGTTCCTTCGGATCCAGCATCCCGATCCAAGCCTTCTTCTTAACGTTCACTTTACCTGTTGGTTGCAAAACTCTGATGTAGAAAGTTGCAAAGTCGTTTTGTAGGTAATTGCAGAATTGTGGGTTAGGGATGGTTGTCCTTCAAACCATCTCTAAGCCGCAACTATACAGGGGTTTGGGAGTGCAGCCCC
The DNA here is from genome assembly GCA_015056815.1 of Lachnospiraceae bacterium. Taxonomy (GTDB): domain Bacteria; phylum Bacillota; class Clostridia; order Lachnospirales; family Lachnospiraceae; genus SIG333. The sequence goes on along the minus strand of SVFN01000024.1, from coordinate 17,853 downwards.
CAAGAATGACATTTTGCAACAACCTACATTTTGCCTTTGCAATTTGCATTTCATCTTTGCAAAAAACAAACATCTTTTTCATCTACCCTCCTTAGATTCATAATTTATATGAAAATTGTATTAGATAATTACCGTTTCTTCTACCAATCAAACTTGTCAAAAATTTTATATTTTTGTTATATTCTGTCAAAAAAAGATCGGCATCGAATCCATCTCTGAATTCTTTGCCGATGCTCCGCTTTGCGTGATACTCTCGCTGCGCCTTCAGGAATAAAGATTGTCTCATACAAAAAAATCCTGCAGCAATTCTATTTCATTATCTCTGATCTCGCGTAATTCCATAACACTTTATCCTGTAAGTTATTTACACACTCCTGCAGAAATCTATAATCTCTTGCTTTCTGAATTCTACATCTGCATATTACGGAGTCAAACGGCCGATTTTACGCGGCCAAACGTTCCAATTCCGTTAATGAACGGTCGTAAGTAACCAGCAAACCACTTATGCCGCGAAAGGCACTTTACATGAGTAGCACATGATAGGCTTATGCCTTTGGCAAAACGCCTGCATGGCCTGTTTGCCGCTTTGCCAGACCATCATGTGCGATGGAGGCTCATGTCAAGTGCATCGTGGAATAATTGGTTTGCGTAATCGGCCGATATGTATCGGAAATCGGCCGCCAGGAAATGGAACAGTGGCCGTTGGACGTCCGAAAATGCACTACATCTGTCTATAAATGCCTTAAACTGTCCGGAAACATCTGTAAAAGCATCAGCAATATACTGTTTCATTACGTTTTTCCTTCTTCTCAGAGACACTCTGTCAACTGTTCAACATCCTCCGGTCCTGTCGCCCAGCTTGTTGCTATACGCAGGATGGTATTTCCGTCATCTGTATTCTCCCAGAATCCCAACTCCACTTTTTCAGATAACGCCAGCGCCTGATCTTTGTTCAAACATAAGAATATCTGATTCGTGGGGGAATGAAATGCCTGTCTATATCCTTTCTCGTCAAGTACCTTCCGTATCTTATCCGCAGCCTCAATCGCAGTTTTCCCTATATTGTCATACAATCCGCCGGTGAACAGGGTATCAAACTGAAGGCCTGCTATCCTTCCTTTTGCCAGTAAAGCCCCGTGCTGTTTTATTATAGTGAACAGATGCGGGATATAGTCGTGCTCCGGTATAACAACTGCTTCACCAAACAGAGCTCCGCATTTCGTCCCGCCAATATAAAATGCATCGCATAGCATAGCAAGATCCTTAAGTGTAACATCGTTTTCAGGACAGGCAAGAGCATACGCCAGTCTGGCGCCATCGACATAAAGCGGAATGTGATTTTCTCTGCACACCCGGCTTATCTCCTTCAGTTCGGTGAGAGAATATAGCGTACCATATTCTGTTGGCTGTGAAATATAAACCATACCCGGCATGACCATATGATCACGATTTTCATCCTGCCTGTATTCCCGGATAATCCGCTCTATATCTTCGACCGCAATCTTTCCATCACGCTGATCGATCTCCAGTACCTTGTGACCTCCGAACTCGATCGCCCCTGCCTCATGGACACTTATATGACCGCTCTTTGCGGCTATCACTCCCTGATACGGGCGAAGCAGAGCGTCTATCATTACCGCATTCGTTTGGGTTCCGCCTACAAGAAAATAAACATCCGCATCAGGAGCGGCACAGGCTTCTCTGATCTTGTTGCGCGCAGATTCAGAGAAATCATCGTATCCGTAACCTGCCGTTCTCTCCAGATTTGTTTCAACAAGCTTTTTCAGTATTGCCGGATGTGCTCCTTCCATGTAGTCTGACGCAAATAATAGTTTTTTCACCTTGTCGCCTCTCCTTTATCTAATCAGTCGTTCTCTTTCTTATAATTCTGTATCTGTCTCTACGAGATCATTGCTGTCTATTACAGCCGTATCATGCTTTCTGAGCACTTCCTCGTATCCTTCATTTTAGGGAATCGTATTGAACTGTCCAAGCTGTCGGCGACAATGAGCCTCTGTCTGCTGCAGATTGTCCATTAGCTGTTTTCGCTTTTGTGTCCTCCAAATGGACCAAAGTCTGTCATTCAACGATCCCCTTGTGTTTTACACTACTGTTTCTAATGATATACCGGTTTCTGATGACATGCAATCATTTTTAACAGAAACGTGTTTTGACAAAATCCTTCCAAACTGTGACGGATTTTTGTGTCGTTACATTCTATCCTGCTTATGTGTTATTGCATCGGTTAGCCTCCGTCAACTCGAATATAACAGCATTTGTTTGGCCCCCCGAAGCCATACCTGCAACAATAGAACGTACTGCTCCTGTCCGAACATATCATCCATAGCTCCATACTTACGGATCATGTTGTTAATTGCAGCCACAGCAGCTCCCATCATACTCCACCTGAAAACAAAGATGAATATAGGATCGAGGATGATATTGATCACTGCCCCGGCAAGTGTCGATCCCATCACGGGACTCATTTCCCGCAATAAATCTTGATGGCCTCGTAGACGAACTCAGCAGTTCCCGATCCTCCCATCTTATCAATATTCTCAGTAAACTCTCCTCCGGCAGCATACATCTTGCCAAGGCTGAACAGCACTTCATCCGAGCACTTATAAAAGTGGTCCGTAATAAATGCCTGAAGCCTCTTCACCTGCTCCTGTACTTTTGCAGATGCAACAGCCTTGTTCTTCATGGCACCAAACTCCTCAAAGACTTTCATGAAGTCTGCCATCATACTTTCTTCATCCTGCTTGCTACAGTTCTTGTGCTTCTCGGAAAATTCCTTATATTCCTGCGTGGTTCCCCACTGTTCTTTAGCCCGTTTTGCATATTCGTCGAACTTCCTTGAATCAAATGCTGTAAAATCCATATGTCTCACTCCTCTCAGTTTTAAACCACGGCACATACTGATCAGATTTTCGATATGTTCCTTCTTTAATTCCAGAAGTTCTATCTGCTGATCAAGTGCCTTCCTCTTGTCAAAATCAGATCTGGTCACGATATCCTTGATATCCTTAAGCGGAAACTCCAGCTCACGAAACAATAAAATCTGTTGCAGTCTCTCCAGCGCTACATCGTCATACAGCCTGTATCCGGCCTCGGTATACTCCGCCGGTTTTAAAAGTCCTATCTTATCGTAATACTGCAGTGTGCGTATACTCACTCCTGTCAGCTTACTCACTTCATTTACTGTCTTCATGGCTATCCTCTCCTTCACGTGTGATTACATCATAAACTATTACGTTACGTCATAGTCAAGCAAAAAATTTATATTTTTGCAAAAAAGAACGGCATCAAATCCATTTCTGAATTCTTTGCCAATCTTTGCTTTGCGCGATACTCGCGCTGCGCCTTCTTACTTCGCTTATCCAGCGATACATACTTGTTCATGACTGATACCTCTATCATATATTTGGTTGCTCACCCATTATATCGGACGGGTAGCTGTCTGTCATTATATCCGTAAATCCCCTCGGAGTTTTAATTTCCGATTTGCTTAAGCGTTTATACTGAAAATTATTCCTTGTTGAATACCATATTGCATCTGCCCCAGGTTTCATCTTTATAAGTAAATGCATCAGGTGTAAGGTTTCTCACTACAAATCCAGCTTTTTCATAACATCTCTTAGCTCTTGGATTTTCCGGAAATACATTTAACTGTACTCTTTCTGTTTCAGGATGATCAAACGCCTGTTTTACCGCAAGCCTAAGCATCGTCCGGGCGACTTCCTTTCCTCTTACATCAGGATCTACTACTACAAATTTGAGCATACCCTCTTTTGTTTCATCATTAAAGGAATAGCAAAAAAAGCCTTCCACTCTGCCATTATCAGATATAGCAACATAAGGAATATCACCAAACCTTTCTCCTGCTACTGCTATAGTTTCGGCCATGTGTTCTTTACTTAATGGATACTTGATAAGATTAGCACACCACATAGCGTGCTTTCTCTCGTCCGTAACCCAGTTTTTCATTGATTCAAAATCATTATCTATTTCAAATTTTCTTAATTTCATAATTATCCCTTATCGCATAATCCTGTAATATATTCCGATAAAACCCTCTATCGCACATCATCATTTCTTGTGTAACGTACACCTTTGTACGTTCCTGTCTTTTTTATCTTTCAACATTTTGCCAAGTACTGATTCTACTGTTTTCACGCTTATATCAGGAACTTTTTGCATAATATTCCGTTTAGACATCAGGCCCCCCCAAAATATAAGGTAGTAAATCAAGGCAACTTACAAATTTCTTAGCTAATTCTAATTTACTGAACTTTGATGACCGTCTTACCACAAATATTTCTGACCATGTATAATGCAACCAAATATAACATAAAACACAAGAAAATGTTCGGTTTACTTGGTGGACATCCCCCTATTAATTTGTAAAATAAGAGTAACGAATGTTAATAATAGTTGCAAAGGTGGGATATATATGAGAAAGTATTACTTAGATAACATTAGATGGATTACAGTTGTAATCGTTGTTTTGTACCATGTATTATATATGTACAACGCAGAGGGAGTTTTAGGAGGAATTGGCCAGATTACCAATCTGACTGTTCAGCCTTACGATATTTTCCAGTATCTCGTATATCCATGGTTTATGCCAATACTTTTCATTGTGGCAGGTATAAGCTCAAGACTATATCTGGAGAAACATACGAATAAGGAATTCATAAAAAGCAGAACTACTAAGCTTCTGGTTCCTTCCACAATCGGTCTTTTCGTATTCCAGTTTATTCAGGGATATGTAAGCATGCATCTGGCAGATGGTGCTAAAGAGCTTGCGGCAACAGGAGTTCCAAAATTTGTTATCTTCCTTATAATGGTCGCTTCAGGAAGTGGAGTACTGTGGTTCGTGCATCTTCTTTGGATATATAGCATGATACTTGTTGTAATCAGAAATATCGAGAAGGATAAGTTACTTGAAATCGGTTCCAAAACTCCTCTGTGGCTAATCGTTCTGTTCTTCTTCCCTATCTGGGGAGCAGCACAGATACTTAATACACCAATCATATCAGTATATAGATTTGCATTTTATTTTGTATTCTTTATGCTGGGATACTATGTGTTTTCAAATGAAGAAGTAATGGATAAGCTGAAGAAGTACGCAGTAGCATTTATCATGATCGGAGGAGCGCTCTGCATTGCATTCGCTATATTAAACTTCATAGTACGCGGAGGAGCTAACTATGCTGATAAGCCGGTCAACAGAGGTCCGCTTTACGCAGCATGTGCATATTCGGGTTCCCTTGCTATGCTTTCCGGTATGGCCAGATTTGGAGACTTCAGTAATGATTTTACAAAATGGATGAGCTCTCACAGTTTTGGCCTATACGTATTCCATTATCTTGGAATATCCACAGTTGCGCTTATTTTTGCTAAAAATGCACTCCTTCCTGCACCTCTTTGCTATCTGCTTAGTCTGATTGCCGGTCTCGTATTTGGCTATGGATTATATGCACTTATTTCGAGGATACCATTTTTCAGATGGGCTGTCCTCGGAATAAGCAAGGAAAAAGATCAGAAAAACAAGGAGCAAAATAATGTTTAATGAAAATCTCGTTCGACTTAGAAAGATAAACCAGATGACACAAGAGGATATCGCAGAGGAAGTAGGTGTATCCAGACAGGCAGTAGCAAAGTGGGAGAGTGGCGAAACGATCCCTGATCTGGATAAGTGCAAGTTGCTGGCTGAACTCTTCGGTGTGTCTCTTGATGATCTGGCAAACTATGAACCAGAGGATAATCTGGGGCTGGATGTTCCTCCGAAGGGTAAGCACCTCTTTGGAATGGTTACAGTTGGCGATAAGGGACAGATAGTCATACCTGCAAAGGCCCGAAAACTATTCGATATATCACCGGGTGATCAATTAGTTGTATTAGGTGATGAGTCCCAGGGAATGGCAATCCTAAAAGCAAAAGATTTTCTTAATATGGCAAATATTATAAGAAAAACTATTAAGAATAAATAGACGACAAGCTTAGGCGGCTCCACTTTTTCAAGTTCCACATCTACCGGAATCGAATGCCCCTGATTTGCTCTTATAAGTGTTTTGTTATTCATGTCAGGTGGATGCGTCTTGCTTACTCCCGCAATCAATTTCTCGACATTTGCCATAATCTAATACCTCATCTAGTCCCACTTCTTCCATACCTCCGGCTGGTAGCCGAGGGTGGATTGCTTTCCGTTTCTGACAACCGGCGTCTTTATTACCTGCGGATTCTCCAGGATCTTTTCCAGCTTATCCTCTTTTGTAATATAACGGATTAGGGCAAGCGTATCCTGATCCTTGCAGTTTGGATCCAGCATCGCGTCAATGCCACCATTGACCTGGGCAACAGAGGTAAACTCCCCCTTACTCATACCTTTTTCCTTCATGTCGATAAACTGATACTTGATGCCTCGCTCCTTAAAGAAGCGCTCCGCCTTCTTTGTATCATTGCATTTCTTTGTTCCAAAAATCTGTATATTCATTAGATCAGTATTCCTCTATCACTCCACACATAAGCCTCGACGTAGCGTTCAGGACCATATTTCCCATCCAAGTTCCAGTCCGGGGGAAGTCCGTACTTTTTAATTACCTTGATTATCTCGTCATATGTGTAGAGCTTCTTCCTGTACTCTTTTCCATCATTAACACGTTCACTGGATGTTGGATGAGAATCTCCATAAGTAAAAGAGACTGCTTTTATTACTTTTCTACATTTATTCTTGCAATCTTCCCCCAAGGTGGTGTCACATTTTCATTATCTATAATCCATAGAACCGGTATCCCATGTGCTTCACGTTCTTTAGGAAATGATGCATATCCATCAGTAAGAATAACTATGCTAACAGGCGGTTCCTCTGCCATTTGCTCTGCTACATATTTGAAAATAATGTCAAATCTTGTACCACCTCCACCTTCTGGTCGAATAGCCATAAACTCATCCTCATCTACAAATGGTTGGGGTTCCACAACCAGCGCATCAAAGAATCCCAACCATCCTTCGAGCTTACCACTAAATTGATCAATGGCTCCTTTGATCTCTGAATAACACTGCGATATTTCATCATCCGACATGGAACCAGAAGTATCTATCATAAATAGAACTTTTTCTACACGATAATCCTTTTCATTAAAGTCCGGTAAAAAGAACGGACTGTCATCAAACCTTCTATCTGGAGGACAGAAAGAATAGTCATTAATCTCTTCCTGGATAAATTCATCCAGCACTGTTCTCCAATCGGTCTGAGGCTTTTTTAACTCTTCAAGATATCTCTCTGCGAAAGCAGGAATCCGGCCAACATCCTTGGCAGAATTTCTTCTCTGCATGGCCGATGCTGCCTGCATTATTCTTTCCTTCCATATCTCATCTTGAAGATTATTATCAGCTTCCTGAACTTCACTTTCACGATTATGATAATCCCAACCGGAATACGAACCAGCGGAGTTTGAAGAAGACTTTTCTTCCCCTTCAGATTTATCGTCTGCATCGGAGCCATCATTTGAATCCATTTCAGAATCTTCTTCATCACCCTCATCCCCAGCATCACTTGGAGTAAGAACTGTCCTTAGCATTTGATACACTTCTTCAACACTATACTTCCAGCCTTCATCACCGCCCGGAACCATATACTCTTGAATGCCACCAAAATTGCTAAGTGAAATAGAACTCAAATTTCCTGCATTAGATCTTAAAATATTAGAATTCACTACTATATCAGCTGCTTCATCATAATATTTTTCCTCAAAACTTCCCTTACGATTTAGATGCTTCAGCACCACATGTAAAAGCAGATGCATAAGGACATAATCCAGTTCTCTATCAGAGACATTTTCCAAAAAATCCGGATTAAAATACAGCTTATCATTGAGATCAGACCAGGCTGTCTCTTTCTCATCGCTAATATTCATCCTCATATGCATAAGAAGTAGACCATAGAATCCGTTATTACATAGAAGACGCATTCTGGCTATCATTATTCTTCTTGTATATTCTCTTAGTTTTTTATTAGATACTTCCATTCAGAAAACTACCCTTCGTTTGCATCCATCTTGAGAACTCCGGAATTGACATCAGCTTCTTCACATAGTCCTTCTCAATGCTCATGTAATCCTTCATAAGTACAACCGAGAAATCTGGCGGTAACTGATTTGCATATGAAATAGAATTGCGAATCTTACCCAGATCATCACGGTGCGCACTGGCAAAAGCTGTCATTGCAGAGGTCAAGGCATATAAACTATCCGGCTTCTTAGGTACTTCCGCTGTTTTTCCTTCAAAAATATCTCCTATATCAGGAAGATCCTTATATACCTTTGACCAAGAACGAAGTTCCGCAGCCTGTCCTATTCCTACAAGGCCCGCAATAAGAGAGAATACTTTATCAATATCCCCATTTACACGATTTAAAATATTGCTTACCATCTCCCAAGAACGAGGTGTCGCAAATGCAAGCTCCTCAGAGCCAGCATCAAAACACATAAGTGCATCTCTCCTGAAATCGAGATATCCAACAACCATTGGATTAACTCCGCTTTCTATAGCCCATTCCTTCCATGAATCAAAACTTACTTCTACATCAATATGAAGCAATCTGTTAGCAAGCGCCTTGGGCATCTTATAAGCTACCGATTTATCTGTAGTCCTATTACCGGCAGCAATAACAATGCAGTTATCTGGCAATCTGTGTTCACCGACTACTCTATCAAGCGTTATCTGATATGCTGCAGCCTGAACTGATTGCACAGCTGCAGTTATCTCATCAAGAAATAAAATATTTATTACATCATCGGATTCATCCATCTGGAAAATCTGAGGCTTTAACCATATAGCCAGAGTCTTATCTTCGTTGGATGTAGGAATTCCTCTTAAATCAATTGGATTGAATAAAAGAAGTCTTACATCTGTTACTGCTGTTTTCTTACCGGTGCGAGCTTCTATCTCCTTCGCAATCTGTCTTACTCCCTGGGATTTACCAACACCCGGTGCGCCCCAAAGCATTATAGATGGCATCATCTTTACCTGATCTTTCGCATTAATCAGAGCGCAATATGCCTCCGATAATTTCTCTACCATTTTGCCAACCGACATGCATGGAATATTTGTTAATTTAATGTCCTGTGTCATAATTTTCTCCCACTAATCCTCTTTATCTACACCAAGCCGATGATCAATGTCGGCCAGGCGCATTTTGCATCTTTCAATATCCTCTGAATAGTCATTTTCTTTTGAAAGTTCTCTTTCCATAAAAGTTTTTCGTGTATTCAAATCATCGAGTTTTTTAACCAGATCCTCATACCTCTTTTCCAAATCATTAAGGCATCTGTCTATCTTGGTCATACCTCCGATATCACTACTTCCCAGTTCGACCATATAGCTTCCACTTCTTCTAAGAATAATAACAGAGTGAACAACCGATACCCTTTCAGGAACCACAATTTCAAATCCCTGATAATTGGTTGCTACCACCTCTTCCTTAGTAGGCTCTTCCGGATGAGAAGCCTGATATATCATGGTACGAATATCTCTTCTCTCATCAGCTGTATATTCCTGTTTGTTAGCAGCATAGAACTCGGCATCTTCCTTCGTAAGCGGAATAAGCTTTTCGATTCTTTCAAGCTTCTTTGGAAGTTCAGCCAATTCCATTTCGTACAGGCCTCTTTGGTTAGTGAGCCTGTTCTGCAAAATAAGATATTTTGAAAGTTCATTAGCCACTTCAACACGTTTCTTTATAAGCGGATTACCTACTGCAAGAGCTTTAACCTCAGCATAATTAAGGACAGCATCATCCACATCCGCTACATTTCTGTCATCGGCGGTTCCACTTAAAAGATCTGCAATAAATCGCTGTTTAGTTTCAAGAAGCTGCCAGGAATATGCATCAAAACTCCCCTCCGTAATATAACGATAGATAAACACCTTATCATTCTCATTACCCTGTCTTAAGATACGACCTTCACGCTGAACCATATCCGCAGGTCTCCAAGGTACATCGAGATGATGAAGTGCTATCAGTTTATTCTGAACATTAACACCAAGTCCAAGTTTAAATGTTGAGCCAATAAGTACCCTTATAACCCCTTGCCTCATATCTTCAAAGATACGTTCTCTCTTGCTCTCGGTAGTCGCATCGTGAACATATGCAATCTCATGAGCCGGCACTCCCATTTTGATAAGAAGTCCCTTTAGTTCGTCATAAATATTAAATCCTTCCTTAGGAGTTGAAGTATCACAGAATACAAGTTGTGTGCTTAAATCCTGCATAGCACACTTATATATCCAAGATACATTTTCAGCACACATAAACACCTTAGATGCCGTGGTAAAACCATAATCATCACCGATCAATCTAAGGTCCAACGCCGCTTTTCTTCCATCGGTAGTGATCTTGAGCATATTGTCATCGGTCCTACTCACACGACTATTTCTGACATCATCTGCTCTTTCAGATATATATTTAAGATACTGTGAAAAATCCCTTGTCTTATGAACAATGATATCGTTGTATCCATCATGGTCCGGAACACCCTGCGTCTCATCCATCTGATGGAAATCTGCTACAGTTGCAAGCATTGTTGTAAGCTCAGGAATATTATGAAACTTTGCAAACCTCGTAGCCAAACGATAGTTGCTGGTATCCACGTCAATTTCAAAATTGGTATTCTTCTCAGCGAACATACCAACCCAGCTATCAAAAGACTGCAAATCCAGGATAGCCAGCTCTGCTCCCTGAAGATAGCTCTGCATGATATAGGCATCTGTTATTGAGTTAGTGATAGGTGTACCCGTAGCAAAAACAACTCCTCTACCGGCATTCTGATGTTGGACAATATGTACCTTATCCATCATGTCCTGACATTTAGCAGACCCGGTAGAACTGATACCCATTACTCTCTCTATCTTTGTATCAATCGGTACATTCTTGAAATTATGAGCTTCATCAACGAACAGCCGAGTAATGCCAAGCTGATCAAAGCAAACTCCTTCTTCCTCTTTTTCTCCCCAAAGCTCATTTTCCTTGTCTTGAACCTTCTCCAACCTGCGCTTTAATTTCTTTGTGGATTTGTTCCGATCACGTGATAGTTCTTCTAATTCTTGTCTTGTCTGATGAAGCTCCTCCTGTCTATATTTAACCGATATAGGGATTTTACTAAAGCAACTGTAAGCCATAATTACGGCATCATAATCGTTATCACGGATATCCTCTAAGGTGGCTTCTCTTTTAGTCGGTGTGAAATCCTTTGCCTCTATGCATCTGATATATGCATCCGGATACATAGAATAAAATATATGTCTCCACTGACCCACAATGTTATTAGGAACCACATAGAGATTCCTGGTAGACATCTTAAGTCGCTTAAGTTCCATTCCCGCCGCAATCATAATAAAAGTCTTACCTGATCCAACATCATGCGCCAGCAATGTATTAGAAGAAAACAGTATTCTTGCTACCGCATTTTTCTGATATGGATACAAAGTAATCGCAGGATCCAGCCCCGGCAATTCTAAAAAGCCGCCATCAAAATGACGCTGTTTAACAGAAGCATACTTTTCCTCATAGATTTCTTCTAAACGACTCTTACGCTTCTTATCGCTCCATATCCATTGTTGAAACTTACTTATCAAATGCTTTTGCTTTTCGATAGCAAGAACTGTTTCATTTTTATTAATAACAGTCTGCTTACCTGATTTTGTATAAGGACTCTTAACAGAATCCGTGATCACAACTGATTGCTGATTAAGAGTACGTAATATTATTTCCAGACCATCCCTGCGGCTTGTACCATATTCATTTCTAAATTCATACGGAAGATCCCATTCATTATAACGAAAATCAAATTCCCATGTTCCAGTAATCTCATCATGCTTTACCGGATAATTACTTCTTGATGAGGGGGTATATGAACTCCAAAAAGGATACTTGTTACCAGATTTATCATTGTTATTAATAATCCAATAAATAAAATCCTCTATCACATCTGTCGGAAGCCAAGGCGAACCCAATGTAACATATATATTCTCAGCAGAAACGCTTGGAGGCAACGCCTTCTCTAGTGCTTTAACATTTTTCTTAAAATAACCGTTATAGCACTGATTCTCTTCTCTGGCCACCTTGAGTTTATGTCTTACATTTCCAGATAAATATTCCTCTGCTGTCTCCCAACCCTTAAAAAAACACTCTCCCCATTTTTCAGGATTCTGATAAATGGATCCCTGCAGTTTTTTGATGACTGTTTTATAATCTTTACCAGTAATAGAAGCGATATATTCTATATCTACATAGCCAAAAGTATTTAGGCATTTGATAAAGCCATCAGAAATACTTTCAACATGTACATCCACCGTAGAAGGATCCGTATCAAAGAAATTCTCCCAGTCCATTGGTAATTCCATGCTGGTAACTTCTGCTATGTGTTCCTCTTCTTTACGTTTAGCTTCAGCCTCTTGACGTTCACGTTCTTCGCGGCGTCTCCGTTCTTCTTCGGCTTTCTGTTCTCTGAGGATTCGTTCCTTTTCTTCTCTCTCTCGTCTTCTCTGGATAGCAGCCCGGCGCTCAGCTTCTTCGCGCTTACTCCTTTCTTCTTCATGGATTTCTTTCTTCTTGTTCTGAAGCAAGGAAATCATATAATCTATATCAGAAACAGAGATATCTTCTGCACAGGAATCCACAGCATTCATTACATCAAAAATAGATAGCTGCTTATATGCTGATCCATCCTCTGTATCCTTTTTTTCAGTTTTCCCGGGTTTCTCCGGCATCTCATCATACGATCCCCAATCATAGTTCAAAAAAGACGACACTTATAGAATCTCCTTTCCCGTTTTATCCATGAAATAGTCCTTGAAACAGCTTGAAATAGTATCAGTTTACCAAATGACACTGACAGAATGTGTCATTTGGTCACTTTTAGTCACTTTTCCTGTTGATTTTCTGTCCAGCTAAACCCCAAAACCAGTCATCAATAAAACCGAAAATCAGCTATTCATTCGAACCGCCATTCCTGTTTTCATTCTTCAAAGACCTTACGTACTTTGATTGTTCAATGATTCATCGTTTATCTTACTTGCCGATCTGCTTATCATAGAGTTCCAAAAACTGAGCAAATAAATCTTACGTCAACAATAAAGGATTATTTACACTATACAATTATTAATGACATTATCCCAGCCAGTATAGCCGCAATCACAGGATAACCAACAAGTGTAGTAGCCCATTTGATAATAAGAGATTTTCCGTATATATATGGTCTCAGGTCATCTGTTCCTTCTATGTTCCATGCTTTTGTTTTTCCTACCCAATACCAGTCGATGAACAAACGGTCAAATAATCCTTCAATAACAAGAATGATTGTCATCTGAATAAATCCTTCCCCAAAAGTTCTCGCACCATTTATTCCATAGACAGAGAGCAGGACAACAATAAGCATTAGCGGAATACAGATAAGCTTAAAACTACCAGCACTTTTCTTAATCTTTGCTTCGGTGGTCAGACCATTTTCTATACATCTGTCCCAGACCTCTCTCTCATAGAGGAAAACCAGACCTACAGGACCATTTGCTATCCCGACCACACATGCAACAAGTATTATAAAGCTTAACAAAATACCCTCAAATATAATCATAGGTATAATCATTTTTTATTATCCTCCTTTAAATATCTGTATAAGGCATCAAAGATCAGATCTACATTTGTCTGAAGAGATTCTTCGAATAATGTATCCCTGTTCTGATACAGGGCATATATTGATTTAATGAAATTAACCACTACGCCTGGTTCGGCATCCCTTCTGATTCCTTTAATCTTTGTAAACATGAATTCATATTTCTTAAGATCATTTGCCGTATTTAGGTATGCCCTGTCTGAGATATGAGACTTAAGCCATACCCAGTCATATAGTCTCAATCGTAGAAGAAAATTATTTTCGGGTTTGAGGTTCTCGCGGAATATTTTTAAAAATTGTTTAAGAGCAATAGTCCCATCCTTGGAAAAATGCAATGCCATTTCTTTTTCAAATTTCACTTCGGTATCTCTAATCATCGCAACTACATATTCTTCTTTTGATGCGAAGAAGTTGTAAAATGTACCGACTGCTACTTCGGTATTTTTGGCTATCATCGCAATAGTCATTTTCTTAATTCCGATTTCGGTACTGAGTTCATAACCTGAATTCAGAAGTCTTTGTCTTATTTCCACACGCTCCTTCTCAGTAAAACCACCAGCCATAATATATTACCCTTTCTTTAAAAGCAGATACTAAATCTACATCGAATATATCATTGTGAAGATTCTTTTGTTGATATTCACAGTGAATATTAGCATGCGGATATTCACATGTCAAGAATAAAAATGTAAAAAGGAGCATCCGAAGACACTCCTTGCTCCATCAATCCATTTCCCTTATCTCGTTATCTCGTCAGCATTCACGAAGCCAATTTCCAACTCATCGTCACTACAGCTTTTATGATTGCTGTAAGCTGAGCCCTTTAGAATATCGGAGTGCTGAAATGTATACCTTGCTCCGAACTTGATGGTAATCATCCTATTGGCTACATAGATCGCTTTTTTGCTCTCCTGTGTTGTCTTTTCTTGCGCGAAGATCTTCCCCTTAGCTACATAGATCGCCTTTTTGCTCTCCTGTGTTGTCTTTTCTTGCGTGAAATCTTCCCCACAGCTACATAGATCGCCTTTTTGCTCTCCTGTGTTGTCTTTTCTTGCGCGAAGATCTTCCCATCAGCTACATAGATCGCTTTTTTGCTCTCCTGTGTTGTCTTTTCTTGCGTGAAATCTTCCCCACAGCTACATAGATCGCCTTTTTGCTCTCCTGTGTTGTCTTTTCTTGCGTGAAGATCTTCCCATCAGCTACATAGATCGCTTTTTTGCTCTCCTGTGTTGTCTTTTCTTGCGCGAAGATCTTCCCATCAGCTACATAGATTGCTTTTTTGCTCTCCTGTGTTGTCTTTTCTTGCGCGAAGATCTTCCCATCAGCTACATAGATCGCCTTTTTGCTCTCCTGTGTTGTCTTTTCTTGCGCGAAGATCTTCCCATCAGCTACATAGATCGCTTTTTTGCTCTCCTGTGTTGTCTTTTCTTGCGCGAAGTTCTTCCCCACAGCTACATAAATCGCTTTTTTGCTCTCCTGTGTTGTCTTTTCTTGCGTGAAATCTTCCCCTTAGCACAAGGTCTGATAGTGATTGCATATTACGGAGTCAAACGGCCGATTTTACGCAGCCAAACGTTCCAATTCCGTTAATGAACGGTCGCAAGTAACCAGCAAACCACTTATGCCGCGAAAGGTACTTTACATGAGTAGCACATGATAGGCTTCTGCCTCTGGCAAACCGCCTCCAAGGTCTGTTTGCCGCTTTGCCAGACCATCATGTGCGATAGAGGCTCATGTCAAGTGCATCGTGGAATAATTGGTTTGCGTAACCGGCCGATACATATCGGAAATCGGCCGCCAGGAAATGGAATAGTGGCCGTTGGACGCCCGAAAATGCAGTGATATCATGATGTCGAGGTCAAAACCCGATATCCGGCAAAAAGGTATACAAATGCTTAGACACAAGGATACCGCTTAACGGCTGCAATATCATAAATATCAGCAGGAGCATGTTAAGGACGGTTTGAAATATACGCCTTGTACTATATTTTCCTTTGGGAACCTTGCCCACCCATTATATCGGATGGGCAACCATCTGTCATTACATCTGTGAACCCCCGCGTAGTTCTAACTTCAGATTTAATCCAGCCTCATACGCATCAACACTGTACCATTATCATTTTCCAGTTCCTCAAACTCCATCTTCTGATATAGGGCGTAGCCTATTCTCACACTTCTGGCTTTGTGGTAAATCTGATCTCTTTGAACTTAAAGTTCCAGTCCTTTATCCCTGGCTTTCTGCGCCCCTTCCGGTGTTGCGGGAGCCGATCTACCGGTTCAAGTAAGCCACCAGAAATCTTATGCTGCGAAAGGCTCTTTACACGAGTAGGCATATGATAGGCTAATATGCCTTGGCAACTCTGCCGTAGGCATTGGGCTTGCCTGCTTGCCGAGAAAATCATGTGCCGTGGAGGCTCGTGTCAAGAGCACCGTGGAATAATATTTCTGGTGGCTCCCCTCATCCGGAATGGTGGCTCCCCTCATCCGGAATGGTGGCTCTCTAGTTCCGGACAGGTGGCTCAATCATCTATTTATATCCATTCTCAAATCATCTCTGAAAAACTACCTGTTTTTTGTTTTGCTTATTGAATAATCCATTCATATCTAACCATAAAAAAGGACACGTCTCTTTAATGCATTGCTGATTCTGATCATGGAATTCGCAGCTTTGATCCTCGTATTTCAAATGAACACCGTAATGCTTATTAATGTAAAAAATCATACGACTGCTCATCAGCTCGTCTATATTTTCTTTTGTTGAAATTTTTATATCTATCTTTTTATTCGCCGTCCCCTATAATCGGTCATCCCGAAAAATATTTTCCAAGTTAATGTTCCATCTATATCATATAAGCCATTGCTCCCACAAATGCCGAAAAGCAAATAAGCGTGATGGGGCTTAATCCTTTTTTCATGACTTTTCTCGAGCCAAAATATATCAATGCAATAACACCAGTAAGACCTGCCGTAAGAAAATCAGGCCTGCCACCGAAAACAAAACCACAGTTTTTCATGATCATAAATATACCTGTTGCCATGATGATCCCTATAATACATGGCTTTAATCCAGATAAAGCAGCCTTGACCAATCGATTTTGAAGAAATTTCTTCCTTGCTGCCATTATAAGCAAAATGATGAGAAATGCAGGTAATACAACCGCTGTGGTAGCAATTATCGCACCAAGTAATCCGCCCTTTTCACTTCCGATATATGTGGCCATATTTACCATGATTGATCCGGGAGTGCTTTCGCTGATAGCAATCATGTATGTAAGCATTTCATCATCCAGCCAGCCGTGAGCCATGACAACGTCCCTGATCAAAGGTATTGCCGCATAAGCTCCACCAAAAGAAAAGAGGCCGACCTCAAGAAATCCTATTAACAAATCAAGATATATCATTTCTCTTCACGCCTCTTTTCCATATTATGATATCAGACTTTTGGCCCTGATATCATATTATTTTTTATAACGCAAACAATGATACCGATAAATGCAGCTGCAAGCATAAGTATCATGGACGATATATTAATGGCAAATACGTTTATAAGGAGCATCGTAAGCACAGAACATATAACTATGCTTATCTGCATAGGTTTTTGCTTCATTTGCTTCAGCATTTTTGCCGCAGTATCAACAATAAGAATCCCGACAGCGATTTTTATTCCGCGAAATGCATTTGCGACCCAAGTTATTTCGAGAAAACCGTTCAGAAATCTTGAGGCAGCATATATTATAGCAAAAGACGGAATTATCATCCCGAGAGTAGCTATAATCGCTCCGGGAAGTTTTCCCTTTTTATATCCGACATAAGTTGCACAATTGATTGCGATGGGACCGGGCGTGGATTCTGCAATCACAGTAATGTTCATCATTTCATCATGAGTTATCCATTTTTTATTTTCTACACAGGCATTCTCGATAAGTGAGATCATTGCATAGCCACCGCCGAATGTGAATAACCCGATCTTTGCAAATGTTAAAAACAGATCAATGAGCACAGTGACCTCCACAATGATGATCTTCATCATGATGATCACTGCAATTATGGCCTTTACCATGATGATCACACTTTACATCAGGGTTATAATCGAGTCTTCCTTCCATCAATGCTTTTACTGCTTCATCTGCATTACCGGATACACCTCCGTAGAGTTTGATGCCTGCTTCACTGAGTGCAA
>SVFN01000023.1 GCA_015056815.1 Lachnospiraceae bacterium | reverse complement strand
CTGAACAATTCTTTGGAATTTCTTCCATCTCTTTAGAATTTTCAGGGCTGCATTGCTGTTTATTTGTCAAGGTACTTGATAATCCATTAATATCGTTAATGGAACGGAGAAGGAGGGATTTGAACCCTCGCGCCGCTATTAACGACCTGCACCCTTTCCAGGGGTGTCCCTTCAGCCTCTTGGGTACTTCTCCAAATATGCTGAAAAACATTTATGTATAGATTACCGCAGGACTGTTGTCCCAGCGGAGAGGGTGGGATTCGAACCCACGTGCCCTCTCGGACAAACGGTTTTCAAGACCGCCTCGTTATGACCACTTCGATACCTCTCCGTGTGCCGCCTCTCGGTCAGCGCAAAACATATGTTATCAAAAAAAGTATGGCTTGTCAACATCTTTTTTTCAAAAAAAAAATCTTTTTTGAATTCTTTGGAAACCCCCGAAAAAACCAAGGGTCTTTTCGGGGTTGCACGAGCCGCTTAGAGCATCATGATTTCATTTTTACTTTCTTTACCTTACTCCATTCACCTATTCCGACAAGTCCGTCTGCATAACTGTATGACCTTATTCTGATATAGTATGTCTTACCTTTCTTTAATCCCGAAAGCGTCTTCGCGCTTTTATTCTTACCTGCTTTCAATGTCTTCGTCTTACTTTTGGTAAATTTTTTACTGGTACTATACTGAATTTCATATTGATCGGCCTTCGCATTCTTTTTCCAGCTAAGCTTTATTTTTTTTGACGATATGCGTTTTGCCGATTTTAAATTCGTTTTTCCGGGATCGACCGCAGTCTTCTTTGGCTGGGGCCTTACGATTTTGGGCTCTGTAACAGGGGTAAACACTGCCTTTATCTCGTGATCTTTATCGACATCCCTGAACGTATAGCTTGAAAGTGCACCATAATCATTACCGTCTACGTATACCTTCCCGATCCGATAACCCTTATCCGCCGTGATCGTGTATGTCTTTGACGTTTTCTCATCCACATTCGAAATACCCGGATTGGAAATCTTTCCGCCCTTTTGCGCCTCTGCATGGATCATATAAGCAGTAACCGCTTCGCCAGCTGTATTGATCATTCCCGTCACCAGTGATTCTGTATTCATATTAACCGTCTCTGTCACACCGGCATTTACATTCACAGCAACCACGTCCGCTTCACATCTGCCTTCCCATTCCTGTGATTCCGGCTGGCCTTCAATGCTCGAACCAAGTTCGATCTTATAATCCTTTCCTTCTCCATTCAGAATCATCGCAGAAGCATATTCTGTATCATCGTCTGCACAAAGCGCCACTTCACTGGCCGTTGTTGTAATATTACTTGACAGATCGCATCCGGCAATGGAAAGCTCGAACTCCTTCACGTCCTCATCTTTGTTTTCCACAATATAAACATCGCTTGGTACATACAGAAGCACACTGTTCTCCGAAACAGATGCGTCCGGCAGCAAGTCCTCACTGATCTTCTGTTCAAAGCCTTCTTCTTGCGCTGAAAGAATTCCATTCTCCACATACGCCAACTGTGTTCCTTCATAATCTTTGATGGAAAAGTTTTCCGAATTACTGATCAGAAGATTTGCTTCGCCGCCTCCCAAGTGTCCTCTTTTGTCCCATAATTTTTTACAGTCCGCATAGGAATAATAACTGATCCACGCTCCGTTTTCCGACTTAAATATGTGATTGTACCCCTCAAAGCTCCAGCTGGTGTATACACCGTTTATATTTTTATTCATCGTCAGTTTTTTCGTCTGATTCGGATAATTATTATCATAGATCAGGATTACTGTCTTTGTATTGGTCGGATACTCAAGACCGTAAGCCACTACAGCGTGTGCCCCTTTACCATTCTTTCCCACGCCCACTTTAACAGGTCTGCCGGCTGCCGTTTCAGACGCAATCAGATATTCCAGATCCTTAAGTTTGTACAGTTCATGACTTTCAATATAGCTCTGATTACAGCTATTGGCAAACTGCGTAATCATCATGCCCTGTATAAACTCCTTCACATTCATATTCAGGTTTCCGTTTTTGTCATTCAGCTTAAGTGCATTTGCATTCGCTGCTCCAAAGCGAAAACTGCTCGTCGTCACGCCATTATTGGGAACATAAAACAGAGTCGATGTCAATGCCATTCCAAAACAGTTGCCATTTTTTCCCGATTCTTTGTTATAAATCGTCTTTGCTTTCTCATTATTGCCGTACATTTGCTTACAGACACCCAAAGATGCTGCTTCGCCAAAGTTCGAAAAACTGTAACTCAAATTTCCAAGAACATCTCTTCCATTCGATTCAACCTTCACGTTGACCGCACAGTTTGCATATTCTTTTCCATTTGCATCAACCAGACTGACAACCAGTCTTCCTATTCCGCCTGTCTTTCCTTTCACCGCAATGATCATGGTATTGCCGCAGCAGGCGCTTCTGTTACATTCCATGCATTCTGTTCCGGTATACTCATACTTCATCCTCAGATCGGCAGCCGCTGTGGTATTGGTATATTTAAAAACAACATTGACAACATTTCCGGCCTTAACATGCACTTCCGAAGCGGTTGTTGTGATAGACGCAGTGCTGCTTGGTTTTACGGTAACCGTCAGAGTCAGTTCTGCAATACATTCATTATTCGGTCCCATTAAACCTATCCCAAATTCTTTTACTCCTTCATTCAGTCCTCTTATCGTAACCGGTATCGTCTGATCGGAAACAGCGCCAAACTGCGCCTCCGCAACATTTGTAGCAGCTTCTGTCATCATAAACCAACTGCCTCTTGGTACATTTCCGGAGGCCTTTATGTATACAACAGCACTCCGGTTCGTATATACAGTCGGATTCAATTCATTTGATGTAAGTTTTATCTTATCATCGATCACAGTAACAGTTAACGTTTTCTTTACAAGCTTATTCCCCGTTGCATGATCCTGCAGCCATACTTCTATTTTTCCACTGCCCTCGGATTTGCCGGTAATCGAAAGATACTTCCTGTCACCGTTGATCCAGTTCGTTGAAAACAGCTTGCTTGAAGAAGTCTGGCAACCCAGATTTACAGGTTTGCTGTAATTGCCATAGGTGACCTCCACTTTCCTGTTCTCACCCTTTTTAAGTGTAAGATTGTATGTATCAAGATCCAGCTTGGCATTCTGGACTACTGATATTTTAATTCTGTGGAAGGCGATCGGAATTCCCAGTTTCGTTGCTTTTAACACAAACAAAATGCTTCCGGTTCCGACATCCTTTGCATCTATCTGAAACCGTATTTTATTATTCCCTGCCCATTCTCCCCATTTTGCGTCAAAAGCGCTCTGATTGTTTGTATAAAAAACAGGTGTGACTGTCCCGGGAAAATTTCCGTAAGTAACATAGAATTCCGTCGAACTCCCCAGTTTCAAATTGACCTCTCCCGAATCCGCATGAATAAACGGCAGTCCGAATTCCGTGACTTCTCCGCCGCTCCCCTTAGAATAATCCACCGCATTTACGTCTTCGCCGACGCCGGCATCATTCCCTGAAATAGTTCCGAATTCCGAGCCTTCCACTTCGAATTCTTCTCCGTCGATAATAATGTTTGTCTCACTCGGCGAAACAGTAATCACTCCGTTTTCGATCAGCTCTGTTTCAGCTCCGCTCTCATCAATCATATCATTTCCAAAAGTTTCCGATACCACTTCCGGTTGATAAGCATCAATCTCCTTCAAGACATCCTTGCTGATCTCATAGATTTCACTTTCATAAGTATCATTTTCCGCCGCAAATGCAGGCATGCCCACATTGAGCTGTACGGCTGTAACCGCCATAGCAACCGCTGCCGCTATCCATCCTTTAAAATTTCTTTTCACGCTCTCATCTCCCTACTTTCACAATCCATTATTTAACGGTCACTTTTCTGCTGGAAACATAGCTTGAACGGAACACTCCATTCGCAGCCTGCACCGCATAATAATATGTCTTCTTCTTTCCGGCCTTTTTATCCATATAGTTTAGTTTTTTGGTAGTCGCAATCTTTTTCCAGTTACCTGTTCGCGTTTTTCTGTAAATAATATATTTTTTCGCGCCCGCTGTTTTCTTCCAGACAACCTTGATTCCTCCCGGAACCTTCTTCACCTTTGCCTGTTTTGGCTGTGCAACAAACTTCAGTGTGATCTGTTTGCTGTCAGCTCCGTTCAGCGTTCCTCTGGTTGCAACCACTTTATAAGAATATACTTTTCCGCCTTTGACATTTGTATCTGCGAAATTTGTCGCCTGCGTTGTGGCAAGTTCTCTATAAATGCCGTCTTTTTCTTTTTTGTAAAGCTTGTACGTCTTTGCCGAATCATTTTTATCCCAACTCAGCAAAATACTCTTACCCTGATTCTGCGCCTGTAACCCGGGCGCCTTCAGAGCGCTTCTTTCTATAATCTCGTAATCCCTGATCAGTGTTCCTGTATAATTACCAATACCGTATACCTTCACAGATGCCGTACCCGGTTTCACTGTTTTAATATAGCGGGCAATATAATCTGTATTCTCGACAAGTACTTTATCACCGTTTTGGATCGTCACTTTAGGTCTTTTCTCATTTCCGTCCGCAAACGCTTCCGTGTAAGCAAGCGAAACCTTCAGATCCGCTACATCCTCAATAACGCGCCCCGCAGAATTATCATTTGCTGCCTTATCTTTATTCAGCCCCGCTGCACTGAATTCTTCGCCGCTTGCAAATCCTACCGTTGCCGTTTCTTCTTTACCTGCGATTCCACTCGTGGAAAGGGTTTCTATTTTTCCGGTCTGTGTATGGCTGGAATCAAAACTTGCCGAATACACATCAACCAAATCCGACTCCACAATCACCTGATTTACACTTTCATCGTCCGAAAGTGCTACCGTCACCGTATCTGCCGTGGTAGAAACTTTAGAGCTCTGATCCTGATCGACAGAAACAATTTCAAAATCAAAAATATCCCTGTCTTTGTTAACAAGCGTATAAACATCCGTCGGCATATAGATAATGGTTTCTTCTTCCGTATTATTTTTATCCGTCAGAAAATCTGTGGCTTTAAAATCATAAATATCCTCATAGTTACTTGTTAATTTGCCGTTCTCATAACTCGCTACAACATTTCCTTCATAATCAAGAACATCAAAAGCCGATGAATTGGTCATATATGTATTCAATTCCGTTACATGCCCTTTATTGGCCCAAAGGCTTTCATAGGTTTCAAACGGAATATATGTAATCTTGCCGTTTTCCGATGTCCAGGCGTTGTAATTTGTCCCGATTTTATATTGCCATCCTGTATAATCCATCCCGTTTTTTGTCATCACGACAAATCTGTTCTTATCGTTCGGATAATTGCAGTCATATACATACAGCCGGTCGGTTGTTGTATTCACACTTTCTATCTTATATCCTACTAACGCATGTCCTCCTTCCGGTCCAAACACCGCGATCACAACAGGTTCATCACCATTCTCTGTCTTCTTCACCAGATCGACGAGTTTATTCAGATCCGTATTGGACTGATAGCATTTTTGAATTACCGAACTATACTGCGAAACAAACATCGTCTGGATCAGACTTTTCAAGGTCATACTCTGTTTCTTACTGTAATCATTCAGAGTCATCTGCGAGATCGTCTCTCTGTCAAAATCATCTACCGCAATTCCCGAACCGATCACATTGAACATTCCCGAAGTGGTAGCAATCCCGTAACAGTTTCCTCCTTTGCCGGTTCCTTTATGCTGGATCGCCATCGTTTTTGCTTTTACGGTATCACCGAAGATATTGATCCACGCCTGATTGCTCACCGCCTCGCCGAAATTTTTGAATGGATAGGACAAGGATTCCAGCGTTGCCGGATCATATCCCGCTTCTGTTACCACCAGTGGATAGGCAACCGTTAATGCCTCGTGATCGGAACCTTCCGCAATGGCAGCGATGATTCTCGTGGTACCCGGCTGTATAAGTGTAACTTCTCCTGTGTTTTTATCTACGGTTGCTGCGCTTTCATTTTCCGATGAATAGCTTACCGTTCCGTTGGAGTCTGTAACCAAGGGATTGGTGAATTTTTTGGCATTGGCTCGTTTTGTAACACTTTTCTCGGCAAATTCTGCCCCGGCATCTCCTTTAGCAATTGTAAATTCTACCGTCTGCACACCATCAAATCTGCCAATACCTGTTATATCCGCAAAGGCTTTCCCCGCATGGACATTCTGTGAATAGCTTACTGTATAATCTTTTCCTTTTTCCAAAAGGTTCTTATCCGAATCGTATACCGTTACGTCCGGCATTCTCTGTGTTCCGTTGTATTTATATTCTTTCTGCGAAAGAGTAACATCACACATGTTGATGGTACCCTCAAAATCCGCATAACGATATACTTTCTGAGTTCTTACTTCTCTGTCATCATTTGCAACATACTCGTAATCCGACCAGTCAGACCAGTCAGACCAACGGTAATAATCATAGGTATAGCTTATGCTTCTGGATCGATACTGCGTTTTGTAATGCGGCGTTTCCTGCATGATATACCAGCGATAACAGGTATTGGCACATCGATAACAGTTTTTGGTCGTTGTTCCCTTATAAATGTAATCTCCATCATAAATTGAGAAATCATTCAGATCCGTAAATGTTCCCAGTTCGTGATAAACACAATTCGCCGCAAAAGTCGGATTGCTAACCGGATCCTGTATCGCACAGCTCAGATATTTGGCTCCCGCCACATTTCCGGTACACCAATGTCCGATCTTGTATTCTGTGTAATCAATCACTTTCTGTGTATCAACCTGCACGGAATCAGAAGCATAAATATAGGCATTCTGCCACGCACTCCACGGTCCGGTATTTGTAGAGCTCGAATATCTTGTCCAACCTTCCAGATTCGGATCAGCTGATTTTACATAGGATTTTTCTTTATAGCTGTATTGTGTTTTTGTTTCGATCTTGCGTGTCTTAGCTGTTTCCGGCGCAGTGGTTGACCAATCGCTCCACTTTACCTCACTGGCCGTCTCGGCGGAATATACATCCTTTTCGTTCATTCCGACAATATTTCCTGTTATCCCTGCCGCCTTTGGCCTCGTATCCATTTCATTGCCGCTGATGCTCCCTGCAAAAGCACCTGTCGCTCCCTGTCCTGTTATGATCACGACAGAAAGAATGATCACCGCCAACTGTTTAATACTTCTTGCTTTCATACTGCTTTCTCCCTCCTTAGCCTGTTATGACCGTTCCTTGTCGTACCACTGTTTATCTCTCTTTTTGTATCTGTTTTCCATCCAGCACTACTTCCGTCAGACAATCCTTTTCGTACTGCAGTTTCAAAGAAAAGAATTCCTCTCTTTCCTCCAGTAGTTTCAAAAAGACTTTGTCCCCCTCCCAGATCGGAAGGTCATAAACTGCTTTTTTGTCTACCCACTCCAGATTGCCCTCATCGCACTCCTTCAGATTCCCTTCAAAACCATCTGCTGTATACAAAAACATATACTCCGTCTGCCATCTGTCACAGAGAAAGGTAATGATCCCCCTCAGCTTCCATGACGTCAGTGTCAGCCCGGTTTCTTCTTTTACTTCCCGCAAAAGGCATTCCTCCGGCGTTTCATCCGCTTCGAAATGTCCGCCGACTCCGATCCATTTGTCTTGATTGATATCATTTTCTTTTTTGACTCTGTGCATCATGAGGTAGGAGTCTTCTTTTTCAATGTAGCACAGTGTCGTGAGATTGCTTTTCATATCATTCTCCTTTTCTCCCATCACTTTTTCCTGACAGTCTCTCGCAGACCCATTGTCCCTCCGCTGTCAGGTCGCTCTTTTCAAAGCCAGACAGCTTCTTACAGTCGGCTTTTATCATGGCGGAAGTCTCATCTTTATTGGAAAGATTCCAGGCGATATAGCTGATCTGATGGCAGTCCAGCCGCTCTTTCCAGATATCGGCCTCTTTCACATCCACCACACCGTTCCCGCTGGCTTCGCTGAGTCCATATTCCGACACAAATACAGGCAGCCCTTTTCCAATGGCATTTTCCATCGTCCTTCTGAGCTCCTCCTTATGTGTCGCGGCATAAAAATGCAGGGTATACATCACATTATCAAATTCTCTTATGGGATCGTCGGCTGCTTCTTCCACATACTGACACCAGTTTGGAGTGCCCACCAGGATCACTGCTGCTTTATCCTTCTTCCTGATCAGCGTGATGATCTCTTTCGCATACCGCTTCACGTCCCCCCAGCCGGTTCCGCTGTTGGGCTCATTACATATTTCATAGAGAACATTTTCCTGATCTTTGTACTTTTCTGCCATTTTGGCAAAAAAATGTTTTGCTTTTTCAAGATTGCTGTTGGGATCGCCATCGGATAAAATGTGCCAGTCAATTATGACATACATATCATTTTCAGTACAATAAGTGACGCCACGGTCGATCACTTCCTCCAGATTTTGAGCATCACCGTCCGTACAATATCCACCGCGCTCAGCTGTATACATGGCAAGCCGCAATACATTCGCATTCCATTTCTCCCGCAGTTCCTTTACCAGGTCTTTATTGATATACTGGGGGAATTCCGCAATTCCATGTGTGCTGATGCCTTTTAACTGTACCGGATTCCCCCCGGCATCACAAAGATGCGTTTTTTGCACGCAAAGAGCCCCATAGTAATCTGCATGATCCGGTTTTAAAAACGCCTCTGCCACAATAAGATCCTCCGGCGTTGTGATCTTGATATTCCGGTATGAGCCCTCCACCAGTTTTACCTTTTTCCCGGTAAAATGCTCCACCACCATGGCGTCGTCCGTGATCTGTATTCCGGACTCTATTGTCATGTTCTCTTTTTCCCTCAAAATCCCGTACGCCTTTTGGATCAGCGAAGCGGAAAATGTCTGTGGGGTCTGGATCGTCCAGACATTTTTGCGGTTCGGTGTCATGCTGACAAACCCCTCTTCGTCAGAGATCTTCACGGTATCTTTTGAAGGCATACCGGCCACCACAGCCTGATGCCGCACCACTTCTTCCAGCTGTTTTTTTATGATCTTTTTTGTCACAAACGGCCTTGCACCATCATGAATCAGTACATAATCGCACCCGCTCAGATGTGTAAGGCCGTTCGAAACAGAGTGGTAGCGTTCCTTTCCGCCTGCCACTATCTTATTCACTTTTTGAAACTGATATTTTTCCACGATCTCTTTTTGGCAATACTCTATCTCTTCCTCTGCCGTGACCAGAACGATCTCGTCCACTTCGCTCTCTTCAAATGCCTTAAGAGAATAATACAAAACCGGTTTCCCATGTATCAGAAGATATTGCTTGGCCACATCCGCATTCATTCGTTTCCCGCGCCCTGCTGCCAATATGATCGCTGCTGTTTTCATACTCTGTCCCCTCTGTTTTCCTCTTTTCCCGCCTGTCATAACGTACTGCCGGATGAAACGCTTAACGCTCTCCCAGCTTCAGATTCGGGATCGCATTCAGATCCCAGCCGCTTCTGGTGCCATTGATATATTCATAATATCCTGCCGCCGCGATCATTGCCGCATTATCGGTGCACAAAATCGGCGACGGATGATAGAATGCAATTCCTCTGTCTTTGCAGGCGTCTGACATGGCACTTCGCAGAGAACTGTTGGAAGCCACGCCGCCTGCGATCGCAAACTTTTGAAAGCCATACTCCTCAGACGCCGCCATGGAATGTTCCACCAGCACATCCACCACCGCCTTCTGAAAAGACGCTGCCACATCCGGCACGCAGACCGTCTCGCCTTTCATCTCGCAGGAATTCAGATAATTTAAAACCGCGGACTTTAACCCGCTGAAGCTGAAATCATAAACCGATTCATCGACTTTTGCGCGCGGAAAGTGAATCGCATCGGCATTGCCTTCTTTTGAAACCTTGTCAATTTTGGGGCCTCCGGGATAGCCAAGCCCGATGGCACGCGCCACTTTGTCAAATGCTTCTCCCGCCGCATCATCTCTGGTACAGCCTAAAATCTCATACTTCCCGTAATCCATTACCTTGACCAGATGAGTATGTCCGCCCGAAACCACCAGACAGGCAAACGGCGGCTTTAGTTCTTTATTCTCGATATAATTCGCACTGATATGTCCCTCGATATGATGGACTCCCACCAAAGGCTTGCCCGCTGCAAACGCGATTGCCTTCGCCTCTGCCACGCCTACTAAAAGTGCTCCCACCAGGCCCGGTCCATATGTAACAGCGATGGCTGTGATGTCCGACAGACTCACCTTCGCTTCCTTCAAAGCCTCCGTGATCACCTGATTGATCTTCTCAATGTGTTTGCGGGACGCGATCTCAGGTACCACACCACCGTAAAGCGTATGCAGATCGATCTGTGAGGATATGATATTCGACAGCACTTCCCTTCCGTTTTTCACAACGCTGGCTGCTGTCTCATCACAGGATGTCTCAATTCCAAGTATCAGTATATCTTCCAATTTTTTTCTCCTACCACTCTTATCCAAACTCTTGTTTACAGCGATCATTCCATAAGCAAGAGCATCGTAAACCGATTTGTTTCATACATTTACTGTTCTTTTGATACAAGCTCCCAGCCATAAATCTTATAATGACCGTTTTCGTCTTTACGAAGCAAAAAAACAGTATCGCTGTTATAAAGCAACTGTTTCTGTCTGATCCCGAAAATACAATGCAGCTTTGCCCATTCCCTGTCTTCCATCGTATAAGTCTCCACGTCTACCGCAGAGGCCAGCGAATAATTAAACAGGGTCTGTTCTTTTGTATGAGTCGTCACAACATCATTTTTCAGTTGCTCTATGTACTCGCTCTGTGTCTGGTTCGCCACCAGATCGTCGTCATATATTTCCCGAAGTTTCATGCCAAGCTGACAGATGTCATCCTCTGTCAGTTCTTCGTTATAAAGGCATTTCGTGATCTCCACAAAATACTTCACCACTTCCCTGGGCGTTTGCGGATAGTTCGTTTCCAGATCCCGCACCAGTACCTTCTGTGTCTCAGTCAGTGTTTCTTTTTGCACTTCTTCCTTTTCGGGAATCGTCTTATTCGAAAGATGATAATAGTATCCCACGATCAAAAAAGCGATGATCACCAACAGTATCATGCCTTTTATGCCTTTGAATCTGCCCAAATCACCTTCCCCCTTTATCCGAAGTCTAAGTCTTGCTGCCCAACCGTCATTCTTCTTCGAAGCGAAGCTCTGCCGTCATGCCATCCTTTGCCGCAACGGAATCCGCAAAAATCTTTTTAACGGCATCCATATAAAACTCCGGCTTTGGAAGTGACGGACTGTAATGTGTCAGCCACATTTCTCCGACTCCGGCTTCTTTGGCGATACGTGCCGCCTCATAAAAAGTCATATGCTTATGTTCTTTGGCTTTCTCCAGTTTATCCGGTTCGCCATACATTCCCTCGCAGATAAAAAGATCGGAGCCTTTGGCATTCTCCCTGATGGAATCGGTGGGACGGGTATCCGTACAATACGTCACCTTCAACCCCTTCCTGGGAGCTCCCATCACCATGTCCGGCGTGTATACTTTCCCGGCAAGCTCCACTGTTTCGCCATGCTGGAGTTTATTCCAATAGCGCACGTCTATGTTCAGTGCCTTCGCCTTCTCCACGTCAAATTTGCCCGCACGGTCGATCTCCAGATAATAGCCGTAGCAGGTCACATTATGATTCACGCGAAACGCATGCAGTCTGAAATCATCAAATTCCAGTGTTTCTTCTCTTTGATCGATCTCATGGAACCGGATCTCAAACGGGAGCTCCGGCGCGATGACGCGGAGTGCATTCACCACTCTGGTCAAACCTTTGGGTCCCACCATAAGAAGCGGCTCTGTCCGTTCTGCATTTCCCATAGTGAGAAGCATACCGGGCAGTCCGCTGATATGGTCTGCATGATAATGTGTGAAACACATGATGTCGATCGGTTTGGGACTCCAGCCTTTTTTCTTCATGGCGGTCTGGGTACCTTCCCCGCAGTCGATCAATATACTCTTGCCGTTGTATCTCGCCATCATAGAGGTCAGATAGCGATAGGGTAGGGGCATCATTCCTCCTGTGCCCAATAAACAAATATCCAACATAAATTTTTCTGCCCGAATCCGCTTCCTGTTTAAAGCAATTCAAGCTGTTCGCTCTCCTCTGCCGGAATCCGAAAGCCTGCTATGATCTTTTCGTAACAGGATTCACATAGATCAAACTGCTGTACGATTCCGTCTTTATTTGAAAAATAACCAAAAATTTTTTTGCCTTCAAAACTATCTTCTTTCAGCATTCCATCCTCAACCAGCAGACTCCGTCCGCAACGGTTGCAGACCACCTGTAAAAGTGTCATGTCCTTTGCATATTTTCTCATAAGATCGCCGCCTTGTCGACATATTCCGTAACATCCGGTTACTATCTGTCTTTTATTATATATGGTGGCGCGTCAAATTTCCAGCGGTAAAATATGTGTGTGAAGGATTTCTTTTCCTTTTTTGTTTGTAACGCCTGTCCGGAATAGTTGCTTTTGTTTCTCAGAATCGGGTCCGACTTTCATCAACCCTATCCCTAAGCCACATGATAACAGCATCCTCTGTGGGAGCCTTATAAAAGTTCGGGCGAATGCCCTCATTTACAAAACCCAGCTTTTCGTAAACATGGACGGCCGATGCATTGCTTGCACGCACTTCCAGGGTTAGTGCCGTTACTCCGCGTCCTTTTAAAATCTCTATCAGTTTTTCCAGCATAGTCGTGGCAATCTTTTGGTTCCTGTAAGATGATGAAACAGAGACGATCACAATATCCGCCTCGTCGTAAGTGATGTACGCCACACAATAGCCGACAGGAATGCCATCCGCGTCGCAGACGATCAGTTCCGTATTATTCTGTGCCAGTGCATCTGCAAATCCCTGTTTACTCCAGGGCTGTGTGAAATTTTCCTGTTCGATCGCGCAGACCGCAGGCAGATCCTCCATGGTCATGGAGCGAAATCTGTATTCATATTGTTCCTGCATGCTTCCCATCTTTCCAATCATCTCTTCCGACTTTTGTCACACTATCCATTCGAATAAATTTAACTTTTCTTCTCACAGTATCTATTCGTATCCATTCAGAACGCTTCTCCGGAGATTAATTGGTGCCATGAGCCTGCTCGCGTTCCCTGCGTTCCCGCTCTGCCTGGGACAGACGCAGGTAATCCGGCGCATGCTTTGCTGCATCTACCACTTTGCCTTCTTTATAATACTGCATTGCGAGAGCACCGACCGCAGCAGCGCGCTGTCTGTTACAATGCGCCGGTGCAAACTCATACGGTACCCTCATAAGGTCTTTGATCTTTTCTGCATAAACCGGTACCCCATCTCCGAGAAAGATGGTCTTTTGTCCCTGTTCGTTGCATTTCTCTATGATCTCCTCAATCGATACCGCACACTGCGGCAGGATCGTCTCAAAACAGTATCCTTCTCCGGCTTTCACAAAATGATACAGTCCGGTATATACCTGTCCGCGTCTGGCATCCATCATCGGGCAGATCGTATCCTGCACGCCAAAAAGCTGATAAGCAAGCCCGTCCACCGTCGGCACTTCTATGATCGGCTTGTCCAATGCGAGCCCAAGCCCTTTTGCCGTGGCAGAACCGATACGAAGTCCGGTAAAGGAACCGGGTCCTTTTGCCACTGCAATCGCATCTATGGTCTTCAGATCCAGTTCTGTCATGCCTGCGATTTCATCCAACATTGGCAATAATGTCTGGGAATGTGTTTTTTTATAATTGACAGTATACTCTGCCAACAGATTAAAATCCTCCAGGACAGCGACACCGGCCACCAGTCCCGAACTGTCTAATGCAATCAGTTTCATAGTCATTTCCTTTTTCTTATAGTTCCTCTAAAGAGAGGGTGATCTTACGATAGTCAAACCCTTTCTCCAAATCTTTCTCGATGCAGATCCGGATCGTCTCCTGCGGTAAGATTTCTTCGATCAGCTCCGCCCATTCCACAAAACAGACACCATCACCAAAAAAATAATCCTCATAACCGATCTCATCCATCTCACTGACGTCCCCGATACGGTACACGTCAAAATGGTAAAACGGAAGCCGCCCACTGTTATATACCTGCAAAATGGTAAAGGTAGGGCTGTTGACCTGTTCTTCGATACCAAGTCCCTTCGCCACACCTTTCGTAAAGACAGTCTTACCGACTCCCAGGTCTCCTGTAAGTGCAAAGACTGCACCTTTCCCTGCTTTTTCTCCGATCTTTTTCCCTAATTCAAATGTCTCTTTTTCACTGTATGTTTCTATGATCATTGTCTGATTTTCACTTTCTTGGGCGACATGTGCGTAGAAATGATCCGGATCAGATCCGCTGTCCTTCCTTCACAGGCCGCTCTTGGAATGATTGCCGCACTGCGCGGCCCCGTATACAGGATGATACTCCTTGCGGTCGCAACCGCCTTGTATATATCGTCCCAGGCCAGGAAACTGGTTTCTTCTTTCTGGGAGACGCGGATTCCCTCTTCTTCGAAGGAATAATGCAGCGGCTGTTTGTAAAACTCATTTTCAAGCGCCTGTCTTTTGGCGGAAAGATACAGACTGACCGGCACATAAAAGATGACAACGATCCCTACCATCAGGTAAATGATATTCGCATGTTGATTGACATAGTAAATGATCATAAACAGACCGATCAGTGTGCCCATTAGCCCCTGGACCCCATGATAATTATGATACAGCATATAATCATACAGGACCGAAGCGTCCATCTGAACATCCATCTCCATCAGTCCCGCTGTCACTGTCTGGTTTTCTTCCATAAAAACTCCTTTTGACGCGCGCATATGCGGCCGTCTGCTTTTCTTCCCATTCCCGAGAAGTGCTTCACTTCTCATAGTGTAACTTATATCCCCTGATAGTGCAAGGAAAAAATCGGGCGGTCTGATGACCGCCCGAAGCAAAGAATGACAACCGGGATTATTTTACCTTGACTTCTTTCCCAATGCCCTTTTTCTTCAAAATCTTCTCATAGTTCTTTTTTTGTGCTTTTGGCACTTTGATCTTAGCCTTTGCGTAAATACCCTTAAAGGCATTCTTTCCAACATTTTTGGCCGTAAGAGATGTGGTCTTGATTGTGATCGACTTGAGATTCTTGCAACCATAAAATGCCTTCTTGCCGATCTTTTCGACCGTTACACCGATCACGGCTTTCTTCAGTTTCTTATTTTTGGCAAATGCATTATCCGCGATTCCCGTCACTTTATAAGTAATACTGTCTACTGTGATCGTTGCAGGGATCGTAACGGATTTTGCTTTGGCATTGTTGCTCTTTTTGTAGCTTACCGTCGGATTGGTCTGGTCTGCACTTGTCACGATATAATCCGCCTTGGATTTTGCATCGGTAAGTACAGTACCCACAGCCGCAGGAAGCTTCAGGTCTCTGTGACCGGTCTTTACTACAATGTGTTTTCTGCTGATCTCTTCCCCGCAGACACTGCAGTATACCACTTCATCGTAAGAGCCTTCTGTTTTTCCATTCGCATCCACCACATTTTCCCTGACAGCTTCTGCCGGTGTATGAGACTTCTTTTTGATCACCTGTCCTTTTTCGATCATCTTACCGCATTTGAGGCAGTAAACATCTCCGCTGTAGCCTTCTTCTTTGCAGGAATTGGCTTTGGCACCCCTGACTTCTGTCTCACCGTCATGTTCACATTCTGTTCTTGTTAATGTAACGGTAACACTTTCCACGTTATAAATGCCTTTGTCTTCTCCTGCATAAATCGCAGTCGCTGTTGTCGCAACGCCAAGTTCAAGCACCTTTTCTCTGTCTGCCTTCTTCCAGATCCAGTCAGTCGGAAGGCTCACATCGCCCACAGTCTTAACACTGAAAGGCACTCCGATCTCTTCTGAGGGGATCGCCGGTGCTGTCTTGGGATCAGACTCTGTTTTCATCGTGATCGCGACACTAACCTGTGTCTTTGCATACTGATCCGCATCGCTTCCGACATAATAAGCATCCACGTTCACGGTCTTACCCGGCCGCAAAAGCACGTCTTCTTTTTGCTCATCCCACTTCCAGTTCTCTGAAAGTGTAACCTGCCCTACCGTCTGCATGCGATTGTAGGCAATCATCAGCTCCTCTTTTGGCGCTCCTGTCGGTAAGGTCTTTTTCCACTTTGCATAAATCGTCGTATCTTCATCAATTGCAGTATCCGGATCAAATTCCTGTGTCAGTTCTTTATCGGCATACCAGCCGTCAAAGGTGTAATCTGTCTTTACGGGTTCTGCCAGTTCTCCCACCGTTCTGCCGGTTTCCAGCTGAAGTGCTGCCATGTCAGAGCCGCCATTGGTGTCGATCGTAACGATCTTTTTGCCATCCAGAGAAACAAAACGGTTGCCGTGCTTCGTGGCATAAGCCTGTGCTGTTGAATCCGTGTATCCGTAAATCGTCACATCTGCAGGGATTGCTATTTTCTGCATGTAATTGGTCTCCGCAGTGGATGGTTCTTTAATCTCCACCTCTTTGTTGTAAATGAAGATCTTCTTAATCCCGCTGCCTCTGAAAGCTTCCGGATAGATCGTCTCAACATTTACCGGAATATCGATACCTGCCATGGCTGATGTATTCATAAATGCTGCTCTTTCAATAACCTGAACCGAATCCGGGATTGTAAAGGATTTTAACTTCTTATTGTTCATGAAGCAAACGTTCGGAATCTTCTTAGGATTCAGATTCCATACGCATTCCGTTTCTGAAAGGCCATACAATTCCCCGTTTGTCAGCTCGAAGCTTTCGCCATCTGCCTCATAATCATAGGTCACCTTCTTTAAACAGCTGCTGCGCTCATTCCAAAATGCATTATTAAAGCTTCGTAATAGCCTCGGATCGCACCCGATGGTGATCTCTTCCAACTGATTCATATAAGCAAATGCACTATTTCCACAAGAAGTGAGAGATGCCGGCAATATCACTTTTTTGGCATTTCTCTGTCCGAAGAAAGCAGATTCCCCAACACTTTTTATCCCTTGCGGCAGACAAACCTCACTCAGTCCGTCCCCTTCTTCCAACGGCAAAATAATGCTTTGCATAACACCTGACTCTCCGATGCCTCCGGTTGGCTGGATACACATAAACGCTTTTTCACCGATTTCCTCTAAGGAAGTCATTCTTTCAAAATCCACATCCAGCTTGTGGCAGCCATAAAATGCATTACTGTCGATTTTTTCCATGCAACTGCCCGGAGTACTGTTTTCACTCACGCTGTCTGCCGTTTTCCCGGTTTCTTCCAGAATTTCAAGATTGTAGTCTCCCTGGAATCCGCCATACCCGATTCGCGGTACATTCTTAAGGGTCACCTTTGTAAGTCCGGGAAGATATCCTGCAAAATATTCATTCCGCTTATAATAGCTATCATAATACCCGCTATAGTCAAAGGCCGACTCATAAATCCCTTTCTCCGGATCTGTCAGTATTCCTTCCACCTCAAGTTCTTCGATAACGGTCGCCGTATTGCCGACGCGTTCTCTGTAATCCTGTACAGACATAACCGGATTTCTGGACTGATCATACAAACTGCAATAAGCTTCATTGTTGCCCGTGAACACACCGGTCATATTGGCGATCGTCTGATACCAGCCACTATCATTATACTGTGCATTTCGCCAATCCATTAAGGACTGAACCACGATCTTTCTTAACTTCGGGCAATTTGCAAAAGCATTCTCTCCTACATAACAAACAGACTGCGGAAATACCACTTCTTTGAGTGCCGTATTCTCAAAAGCTTTAAAGCCAATGCTTTCCACACCCGTCAGATCGATCTCTTTCAAGGCGACGTCATCTGCAAACGCCCTGGAGTACAGCGCTTTCATATTTCCCAATCCTTCCACGCTCATCAGACTCGGACAGTTGCTAAATGCCATAAAGTCAATGTATCCGTCACTGCCATTCGGCTTATCACTAAAGCGCACGCTCTTCAAAGACTCAGAGCCGCAGAAAAGTCCTGCTGCAATATTATTTACACTGGCAGGGATCTGAATCGACTCCACTCCGGAGGGCTGGATCTCTCCGTATGGCACAAAACCAAAGCTGCTGTAATCCAGGACGTTCATATTCGATTGT
Organism: Lachnospiraceae bacterium; assembly: GCA_015056815.1. Lineage (GTDB taxonomy): Bacteria > Bacillota > Clostridia > Lachnospirales > Lachnospiraceae > SIG333. The sequence continues at coordinate 60,780 of SVFN01000023.1, read as the reverse complement.
TCTCCAAATGAAATATCTTTTAAAGACTCACAGCCCGCGAAAGCAGCATAACCGATGGATGAAAAATTATCCGGAATGATCTTCTCTTCTTTATCACCGTCCCGATAGATGATCTCACTCAGCTTTATACAATCCATAAAAGTCTGTGCCTCTATGCTATTCCCATCTATCATCCCGTCAGACTCCGGTTTCAGGTAAGTCACCTTTTCAAGCACCTTGTTTCCCGCAAACAAAGCCACTCCCATATGAGCAGTACTGGGCAGGGTCATTTCCCTGATGGGAGTACCTTCTTTTGTCACCGTGCGTTTTCCGATGTCAAACCAACTTGAAATCGGAAAGGCAACTCCGGTATTGATATCATGCCAGCCAAAGGTACCAAATCCAATGTCCTGCAGCCGGGAAGCCGGTGTAAAGGCAATCTCCTCCAGAGAATCACAATCCGCAAAAGACGCCATTTCCAAATTTGTGACATTATCCGGAAGCGCCCGGATCGTCGTATCTCCATCGGTATACAGGATATTCTTAAGGGAAGAGCATCCCATAAAGGTCTGGAACACGATGGAAGTGCTGTTCGGATTTTTTTTTGCCAGAAATTCCACTGTTTCAAGTGCCTTATTCCCTGCAAAAAGACCGGTGCTTATACTATATCCGTTGAATGCTTGTGCATCACAGATCAAGGAGATCTCTTTGATGGGAGCACCGTATTTGCTGATCTGTTTGTCCGAACTTGTATATCCTCTTAAAACAAAATCCACGTCCTTGCTGTAATCGCTCCAGCCAAAGCATTCATAATGGAGACGTTGCAATTTAGAGTCCTGTGTAGAAACAAACTTTTCCAGACTGAGACATCCTGCAAAGGCCTGATAAGCGATCTCTTTCACATTGTCCGGGAGTGCGAATTCCTTTAATGCACTACAGCCCGCAAACATGCGATACGGGATCATTCTGGTTTCTTCCTTTGCCGGATAAAACACTACCTCCTCCAGATACCTGTTACCCGCCATCATTCCGGGCGCTTGCGATGAAATCGCATTTGCAGGGAGTACAAGACGTCTGATCGGCGCTGCGCGCTTTGCAAGGATCTTGCTGTAAGCCGCATAGTTTCCGTTTTCGTCATCCCCGATCTTTACTAACTGATCCATGCTTCCATCGCATGTATAGCCAAAGGCATCATAACCGATATGGGATAATCTGCTGTTTTCACCGGTTGTAAACTCTTCCAGTGAAGTACAGCCTCTGAACGCAAAGCTTTCAATGTTTTGCACGCTGTCCGGCAGTACGATCTCCTTCACGGACGTCGCGCCCGCAAACGCAGACGTAGCAATGTTCTCGATCGATAATTCCGAGAATCGCTCGCCATCCACCGTCATAGCCTGACAGCCTGCAAATGCAGCCCAGGGGATCTGCTTCATATCCGCCATCAGTGCATACGGGAATTCCTCCAATGCCGTACCCGCAAAGCAGGCAGCCCCGATCTCACACGCTTCACCGGTTACTTCCGTTAAAGAAGAGCAGCCAGCGAACGCATAGCCGGAAATTCTGCGCACTGTGGAAGGAACTTCCACTTTCTTTACGGCATCGTTCCCGCAGAATGCAAAATGCGCGATCTGTGTACAGTCGTCCCTTAACACAATGGTATCATCCTCCGCGTCATAGACATGATCGACCAGTACAGAACCGACATAACGGTTACCATCCGCATCCGGTGTGATCTTCTCCACGTAGGAAGGAACGACCTTTTTCACCTTTTGCACATTGTCAAGACCGTTTTCACCGACATTGTCATAATAGCCGTCTATCTCATTATGCCGAAGTAATCCTTTATCCGTCTGGTATCTGTCCTTGATCCATTCAATCGTATCCGGAAACTCAATATCCTCACAAGTCTCTTCGTCAGAAATCTCCGGTATTACCCGTATTCCTTCCGAAATAACTATTTTTTTCACATGAGAAATAGTTTTCTCCTGTTTTGCATCATACTTCGTCTTGGTCGGATCGATATAGGAAATCCGGGTAACCGGATAAGTTTCGTTTTGTTCCGCATCCGTAAAAGAAGAAGGAATGATCACTTCCTCATATTCCGGCCATTGGTCATATTTGTTTTTCGAAAAATATACACCCATATTGTAGCTTACTTCTTCCGCATCATCATGATTCGGAAAAAGTATAAACCGCAGACACTGCGGTGTATCGATAGTTACCCTTATAATCTCTCCCGTGTCCGGATCCACCATTTTATCAAATATCACGCCATTGTTGGATACCGTATCGTCCGATACCGTATCAGCAGACACTGTCAAAACGTTGTTCTTTCCTGCAAGCAGAAACAGAACTGCCATAAGCAATATGCCTGCAAAATACTGTTTTGCTTTTTGTTTCGTTTTCATAAAAACTCCTTTCTGAAAATTATGTCCTTACATTCCCGTTTTTCTTTTCTCCCTTTCTCCCAACTCCTTTCCATACAGATATATTCTAAGCACAAAACGCTCAGAAGCATTTCCATTTTATATATCAACCACAAAAGACTGTGTGTTAATACCGTATCAGACTTCCGTCAGATGTCGCAAAAGAGCCGTAAAAACCTCATCCACCCGAACCTTTCCCAGCTTATGAGGAAGCTCTTTTTGTGCGAACAGATCCTCCGTCATGCTGCGCCCCCAGGATACATAGAGGCTCATCACCATATAGTAAAGGTTAATAAACAGCCAGAAGATAATGACCACATAGGTAACGGTCTGTTCGCTTGCCGACAACGCCAATACCCTGATGATCGAAACCACCGACAGGATCACCCCGGCAAGATAAGGCAGCATATATTTGAAGCTGCTGTTCTTTTTTTTATCACTTTCCTTGCCGGTCACGACAAATTGTTTCTGCTTTTTCCCGAGTGATTCCTTCAGTACGGAAGGCAGAAGATACGGGAAGAAGGTATTCTCATAAATATCTGTCCATTTCGTCACCCTGACATGACCCGAAAACCGGCGCATGCAGATAACGGTGCAAAGATACATGGGGAGCCAGAACAGCAACACCTCAGACAGCCTGCACTCCACAGATACGATGCCAAACAGTGCGAATGCCACCGGCGCAGCAAAATATGCCAGGCGCTTGCAGGAATTATACCAGTAGCTGATGCTGGTAAAATAATTGATCTTCTGATAAAAGTTTAACTCTTTGGACTTTAAAAATCCTGTTTTGTGCCCGGACTGGATACAGCCCTTCGCCCACCGCTTACGCTGGTGGATCATATCAGAGAATGTCATGGCCGGCAGTCCGCTTGCCAGGATCGTATCGATCGCGATCCCACGATACCCCTTTTTCTCCAGCTCAATCCCCGTCGCGAAATCCTCTGTAACCACATCCTCCACAAATCCGCCGACTTCCACAAGCGCAGCACGCCACAGCATCGCATTGGTCCCGCCGAAGATCACACTGTTGGATTTGTTCTTGGACATCTGTACCACGTGATAAAAATAATCCTGCTCATTCGGAATATGATCTTCTGCATATAAATTTTTCTGAAACAGATCTGGCTGATAGAAATTCTGCGGTGTCTGGACAAAACCGGTCATATGCTGTCTCTCATACTCATTGACTGTTTGTGCCTTCTTTTGTTTTTTGTATTTGCGCAAAATCTCAACGTTTTTCGCAAAATACGGAACCGTCTCCATTAAAAATTCCTCGGTCGGCATCATATCCGCATCAAAGACTGCAATCAGCGGAGATCCGGAGTGCTTTAGCGCATAATTCAGATTTCCCGCCTTGGCACTGTTGTGCACGGTTCTTGCCAGATACTCCACTCCCAGCTGCCCGGCAAGTTTCTGCATCTCTTCCCTTTCCCCATCATCGCACAGATAGATATGTACTTTCTCCGGGTCAGGATATTTCATTTTTTTGCACGCCTCCAAGGTCTGTCTGATCAATGCTGCCGATTCGTTAAAGCTTGGCACAAAAACATCCACTTCGGGGAAGATCCGCTCATCAAGCTTCGGTTTTTCCACCTTGTTGTTTCCATAATCATACATATTATAGAAATGAACGGCCATCTCAAACAGACCGAACATTTCCGCTGCCAGAAGCAGCACCCAGAACACATACGAGAGCAGATTTTTCTCATAAGGCACCGTCCGAAAAATCCTCCATCCCAGATAAATGACCGTTAGCAATAAAGTCAGAACGATCCAGAATTTATTCCAAAATATTTTCTTTTTCATGATAATTACGCTTCTTTCCGTTTATTCTTCCGCTAATGCATCAAAGAGGATCTCTCCCACCGGTGTCAGATCTTCTTTCGTCCAACCGCATAGCTTGTTGCAGTCACTCCTGATGGCTGAAAAGCATTCCTGTTTATTAGAAAGTGACCAGGCTGCAAAACTGATCTGATTCTTCCGCAAAAAATCCGCAAATTTCCTGCCTTCCGCCAATGCCTCTTCTGTTTTGTCCGTATCCATTCCCCATTCCGATACAAACACCGGAAGGCCGCCTGCCAGCGCATCCGTGATGATATTCTCATAATCATCATTGTGCAGTCCGGCATAATAATGAAACGCATACATGACATTGTCAAATTCCAGCGGTTTTGAATAGAGCGACGTATTAAATCCGTAGCTGTAATCTGTGGTCCCGACAATGATCAGCGCATCCGGGGCATGGCTGCGAATGATCGGAATGACCTGACCGGCATATTCATAAATATCGTCCCAGGTGGTATCACCGTTTGGCTCATTGCAGATCTCATAAAGGATCCCCGGATCATTGCCGTAATGTGCGGATATTTCCTCAAAAAATCCTTTGGCTTCCTCCATATGATTTAAGGGATTGGCATCCTCCAGAACATGCCAGTCCACGATAGCATAAAGATCCGCGGCTTTTACGTTTTCGATGGCCGCATACATCACGCCGGTATTGATCTCTTTATTCACATTGTATCCGGTATAGGGCTCTTCCGAATACATGGCGATCCGGAATACGTTTGCCCCGTAATCTGCGGTAGTCTTTATCGCACTGTAATTCGTATACTGCGGATACCACATCATTCCATGACTGCTCATCCCCCGAAGTCTGGTCGGCCTCCCATGCTCATCCACAATCTGCGTCCCCTCCAGATGAAGTGCTCCATGTGCCGTAACCCCATCCTGCGAAGGATCTGTCTTTTCTTCTTTCTGTCCGTTTTCCTCTTTCTTTTCCGTTTTGACTTTGCCTGCAAGCTGTTCAATCAATCCGGAATCCTCTTTTTCTTCTTTCGTCACCTCTTCCGACCCGTCGGCCGCCTCGGCCTGCATCTGTGCATCTTTATTTATTATGATCATATACTCACCGACACTTACCGCGGTCAATAGTCCGATCAAACACAACAGGATCGCAAATACAACCGCATGTTTCCGTTTTGACTGATCCATGTCCTTTCTCCTTCATTGTATCCGTTTCGCTTTTTCACAAAAACATTCAGTGTAATTATACTTCATTCATTTTCAAAAATATAGTCCCCCCAGGTGGACAATCGCTGTTTTTTTTACAAAAAAACAGAGTTTATTGACTTTCTTTTGCCAATAAACTCTGTTTGAAATCATCGTTTTATGATCGGATTTTTACTTTTTTGATCCCGGACCAGTCGCCGTATACGGTCTTACCGTCTATTTTGCTGTAAGCGCGGACTCTTACGTATAATTTTTTCGTTCCTTTCAGTTTGCCGGACTTTAAGGTTGCCTTCACACCCTTTACATCCTTTGTAAGGATCGCCTTTTTATTCTTCGCTGCATCCTTTTTCGAGGTATAAACAGCGATCTGATAGCCATCCGCATTTGCAATCTTAGTAAGCTTGATCTTCAGTTTTTTGTCGGATGCTTTCTTGGTCTGTATCTTTTTGATCGCACCCTTTGCAAGTGTGACCGCGGTATTTGCCGGAGTATTTGACGGCTTCACATTGGTTCCTTTCGGTTCTGTGGTATTGCCATGATCTGCCTCACTTTCTCCCGGAAGCTTTCCATTCTCATCCGTCACTGTCACTTCCGTCAATCTGCTGTTCTTTTTCTTTCCATCCTGCCAGATCGTAACCACTTTGGTTTTGCCGGTTTTTTTCGCATAAAGCATTCCGTTTCCGTTCACCTCAAGAATATCCGTATCCATTGACGCAAAGATCAGATCATAGTATTTTGAATATAACTGATTCTGCGGAGCATCAAATGCAAAGTGCACATTTCCATACTCGCCGGCTTTTAGGGTAATGCTCTTATCCACTCCGAATGCCTGTCCCTGATTCAGGTCCTCCATCTCAAACGCTACGATCTTAAGCTTGCAGGAAAGGTCTCCCAGTCTGCAGATGATCTCCGTTTCGCCAATGTTATTGATCCAGATCTCGTCATCACTGTACTGGCGGATCTTCCCATCCTCTGTTTCCTGATAAAAGCGCAGTGCATCATCGGATGCATCAAACGGAGTAACATTCACAAAACTCTTTAAGTTCACAAGTACCGCTTCATAAGCGATCATATTCGGATCCAGCCCATCTTCTTCCGAGATCACCATTCTGTCAAGAGGAACATAAATGGTATCCCATGCCGGCTCGATCTTTTCTGCCTTCACATAATCGGTTTCTTCCGTATAGCATGGATACAGATCGTACGCATAATATTCGTTACTGTCCTGATTGTATCCATATGGAAGATCCCTGTCTGTAAAGCGTTTTTCGTTTCCGTTCTCATCGACATAATACCATCCCTTAAACACACACCCCTCTTTTGCCGGCATTTCCGGGATTTCCTCTGTCTTCAGTGTGTTCTGTTCCATGTCATAGCTGACAAAAACCGGGGTCTCATCATCGACATAAAACGGAACCTGCGGATAATGCATCACATAGTCCCATTCATAAGTATCGATCTCTTCGATATGTTCATCCGCCCATTCTCTGCCCACATGAATGTATTTTTTCAGTCTCTCAATCTCATTGGTGTAATTGAGTGTATAAGGATTGCCGTCATCATCCAACACCTGTGTATCATCACCGTAACCATCCGCATCCATCAAAAGACTGCTGCAAATCTGATAATTTGCAAGGGCTGAGTAATAATTCTGTTCCTTATAACGGTCCAGAATACCGCCATCCTCTTCCGCTTCCTTTAACAGGTCGGAAAGCACTTTCCAGCGCTTGATCACATTTTGTTTAAACTCGGGATCATTCTTCAGTAAAGTCTCTACCCACGGAGCAACAAACTTGAGCCTAAAGTTTTCTAACGTTCCCCACTTGATATAATCCGTCTGATAAGCTCCCCATGCCACATAATCGAAGTCCCATGCCGGTCCCCAGTAGAGTTTTCCGTTTCTTACCTTATATAGATAGGTACTGCTGGAACCGTAAGCATCTCCGTTTTTGGAAAACTCCTGCAGCAGATAATAATCGATCAGGGACTGTTCGTCCATGTAATCTCTCCAGGTCTTGCCCTCCGGCAGTTTGATCTCCTCTTCACCTTCCAGATCATTTTCCGATACCGTAGGATCGATTCCGGATGCAACGGTAGGGTCAATCCCGGATACAGCTTCCGAATTGATTTCGGATACGACACCCGGATTTGCAGGTTCTTCGGATCCTTCCATTGAATTTTCCGATACACTATCCGATTCTTCCAGGGAATTTACCAAAAGATCCAGTTCCCCTAAATATCTGGTAAGATATTTGATCTGAGCATCCTTTGCCTCTTTCGGATATTTCTCATCATACTCCGGCTTGTCCAGGCGGAAATCGTACTGTCCTGCCGAAATATACGGAAGGCCTTCATCTCCGCTCAGCCAGGAATCGCCCATGGAAAGAAGATAGCCACCGGTGATATCCGGTTCTTCTGTCGCCGGATCATCTTCCAGGTCATCGATATTGATATTGTTTTTTCCGATCCGTACATGCTGTGTCAGCTGATAGCTTCCGTAATACACACCGGAAATGACCACATCGACAAAGACACTTTTAGGAGTATATTCCAGCCCCAGCTGATCCGCAAGATAAAACGTAAACTTGTTGCGGATCAGAGAATAGTCATAGTAATTAGCCAGCAGTACCCAGTGTTTGCTCTTCCCCATTCCGAACAGATCGGCTGATTCATTCAGCTTGATCTTGTAGGGTTTTTTACTGGCTTCCCAAGTGGAATTGCCTCTGCCTCTTAAATATTCCAGTTCATAGGTCGCATCCTTTAACGGCTTTTCGGAATATTCCGCTTCATAACCCTCCGGGATCTTTACCTCCATATTGCCGTATCCCATCGTGGTGTGAAGCGGTGAACCATTGATATTTTCAATCGTATTGATTTCTTTATCCAGGTCAAACTCCACGACCGGAGTACTGCCTTCCGTGAAGAACATCCCCTGCAAAAACAGGCTTGTCTTAACTTTTGATTTCGGAATGATGTTATCCTCATCATCCAATGCTGTGTCTGCAACGAATTTCAGATAAATATGTCCTTTTCCTTCCAGTCCCGCATTTCTGACATCCACCGTGTAATTCGGTGCTGTCTCCCAGTCCTTATTGGCAGTTCTCTTGATCACAGCAGACGCAAACGGCTCCTCGCTGTCGCCAAAGTACAGATATGCGGTTCCCTTTGTCTTATAATCTGTCAGCATATTATAGATCAGGCGTCCCGGTTTCAGCTCACCCAGATCATATTCTCCCAGATCGATCTTTGTCCGTGCCAAAACACCGGTATCGACTTTTGAGAGCAAAAGACCCGTACTCTTGTCGGAGGCCTTTACCGCTTCCAGCTTAAGCTTCGGCTCCTCTTCTTCATCTGCCAGATCTGTCTGCGGTGCTGTCAGCTTTCCTTCTTTAAATTCTTCTGCGATATCATGGCGGATAAAGGCATCCGGCACGCCCAGCGCGATCGCTTCATCGATCACTGCCTGTTTGTTTTTTGCCACGATCTCGTCATGTGTGAGGGCTGTTTCTCCGGTTGCCAGATCGTCCACTCCACTTTCCGGCATTTCTGTCTCGGGCATTCCCGTTTCCTGCGCATATGCGTTCACGGTACGCAAGCATGTCCCCTGCGGCACCAATCCTGTAACAAGTGTCACAGAAAGTGCCAGTGCAATCCATCTCTTTTTCATACTATCTCTCCTTTAGGATCAACGTCCTGTTTTTATTACGGGCAAATCATAATGGATGGAAAACGATCTGTCAATTAATTCCGGACGAAGTAATTCTTAATATTTTTTTAAAAGGCCCTGCCGTATTCCGGCAGAGCCTTTTGAAGGGAAAAGAAACGCTTTATTTGATTTTTATTCTGACGGATGCTTTCTTTTTTGTTCCGTCGGTGGAAATCGCCGTAATCTTAACGGTTTTCCCTTTTCCTGCTTTCTTTGCCGTTACCACACCTTTCGCATTTACCGTCGCATAGTCGGAATTCGATGTAATAAAGAGCAGTTTCTTATTGACCTTGTTACCTGTGGTCTTTATCTGTGCCTTAACGGTTATCTTCTTGCCTGCCTTTACCGTCCTGCTGCATGTAAGCCGGATCTTCTTCACAGCATGTTTCATGATCTTTATCCTGACAGATGCACTCTTTGCAGGGTCTGATACCGCCTTTGCCGTGATCACCACTGTTTTTCCGATCCCTGCTTTTTTAGTCGTTACCACACCATTGGCATCCACTGTGGCGTACCGGCTGTCAGAGCTTGTCCAGAGCAGTCCGGTATTCGAAACTTTTCCGGTCGTTTCTACCGTTGCAGCGATTTTCACTTTCCTGTTTGCCGCAATCTTTCCGCTCACACACTGTAAGGTGATCGCCCGGATGCTTCCTTCTGTCTGTCCGGCCGGTGCTTCCGGGAGATTGCCAGGTCTGATGTCATCCGGATCTGTCACGCCTCCCGGCTCGGTCTCACTGTCCGGATCAAAAGCCGGCTCCTTAGTATCCTTCACCAGGATATAACACATCTGTATTGTAGGATCCTGTGAAGTTGCCTTGACGGATAATTCGACTTTGCCGTTCTTGTTTTTTACTGCTTCTTTCAAGTCGATCTCCATGGTTTTTTCGGCATTCCCATTGACCGCATAATTCTGAACAACCGGCTTGACACCATCTGCGGCCAGTGTGATCTTGGGCGCGCCCGCATTGTTCCAGGTATTACTCATTCCCACTGTGACGCGATATACATCCGGTTCCAGTTCAAACCGGTATGAGATATAGCGTGGATCGATCCCGCTTTCACTCTGATTGTGTGCATAGCGGAAGGTATTCTTTTTGTTCTGTCCGTCTTCCAGATCAGCTTCACTGTTTGACAGGGCTTTTTGATAATTGGTGTACACAGCCCGATCGTTTTGCGCCGATACTCTGCTTCCCTCTCCGGGCGTCTCTTTTTCATCCGCTTCTTCCAGAACCAGTCCCCATTGATAACCGGCCTTTTGATCTGTGCCATAAATCTGATCTGTCACGGAATTGTACCTGCCAAACGAATCCCCATAGGTTACCGTTGCAGGATCATGGTCACCGCAGTCTACAAAATAGAGCAGATTGGAAATATCCTCCAGTCCTTTTACAGCAGCTTCCAGACCTTCATAAGCATCCGTGATCTGATATTGCGATGCATTTTGATTGGACAGTACATTTCCCGCATAGTTAAAAGCCGATAAAAACTGCTCCCAGCTTATCACAGAATAATTCTCCTTTTCCAGCTTCCGGTATCTGTCATAGCGTTTTTGCAGCACATCCTTTCCGATCCCCGGCTTTGCAAAATATACTTTGATATTCTGATCGTCACAGACACCGCTTACTAAAAGCACCTGCTGACCGGACTTTGTCGCAAGTTCCTTTTTGCGATCCGTTCCGTTGATCCAAATGCCTTCTACCGCATAGCCCTCTTCGGGATCCAGTGTCAGTGCATACGCTCCGTTCTCGCCCACTTCATTATGGTCGGCTGTCACGATTCCTCCCTTGGTAGTACCGATATCGATCGCATGTCGCACGGGCACTTTTTCCGCTTCGGCAAGTGCCATTGGCGTGATCACAAATTTATCAAAGTTTGGAGTCTCGTTATAAAGCGCGGTGGTAGCCGGCGTATTCTGACTGCCGCCATACGTTGTGTTCCAGCTGTTATCATTGTAAATCCGGATTGTATTTTTTCCCTCTTTCAGATCCAGGGTTATCGTTTTCTCACGGAAGGTATCATCGGAAAAGGTATTGATGAAGAAGTAGCGGTCCGTCTTGTTTTTCAGATTTCTGAAATCAATGAACCAGTCCATTCCTTCTGCCAGTTCTCCCATATAGATATCCTGCGGCAGCGGATCCGCCAAAACCTTTTCTCCATCCGGTACCAGATATTTATAAGTGCTTTCTGTCTCCTGTATTCCCTCGATCTTAATATAATTCATCTGGATCGTCGGATCTGAAGAAGTTGCCCTGATCGAAAGCTCCACTCTCCCGGCCTCATTTGTCCGGGCATCTGTCAGATCAAGCTTTTTGGTTTTTACAACATTTCCATTCACTGCATAAGTTTCTTCCACGGGTTCCATACCGTCCGCGCTGAAAGTAACCTTTGGATTGCCTGCATTGTTCCATGTATTTCCCATACATACACTTATCTGGTATTCCTCGGGGTCCAGTTCGAACCGATAAGAAATATAACGTGGATCGATCCCGTTCTCTCCCTGATTGTGTGCATACCGGAAGGTTTCTTCTTTTTTCTTTCCATCCTCCAGATCGGCACTGCTGTTGGATAATGCCTTCTGGTAATTGGTATAAACCGCTTTGTCTTTTTCATCGGATACCAGACTTCCCACACCGGGCGTTTCCACTTCATCATCGCGTTCGCAGACCAGCCCCCATTTATAGCCTTTCTTTTCATCCGTGCCATAATAGCGGTCTGTAACACTGTTATATGCGCCGAGACTGTCTCCTTCCGAAACCGTTTCCGGATCATGGTCTCCACAGTCTGCAAAATAATACAGCACCGGCTCCTGTTTTACACCGCCTGCCAGCGTAAATCTCGGCGAATCAGACTTCCCATTTACTTCCACAACCGCATATTTGTCGGTCGCTTTGATATTATAAGAATGACTTCCCGCAAGATCCTCATTGGAATGGTACACCTGCATCTGATATTTGCCGGCCGAAGCTGCCTGATAGGAAAACTCCAGATAATCCGGTGTACGGTAAGAGCCTGCCATACCTTCCACATACTTTCCACCGGAAGCTCCTTCGCTTTGAGCGATCTTCACAGAGTCTGCCAGCTCTTGCGGTACCGCATCCTCCGCCTCGATGACCGTCGAATGCTCTTTGTCCGGAATTTCCTGCACTCTCATATGATCCAGTGCTGCATTTACCGTTGTGTCAACATCCACTACATTGATCCCTTTTTGTAAATAGACAGAAGCCACTGCCGTCTGCCAGCCGTCCTGCGGAATCAGCGCAACGGTTTTGTTCAATCGATCCAGCGTAACGGCAGTATTCTCCACATAAAGGTTGGCTTGTCCGGCCTGTCCGGAATGGTAGCGCAGAGAAACATTATAAAGACCGCTCTTTGGTACGACAACCGTCGTCCGGATCCCGCCTCCTTCTTTAACCGATCTTTCTGACAGTCCCGTCACATATCCATCACCGGTATAGCCCGTTAGTTCCGTTCTGGTGGAAACCGTAGATTCCAGATTGCCCAACAGACGGTTTACATCGGATAATTCCGCTTCGTAGACTTTATGGAACAGCGGAAGTTCTTCTTCATACACTCCGGCATAGGATACGCGCACAAAGTCATGCAGCAAAAGTTCATTTCCGGCGCCGTATCCCGCCGGTGTCTCGATCGTGACCGTATGGCTGCCTGCTGTCAGATCATAGTATAAGGTCTTGATCCCGGTCATGGTCTGAAACAATGTTGATTCCATGGTAATCGTTTCCGGCATTCCATCGTCTAATGAAAATTCCTGTTTCAGATTGACCGGATCATGCGTTTTCATATTATTACGCACCGTTCCCTGGCCGTTTCCGTATGCAAAATCAAACCGGTATTTTCCATCCACCGGAGCCTCAATGTGATAAGTCAGGGAAGAGCCGTCCTGCATATTCACCGCACGGTTTTGGTTTCCGCCGTTTTTATTTGACATATAGTAGCTGGGATTGGTCGCTGCCGCTGTCGCCTTCGCCTTGCCGCCAAGTTCGGCTTCCTCCGCCTCATATACCTGACCGCTGTCTTTTTGTAAAGGCGCATTCACGTTCTCATTTTCTCCCGCCTGTGTCAGGGTAAGATGATATGCATTTTCAAATAAAGCATCCGGGATCCGCACTGTTACGTTTCCGTTACCGTCCACTGCATAGATTCCGTCCAGAATGACCGGTGTTTCATCTGCCGCCCCGTGAAATCCCGTAAACATGGTTTCCTGAATCTGTACATGAACAGCCGAAGCATTCCGGAAGGTTTCCGCCTGTGTCACATTCTTAAGTTCCACTGTGATATCACCAGAGAATCCTCCCAGCAAAGTCGTTGAGATCTTCTTTTTATCATCCATCGTGGAGACACCATACAACTGGTCAAACGCAGTACTCGTCATGACCGGCTGTGTTTCTCCGGACATATCACCATACCATTTGTACAGCCACCACGCTCCGTTTCCTTCATTGGCTCCTGCCGCCAGGTCATTCAGGTTATTTGCCTGATGCCAGAACGGAAGACAGCCTGTGATCTTTTCATCCTCCAGTCTGGCGATCCAGTTCACAAGGCGCCCCGGTACTCCGCAATATTCCATCTCCGCATATTCATTGATGCAGATCTGCGGGAAGGTCGGAACCCCTGTCGTATGATTGGCCTCATTGTACGCAGACCAGTCGATCTTCTGATTCCAGATCTGTCTGAAATTCTTCATATGGGCAGACATCGTCTGAAGACAGGAGGTCTGCAGCTCATGCCATGTCACGACATCCGGCAGACAATTCCGGTCCGCACAAAACTGGATATAGTTTTTGTAATAGCTTTCTCCCCGATACACTGCATCATTCGGTCCTGCCAGTGTTGCATGGGTATCAACGGAAAGGATCGCATCCCGGTAACTCTTCCATGCATTGTGAAGGTCATTGTTTCCGACCGGTGTTCCCTCATTGATCGGCACATATACGATCGCTTTATCAATATCGGTCTGAGCACCGATCGGATCTTTTGGCTCCTGCGGTGTCCCATGCTCCTTTTTCCAGGCTTCTTTCCATGCCACTACCGCCGGTGCGATATAGTTTTTCAGATCGGCACTGTACTGCGCAATGGAAGCGGTCACGCCAAATACTCCGTAATAATTGCTGTTGTACATCTGTATCTGCCGTCCGCCGCTTTCCAGAAACGTCTTTGCGACATCCAGGGCATCCCCGTACGGGTGCTCGGTTCCCACCGCCCCTTTGGTGACTAAAATTTTGGATTTGAGCGGGACGATCGTATTCGTTGTGGGCACATTCTCACTGCTGACGCCATAAAGGAATCCGGCGGCTCCATGCATGATCTCTCCCGTACTCTCCTCCGGACTCAGATCCACGGTCAGGACCGCACTGTCCGCCTGTGCGGCAGACGCCTGCACTGTGCCGGGCAGCTTTGCAAACAGGCCGTTCATCAGTAAGGAAGCTGCCAGCATACCTGTTGTGACTGTTCTTAATAGCTGTTTCCATTTTATCATGATTCTTTTTGCTCCTTTCTTTCTGTTTTTTGAGGACTACGGTATAACACCGGCATGGATTCCAGGCAGATTGCTGTTTCGATCCATTGTCCTCCGTCAAAGATTTCCCCGGTATCTGCATCGCGCCATTTACACCCTTTGGGCAGATAGATCGTTCTTCTGACTGCTCCCTTTTCCAAAATCGGTGCCACCAGAATATCCGGACCGTACAGATACTCGTCTTCGACCTCCCAGCAAAGGGGATCTTCCGGAAATTCATAAAATAGTGTACGCATGACAGGCGTTCCTTTCTCGTGCGCCTGCCGCATCAGTTCTCTGGTGTAGTCGCGCATCTGTTCCCGGATCCTTAAATATTTCTCACAGATCCTGTATACCTTTTCCCCGTAGCTCCATACCTCGTTGGGCGCTCCCGACCGGCAGGTCGCCCCCCCTGTACTTCCAACCTGGGGCTGTCTTGGCTCTCTGTCCCCGTGCAGACGCATGACCGGACAGAAGGTTCCCCACTGAAACCAGCGCACAAACAGCTCCCGGAATTCTTCATCAGACGGATCTCCCCCATGAAATCCGCCGATATCGGTAGTCCACCAGGGAATACCGGCCAGGCCCATATTCAGTCCCGCAGCCAGCTGGTTTCGCATACTCTCAAAGCTGGATGCGATATCCCCAGACCACACAAGAGCCCCATACTTCTGGCTTCCTGCCCAGGCACAGCGTAAAAGATTTACGATCGACTTCTGGCCGGCTTCCTCCATACCTTCATAAAAAGTACGGGCATACTCGACCGGATAAATATTCCCGATCTCCAGATCGCTGCCTCTGTAATACCGGTAATTGTCAAAATCATAGACACTATATTCCGGCTCCGCCTCATCCAGCCAGAAAATACGGATTCCCTTTTCATAATAATTCTCTTTGGCCTTTTGCCATACATATTTTCGCGCTTCCGGATTCGTGGCATCATAATGAATGGTAGCCCCTTCAAAATTCAGTCCGGCACGAAATCCCCGTTCCGTGCGGATCAGATATCCTTTTTCCAGCATTTCTTCATAGTTTTGTGACTCTCTGTCCACCGTTGGCCAGACTGATACCATCAGTTTTATCCCCATCTCATCCAGCTTGTGTATCATGCGATCCGGATCCGGCCAGTACACCGGATCAAACCTCCATTCCCCCTGCTTGGGCCAATGGAAAAAATCAATCACGATCACATCAATGGGAAGATTTCTTCTCTTATATTCGCTTGCCACCTCCAGCAGTTCTTCCTGTGTCTGGTAGCGCAGTTTGCATTGCCAGAATCCCAGACCGTACTCCGGCATCATGGGAACCGTCCCGGTCACTGCAGCATATGCCTCCTCGATCAAAGCCGGCGTATTCCCTGTGACAATCCAGTAATCCAGCACTTTCGTGGAATATGCCTCAAAGCTCATCACATTTTTTCCAAGTACCGCCCTGCCGATCGCAGGATTGTTCCATAAAAAGCCATATCCCTCGGAGGAAACCAGGAAGGGAACGCTCGCCTGGGAATTGCGGTGTGCCAGCTCCAGATCCATCCCTTTCAGATCCAGATACGGCTGCTGATACTGCCCCATTCCATAAAGCTTCTCTTTGGTATTTACCGACTCAAACCGCATCGTCAGATGATAATCCCCTCCGATGTTTGGCTTAAACTCTCTTGCCTCCACTTCTAAAGCCGAGCATTTCGGATCTGATGTATCCCGTCTGTTTCTGCAGTATTCTTCTAACAGAACCTTTCCATCCGAGCGCAGGATCCGGATCTTACCGCGGCCGGATATTTCTGCCCGGATCGATCCGTTTGTGATACACGCTCCCTGCCCCACGGCTTCTGCCACAGCTTCCGTTTCCGTTCTGTGGATCAGTGCCCAGTTTTCCCGGGGCATTCGGGCGTTCTTAGTCGCTCTTATCCTTAAGGCATTTTCTCCCCAGGGTTCGATCCATACTTCCTCGGCATCATAATGATAAACAATTTTCTCTTTTTCTATCCTGATCATTTCTTCTTCTCCCTTATCCCTTTACTGCTCCGCTTGTCATTCCGCTCACAATGTACTTTTGCATAAAGATAAAAAGAAAGGCCACAGGTATGATCACAACGACTGCAAACGCTGTCAGATAGCTCCATTTCGTTCCGTATTGCCCCATAAAATTAAAAATACCGGCTGTGATCGGCCGCTTTTGCTGGTCTATGATAAAAGTCATGCCGTAGGCCAGATCTCCCCAGGCATATAGAAACGAAAAGATCGCGCACACCGCGACACCGGGCTTTGCAACCGGGATCAGGACTCTGAAAAAAGCGGTATATTTATTACAGCCGTCCAGATAAGCTGCCTCCTCGATATCTTTCGGGATGGATGCAAAATAGTTTTTTAAGATCAGGACCGAAAAGGGGATCCCGATGGTAGCATCCGCCAGGATCGTTGACATCCAGGTGTTGTACATTCTCAGATTCTTAAACAAAACAAACATCGGCGTCAGAAGAACGGCTACCGGCAGCATCTGTGTGAACAGAAATGTCAAAAGCATGAACTTTTTGCCCCGGAAACGGTATCTGGCGATACCGTAAGAAGCCGGGACTGCCAGGACCACCGAAATAAGCATCGCGCCCAGCGCGATCACGAAGCTGTTCCCGAACGAGCGAAACATATTAAAATCCCCATTGGAAACCTGCGCCTTGTATGACTGCAGATTCCGGATATGCGGATAAAAGGTCGGCGGATTTTGAAAAATCTCCTGTTCCGTTTTCAGGGAAGTATTAACCGTCCAGTATAGCGGGAACAGAAAAGCTGCGATCAAAAGGATCATCCCGATACTGAATGCCATATTTTTTTTACGCGTCATCCTGCTCCTCCTCTCCCTGTGTTGTGATCCTGATATACAAGATGCTTACCAGCATCAGCACCACAAAAAGCACATTGGCCACCGATGCCCCCCTACTGTATTGAAACATTTCAAAAGACAGCTTATAAGAATAGGTGGAGAGCATATGCGTGGCATTGACCGGCCCGCCGCCCGTCATTACGTACACCAGATCATACACCTTAAAGGTATAGATGAATCCCAGCACCAGTACGGACTCGATCGTAGGTCTGAGCAAAGGCAGTGTGATCTTAAAAAAGGCATCTGTCCTGGTCGCTCCATCCATGGAGGCGCTCTCATACAGCTCCTGCGGGATCGTTGTCAGCCCCGTGGAGATCAGGATCATGTTAAAGGGTATGCCGATCCACACATTGGCACAGATCAGGGCAAACATCGCTGTCTTTGGCTGTGTCAGCCATTCAATGTTTTTGGAAATCAGATGCGCACTTTTGAGCATATAGTTCAACACCCCGATATCCGTGGCAAACAGCAATCTGAAGATCAGTGCCGTCACGGTGATCGGAACCATCCAGGGGATCAGCGTGATCCCTCTCAATGGCTTGGCCAGACTGAATTTTTTGTGGAACAAAAGTGCCAGTCCAAACCCCAGAACGAACTGAAGCAAAAGACAGCATACCGTAAAAAACAGGGTATTGGAGAGTGCTTTTCGAAAAACACTGTCCCGAAAAAGCTCCAGATAATTTGCAAATCCCACAAATTTCTGTGATCCCTGTACCAGATTGCTGACCGTAACATCCCGAAAGCTCAGGATGAAATTACTGATGATCGGATATCCCACGAAGATCATCATGTAGAGGAAGGCCGGCAGCACAAACACCATTCCGGTGTCTGTGCCTCCCAGGCGTTTGACCTTTGTCACCTTTCGCACCTCCCTTTGGTTACCGAATGATCCCGTCGATCGTCGTCTGTGCTTCCTTTGCCGCTTCCTCGGGTGTTGCCCCGCCTGTGATCACCTTGTTGAATGCCAGCGAGATCGCATCGGATACACTCGGCCAGTCTGCCAGAGGTCCTCTCGGCCTTGCATACTCTAACTGCTCTACAAACGGCTGATAGACCGAGTCAGCATCAAACTGGTTTTCTGCAATGGATTTGTCTGCCGAGATATAGCCAAAATGCTCCATCAGATATTTTACCTGCTCATCCTGTGTCGCATACTCCAGAAAGGCGATCGCTCCTTCCACATTTCCACCTTTGACAACTGCATAATTTTCGCCGCCCAAAACAGATGCATACTCCTCGTCTTTTGGAAGCAATGTCACGCCCCAGTTTAGATCCTTGGCCTGTGACTGCATGGTCGGGATCTGCCAGGGTCCGTTCTCCATCATTGCGACATTTCCTGCCATAAACTGATTTACAACATCTCCCTGCGTCCAGTTGATACATTCTGAACTCATGACGCCTTCCTGTACCAGCGACTGCAGAAAAGCCAGTGCTTTCTGCCCTCCTTTTGAATCGATCTCATCAAACGATGCGCCTGCTGACCATACCCACGGCATGAAATTAAAGGTTCCCTCTTCGTTTTGAACACTGGAGATGGCAATTCCCGTTACATGATCCGTAGTAAGCTTCCCGGCTGCCGTTTTCAGCTCGTCCCATGTCGTCGGCGGCTTTACTCCTGCCGCATCCAGCAGATCCTTATTGTAGTATAAAGCCAGACAATTGACTCCGAACGGCACTCCATAAAGCGTTCCATCGATCGTACAAGAATTGACGGTACCTTCATAATAATCGTCTACATCGAATTTGCCGCTGATATCCTCAAAAATTCCCATCTGTGCATAAGCGGCATGATCCGGAGAATCCAGGATCACAATATCCGGAAGCTCTGCTGCCGATGCACCGATTGAAAGCTGTTTCTTAAAATCATCAAACGGAACATACTTGGCCGTCACCATGCAATCGTCCTGTGAGGTATTATAGTCTTCGATCACTTTTGACAGTGCCTGCTGATGTCCTTCCGTTTCCCAGTAATACCAGATGGTGACATCCTTTGTCTCTTTTGGTGAAGCAGCCTGTGAATCCTGCGTATCTGCTTTGCCTGTTTCTTCTGCCCCCGGAACACCCGAAGCATTCCCGCATCCGCAGAGAGTCCCTGCCGTCAAAGCTGCCGCCAGGACAATTGCGGTCATTTTTTTTAAGTTCATCGTTTTTTCCTCCCATAAAATCACTGCACTCCCAATGAAACCTGATCTTGCGCAAAATCGTACGGTGTGCTCTGCATTGTTTTGATAATACAATCATAATCTCCCTCTGTGTTGTTGAACACTCAAAAAAACTGCACTAAGGTAGAAAAAACTAAACTGCTTTTGTCATTTATGGGTCATCCTGTATTCCTTCGGCAGCTGTCCCGTTGTCTCCCGAAAGACCCTGCTGAAATATTTCGGATCGGAATATCCGGTTTTTTCGGCTATTTCATAAATCTTTTTGTTTGTCCCGATCAGCATCTCTTTCGCTTTTCCGATCCTGTAATCCTTTATGTAGGTACTGAAATTCTGCCCCATCTCCTTATAAAAAAGCGTTCCCAGATATTCCGGTGTGATCTCAAGTCTCTGAGCGATCTCCTCTAAAGTGATGCCGTTTTGATAGTATTCATGGATCATGGATACTGCCCGCTTGATCACCATATTGTCGATCCCGTTTTCCTTATATCCGATCTGCCTTTCGATCTCTTCGGAGACTTTCTCCAGTTCATACATGGTCCTGGCATTCATGATCTTTTCCAGCAGTACCTGTTCTTTGATCCTTTGCCCGTCAAGCACCTGCATTTCCTTTGCATAATGGATCAGCGCCCAAAAAAAACGGATATAGCATTCTTTGATCTTTTGCGGTTCATAAAGCTGCTCTCCCCGGAAGTATTGCTGAAAGAGGCGGATACAATCCTGTAAGGGTTTTTCAGAATTTTTGCAGACTGCAATCTTCATCCGGTTTTCCAGCTCCATGGGATATACACAGACCGCCGTATGCACCGCCGTGATCTCCGGATAAGAGATCATAATATTGTCTCCCAGCGTGATATTCCAGTCCAGATACTCCAGGATACACTCATACTGCTCTTTTAAGTGATAGAGATCATCTGCCACACACCAGCCGATCGCACGTCCCTGTATCTGTTCCTTTTTTTGCAGCAGGCCGGACTGCAGCCAGTGCTTCAGATTTTTCGCATCCAGGTAATGATAGAGGGCAAGCCCCAGCACTTTTTTCACATGATCGGTCCAGATACAGAAAGAAAGTTCTCTGCCTCCTGCAAGGATCTGCTCCAGTTCCCCGGTCGCTTTGCGGATGAGCGACTCGCTAAATGCCGGCATATAATACAAAAGCAGGGCAATGGGCGTATCGGCACCGATACCGTATTTCTTTTCCAGAAAACCGGTCAGTCCGTCGTCCGGCTGTATATCCGATTCCACAATTCCTTTGATGATCTGCTTCAGCGATCCCATCTGTCCGGATTGCGTTTCTCTTTCCTTTTGTATCTGCTGCCTGACATTATCGATCGCACGCATAAAATCGTTGATCGCGATCGGCTTAAGCAGATATTCCGTTACTCCAAGCCGCATGGCACTGCGGGCATATTCAAATTCAGAATATGCGCTCAATACGATCGCTTTTACCTCAATTCCCTCCCGGTAGAGTGTTTCAAGCATCTCAAGTCCATCCATAACAGGCATCCGGATATCCGTGATCACAATGTCCGGCCGGGTCTGTCTTATGATTTCCAAAGCATCGCTCCCGTTTTCCGCCTCCCCCAAAATGATAGTATCCTCACTGAGTCTGGACAATAATCCACGGATTCCTTCCCGGATCCTGATCTCATCTTCCACGATTACATATTTCATGCCAAACCTCCCTGCCTTACACAAGAGCATCTGACGTACCGGTCAGCTGCTGCGTCAAAAGCCTGATCCTTATATTCGTATATTCTCCCGGCACACTTTCAATCTGCACACCGGCTTTTTCCCCATAATACATTGAGATCCTTGTGATCGCATTTTCCATTCCGATACAGTTTTTTTCCCGTGTATCCGGAAATTCTCCTCTGTTCATCCGCTCCACTAATTCCTTCGGCATCCCTTTTCCGTTATCCCAGATCGTTATTTCCAGATCATCCTCTTTCTGCTCTATCCCGATCTTTAAGATATGCTTTCCTTTTTTCCCTTCAAAGCCGTGCAAAATGGAATTTTCCACAAACGGCTGGAAGAGAAGCTTATGTACCCGGTATTCCATAACCTGTGGCGGTATGTTTAAGCAGCATTCGAACGCTTCCTTCATCCGCGTCTGCTGTAAGAAAAGATACTGCTTTAACCACTCGGCCTCTTTTTTGATCGTTACCAGTCCGTTGCTGTTATCCAGCCCGTACCTTAAGATCGCGGCAAGGGATGTGATGGAATTGCTGATCTCATACTCGCCTCTGTCAATTGCCATCCAATTGATCGTATCCAGCGTATTGTAAAGAAAATGCGGATTGATCTGCGCCTCCAGTGCGGCAATCTCTGCATTTCTCTGTCTGACTGCCGCTTCCTTTTGCTTTTCCATGGCATCCTCCAGCTCATCTAACGTCCTGTTGAACTGCCCGGAGATCATACCGATCTCGGTCGGAATATCCTGAGAGACCTCTGCCCTTGCATGAATATCCCCCTGTTCGACGTGCTTCATCACCTCGACCAGCTCATTGATGGAATGCATCAGATCCCTGATCAGCACACGGATCATGATCGCCAGAATCAGAAGCATGATCCCCATCATTAAAAGAATAAGCTTCTGTTGTGCCTTTAACTGTCCCATTACCTGATTCCGATCCGACACTCCCACAATGTCCCATCCAAACAGCTCATCATGTTCCACATCAACAAACAGCCCGTTCCGGTCACGCCCCAGCGACTTTTCCAGATATTCCAGATATGCCTGCCTCCTGAGTGTCATGTCATCCGTCCACTCAATGATCTTTGTTCCCGGAATCTCTTCTTCTTTTCCCGAAACAAGGTTCCCCTTCTTATCCACGATAAACTTGTAGGTATTCTCCGTTTTTTCTTCCAGACAGATCTCCCTCAGCAGTTCTTCATCAATACTGACGATCACAACTCCCAGCTGCTTTCCCAGATTCTGATAATCAATGATCCTGTGACCGATATGAAACAGCCGGTAAGTACGCCCCGCGTAGGTACCGGCTTCCCCGGTCGAAAAAACATGTGTGGTATTATCCGCCGAAATCATATCAAACAGTTCTTCATTGCTGTAGCCAATGCCTTCACTCCAGGAATTTTTCATCACAGATCCGGTCAGGGAATCATAAAAGACAACCTTTCCCTCTTTTGTGATCACGGAGATTGCCCTGATGTACTTTTTGGTGTAGATCATTCCCTGCAAAGTCCTTCGAAGAAGCACTTCTGTCGTTGTCGTATCCCTATTGTGATTCAGATCATCCACCATATCCACGATCTCATCATCCATATAGGCCTGAAAGAGGATATCATCATAGGAATCCATCCACACATCAAGGCTTTTTTTAGTCTGCTGCAGGTTCAGGTGGATCAGCTCCTCTATGTTCTTTCGCATCGTCCCGGAAAAGTTCAGATAAGAAATCGTTACCAATATCAATACAGGGATGATCGAAGTCAGGATAAACGCTCCCAGTATCCGGTTTCGAAAACTTGCCCCCCATCCTTTTTTTATCCGTTGTTTCACTTTGTCTCTCCTTCTTGGATTTTTCATCATTTTCTTCCATCTGACGTATTCTTTTCTGATATGACATACTCTCTACCGCCCCTGCAAAGAATACCCGCCAAGTTTTCAGTCAATTCCATAATACCATGAAAGATGACAGTTTTCTATGCCAAACTGGTTTTATTACGCCTGACGGCTTATCGCGCAAAAAGAGACCGGAGAATGTTTCTTTTACATCCCCGGCCTCTGCCCGTTTAACTTCTGATCTTAACCTTCTTGGAAAGTCCTTTCTTTCTGAACAATTTGATATATGCCTTTTTCTTTTTCCCGGGCACTTTGATCTTAACTTTCTTTCCAACACCCGAAAATGCTTTCCCGGCGACTGTCTTTTGGGTAAGTTTCGTTGTTTTTACAATGATGGTCCGCAGCTTCTTATATCCCTTAAACGCATACTTGCCGATCCGTTTCGTACTCTTCGGAATGATGATCTTTGTCAGAGACTTATTGTCTTTAAATGCCCCCGCAGCGATTTCTGTCACCTCATACGTAACGCCATTGATCGTCACGACAGAAGGAACTTCGATCGTCTTTAATGAAGTGTCTTTCAATTTCAGATACTTCACTTCCGGTTCCTTCCCCGGCTCAGAAGTGACGATCACATCCGCTTTGATGTTTTCTGCATAAAGGATCGTATCCTTTGCTGCTGCTTTTTGTTCTTTTACTTCAGCCGGACCATTTTCACCGGTTTCTTTTTTCTTTTCAATATCTTCCACGTCCTTCGTCTGAACCGTAAACGGCTGATCATGGAAGGTCGCTGTATAGGTCGTCGTTCCCTTCTTTGTCGTTGTGGAATCTTCTTTGACAGCAGAAGTGACAACCGCCTGTTCTGTTATCGTATGCCCTTCTTCTTTCTCCGTACATCCCTGTCTTTTACATACGGCAGTCGCCGTGCAGCTCTTTCCGTCTTCACTCCAGACGTATACCGGTGTTTCGTAATCATGACCGAGTGCCTCAACCTCTCCGCCATCTCTAAGCCACGCCTGACAATCCATACAATAGATTCCCTTATGTCCGGACTTCGTGCAGCCCGGTTCTGTCTCATAGCGTTCTTCCGTACGGTCCGCAGGATGTGTGCATTCACTTCTGGTAAGCTTGATCGTCATCGTTCTGGCCTGCTCACTGTAGAAATCTTTATCTTCGCCATTATAAACTGCTGTTACCGCCAGCTCCTCACCGGAGTTAAGTGTTTTGTTCTTATCTTCCTCTGACCACTCCCAGTCTGCTGGCAATTCCACTTCACTTACTTTGGTGCACTGAAAGGCTGCCGATATCGACGCCTTAGGCATATTGCGTATCTCTTCACCCGGGCCGATCGTAATTCCCGTAACAAATGCGACAGCCGTATCATTATGATTGGCATCTCCCAGACACTTATACCATACGGTATAATCCCCTGCGTCCTTTGCCTTTGGAACGGATGTGCTCCACTTTTTATCCTCCTTGCCGGAAAGTCCGTCAAATTCCGGTGCCTGCTCTTTTGCTTTGGTTACGGCATAGTACATGGTCCCATGATCGGCACTGCCGCTTCCGACAAGCTCCTGTTTTTCTCCGTTGTATAACAGGCCGGTCTGTGCATCAGGTGCCGAAACAACCAACTCAGCCTTGTTCACCGTGACCGGGATATTAAAATATATTTTTGCATACTCATCCTTATCCGGAATAAATACCGCTTCATATTGTTTGACATTACTGTCTGCCACTTCCGGCTTAATCGTATCATCCATCCATTGGCAGATCCCTGCCACCTTTTCATCACCATAAATAAAACTGCCTCCCGAAATCGAACTGTCCGCAAGCGTATCTCCGAATGTGATCGCAGAAGCAGTCGGGGATATGATCCGTTCGGCAGTCGGCTTATCTTTCAAAACCGCCATGATCGTTACATTGCCGTCCGTTAACTCCAGACAAAAACTATCCGTATCATTTTTCTTCAGGCTGCCTTCGCTGACAGCATACTCCTCAAACAGCTTATTTTCCGGTAATCTGTCATAGGAAAGGGTGATGTTCAGACTGTTATCGCTTACGGATTCTTCTCTGTCTTTATAGTAAAATGTATCCTCACACATCATTCCTTTTTGATAAACCCGGATACCACTCACAGGATATGTTTTGATCACATCCTCTGCGGGAAGAAAAGTAACATACTCATCTGTCCCGATCAGACGCGATCCTGCTCCCTGCAGCATACCAAAAGGCTTCTTATAATAGCTGTCTGTGATTTTTACAGTTTCCGCGCTTTTCTTTCCGGCAACAAACGTACAACTATTCTCACTGACTGCCCATTTTTCATTTTCGAAAGCATCCTCCGGCGCAAATAAACAATCATTAGCACTCACAGAGCCCTCATTGTAGCCGACAAATCCACCACAGGAATTCGTAGCCGTCGTGGTAAGCAGTTTACCGCCAAACAAACATCCTGTAAAGTCGATCTCGGTATCTTCCGGAATCTTTGCCGCATAACCGCCATGTCCTCCTTTGCCATCCCGATCGGATACGATTGTTGCATCGTTTCGACAGTTTTCAATCCTGACATTCCCTTTGGCTTCTCCCACAAGCCCTGCAGCGTATTGATATCCTTTCGCCGATACGCTTCCTTGAATGATCAGATCCTTAAACGCCGCATTCTCAACATAACGAAACGGTGCGCAGACATTCTCTTTTGCTGTAAGTGCGACCTTCAGGACATGACCGTCTCCATCAAAATCCCCCATAAAGCGGCTTTCGGAGATACCCACAGGAGTATCTACGGCAATATCTTCTTCCAGCTTTATGGTCTTTCCTTCATAAGAAATGCCGTCATTTACCGAGTTGGCAAAGCTTTTCCAATCTTCCTCATTCTTTATGACAAAGCTGCCATCTCCCATTATCATATAATACGCACTTTCATCCGCTGCAGTCACCTGTTTCGTCTCAAATCCAAAAGGTGCTTCAGCAAACACCTGCTCGCCCGAAACAGCAAGCGGTCCGGCATCTGAAAGTAACGGTATCGTACTGTAATACACGTTCTGACTTTCTGCCACAGTATTACTTCCATAATCATGCAATGCGACCGGATGAAATTTTTCCCGGTTCGTGCCGGTGTATTTGCCGCTAAACAGACAGTTATGAAGCGTCAGATGATTGCCGTCACTCCATCCCTGCAGGCCTCCGGCATAATCTCCTTCATGATACATCTCACCGTCAAACACTGTATCTTCTATCTTCAGATAAGAGGTCAGACCATGACCGACCACACCTCCCATATGCTTGTTACCCTCGAACTGTGAAGGAACGCTGACCCCGGTACTGACTCTGCAGTTTTGAATGGTGTTGGGATGCTCTGCATCCCCTTTGTCCGAAAAGCCGACCAGTCCGGCCACATGGGTTCCACCCGTTATCGTACCTTCCACATTTATGTTCCGGATAACCGCCCCGTCGCTGATCGCGCGAAAAAGAGCCGTACCTTCCTTCCCGGTATCCTTTATGTTTACCGTAAGTGTTTTTCCGTTTCCGTCAAAGATGCCCTGAAACGGCATGTCCCGGGTTCCGGCAGATCGATCGATCTCGTTTATGTCCTGACTAAGTGTCACCGTTTTCCCTGCGAACTGTTTGTAGCTTGTGTCTTCCAGACATTCACAAAAGGCCTTCCATCCGGCCGCCGTTTTAATCGTATAGGTGTCGCCCTCGACCTCAAAATCCGCTTGATCGGGTTCAAACTCCACCGTCACCGTAACCGTTTTATCCGGCATGGTAAAGGAGTGATCGGATACTGTCACAGGTTGATCGTCCGAATCAGAAACAGTGATCGTTTTTACCGCAAACCCTTCATGCGGGACAGGTGTGATCGTAATGATTTCTGATGCTTTCCCTGACACATACCGGTCTCTCTTGATCTGTGTATCGCTTATCACATAAGATCCATGAGCCGCTTTTTTGCAGAAGATTACCCCTGTCTTGTTTGTGCTGTAGCTGATATTTTTAATACTGATAGCGGTTACATCCGTATTGTTTCGATCCGTAGATTTTAAAACGATCTCAATGCTGCTGCCTGCCGGAAGGATTTCTGAGACACTGCCGCTTTCAGCGATATCGTCCACATTTTCGATCGTCACGGATCCCCCTCTTAACTGAGTGGAATAGTCAAAGCTTAATTCCCCATACATATCCGATGTATTGGTAAAAGTCAGCCGTGTCGTTCTGGTCATAAAAAAATCTGGCAGTCCGGTGCACCCCATATTCCCCACCGTTGATTTTATAGTACCATCAATCGTTCCATCGGAATATTTCCAAAAATCTGTCGAATCCGCTTTGACAGATAATCCGTTCAGACCGACTTCCAACTCTGCTTCCTCCGCATAGAGCACTGTCGCGGGACAGAGCGTGAAGAGCATTGTAATGACTAACAGTAACGCCAACATACGTTTTTTTGGTAGCATATATAATAATTGCAGCATATTCTAAACTCCCTTCTTATTTTTGTGAATGACCCTTAGCAGTGCAATCACCCCGATCAGGACAGAAAGCGCTGACCAGTAATGTGCATTATGAAAAATACCGGTTTTGCCGGATTCCCTGAAAAATTCCAGCATAAATCGAAAAACTCCATAGGAAATCATATAGACAGGATATAACTCCCCTTTTGCTTTTCGTTTCCGGATCCGGAAAATCATTACTTCCATCAGGATCAGATAATATAAAATTTCCAATTCCCTTGTCGGCCATCTTGCCTGTGTCCCGGGCACTATTTTTCCCAGGCAGCAGCCGGAAATAAAACAGTTCACTCTGGCGCAGATCAGTGTAAAGATCATTCCCACTGTAAAAGTATCAAACACTGTTGCCGGTCTGCATTTTAGCAACAAGGCATAGATCCGGTAAAGAACCGGCATGAAAAAAACGGCACCGTAAAGACTCATTGCCCCCTTGCTTTGTGCCTGCATTCCGGATTCGGCAAATGCAAATATTTTTACGGTAAAAATGCCGTAGAGCACATGAATGACAGACAAAGGCACGATCATATATGTCCGATACGAAAACCTGTCACGTATGATATACAGCCAGATCATCATGAATATGGCTGATGCACTCATCAAAATCAAAAAAGCTTTCAATAAAAAACACCTCCTGATCCCGTTTGCACGCAATAAAGGCATTATAGCACTGTTTTTTTCGTCTGTCATCCCGATTTTTTCTTTTCCCTCTGTCGCAGCAGTGGAAAAGAATCTCTTGTTCATCTTGTTGTCTGTCGGATGTATCTCCCTATGAATACGGCATGTGCCTGACGGACTGCTCCTGCAAAAAAAAGAGCAAAGAGTGCGCGAAACACTTTCTGCCCTTTTTTAATCTGTCATTCTAAACCGGAAAGGTATTCAAGGTATCCTTCGTCAATCTTCTCTGCCGTTCTTCATCCACCCGCGCGATCATTTCGGAGAAATGATTTTTTCTGGCCTGCATAAGGCTCTCATCATAGCCGCTGTAGATGTAAGGTGCCATGGCGGTCAGCTGCATGAGCAGATCCTCTCCCGCCTGCTGTGTTCTCACATAGATCTTTTTCTCTTTATTATCCCGGTCAACGATCACCAGCTCATAGCTTTTGGATGTCCCAAGCGGGATGATCCCGTACATGGTGTGTCTTGTGGACGTGATCTTTAAGTAGGCCCAGATAAGCTGATCGTACTGAAACAGCTTTGTCAAAAAGACCCCCCAGAACAATGCATATTTTTCTCCGAACCACACTGCTTTTTCCCTTCGTGAATAGTACATATCGGACGCCAGCATCTCTTCGGTGATACCATATTGTTTCATCACTTTTGTCACATCAAAACGGTATCCTCCAATGATCCAGTAAAAGAATGCAAAGATGGCAAGCACGATCATAAGCGCGCCAAAATACAGCATCGTGTCATCTCCGTTTTCTTTTACCGCCTGCCAGGGCGACACCTTATGAAACGTGCGATAAACCAGATAGCCCGAAAGGTCGCTTTTTGCTCCTTCGGCCATATATTCGTCAAAACACTGCTTCTCGTCTTCTGTCATGTCCGCCATGTATCCGATCCCATTCAGATACTCTTTGGGATATTCCTTTGTCTTACCAAACCACATGGCCCGTGTCTCTTCAGCAATCCGCTCGGCCTGGTTGATCTCTGCCGCCGGTACATAATATCCCATGTATTTTGGCTCTTTATCCCCCGTCACAGTCACATAGTAACGTCCGTCCTCCGTTTCTCCGTACCAGTCTAACAAAAGATTGTTCCTGCCATCATACCAGTTTCCGTTTTGCAAATCGTCACTCCCGACGGAAAATACACTCTGACTGACATGACCCGCCTTCCACAGCACACGAAATCCCGCTGACGCACATCCTATTCCAATCGCTAACAGAATGATCCCTGTGATCAGATATCCTTTCATTGCATGTTTCATCATCATTTTGTTGATCTCTTGCATCTTAAGCCCCTTTTATCCCCTTTTTCTGTCATTTATCAACTGATTTTAATAGTAACACAAACAGCCGGTATTTTCCATATAAAACTAATCTGAGGTACTCTGGTTTTCTTTCATAGTACTTCACGATACGCTCAAATCGTCACCTTTTATATTATCCCTAAAAACGGGAGACAGGTAAACCGATCTGTCTGATCCGTTACCTGTCTCCCTCTTCGAAGAATGTTATTCCAGTTTTTCCTTCTTCTTTCTGATCATAAGATACGCCAAAACAGAAATAAGGATGTATCCGCACAGCAGTCCCCGACAAAACAACAAGCAAACAGCTTCCGAATGAAAAATCCATACCCAGAATATGTACAAATCCGAATAGAACAGACGGAACTATGATCGCTGTCTTTGTACTCCCTCAATCCTCATATTTATTCATGTCTCAGGGCATCGATCGGGCTCAGCTTAGCGGCGCGTTTCGCCGGATAAAGGCCGAAGAAAATGCCGACCGCAGAAGAAAACAGTGTCGCTATGAGCACCGTCCCCGGATCAACGACTGCCTTAAACTTAAGCACCGTACAGACGAGCACAGCTCCCGCCGAACCCAACAGGATCCCGATCAGGCCGCCAAGCAGCGTGATGATAGCGGATTCTGCCAGAAACTGCGTCATGATCGATTTCGTCTTGGCTCCCAACGCCTTTCGGATACCGATCTCTCTGGTACGCTCCGTTACGGACACAAGCATGATGTTCATAACGCCGATTCCTCCTACCAGCAGTGAGATGGCTGCCACCAGCACAACGAATACCGTGATATATCCCACGATGCTGTTGATCTGAGAAAGGCTGTCATTAAAGTCCTGCAGCTGAATATCGTCTTTTCCGGCCTCCGGATGACGTGCTTTGATCAAAGACAACGCCTTGCCGGCCACCTCCGTTGCCGTTGCCGGACTGTCTGCCACGATATAGAACATGGAATAGTCCTCGATCCAGTATCCAAAGCTATCCCCGAAGGAAGTTAACGGCATCTCCATCTCCACCTCATCATAGTCCATCATTCCTCCCAGAAGACTGGAACTGTTATCCTTTCGGATACCGATAATCCTTACTTCGACTGAGCTTCCCCACATTTCCACTTCAAAGGTTTTGCCGATCACATCCGTGGTTCCAAAAAGTGCGATGGCGCTGCTTTCTCGGATCACACATACCTTATTGGCCGATTCATAATCTGTTTTGGTATAGAAAGATCCTTTTACGATCGGATCATTCTGCGTATATTTGAAATCCTCCGTACCGCCATAAATGTAAGCGGTAAACTCGCCTTTCGGACTTCTTGCGGTCGCATAGCCGCTCTCCTGCGGCGTAACCCCCTTTACATGGCTGATCTGTTTTTTGACCGCATCAAAATCCTCCTGGTTAAAGGTAACGCGCTCTTTACCTTCTCCGGAATTCGAATAGATCGCAATCTGGCCTCCCGCGAGATTCTCCAGCTCACTGTTGATTTCCGCTGAAACACCGTTTCCGATGGAAACGATCATGATGACAGAGGAAATACCGATGATGATCCCCAGCATGGTAAGCACGGAGCGTCCTTTATTGCTCTTTATATTCATCAGAGCCATTTTGATATACTCAAAGATCTGCGCCATACCGTTTATTTTTCCTCCTCTTTGACCGGGGTGACCGCGGTCCCTTCCTCGTATTCCGTACCCATGCTGTTTACGATCTGATCTGTCTGCTCAAGTCCGGAAACGATCTCGATGTATTCATCCGAAATGATCCCAAGCTCCACTTCCTTCTTTGCGATCACACCATCTTTGACCACGTAGCAGAACGTGTTGTCCGTGCCATAGTTCACACAGGCAAGCGGGACTGCCAGAACGCCTTCTTTGCTGGCCACTTCGATATTCACCTTTGCCTCCACACCCAGATAAATATTGTCGTCCGGCCGGTCGATATGGATGTCTGCATCCACCACGGTCGCACCTGCCTGATTCGTGGATGCTACACGGTTGATCTTGGAAACCTCGCCGGTGTATTCTTTTCCGTTAATGGTCAGATCCGCTTTTTGTCCGACGGCAATGTTTTCCAGATTCTGTTTGGTAAGCTGTACCGTCACTTTCACTTTTGTAGAGTCCGCAATATTGAATAACGGCTCTCCCGCCTGTACCATCTGCCCTTTTACCACCTTCACATCCGATACGATTCCCTGCGCTTTGGAAGAAACGCCTTCCTTTGCCTTAGCGATCTCATCCTCGATCTCTTTTTCGGAAAATGCAGAAATCTCTTTTGCCACGCTCTGCTGTTCCTTCTGCTTCTGTGCGGCAGGATCTGCTGCTTCTTTCCCGGCTTTGTACTCTGCTTCCTGTGCCTTGTACTCTGCCAGATCCTCTGAGCAAAGCTCCAGTGCAGACTCTAACGCCGGCAGATCATATGCCTTTAACTGACGCTTCACTTCCTTTAATTCCTCTGTTTTTTGCTCGATCGTATTCGGGATCACTTTGCTCTCCGGCTTTTTCTTAAGCTCCGCATTCAAAGCTGTGATCTCGCCCTCCAAAGAAGCTTTCTGTGCAGTCAGTTCATTGGCCGCAGCCAGCTGTCCCTTTAACTGGCTGACACATTCCGTATAGTGCTGTACATACTGAACAGCCTCATCATATTTGGAAGCTGCCTCTCCCACTTTTCTCTGGGCGTCATTCACACCAATGACCACAATATCCGAACCAAGGTCTGCGGATTTTTTCTCAAGCTGCGCTTTTGCAAGAGCCGACTCAAGCTCCGTGGTATCATAGCTGACAAGGCTGACTCCCTTCTTTACTTCTTCTCCGTCTTTGACATTTAACTCTGCGATCTGCGCATTCGCCCCGGCAAAATATGTTGTGATCTCCTCACTTTGTACTGTCCCGGAGATATCGATGACCTGCTTCATATCCATCTTCGATACATCCGTCACATTCACCGGCATTCCCGCATTCTTGCCGCCCAATATCGCAGACGCCGCACCGGCTCCGATCAAAACGATCGCAATCACTCCCAAAATGATCCATTTTTTCTTAATCTTCTTTTTCATTGATGTAGTCCCTCTCTATCTTTCCGTCTTTAATACGTATCACTCTTTTTGCCTGCGCTGCAATCTCATTATCATGCGTGATGAGGATCACGGTACGATTATCCTCATGCAGCTCCTTAAGTATATTGATGATCTCCTGGCTCGAAGCCGAATCCAGATTACCGGTAGGCTCATCCGCCAGTATCACCGGCGGTGCCTGCGCGATCGCCCTGGCAATGGCTACCCTCTGCTGCTGCCCTCCGCTCATCTGGGAAGGTCTGTGATCCATCCGGTGCGCCAGACCGACTTTCTCTAACGCCACAACCGACAGCCGGTGTCTCTCTTTCTTGGAAACGCCCCGATAGATCAAAGGCAGCTCCACGTTTTCCTGTGCTGTCAGATTCGCAACCAGATTGAATCCCTGAAAGATAAATCCGATTTCCTTATTGCGGATATCCGATAGTTCATCATCACTCAGATGTGAAACATCGGAACCGTTCAGGATATAGATACCGCTTGTCGGTACATCCAGACACCCCAGCATATTCATGAGCGTGGATTTGCCGGATCCGGACTGACCGATGATGGCCACGAACTCGCCACGCTCAATGGTGAGATCCACATGATCCAACGCCCGCACCTCGTTCTCACCAGGGTTGTAAATCTTACAGATATCCTGTATTTCGATCAATGCACTCATATTTCCCCCCTGTTTTTCTACTGTACTAGTTAAGTAATACAATAATACGTTTCAAATCGTTTGTCAACCTTTTTATGTATATTTATCATAATTCAATGCATTCTTTAAAAATCGTTTCCTATTCCATACAACGGTTTTCCCCCGAAAAAGTCTTCCGATTTTGTTAAAATTTAAAACAGTTGATAAAAAAGACAGAATCCGAATGACTCTGTCTTTTTATGCTTTACTTTTTCACTTTTTCTTTTGTTGTCTTTTTCGGGCGCTCCTGTCCTTTTGCCGGCTCTTCCTCCAGACGCATTGTCAGCTGGATCCGTTTCTTTTGCAGATCCACACTCATAACCTTGACATCCACGATATCGCCGACGCTGACCGCCTCTAACGGATGTTTGATAAAGCGGTTCGTGATCTGCGAAATATGTACCAGTCCGTCCTGATGGACACCGATATCCACAAAAGCGCCAAAGTCAATAACGTTACGTACGGTTCCCTTTAAGATCATGCCGGGCTGTAAGTCCTTCATATCCAACACATCGGAACGTAAGATCGGTGCAGGCATATCGTCACGCGGATCTCTGGCCGGTTTTTCCAGTTCCTTTAAGATATCCACCAAAGTCATCTCGCCGATGCCAAGCTCTTCGGCCATTTTCTTTTTATCTTTGATCTTGCGTTCCAGACCGGAAACACTCTTTTCTTCTTTTACTACAGGCGCTTTCACTTCTTCGGTCAGAACAGCTCCTCCCATGGCTTTTGCAAGCGCCGCACCCATGGCAGTGTTCGTGTTTTTGATCACGATCTGTTTCTGTTTCGGCTTTTGAGACTTTTGAACTTGTGCTTTCTTTGCTTTGCCTTTCTCCAGCGCCGCTTTTTTCTGTGCTTCTTTTACATCTTCCATAGTAAGACCGGTTTTTTCCAGAAGCTTCTGCACCGCTTCATAGGACTCCGGATGTACACTGGTCGCATCCAAAGGATTCTCTCCGTCCAGAATCCGCAGAAAACCTGCACACTGTTCAAATGCCTTCGGTCCAAGCTTCGCCACTTTCAAAAGCTGTTTACGATTAGTAAAGCGGCCGTTTGTCTCTCTATAATCTACGATATTCTTTGCAATGGTCTTGGAAATACCGGAAATGTATTCCAAAAGGGAAGCAGATGCGGTATTTAAGTCCACGCCGACCTTATTCACGCAGTCTTCCACCACGCCGCTTAAGGCGTCGCTTAACTTCTTCTGGTTCATATCATGCTGATACTGACCGACACCGATGGATTTGGGATCGATCTTCACAAGCTCCGCCAATGGATCCTGCAGTCTTCGTGCGATCGAAGCGGCACTTCTTTGTCCCACGTCGAAATTCGGGAACTCTTCCGTCGCCAGTTTGGAAGCGGAGTACACAGAAGCGCCCGCTTCGTTTACGATAATATATTCCACCCTGGTATCCAGCTCTTTGATCAGCTCTGCGATCACCTGCTCGCTTTCTCTCGAAGCGGTCCCGTTGCCGACGGAGATCAGGGATACATGATATTTGTCAATCAGCTTCTTAAGCTCTCTCTTGGATTCCTCCACTTTATTCTGCGGCTCTGTCGGGAAGATGACCTTCGTGTCAAGTACCTTGCCGGTTTCATCCACGACCGCTAACTTACATCCGGTACGGAATGCCGGGTCCCAGCCGAGCACGACTCTGCCTGCAATCGGTGGCTGCATCAGAAGCTGCTCTAAGTTTTTGCCAAAGACGCTGATGGCGCCGTCCTCCGCCTTCTCGGTCAGCTCATTTCGGATCTCTCTCTCGATAGCAGGCTCGATCAGGCGATGATAACTGTCTGCCACGACTTCCTTTAAAACCGGGGAAGTGATCTCATTTTCCTTCACGATCGTCTTCGTCTCCAGATAGCGAAGAATTCTTTCTTCCGGTGCTTCCACTTTTACCGTAAGCACCTTCTCCGCCTCACCGCGATTGACCGCGAGCACACGATGCCCCAGTACTTTTTTCAGCGGTTCTTCGTAATCGTAATACATCTCATAGACGCTGCCTGCATCCTTTTCTTTATCCTTCAGGGTACTTAAAAGCTTCCCCTCCTCCATGGTGATGGATCGGATATAGATACGATAGTCGGCTTCATCTGAGATCGCCTCCGCGATAATGTCCATCGCGCCGGCAAGTGCATCTTTGGCAGAAGCCACTTCTTTTTCTTCGTTTACATAACTCTCCGCCGTCTGCAGAAGCGGCTCTGTCGTCTCCTGTGCCAGGATCAGATCTGCCAAAGGCTGTAATCCCTTTTCCTTGGCAACACTGGCTCTCGTTTTGCGCTTCGGACGGTACGGACGATAAAGATCCTCCACCACGACCAATGTCTCAGCGGCTTCGATACGTTCTCTCAGTTCATCGGTCAGTTTCCCCTGCTCTTCGATGCTTGCAAGGACGGTCTGCTTCTTATCTTCGAGATTCCGAAGATAGTTCAGACGCTCATCTAAATTACGAAGCACTTCGTCATTCAGTGCTCCGGTCACTTCCTTTCTGTATCGGGAAATAAACGGGATCGTATTTCCCTCATCGATCAGTTTCACGGCAGCTTCAACCTGCCACTTCTGCACTCCTAATTCTTCTGTCAGTTTTGCAATGATATCCATAATTAAAGTCTCCTCATTTTGTGTCCGGCGTATCGACAGCTTCCCTGCCGTCCGCGCAATCATCTTTTCCATTATATATAAAAAAATGCGTAAATTCAATCTATAAATTTAGCATCATTATTTCCCATGCGATCACCACACAGATGATAAACTCTTTCCATTCAACAACTTTGCCACGATGAAATTTGGAACGATTGTTACCTGAAAGGGCAAAAGCATTAGCAATGTATACACAAAAAACAACCGCTCTTTCCCTTTGCTTCGTTTTCTTGTAAAATAATAAGCTGACAACATTGCCTGCGCCAACTGCAGTATTCTGTCAAGTGCATCAATTTCATTCAATCTTCAAATTCTTCCTTTCTTCCTGAGACAAAACGCTTGTTTCAACAGTTAAATTCTGCTACAATGATTGCGGTTATTTCCCCAAGCGGTTAAATTATCTGCCGGAAATGCCGATATTATCTTAAAATGTATGTATATAGAAGGAGTCTCAGATGGAACCATCCTCTTTTGAACCTGGAACAGAGTTTCCACATTATCCATATCACAGGATCCGCCGCAACGGTTTTATGATCGCATCCCTTCTTATGGGACTCTTGTCCATATTAACGTTTTGTACGTTGTTTGGCGGACT
Organism: Lachnospiraceae bacterium; assembly: GCA_015056815.1. Lineage (GTDB taxonomy): Bacteria > Bacillota > Clostridia > Lachnospirales > Lachnospiraceae > SIG333. Next base: position 24,139 of record SVFN01000023.1, on the reverse strand, counting down.
GATCTTCGGGGCACTGGGGATCTTATTTGCGATCCTCTCCAAAGGGAATGATTCCAGGTTGGCGGGAACCGCCATCGGTGGCATGATCTCCTCGGTCAGCGGACTGATTCTGACGCTCTTGGTTTATGGCTGTGCCATTTATATCATGCTGGTCCCCGGCGAACTTCATGATGAGTTTAATGAGATCTTCAAGGAGCGTTACGGCATTACCATCGAAGATCTGTTGGACGGCAAAATGCCTGAGGACATGACTCCTTATTCTCCTTATTCTCTGGAAGATAACGATTATGGAAAAATGCTTTGATTAACGGTAACTTTGTTCACAGACCACTTTGCAGAAAGGAAGGATCCTATGACGATCGGTGCAATAGGCAGTGTTACGATAACACCTTTTCCAAATGAATTTAATCCGAACGCCTCCGGTGTGCAGGATAGCGGTGCGATCAAAAATCCCGGAGAGTCCACACAGGTTTCCCCCGGGCGCAAATCTTCCCCGGCGGAGTGCGAGACATGCCGCGAGCGCAAATATCAGGACGGCTCCGATGAAATGGTTTCCTTTAAGGCACCGACCCATATTTCACCGCAGGCTTCCGGCAGTGCGGTTCGTGCCCACGAAAGTGAGCATGTGCGCAATGCTTATCAAAAGGCTGCCAAAAACGACGGGCAGGTGCTTCAGGCCTCTGTGTCCATAAAGACCGCGATCTGTCCGGAATGCGGACGTACTTATACCGCCGGCGGACTGACCACGACCCGGATCAAATACGGCGGCGGTGATGAATCCAATCCGTATCAGCGGGATCAAAATGCCAGACAATACGCCGGTATGGCAGGCGCAAATTTTCAATCAGATTTTTAGAGGTAATTATGAAAGAATTCAAAACAGCAGGACAGATAAAGGCGTTTTCCAGAGAATGTCTTTTTGGAAATTATGGTGTGCTCATTTTCACTTATTCGTTTATCAGCACACTTACCTATTTCGTTCTAAACTTTGTATCCGCTCAGGTCGGAAACTTCTCCAGTATTTATCTGGCAGCCTATTTTATCATTGTATTATTGTACAGTGCTTTTATGGTCGGTCAGTATTATATGTATCGTAAGGTATTGCGCGGAGAAAAAATATCCGTGCAGGATATGTGGTACGGTTTTAAACATTTTGCGGACAAGGCAATCTTCTTACAGTTTTTGCTTCTGATCCCTGCCTTTCTCGGGGCAGTACCGGTTTCAATGGCAATGGTTGTGTATTCATCCACCAAAGATGCGGTCTGGTTTTTAGTGATCTCGGTTGCGTTTATCTTGTACTGTGTCATTCTGGTCTTAATCCATTTGAATTTCGGGCAGGCATTTTTCCTGCTTTTAGATTACCCGGAAGAATCCGGCAAAGAACTGTTAATACATTCCATGCGGATGATGAAAGGACACAAATTCCGCCTGTTTTATCTGTATGTCACCTTCATCGGAATGGGATGTCTGGTCATACTATCCTTCGGAATCGCCCTTCTTTGGGTCTTCCCGTACATTACCTGCTCCAGGACACTTTTTTATGAAGAGTTGTATGCAAGAGAACCAGGAAAGTATATTGATGTTACGGTAGAATAAAAAAGGTTTGCCGCATTCATTGCTGAGCGGCAAACCTTTTTCTCTTCTTTATTTCTATTTCACAGATCAGTCCTCATTTCCAAGACTTTTCCACTTCAGATATGCATTGATGAACGGATCCAGTGCCCCATCCATGACAGCATCCACATTGCCGCTCTCATGATTGGTACGCAGATCCTTGACCATCGTATAGGGTTGCATCACATAGGAGCGGATCTGATGTCCCCAACCGATCTCCGTGATCTCTCCCCTTATGTCAGACAGTTTCTCTGCATTGGCTTCCTGCTTTAACATATACAGCTTGGCACGCAACATCTGCATCGCCTTGTCCTTGTTCATATGCTGGCTTCGCTCGTTCTGACACTGTACGACGATACCGGTCGGTAAATGTGTGATACGGATCGCCGATGAGGTCTTGTTGATGTGCTGTCCACCCGCTCCGGAGCTTCGATACGTATCAATACGGAGATCTTCTTCATTGATCTCCACATCTACATCTTCCTCGATATCAGGCATAACGTCTACCGATACAAACGATGTCTGTCTCTTACCCTGTGCATTGAACGGTGAAATACGTACCAGTCTGTGTACGCCCTTCTCGGATTTGAGATAACCGTAGGCATTCTCACCGTTTACCTGGAAGGTAACGGATTTGACACCCGCCTCATCTCCCTCCAAAAAGTCCAGTTCTTCCAGCTGGAAGCCTTTGCGCTCTGCCCAGCGGGTATACATGCGGTATAACATGCTTGCCCAGTCGCAACTCTCTGTGCCGCCTGCGCCTGCATTGATCTTAAGGATCGCATTGTTGTTATCATACTCCCCTGACAGGAGAGTTTTGATCCGGATCCCTTCTAAGATCTCGATAAAATGATCCAGCTCCGAACGAATCTCCGGAATCATCTCCGGATCGTTCTCCTCATATCCCATCTCGATCAGTGTCTCGATATCTTCCTTGGACTGAACGAGTCCGGAATAGGTATCCACATCATCTTTTAAGCTTTTTAGCTGTCTGGTCTTATCCTGCGCCACCTGGGCATCATTCCAGAAATCCGGCGCTTCCATTTCTCTTTCTAATTCTTCGATACGCTTCTCTTTGTTAGCGAGGTCAAGTGAATCCTTTATTTCCGCTAACGGTGCCTCATAAGAAGCGATCTCCTGCTTCATCTGGTCTAACTCAACCATGCGCTCACCACCTTATAATTCAAACTCTGCCATATGGGGATAGATAAATCATTTACCTGCCCCACAGCAGTTCTTATATTTCTTGCCGCTGCCGCAAGGACAGGGAGAATTCGGATAAATCTTCGCTTCCGCACGCTTCTTGGGTGCTTTGGTTGCAGATTCGTCTTTGTTCGTGCCGGTTACTTTGGCAACCTGCTCACGCTCGACATTCTGCTCTACCTTCACATGGAACAGAAGTCTGACCGTATCCTCTGTAATGCTTGCGATCATCGCGTCAAACATCTCATAAGCGTTTAACTTATACTGTACGACCGGATCCTGATGTCCGTAAGCAGCAAGTCCGGCGCTCTGACGAAGCTGATCCATATCGTCGATATGATCCATCCACTTGCGGTCGATCACTTTCAGAAGGATCACACGCTCTACCTCACGGATCTGCTCTGCCTCCGGGAACTCTGCCTCTTTGCTCTCATAGAGCTTGACAGCCTCTTCTTTGAGCATATGCTTCAGTTCGTTTTTCTTCATGCCATCGACTGCTTCATGTGTTATCTTTTTCACCGGAACAGTCGGAAGCAGTACCTGATTGAGCTCATGAAGATCCCATTCTTCACTGCTCTTATCATCTGCGATGCACATATCCACTGCATTCTCGGTAAAGTCTGTGATCATCTTGTAAATGGAATCCCTCATGCTCTCGCCATCCAATACGCGACGGCGCTCCTCGTAAATGATCTCTCTTTGCTCATTGGCAACCTGGTCATAATCCAGAAGGTTCTTACGGATACCATAGTTGTTGTTCTCAATCTTCTTCTGGGCGCCCTCGATGGCTTTGGTCAGCATATTATGCTCAATCTCCTGTCCCTCCGGGATCCCCAGCGCATTAAACATATCCATCATACGATCGGAACCGAACAGACGCATCAGATCATCTTCCAGTGAAATGTAGAAACGGGATTCACCCGGGTCGCCCTGACGTCCGGCACGTCCGCGCAGCTGGTTATCGATTCGTCTCGACTCATGACGCTCGGTACCGATGATCTTCAGTCCGCCCGCTGCCTTGGACTCGTCATCCAGCTTGATATCCGTACCACGTCCGGCCATGTTGGTCGCGATGGTAACAGATCCATGGATACCGGCATCCGCAACGATCTCCGCCTCCAACTCATGGAACTTCGCATTCAATACTTTGTGCTTGATGCCGCGCTTATTTAACATTCTGCTTAATTCTTCCGAAGCATCGATCGTGATCGTGCCGACCAGTACCGGCTGATCCTTTGCATGTGCTTCCTCTACCGCATCACAGATCGCTTTCAGTTTTTCTTTCTTCGTCTTATATACGGCATCCTGCCAGTCGATACGTGCCACCGGCTTATTGGTCGGGATCTCGATTACATCCATACCATAGATGTCACGAAACTCCTTCTCTTCCGTAAGCGCAGTACCGGTCATACCGGATTTTTTCTCAAATTTATTAAAGAAGTTCTGGAACGTGATCGTCGCAAGGGTCTTGCTCTCTCTCTTGACCTTTACATGCTCCTTCGCCTCGATCGCCTGATGCAGACCGTCCGAATAGCGGCGTCCCGGCATGATACGTCCGGTAAACTCATCAACGATCAGCACTTCATCGTCTTTTACCACATAGTCTTTATCCCTGTGCATCAGGTTGTGGGCACGAAGGGCCAGGATCACATTGTGCTGGATCTCTAAGTTCTCCGGGTCTGCAAGATTCTCCAGATGGAAGAACTGCTCTACCTTGGCAACGCCTTGTGCCGTTAAGTTTAATACTTTATCCTTCTCATTGACAACAAAGTCTCCGGTCTCCTCCTGCTCGATCCCCATGATGATATCGATCTTGGACTGCTCCTCCACGTCATCACCGCGGACAAGCTGCCTCGCCAGAACATCACAGGCTTCATAAAGGCTGGTGGATTTGCCGCTCTGGCCGGAAATGATAAGCGGGGTACGCGCCTCATCGATCAAAACAGAGTCCACCTCATCGATGATGGCATAGTGCAGGTCTCGAAGCACAAGCTGTTCTTTGTAAATCACCATGTTATCACGAAGATAATCAAATCCCAGTTCGTTATTCGTCACATACGTAATATCACATCCATAGGCGGCGCGGCGCTCCTCCGGACTCATATCATTCAGGACAACTCCGACCGTCAGTCCCAGAAACTCATGCACCTGTCCCATCCACTCGGCATCACGTTTCGCCAGATAATCATTGACGGTAACAACATGAACACCCTTACCCTCTATGGCATTTAAGTACGCCGGAAGTGTAGAAACAAGCGTCTTTCCTTCACCGGTGCGCATCTCTGCGATACGCCCCTGATGGAGGATGATACCGCCGATCAACTGTACACGGTAATGCTCCATATTGAGCACGCGCTTCGCTGCCTCCCTTACCGTTGCATATGCTTCCGGAAGAAGATCATCCAAAGACTCTCCCTGTGCAAAACGCTTTTTATACTCTTTGGTCTTATCCCGTAATTCCTCATCCGAAAGCCCCTGCATGGTGTCATGCAGCGCTTCGATCTTTTTCACCAGCGGCTCAATGCGCTTTAATTCTCTCTCACTATGTGTACCGAAAATTTTGTCGATTACTCTCATTTCTGACTCCTACTTTACGCTTCTTTTCCGAGAAAAGATGGTATACTTTCTTATTTATAGCGTGGATTCTTCCCTAGCCCGAACCCATAAACTCACGTTCCATTGTAACAGATTTGAAAGTAGGATTCAACTATCAATATCAATGAATTATTTTTATATCATTGATTTTTCTTGATGAAAGTGCTACTATTTTAAAAGATGTGGGTTCTACATTCTAAAAGAAAAAAGAAGAGGTGTGACATGAGTAAAAATTTTAACGATTTATTATCCAAAGTATCACAGTGCGAGAAGAAAAAACTTTCTGTAGCATGTGCACAGGACAAGGCCGTTTTAGAGGCGGTAAAGGCTGCCAAGGAACGCGAGATCGCGGATTCCATTCTGGTCGGCGATGAGGCAAAGATCCGCGAGCTGGGTGCTGCACTCGGTATGAATATGGACGAGTACGAGATCATCAATGTGGAGGATACTGTTGAGGCTTCCCTGAAAGCCGTTTCACTTGTTCATGACGGCAAGGCTGATATGTACATGAAGGGGCTTTTGGATACCAAGACATTTTTGAAGAGTGTTCTGGATAAAGAAGTTGGTTTAAGAACAGGCAAGCCGTTATCCCATGTTTGCGTGTTTGAGATTCCCGGATTTGACCGTCTCCTGTTTTTGACCGATGTTGCTTTCATGCCATATCCCACACTTGAGGATAAAGTAAATATCATCAATTATACCGTTGAGGTTGCAAAAGCCTGTGGCGTTGACTGCCCGAAGGTAGCTCCTCTTGCCGCTGTCGAGGTCGTCAATCCCAAGATGCCTGTCACAGTAGAAGCTGCAGAGCTGACAAAGATGAACGAGGAAGGACAGATCACCGGTTGTATCGTAGACGGTCCGCTTTCCTTAGACATCGCTTTATACAAAGAAGCTGCAGAAGAAAAGGGTGCTCTTGACCGCAAGGTTGCCGGAGATGCCGATATCCTTCTGTTCCCTGATATCCATGCAGGCAATCTGGTATACAAAGCGATCGTACATATGGTAGATGTGAAGAACGGAAATATCTTAACCGGGACCAAAGCTCCCGTGATCTTAACCAGCCGTTCCGATTCCTGCGAAGCAAAGGTAAACTCCATCGCGCTTGCCGCTGTCGTTGCAGAAGAGATGAAAAAAGCAAACTGATAACCATTCATAAAACTATTGTTACAGGAGGAACACTATGGCAATCAAAAGTTTAATCATCAATCCGGGCTCTACCTCCACCAAGATCGGTGTATTCGAGGATGAGACCTTATTATTCGAAGAGACGCTGAGACATTCCACCGAGGAGATCGCTCAGTATGCTTCCATCGTAGATCAGAAAGATTTCCGTAAAGACATCATTCTGAATTTCTTAAAAGAAAAAGACGTTGATATCAACTCCTTCGATATGATCGTAGGCCGCGGCGGTATGTTAAAACCGATCCCGGGCGGTACTTATGCCGTAACAGACGATCTGTTAGAGGATTTAAAGATCGGCAGACAGGGACAGCACGCATCCAACTTAGGCGGTATCCTTGCAAGAGAGATCGGCGATTCCATCGGTGTTCCGTCTTTCATCGTGGATCCGGTAGTCGTGGACGAGCTGATGCCGTCTTCCAGATATTCAGGCATTCCGGAGCTTCCGCGTACCAGTGTCTTCCATGCGCTGAACCAGAAGGCTGTTGCCAAACGTTATGCAAAAGAGAACAATCTGAAGTATGAAGATCTGAACCTTGTAGTCGTTCATATGGGCGGCGGTGTATCCGTAGGGGCTCACGACCATGGTCAGGTCGTAGATGTCTTTAACGCATTAGACGGCGACGGTGCATTCTCTCCCGAGAGAGCAGGAGCCGTTCCGACCGGTGGACTGATCAAGCTGTGTTTCTCCGGCAAGTATACAGAGAAAGAGATCTACAAAATGGCAGTCGGCAACGGCGGTTTCAACGCTTACTGCGGCACCAACGATATGCGCGATGTTGAGAAAATGGTAAACAACGGCGATGCGAAAGCCAAAGAAGTACGTGATGCCTTCATCCAGCAGGTTGCCAAGAATATGGGTGCGATGGCTACCGTCTTAAAGGGCAAAGTTGACCAGATCATCATCACCGGCGGTATCGCTTATGACAAGGGCGTAGTCGCAGGTCTGACAGAGCGTGCAGGCTTTATTGCTCCGATCACGGTTTATCCGGGTGAGGACGAGCTGTTAGCTTTGGCACAGGGCGGACTTCGTGTGATGAATAAAGAAGAAGATGCTAAACAGTATTAATCTGAAAAGCCTGATCTCATTAACGGGATCAGGCTTTTTTGTTCTTCTGTTCTGTTTCATTCCATGAGATTAGTCCCTCAGGTGGTAAAACTGCATCTCCTGTATCCGGGGGCAGATTTCCCCTAGCTCTGTCTCTATGACAAATTCGATCGCTGAATGTTTTTCAAGAAACCATGCCGCATTGATCCCAATCGGCAGCAACAGTTCACCGTCTGCGTAGTTACAGGTAATGGCTGCCGTTTTCGTACCGGAAAGAGCTGTCGGAAAACGTACCAGAACCTTACATTCTGCCAGCCGCTTCTCTCTATCATTCTGTCCATCTCCCTCTTTTTTCCAAAGAAGTGCTTCCTGATCCTGTGGCAAATCCAATCTGACATATAAAAAATCTGCCGTGGCTCCTTCCACCGGCACCGGAAGAATCACCATGTTTTTTTCTGCCTTTGCCCCAAGATCCCATAGTGGTTCGAAGCAATCCATTTTGTCCAGCGATTTTGCGAAGGAGGCCGGGGCAAACTGACAATCCTGTGACTGGACCCACGGTGAGTCTGTCACGCTGCCACCCGACATATAAATCCGGTCATATAGTCCCGGCGGCAGATAAAGATTTAAATCCCTGCAATAAACGTAGCCCTCTTTCATCAGATAGCGGTACAGATAATATTCATAAAAAGGCTTCACACCGGCCCGCACCGCAGTATGCTCATCCACGCAGTCAATGACCTTTTTTACCGCCCTCCGGCTTCTTGCGATTGCCGTCCTGCCGGAATAAACCGCTTTTTCCTTTAAAAGGAAATAGTAAAACTGAGTATGCTCAAACCCCAGGATCTTAATTTCCGGATCATATTTTTTCAGATAATCATAAGTAAAAGCATTCGTTTCCAGATTCTCCAGCACATTCGTCTGGATAAATCCGCTTCCGATCCTTTGAAAGTCCACGTGCGGATACTGTAGGGACAGTTCGTCCGTAACCGGTACATACTCCTCTCTGACTGCATAAGGAAGCAGCTTATCCGCATACTCCCCGACAGTATAGGACGCATTGTCAGTACGTCCCTCCAGATACGGAAATCCGTAATCATCACATTCATAAAAGAATATAAACGGAATGCAAAGGCAGATGGCGATCAGGAATTTCCGGGTCCTTCGTTTCAAAAACTGTGCGCCGTTTTCCAAAAGCAAAACCAGTCCGCACATTCCGCTGACAAACAGGATCACATGATCGGAGCGAGACAGGATATTTCCCACCCATTCTTCGTCCATGCAGACCATGGTATAACTGTAACAGACATAAAGGATGACCGGTATCGCAGATACAAGGAAACCGGCATTTACAGAGACAGATTTCTGCGCATACGCTCTCATATATCTTGAAAGCAGATAGACTGCAATCAGCACAAACACAATGCCCAGCACAAACCGCATCATATAATAGATCTGCGTTCTTCTGCTCCATGTACCGAGATATGGCATAAACCAGGCCGGAACCTCATACCCGATAATACTCTCCCCATCTACATCCAAGGTCTGTCCGGCCATAGAAAACACATGAGATGCCATTCGTAAGAGAAGGGGCATACTGCATACGATCAACGCGGTCAGTCCCATTCCTGCCGCAATCCATTTCCCGCTTTTTGCATCCTTCGAATGACCTCTTTGCGTCCCGCGATCCCTCCGGCTCTTTTGTTCCCTCTCCGCCTGCTCACAGTCTGCATTGCCTTGCACAGACGCTTCACCGTCCGCCATCCCCTTCCAGTCTCTGTTTTTCAGAGAAAGCCAGATCTGAGCTGCTCCGAAAGGAAACGTTCCGATCAGAAGTGCTCCGCCAAACAACGGATAATACAATCCCGCCAGATAGATCAAAAAGACCCAGCACAAAAGCCATCTGATCCTGTCCGCGATCCGCTTCGGATCAGCCAGGATCAGAAGTACCGGCACCAGGATCCAGGTGCGGCAATACTCCGGCATGTGAAAGATAACCGCAACAAACAGCGTCCATTCTCCACCAATCCTGCGATACAGGCAATACATGATCCACGCTTCAAACAAAAGAGCCATCAGCACAAAGCTCATGGCATATTCCGTGGCCTGTCCATGAAACAAAACACTGTTAAAAAAGCCGATCAACATTGGAAAAAAACCGGAAGCCGGAGAATACTGTTCATACGCTTTCTGTCCCAGCTCCACGATCTGCTGCCAGGCCAGAATCTGCTCGCCATGATGATGAAGATCCGACTGCATGATCAATGCCGGAGGCATGTAAGAAACAAAAGCAAACACAGAAAAGATTGTGGAAAAGAAAATTTTCTGACCGCTTTTTTTACGGATCTGGTAATAGTCCGCCACAAAAAGTGCTGAGATCACTGCCAATATCACTGCCACATAGCGTCCGGAAAACGCAACAGTGACGCACTCTCCCCCCAACCGGTATTGATCCTTTATGTAAACGAGCATCAAAAGAGGAATAAAGAGCTGGATCAGGATAAATCCCCGGCTTGCTTCTTCTATCTCCTCTGGTCCGGCAGATATCTTTCCCCTTCTTTGCTCCTGCAGGACACCATTGGCCAAAAACAAAATAAGCGCACCCAAAAGTACTTTGGTATCTCCCAGATAATAATTATGAAAAAAGACAGCCAACAAGACAGCAATGCTTTCCAGTGTAAAATATATGCAGAGGAAGGAGACCGCTCTTTTTTGGGCAGTATCTGCATCCAGCCACATCAGAATCGCAACTGCCATAGTAAAAAAGACCATTTTCCCATCGGTTCTTCCGTAAAAAAACAACTGAGCCAGCAGTGGAAACAGGCAAAGAGCGGTATTTCCCGTTCTCACTGCAAGCGGTTTGTTTTTTCCGGTGCGCTTCGCCAGACGCTCTTTTAACTTTTGAACCTTATCCCCACTCTCCGGGAACATTACCGGCTCTAAAAGCCCCAGGAGAAAAGTCAGCACGCTTCCAAGAGCAAGCAGCCCCCAGAACAGCTTCCACTCTCCCAGCCTGTTTGCCCTGTCACAGGCAGTATCACCGATCAAAAAATCTTTAAAAACATGGTGACCATTCATGATCGCCGGAAATCCGCGCACACAAATCAGGCATAACAAAACTGTTATGCCTGTAAGAATCGTTCCGCTATTTAATAAGTTCCGTATCTTTCCCAAAACTGTTCTCATCTTGCTATTCCCAAAAACGTTACCCCAAACAGTCAGCCGAATCTTTTATGTGCTGTCACAGATCAATGATGGAACAGGCGGATCCCTGTAAAGCACATCGCCATGCCGTATTTATTGCAGGTCTCGATCACATTGTCATCCCGGATCGATCCGCCCGGCTGTGCCACATATTTCACGCCGCTTCTGTGCGCACGCTCGATGTTATCCCCAAACGGAAAGAACGCATCGGATCCGAGTGCCACATCTGTCATCTGATCCAGCCAGGCTCTCTTTTCTTCTCTCGTAAATACAGGAGGTTTCTCCTTGAAATATTTCTGCCACTCTCCCTCTGCCAGTACATCCATATAATCCTCGCCGATGTAAAGATCGATGGTGTTGTCACGGTCAGCACGCCGGATCCCGTCCACAAAAGGAAGCTCCAACACCTGCGGAGCCTGACGCAAGAACCAGTTATCCGCTTTGGAGCCTGCCAGCCTCGTGCAATGAATACGTGACTGTTGCCCCGCACCGATTCCGATCGCCTGTCCGCCTTTGGCGTAGCATACGGAATTGGACTGGGTATATTTTAATGTGATCAGGGAAATGATCAGATCGATCTTTGCCTCATCCGGGATCTCTTTGTTCTCTGTTACCATATTCCCAAGGAAATCCTTGTCGATCTTTAACTCATTGCGTCCCTGCTCGAAGGTAATGCCGTAGACCTGTTTTGTCTCTACCGCAGCAGGCGTATAATCCGGATCGATCTGGATCACATTGTAGTTGCCGTTCTTTTTGGCTTTTAAGATCTCCAGGGCTTCCGGCTCATATCCCGGAGCGATCACACCGTCAGACACCTCACGCTTGATCAACTTCGCCGTGTCCACATCGCAGACATCGGAAAGAGAGATAAAATCCCCGAAGGAAGACATTCTGTCTGCCCCTCTGGCTCTCGCATACGCACAGGCCAACGGGGAAAGCTCACCCAGATCATCTACCCAGTAGATCTTTGCCTCTACTTCCGTAAGCGGAAGACCGACTGCTGCTCCCGCCGGAGAAACATGCTTAAAGGAAGTCGCTGCCGGAAGTCCGGTCGCTTTTTTTAACTCACTGACTAACTGCCAGCCGTTAAAAGCATCGAGAAAATTGATATATCCCGGCTTGCCGCAAAGTACAGTGATCGGCAGATCGCTGCCGTCCGCCATATAGATGCGGGAAGGTTTCTGATTGGGGTTACAGCCATATTTCAGTTCTAATTCATTCATTTTATTCTATTCTCCTCGTTTTTGTTTCGCTCGGTTAACGGGTTTTCGTATTTACTGATTTTTATTGACGATACGGGTCTCATATTCGCCTGTTGCGATATCGATATATCTCACAAACAAAGAAACCTTGTTTTCCTTATTCAGACTATTCCAGATAAGCTCTGTAAAGCTGTCAATACCGTCCTCGATCGCAATTAACTCCGGCTCTCCCTCAAAGCTTGGAAGCGGATTGCCGTCTCCCATGTAAGTGTGGATAAAATGTCCTTCACCGGATACCGGGTTGCCATAGGCAAAGGTAAAACGATTGCAGGAATCAGGATCGCCGTTATTGCTTTTGAGAATAGACATCGCATAATTGTAAGACCCGTTCTCAATATGCAGGATACCGGAAATGCGAGGGGTATAATTCGGTGCATCCGGCTCAAATTCCCTGGTGCGAAGCGCCTGCTCAAATGTCTGCTGCTTATCCATCAGATCGTAGATCGTATCTGTCTGGTCACCGTTGGTGACGATCGTCTTATTGCCCAGTACTCTGACCGGTGCATAAATGATCAGACTGGGATCGGAAAGCTTCGCCGGATCAAATGCCTGTGTGCGGATTCCTTCTCCGTCTTCCACAAAAACACGATTACGGCTGTTCTCGCTTCTTCCCATGATAAAATATGCGGTCACTGCATATTTGCCGTCAGAGCTCTTGCCAATGATAATGCCTCTGCCCGGATATGCATTGTTTTTCAGTTCCTGTTCGATCGATTTCATCTGCATACTGCAATCTCCTTTTTGCATTTTGTTTTCATTTCGTTATTGGTTGCGGTTGTTCATCCCCGTCATTACGACAGTGTATCACACTTTTCCACACTGCGCCAGTACCGGACGGCGTTTTTTTCCCTTTTGCCCCCAATTATGATAATCGTATCATATTTGCGGAAATCTGTCATCAAAAACAAGTAAAAACAGCAAGACAGCACCGACATGTTACTGCCGATGCTATCTCGTTTATTTGAAAAAGGAAGAAGGCTTATTAAAAACGGTTCTCAGGAAACCTTTACCTTTATATAGGCACTGCGTCCGTCTCTTGCAAAGAGATAAACCACGCAATTGCCTTTTCCTGTTGCCGTGATCACGCCCTTTTCATTGACGCAAGCCACGCCAGGATTCGTAGAAATATATCGGAATTCCGGCTCATGTTTGTCGGAAAGCTGCTTTTTGCCTTTTGCCATCAAAGTTGTTTTTGCCTTGATCTTAAAGGTTGCTCCTACTTTCAGAGCCGCCACTTTTTTCTTTACCTTCAGCTTTTCTACATTAGTATATTTCGTATGGTTGATCGCCGCCATATGTCCGATGATGCTTTCCGCGATCGTAACCTTTTTGCCGTTCACTTTCTTAAAGGCTCTCACATAGATCTTGAAGTCTCTTCTTAAGTTCACGCCTTTTCCAAGTATCTTGTTAAAGCTGGCCCGGTTTGTCTTTTTCGTGACCCTGCTTACCGGTGTCTTCGGGAACGCAAGGTGACAGTACGTTGCATAAACTTCATAACCATCCGCGCCTTTGACCTTACCCCATTTTACGTTGATCTTCTCCGGAGACTGAGTGATGGCCAGTCCGGCACTCAGGATGAGATCGTTCATGGCACGCTCGTCTAATGACAAGTCTTTCGGACCTTCCTCGTATTTCGCATACAGTACGATATCGCTGCACTCCCGGGCCGTGATCGCTGTCACACGCTCACCTGTAAAGCTGGCATTGCGGTACCAGCCTGCAAATACATAACCCGGTCTGGACGCTGCCTTTAACTGACTGACACCGACACCATAGGAATATCCTGTCGGATTGGATGCATCATTTGTTCCGCCATACAGCTCGTATCTGATCTTATAGGTATCCGCGGTAAACTTTGCATACAGCTTTTTGTCTCCGCTCTCGCCCTTTGCAATGGACACAACCTTTTGCGTCTTTGCCTCGTCTGCATACCAGCCGTTAAAGGTATAATGCTCCTTTACGGAAGGTGCGAACTCTTCGATCTGCGTCTCGATGTCATATTCAGTCGGATTATTACCGGAAACCGTACCGTCTGTGATATAAGTGATCTGATATTTTACAGGCACAAACTTCGCATACAGTGTCTTCTTTCCACTCTCCTGTGCTCCGATCCCGGAAACCTTTTCCCCATTAAACTGTGCATTGTCGTACCAGCCTTCAAATTGATAATGCTCCTTTACGGCATTCTCTAATTTTTCAACACCGGTCCCATAACGGTAATTTGCAGGGTTGAGCGCACTGTTCGTGCCGCCGTTTAACTGATAGTCGATCTCATATTCCTTCCCGGTATACTTCGCATACAGCGTGACGGTTCCTTCTTTTTCCAGTCCGGTCACTACCGCATCTGTAAGTGCAGTGACTTTTGTTCCCTCTGCAAAATCTGCCGCCGAATACCAGCCGTCAAATCCGCAGCTGTCTTTTTGCGCATCTAAAAGCGTTGCCTGTGCCGTGCCGCACTGATACTGTGAGGGATTGGTATCGGCATTTGTTCCGCCGTTTGTCTCATAAACGATATTGTAAGTCTTTCCGGTATACTCTGCATATAAGGTTACTTTTTTATCAGCATCCGCCACTTCATAAACCATGTTATCAGTAAGCGCCCTTACCACAGCATTTCCGGTCATTTCGGCATCCGCGTGCCAGTCTTTGAATACATAACCGTTTTTCTCTGCCGGTTTCAGCTCGATACCTGCCCCCGTAACGATTCCGTAGGTATAAGAAGTCGGGTTCTCTTTACTGTTCTCTCCGCCGTTTGTCTGATAGGTAATCGTATAGGTGTCGGGAGTAAACTTCGCATACAGTGTCAGAATCCTGTCATCGTCTGCTGCCGCTACGATCTGCGCATCTGTCATCGTCTTCACGGCCGTCCCCTGCGCAAAATTCTCTGTCGTATAAAAGCTGTCAAATGTATAACCGGGGCGTGTCGCCGATTTCAGGGTGATCCCGCCGTTTCCGTAGGTATATGTGTGCGGATTGTCCGCTGCGTTGATCCCATCGTTCAAAACATACTCGATGGTATATTCTTCTCCCTCAAATCTCGCCCAGAGCGTCTTTTTGCCCGTTGCGGTCGTGCTGATGGAGCTTACCGGATCCCCTGTGAGCTGCTCATTATCATACCAGCCAATAAATTCATAATGCTCTTTTGCAGCATCCTCAAACTTCTCCACACCGGTTCCATATGTATACTTCACCGGATTTGTTGCAGAATTCTGACCACCGTTCAGCTTGTACTCGATGTCATACTCCTCTCCCGCATATTTTGCATAAAGTACCACTTTGTCTTCTTTGGCAAGTCCGGTCACGACCGCATCATTCAGCTTTGTCACTTTCGAATCCTGCGTAAAGTTTTCGTTCGAATACCATCCCAGAAAGGCATAGTGTTCTTTTGCCGCATCCGCAAGTGTTTTGTCTCCCGTACCACACTGATACTGTGCAGGGTTTGCAGACGCATTCGTTCCGCCGTCCGTCTCGTACTGAATGGTATAGACAAGTCCGGTAAACTTCGCATACAATGTGAGATCTCCTGTCTCATCTGTCCCAATGGAAGTAACCTTCGAATCCGCATCGTTTAAATCCCGATACCAGCCGTCAAACGCATAACCGTTCTTAGAGGCATCCTTTAAGTCCGCTGCCGCAACACCGACGCCGAATTTATAACCGGTCGGATTGCCTGCCGCATTGTCTTCTTTTCCGTCCACGATATAGGTGATCTTGTAATCCTCTTCTTCAAATTTAGGCCACAAAAGCATATCACCGTGATCCTGCGCCGTGATCTCTGTTACTTCTCCTGTGATCAGATCCGGGTTATCAAACCAGCCTTTGAAGGTATATCCACGTCGCGTTGCCGGTTTGAAGCTATCCACGCCGACACCGTAGGTATATTTCGTAGGATTTCCTTCGCCGTTTGTATCTCCTGCCTGCAGATGATAGCGGATCTCATATTCCTTCGGCGTATAGTTGGCATACAGCTTGATCGCACCGTAAGTGGTCGTGGAAATGGACTCTACTTTGTTCTCAAGAGCCGCTTCTCCATACCAGCCCTCAAAATCATAATAGTCTTTCTCTGCCTTTGCCATATCCGCTTTTGCGATCCCGGTTCCATGTGTATAGAGATTTACGGCACTTCCGGTCAGGACACCGCCGTTTGTCTCATAGGTGATCGGATAAGAGGCATGGTCGTATTTCGCATATAAATGAAGCTTATGATCCTGCGCATTCAGCAGGTCAAGCGCATTCTGCTCCGTGATGGAGGCAACGGTGTCACCTTCTAAGCTGCTTACTGCATACCAGTTCTTAAAGTCATAACCGTTTTTGGCTGCGCCGTCTTTTAAGGCAAGCGTTGTCCCGAACGTGTAGGAGGTCTCATTCTCTCCGCCCGCATTCGTCGCTGTCCCGTCATGATAGACAATGTCATACTGGTTCGGTGTATATCCCGCATACAGGGTGATCTTCTTATCCGCACCGGCAAGCGCCAGAATCTGCGTATCGCTCAGAGTGGTTACTTTGGAAGCCTGGGCTAAGTCAGCGGAGGTATACCAGCCGGCAAAGCCATAGCCGTCTTTCTTTGCATCCTTCGGTGTGATCCCGCCGTTTCCATACAAGTAGGTACTCTTATTGTCTGTATGATTCTGTCCGCCATCTAACTGATACACGATCGTATACGCTTCACCGGTAAACTTCGCATACAAGGTCTTCTTGCCGCTCTCCTGCGGTCCGATCTTTTCAGTCTTTGTCACAAAGCTGTCGTTGTTGTACCAACCGTTAAATACATAATGCGGTTTGGACGCATCCTCAAACCCGGCAACGCCTGTACCGAAATTGTAGTGCGTCGGGTTATCCGCATGATTCGTTCCACCGTCCAGCTTGTACTCAATCTCGTACTCCTCTCCGGTGTACTTCGCATACAGGGTAACGGATGTTCCGCTCGCAAGCGAAGTCACTACGGCATCGTTTAACTCTGTCACCTCTGTACCCGCAGCAAAGGATGCCGTCGAATACCAGCCGTCACAGACATAGTTCTCCTTTGTCGCTTTGGCAAGCACCTTATTTTCCGTACCGCACTGATACTGCGCAGGATTGGTCGTCGGATTTGTTCCGCCATTTGTCTCATAGACAATATCGTATGTCTTTCCCGTGTACGCTGCATATAATGTAACCTTTTTATCCGCATCCGCAAGCTGATAAACATTTGCGTCGGAAAGTGCCTTCACCGCGGAATCACTTGTCAGCCCGGCATCCGAATACCAGTCCTTAAAATCATAACCCGTTTTTTCTGCCGGGTTCAGCTCGATTCCCGCGCCCGTAACGATTCCGTAGGTATAAGAAACCGGATTCTGCGTGCTGTTTGTCCCGCCGTTTGTCTGATAAGCGATCGCATAGGTGTCTGGTGTAAACTTCGCATACAGTTTTTTCTTCCCGGTCATATCTGCCGCAATTTTGTCAACCTTCGTGCCATCCTCAAAATCACTGCTCAGATACCAGCCATCAAAGGTATAACCGTTTTTAGATGTCGGAAGCAAAGTGTCTGTACCGGTGCCGTAATGGTAATACGTCGGATTGGCCACTGCCTGACCGCCGTTATAATAATACTCGATCGCATAATCAATGATCTCAAACTTCGCATACAGAGTCTTGTTTCCCTGCTCTGTGGTCCCGATCGATTCTACCTTCTTATTATCTGCCCAAGAATCATCCGAATACCAGCCCTTGAATGACCATCCGGTCTTTGTCGCTTGCTGCATCTGATTGGCAGGAACGCCGACGCCATAGGTATAACCGGTCGGACTCGCCGGAGCCGTCGCCCCTTCTCCCACGATATAGGTGATCTGATAATCCGCCGCCACGAACTTTCCGTACAGAGTCACAGGACCGCTTTTGGTATTGGAAACCTGTGTGACTTCATTACCTATATAATCCCTGTTGTCATACCATCCTTTAAACGTATATCCTTCTCTGACAGGTTTTTGGGTGATCGCTGCACCCGTGCCATAGACATAGTTTGCCGGATTACCGGTCTGCGTATCAATGACACCGTCCACCTTATACGTGATCGGATAGGTTCTTGGCATATAGTGGGCATAAAGCGTAATATCTCCATACTTACTGTCCGGAATGGATTCCACTTTAGTACCTTCGCCATCTGGTTCGGTGTACCAGGCGTCAAACTCATAATTCTGCTTCACCGGTGCAGCGGGCATGTTCTGCTTTGCCACTCCGGTACCGTATGTATAGTTCTTGGGTGCCAGTGTTGTATTCTGGGTGCCGTCCACCATATAAGTGATCGAATATGTCTTAGGGGTATATCTGGCATGCAAGGTAATATAATCCGTTGCATCCGGTGCGATGGCGGTTATCTGTGCCGCTCCCTCATCAGCACTATCATACCAGCCTGCAAAATCGTGATAATCCTTGGTGGCTGTAGGCATATTGTCTGCCGGTATGCCTTCCCCTACCGCATAATAAGTGGGTGCACCCTCTGCCAATGTCCCGCCGTACAGTTCATAGTTGATTGACTTGGTAGGAATAAACTTAGCGAACAGCGTGATGTTATCTGTTTCATTACTCCCGATTTCAGTAACCTTGGTATTCTCATCGTCCAGATTTGTATACCATCCGCCAAATAAGAAGCCTTCTTTGTATGCATCGTATAAAGAAGAAACTCCGACACCTTCTTCATAAACAGAAGGATTGGACACCGTTGTATCTGTACCGCTTACAAAGGTGGTAATGACTGTATCCGTTTCATCTTTATAGGTGATCGTATGCATTACCGCTGGAAACTTCGCATACAACGTCACATTTTCCGTTTCCGTTGCAGGAATAGAAGTAACCGGTTCACCTGTAAATTGAGGATTCCGATACCAGCCGGTCGATATGATCCTTGTCCAATCAGCGCTATCGTCATCATATACCCATTTATATGCCGGTTCAATACCGCTAACCCCGACTCCGACTATAAATGTATCCGGATT
Source organism: Lachnospiraceae bacterium (assembly GCA_015056815.1). Taxonomy (GTDB): domain Bacteria; phylum Bacillota; class Clostridia; order Lachnospirales; family Lachnospiraceae; genus SIG333. The sequence continues at coordinate 5,063 of SVFN01000023.1, read as the reverse complement.
ATCATCCGGATAATTAGCATCAGCACATTCATAGGTAATACTTCGCTCCAGCGTAGAAACTGCCCGAAAGACTAATTTTTCACACATGGATGAAAGGTAAACCTCCGTAACTTTCCAGCACTTGAATGTACTGTCTGTCAATTGAAACTCCGTCCCGCCGCTTTGCGCACAGGCATCCTGATAGCTCAAAACGGTATGGGTACATTCTTGTTCATCCATATTGACGTAACCTTCGTAGTACAATTCTGTCCCGTTACTGTCACAATAATAGATGCCATCCCCAAAGCACTGCTTAAACTGTATTTCATCTCCCGCATCTACTGACTGCCCCATCAAAGAGGTCAATGAATCATACTGTTTTGCATCAATCGTTTTCGCCTCCACCGCCATCGGCGACAGGGTCTGAATCACCATCGCCATGATCAGTAAAAATGACAAAAAACTGCGTTTTCGTTTTCTTACTTCCCGTTCCTTCATACCAGTCTCCTTCTTTCTTTTTCTCTTCCTTTTTCTTTTGCCGGCAGGCACATTCCATAGCTGCCCCGTCCCATGTCATATTTGTGCCTACTTAGCAATCATACTTATTCTAATGCAAACCGTTCCAAAAAGATAGTCCCCCCAGGTGGACAATACCTGTTTTTTACATTTTTTTAAGGGCAGCTTTTAGGACGGCAAATGACCGGGATAAAAAAATCCCCGCTCTGCGAGGCTTTTACCGTACCTGATATTCTCTCAGACTTTCTGTAAATCGGCCACTTTACGTCCAAGCTCTTTGAGCATCTGTCTGTCACTGCGGATCGTGGCGCAGGCGACTGTCGTGAGCATATTGCCCGTGATCGTGGCCGACGCTCCGGAGCAGAATGCCGTTTCCCCATCATTGGTCAAAAGTGCGCGTCCTGCTGCCAGGCGGATATTGGCGCACGGATTGATATAACGGAAAAAGGCGATCGTACGTAGGATCTCATCTTCTTTCAGCTGTTCTCTGTCTTCCAGCGGAGTCCCCTTGATCGGCATCAAAACATTTAACGGAATCGAATCAATCTCCAATTCTGCGAGACTTACCGCCATATCCAGTCTGTCCTCAAAGCTCTCCCCCATTCCGATGATACCGCCACTGCAGGCACACATTCCTTCTTTCTTCACGAGCCGCAGGGTTTCTAATTTCTGCTCATAGGTATGCGTCGTGCAGATATTCGGAAAATTCGCTCTCGACGTTTCGATGTTATGGTGATAACTCGTCACTCCCGCCTCGTGCAGTCTGTGCAGCTTTTCGGCATCTAAAAATCCCATGGATGCACACAGAGCGATCTTACATTCCTTCCGCATAGTCTCATACGCATGGATCGCTTTTTCAAATTCCTCCCCACTTAATGCCCTTCCGGAAGTGACAATTGAAAAACGATCAACGCCTTCTCTTTCATTCATCTTACATGCTTCTAAGATTTTTTCTTCCGGCAGGAAATCATAGACCTCACACTCTGTAGCATGGTGGGCAGACTGGGCACAGTATTTGCAGTCCTCCGGACACCGTCCGCTTCGCGCATTGATGATGGAGCACAGATCTACTCTGTCCCCTATGAAATGTTTCCGTATTCTGTCTGCTCCTTCGCAAAGCTCCTCCAGATCGCAGGTCAGAAACATGGACAGATCGTCCTCGCGGGTGATCCTCCTTCCCTCTATGATCTCCTGAGCAAGTTTTAGCATGTTCATCCTATCACATCCTTTTCCTTCTTGTTTTTCATTCAGGCTTATGCAGCCATTTTGTTACCATTCACAGCCGAAATGCGCATTTACGGCTCGATAAACCATCTCTGTTATTGGATTTTGCCCATCGCGAAGCGATTTTAAATGGCAAAATCCGTTACTTTCACAGGCCAAACAACTGTGGATAATAACGCCATTTTTTCCGTCCTGTATTATATCCTCTTCCCCTTCCATTTGTCAACTAAATATATTTTTGTGGTTGACAAAAGAAATAAAAACGAGTATCCTAGTACATGCACCGTGCGGAAACAATATTTTGTTACTATATTCACATATACGGAGGTATTTCAAATGAATGCAATAGACAAAAAGACAACTGCGTTAAAGCAGTTTCAGACAAAAGATCTGGCACAGATCGCACTGATGGCGGCAGTGCTTTGTATATTAGGCCCCATCAGCCTGCCCATTGGTCCGGTTCCCATCTCTCTGACCAATCTGGCAATCTATTTTTCTCTTTATCTTCTGGGAACGAAAAAAGGCACCATCAGCTACCTTGTCTATATGTTGATCGGTCTGATCGGACTTCCTGTTTTTTCCGGTATGCAGGGCGGACCCCAGAAACTATTCGGTGTGACCGGAGGATATATCATCGGTTTTATATTCATGGCGCTGATCGCCGGTCTCTTCCTTGAGAAATGGCCGGATAAGCTGTGGCTGCATCTGTCCGGAATGCTTCTTGGTACAGCTGTCTGCTATGCATTCGGTACAGCGTGGTTTCTGGTTCTGACAGATGGTTACACCATACTCGGTGCGCTGGCAGTCTGCGTCTTCCCGTTCATCATCGGGGATGTGATCAAAATGATACTCGCCATGGTGATCGCGCCTCAGATCCGCAGACGCCTGACCGGGATTTTATAACAGGACACGGTTTATCCGGAGTGTTACAAACGTTTTCTTTTGTATGCAGCACTTCGGATGTAACCTAAGGATATGTACACCAAACTTCACTCTTCCTTCATCGCACTTCTGATCCTGCTAAGTGATTCGGGTGTGATTCCCAGATATGTTGCTATATGTCTTTGAGGTACTCTCTTACTAATTTCAGGATAGAGTTTTTTGAAATGAATATATCTCTCTGTTGCATTTTCAACAAGGAAGCCATTCTCTCTGTATATCTTATACCTCATGCCACTTTCCAAAAGCTGAATCCATATATCCTTGAACGCAACATTTTCTCTAATCATCTTTCGTATAGCTGCCGTATTGCATATCATGACGGTGGTTTCTTCAAGCACTTCCCACATACAGATTCTCTCAGTATATCCAAAAAAACCTTCGTCCATAAACATTGTTCCTTCCGAAGCGAAGCCTCTTGTGATATCATTTCCATCATCATCGATGTAGTAAGCACGTGCCAATCCGGATATTGTCAGCCCTGCGTATGTAGTGTCATCTCCGATTGATGCAAGAAGCTCGCCTTTTTTCACCACACGGAAGCTGGCAAGATTTACAATTTCGCCAACCAATTCTTCACTTACATGAACACCATATTTTAACGCAAATACCATCAGTTGCTTTACAAAATAATCTTTATTCATAAAAATCCCCCTTTAATAACCGCCCATAACAATAATGTATATAATGCTGATCAGATTTGTTCCACCATGTATAATCATCGGAACTACCATGCGTTTCCGCTTCTGATATCCAAAGATACATACAAGTCCAAGCACAAAGGAATATCCAAAATTATACCAGTCAAGAAGAGCAAAAAGCATATTAAAAAGAAGAAGTGCTGTCACCTCTCCAAATATCGGCCCGCAAAATCTTGTTGCAAATCCCCTGTAGTAAATTTCCTTGAAAATACCGCTCACAAAGACCAGCGAGATGACATAGAGAATGGTTACACCCACTCCCATCCTTCCATCTTCCACAAAAGCAAGTTCTGTACAGCCCTTATAAACAGGCACCCACAAAAGAGAGAATAAACCGGCGATAGTTGCGAGTATAATCCCCCAAAAAATATCTCCTCCAAGATTCTCTCTTTCAAAAATCTCTTTCTTAAGACTGATTCCATTGGCCTTATAAAGAAACCATGCACCCGGAAATAATACAAGATTACCAAATATAAATATAAAAGCAAAAATCCACTTATTAGCCTGTACATAGCTTGCTATGTCAAGCAGATTCATTCCCTGCTTATAAAAACCAAGCGCATTCACCATCTCAAAAGTGGCTATAAACAGAGTTAATACAGTAGTAATCGTTATTGCTTTTCCCGCATTTTTGATATCATTTTCCTTCATGATGTCACCTCCTGAAAGAAATAATATCACTATATTATCGTATGAACATTGACATATGTTAAGTTATCAGATTATTATCACATGAATCCGTGAACTTAACATCAAACCTGCGCTCCCGTGAAATTATACCAAGGAGGAAGAGTTATGAATCTACAAATCGCCTTACAAATGTCCATGATATCGCTGATAGCAAATAAAATTACTACCTTTTCTTTTATTACACAAAGGGCATGGCTTTCAGACATCCTCATGCCCTGCATGCCGATACTCCTGCCAGTGCCGCTCTCTCCCTTCGTCTTATTGCGGCTGTCATAGATGCGGTTTACGTGTTACCTTCGTTCCTTTGAACTTTGTCTCCAGATCCGTGAAGCCGATATGCATGGCACCTGCCTTCTGTCCGCCTTCCACGGTATTGTATACGTAGTTTCCATGGATACGCGGTTTCCGCCCTGATCTTCCGCAATCAGGCGGACATGGTATTTCCCGTTTAAAAGTAGGGTGGTGTCAAGCTCCCCAAGCTCCCCGTCCTTTTCAAAAAGGGCTTGCCAAAAACACTCTTAACCAATAAAATCAAGTTTTTTAATTGTCGTTTGCAAATGATCATAATTATATTTAGATAATTTAATTCCTGTAATATGTTCATCAATAAATGCTTTTGGATCAATTGCATCATATTCTGAAAACTCTGTACTTTTCACATTTCTCACAGCAACTGAATAATACTTTTTTGCCTTTTCAAACTGCTCTTTTTCATAGTAATTTTGTCCGATTTGAATATATGGATTTACCATTCCGGGATCCATTTTTATAGATTCTTCTAACCAGTATCTCTCTTTCGTTTCGTCTACTCTATGATATTTCCATGAAATAATATAATATGCAATGGCAACATAATAATGATTCTCTTTATATCTCTTCAAAATGTTTTCAATATCCTTATCATATTCGTGATAATAATAGTTTTGCAAATATAATTTTATGATTAGGTCGCCAAAAGTCGGGTTATAACCTCCCAACTGGCTACTAAATATTTGTTCCTTGACAATTGAATAC